>DASZOC010000085.1:0-64904 GCA_035550975.1 Actinomycetota bacterium | reverse complement strand
TGGCGAGGGCGGGAGGTCGGGGACGCGGAGGCGAAGCCGGAGCGAGGGCAGAGGGTGCACGGCCTGCGGAAACGCGACGTCGAGTGCGAAGCGAGGGCCGCGCCCCTCGCGGAAGGTTCGCGGGGCTTTAGCGGGGTCATGAGGCATCGGCCTCCGTGCTCTTGCCATCGCTCCAAGAGGGCATCCAAGCGGGCCCAAACTCGTAAGGAGTCTCGACCGCAGCTCGTTCGATCCTGCTGCGCTCAATCCACTCATCAACGTCCTTGCGAAGGAATCTCAGGTGTCCGCCGAAGCGGTAATGGACGATCGGGTCACTGGCTCCGCGACAGGTCCGGCGGTAGACGAAGGACTTGGGAACCCCAAGGATCTCTGCCACCTCTTCAACGGTCAGGTACCTCTGGCCGACCCGTCCGTTAGTTGTTGACTGCTCCGACCGCCTAACCATTGACGCCTCACCTGACTTTCCGCTATATATCTTTGACAGCGACGTAATTACAGAAATAGGCCAAACTGGGGCACAATGTCAAGAGATAAGAGCAATTTTCGTATAACGCTTTGGGGCCCGCAGGACGTCCAGCCCGTGAGCTGGCGCTTCTGGGAGATCGGGCTGGCCGACGACTACTACGTTCCCGACGTCGCGGTCGACCCGCCGGAGTTGATCGAGATCCCAGAGGAGTTCTATCTCCGTGAGCTTCACGATCTCGACATCAACGACACCGAGGCGATGAAGGCCTTCTTCGAAGACTTCGGAATGATGCTCTTTGGCGACTTCTCGTATGCCCATGAGACCCGCCCCTACCTCCGACCACCCTTCAAGACCCCCGGCCGCGCCTCGCGCTATATCTGGGAGACCCCTCTGCTCGGCGACTACGCGGCCCTCAGGCTGTGGGAAGCCGGCGTCGTCGAGGACTTCCTCACTCGCTTCGATGAGATCTACGAAAACGAGCCGTTTCCCGCCGAATTGATCGATGAGCAGAGAGTCGCGATCGCTTGGATACGCGACCTCGCTCGACTGTGGATCCAGTTCCGGGAAGACGGTCTCGAGGAACCACCCGATCGATGGGAGAGCGGGCCTTTCGGGATAAAGAAGCCGAGGACCAAAGAAGCATGCATCGAAGCACTGACTTCTGGGATTACCGCGGCGCTGCAACCGATGACCCGTTACTTGTTCATGACTTTCGGTGAGGAATTCACTGCGGGTGAGATGGAGACTCCACCGCGTGCCGAGCCGTGGAAGCAACCGTTCGAGTATCCGCAGCCGCCGGTCTACTCATTGATCGTTTATCAGCTCTACGAGCACATGACCGAGAACGCCGAGTACCGAACGTGCCAGAACGAGAGGTGTCAGAGGCTCTTTGTAAGACAGGTGAACGGCGCCGGCGAGAAAGGGCGGTCTCGAACCGAGGGCCTCCTCTATTGCTCCAAGAGGTGCGCTCAGGTTCAGGCTCAACGCGACTACCGGAAACGAAAGAAGGAGGCCGGGACGAAGGGAGATCGGTGATGGGCTGGGTCAACAAGAACGACAAGAGCGGCAGCTACATCGCCAGCTACCGCGATCCTCTCGGCAAGCAGCGTTCGAAGTCGTTCCGAACCAAGGCCGAGGCGAAGGCGTTCCTTAACAGCATCGAATCCGCGAAACAGCGCGGTGATTGGACGGACCCGCGACGAAGCAAGGTCAAGTTCGGCGAGTTCGCCGCCAGGTGGCTAGAGACAACCGTCCACCTGAAGCCCTCGACCCGGACGTCTTACGAGCTGCTCCTCCGCATCCATGTACTTCCCTACTTCGAGGACGCCCCCTTGGGCCAGATCGAGCGAGTTCACATCCAAGCGTGGATCGCGAAACTCACCAAGAAGGGTGTGGGCCCGGGAACCGTGCGAAACGCCTACCGGATGTTGGCGCGCGTGCTTGGCGAGGCCGAGCGTTCGCGAATGATCACGCGCAGTCCCGCGACCAAGATCCCTCTACCGAAGTCGCAACGCCAAGAGATGCACGTGCTAACGCCCGAGGAGATCGATCGTCTCGCGAGCACTGTCTACCCGCGCTATCGGGCGTTGATCCTCACGGCAGGCTTCACGGGACTTCGGTGGGGCGAGCTCGCTGGGCTGAAGGTCGAGCACCTGGACCTCCTGCGTGGGGTCGTGCACGTCAAACAGTCGCTGACCGAAGCGGGCGGGGGCCGGGTCGAGATCGTGCCTACCAAGACCGGCGAACACCGGACCGTTCCACTGCCGAAATTTCTCTGCAAAGTCTTGGCGGAGCATCTAGCGCAGTATCCGAGCAGAGAGAAGTGGGTCTTCTCACCGCGGGATGGCGGGCCGATGCGTCACAGCAACTTTCTCAGCCGCCACTTCAAGCCGTCGCTACGAGCGGCAGGGCTCAAGCAAGAGGTCCGAATTCACGACCTACGTCATTCCGCCGCCTCGATCGCGATCGCCAGCGGAGCCAACGTGAAGCAGGTCCAGCAGATGCTCGGCCACGCCTCCGCAACCGTCACTCTCGACACCTACAGCCATGTTTTCCCCTCACTCGCCGAGCAGCTCCGCGACAGGTTGGACGCTGCGTACACAGAGGCTCGAGAACGGGCCTCTAGGGCGAGCGGATAAGGCGAGATCAATGTCCTCTTCGATGTACCGCAATCAGGTCGACCGCCTGACGGACGAGATTGCTCGCCTTCGAGCGAAAGAGGCGGATGAAGCCGGCAAAGCTGCGAAGGACCGAAGCGACGCGCTACGCATCAGCAACTCAATCTCAAAATCGACTAGCCCCTCGACGCTGTCATCGAAATTGAAGGACATCCAGCGCAAGGAAGAAAGCGCGGCGCAACACGACAAGCGCTCGGCTCAGTATGCAAAGGACATCGCGGGAAAACAACGATCACTGACGAACGGCCAGAACTCCCTCACCCGCGCGCTCGACCAGGATCGCAAGAAGGAGGAACGGGAGGACAAGAAGCGCCGCGATGAGGAACTCCGACATCTACGGGCCCTCGAAGCTCGCCGGCGCTCCTTGCAGGAGCCGATCGACATCCCTCAATCATTAGCGCCCAGTGTCCGGGTCGCGCCTCAACCACCGTCCAGGGAAGCAGCGGACTTCGAGTACGACGTTTGTCTCTCGTTCGCGGGGGAGGAGCGCTCGTATGTCGAGATGGTGGCGGGGGGTTTGAAGGAGCACGGCGTAAGGGTTTTCTACGACGACGACGAAACGGTCAAGCTCTGGGGCAAGGACCTCGCAGAGCACCTCGACTACATCTATCGAAAGGCGTCTCGGTATTGCGTGATGTTCGTGTCAGAGGCCTATGCCCGGAAGCCCTGGACCCGCCACGAGCGACGGAGCGCCCTTGCCCGGGCTCTTGAAGAGGAAAGCGAGTACATCCTCCCCGCCCGCTTCGACGATACGGACCTAGACGGCCTGCCTCCGACAATCGGCTACCTGGATCTTCAGCAGTACGCCCCGGCCACTCTGGTTGACTTTTTGCTTGAAAAGCTTGGGATTACTCCGAAGGGCGATTCCGAGGGCGATGGTCAGGAAAATGGCTCCTGACCAGGGCTATTGCCACTATTGACGTATTTCCCGGGTTGGGAAATACTCTGTTTTAGGAAACTTCTTCTTAGAAGTGGGGTTTTCCCATGAGGGGCAACGAAGAAACTCTATTGACTCAGGCGCTTGCCGCCTTGCAGAGTCGCCTGCCTCCAAGTTGGACCGTGGAAGAAGTCACATACGCGTCCGGGGATGGCCCGGCCGACCAGTTCTGGGAGATTCGTGGCCCAAGCGCATCTAGCCGGGGCCTCATTGTCGAGGCTCGTTCTGAGCTCTCCCCTCGCGCTGTGAAGGTCATGCTCGGTGGAGGCCTTCTAAAAAGGCTCCGCGGAGTCGCGGGCCACCCAATCCTCGTAGTTGCTCCCTACATCAGTCCGCGTAGTCGAGAACTCCTTGTGGACGAAGGCGCCAACTTCCTCGATCTAACCGGCAACCTGCGCCTCGTGCTCAATAACCCTGCCGTCTTTGTTGAAACACGAGGGGCCGACCAAGATCCAGCGGAAAAGCCTCGACGCAAGACGGGACTACGCGGCGCGAATGTCGGTGGGGTTGCGCGGGTCCTGATCGACGTTCGTCCTCCCTACGGAACGACCGAGATCGCCACCGCCGCTCGGGTCTCTCCGGGGTACGTGACCAAGATCCTCGAGACGCTCTCAGCGGAAGCGTTAATAGAGCGAGGTGGAACGAGAGGTCCCGTAACGGACGTCGATTGGCAAGCACTGGTTCGTCGGCGGGCGGAAGCCCTCGACCTCCTGGCGTCTAACACCACGAGCCTGTACGTGGCACCCAACGGAGCGCGGGGCCTTCTTGACGGTCTACCGAATCAACCCGATGAAAAGCTTGCCGTCACTGGTTCGTTCGCAGCCGCAGAAGTGGCTCCCATCGCCGCCCCTGCTCTTCTTGCCCTTTACACACTGTCGCCGAACAAGGATCAACTTGCTCGACGCATGGGATTGCTCCCGACGTCAGAAGGTGGAGACATCGCACTCGTTCGTCCTGATAACCCCAACGTCTTCGTCAATCTCGTTGAACGACAGCCCATTCCACGGGTAGCTCCGAGCCAAGTGGCGATTGACTCCCTCTCTGGAAACGGACGGATGCCTTCCGAGGGAGAGGCCCTTATCGAATGGATGGCCGATAACGAAAGCGACTGGCGACTGTCCTCTCTAGACGATGTGTATTGGCCGCCATGGATCCCGCGATGAGTGCTGAAATCGACCCCCTCTACGCAGAGGCACGGCGAGTTCTTCTCGATGCCCTCGAGGCTCTGAAACCTCACCTGGATGCAGTCATCGTCGTGGGTGCTCAGGCCGTCTATCTCCGAACAGGACCAATCGACATCTCGGTAGCGCCCTTCACTACAGACGGAGACCTTGCCCTAGATCCTGCGCGTCTCGATGGAGAACCCCACCTAGCCGATGTGATGGGCGCGGCTGGCTTCAGGCTCGAACCTGAGGAGAGACCTGAACCCGGCATCTGGATAACTACCAGAGTTATAGGAGGCAAAGACGTCGACCTGCCGGTCGATCTGATCGTGCCAAGCGATCTCGCGTCTAAGGCCGGTCGTCGTGGAGCACGCCTTGGACCACACGGAAAGGTTGCGGCACGAAAGATTCCTGGGCTTGAAGCCGCAATCCAGGACAACGACGTGCTGAAAATTGAGGGCATTGCAGACAACGACGGGCGCGTCGTTAGCGCCAAAGTCGCAGGACCAACTGCACTCCTGATCGCGAAGGCTCACAAGATTCAGGAACGGCTTCAGAACGCGGCACGACCAGACCGGGTCGTCGATAAGGACGCCGGCGACGTTCTTCGCTTGATGCAGACGAACGATCCGGAGAATTCTGCCCGCGTGGCTGCGCGACTCATGAGGGATCCTCAAGTCGGTGAATCCTCGCGATTGGGCATCGAGTTTCTTGTCGAGCAATTTCGAGCGTCGGGCAGCGCCGGCACGTTAATGGCGATCAACTATTACCGGGGAGCACTTCCTCCCAACCGTGTGCAGGCGATTTGCACTGCCTTCACAGCGCGTCTAGCGGAAGGGACAATCGAGTGACCTGGAAGGACGGGCTTTCGCCGGAGCAGGAAGCCGCGGCCAGCGCCGGTGACCAGTACATCCGTCTTCTAGCAGGTCCTGGAACTGGGAAGACCCGAACCCTCACGAACCGAGTTGCCTATCTCCAGGAAGTCGCAAAGGTGGAGTCGGGGGACATCCTTGTCCTTACTTTTGGGCGAGCTGCCGCCCGCGAGTTGAGGGATCGGCTCAAGGAAATCGGCGTCAAGCCACCTATGACACTGACCATTCACGCATTCGCCCTGCGACAGCTCTTAAGGAACGGCGGCGCTCCAGACGTTCCAGAACCAATCCTGATTGCAGATGACCTCGACGAACGGTACGTAGTACAGGAGGATCTCAAGGTCATCCTCGGTCGCAATATCAGGCGGATTCAGAAGGACTTCCGCGACCTCTCCGCAGACTGGGAGACGCTAAACGCGGACACTCAAACCTGGGAACAGGAGTACAAAGATGCCGCGTTCCTCGGCGCTTTCAGAGAGCATCGGAACGTATTCGGTTACACGCTTCGCTCGGAACTTGTTTACAGGGTCAAGCGGGCCCTTCAAGAACGCCCGGAGTTCCATCTCGAACGCGACTTCGCGCACATCATCATCGATGAGTACCAGGACCTAAACCCGTGCGAACTCGCTGTCGTGAGGGCTCTGTCCCAGCAGGGAGCACACCTCTACATTGCGGGAGATGATGACCAGAGTATCTACGGGTTCCGGCACGCGTTCCCTCAAGGTATCCGCGAGTACCCGGACATATATCTCGGAGCCAAGGACCAGGAGTTGGCCGTTTGCCATCGTTGCGACCGAGGCATATTGCGATTGGCCCTGGACGTCGCAAGACAGGACCCGAGGCGCGTTGAGAAAGCTCTTGAATCGGCTGCTACGGACGAGGGCACCGTCGAAGTATTGGGCTTCAACACAGGCGCCGCGGAAGCTAAAGGCATCGCTCGCATCTGCAAGCACCTGATCGAAGTGGAAGGAGTTCCGCCAGGGGAGATACTCATATTGCTCAGGCGCGACTTCAACGGGGCGTTCTCAACGCCAATTATTGAGAGACTTGATGAGCTGGACGTCTTTGCCCAGCGCTATTCAAACCCGTTCGCGATGCTCGACGAGGATGATGGGCGTCAGGTCGTCTGTGTGCTGCGATTACTCGTCAACAAGGATGATGGGCCTGCTTGGCGTCAGCTTCTAGAACTCCGCGACAACGGAGTGGGCCCTACGCCACTAACCCAGATTTATGACCTCGCTCGTGAACGGAACATCAGATTCTCGGAAGCCCTCCGTTTGCTGCGCGACGACGCTGACTTAATTCAAGCTGCTAACCGGCAGAGAGTGGTTGATGACCTACACGCGATCGATTTGCTCCTCGAAGAACTTGAACCCCTCCTTGATGAGGAGTTGCCAGACCCCCTCATCACGATCCTGCGGAAAGTGCTCCAGCGAGACGATGTTGACGATTTCTTTGAAGTCCTCGTCGCGCTTACCGCGGCCACCGAGGATGAAACAGCCACAGTCAGAGACGTATTCGAGGGATTCCAAGCGATCCGGGACTACGTGGACAAGCTGATGGAAGAAGACGAAGCCGATGCAGTGCGCCTAATGTCGATGCATGCGGCCAAGGGCCTCACTGCCACCGCGGTCATCGTGCCCAATGCAGAGGACGAGCTTCTCCCAGGGAATGTTGACGAGGAGGGCGACGAGGGCGACGAGAGGCGACTGCTGTACGTGTCATTAACGCGGGCGCGTCATCACTTATACGTGACCTATGCAGCGACTCGCTCAGGCATGCAGGCACGAGCAGGAGCAGCTTCGTCAAGGCATACCCTGACCCGATTTCTCCAAGGGATCTCCTCTCCCAAGCCGGGAAAAGCCTTCGTTGATGGCCTACCGATGGCCTGATAGGAAGGATTCATGGCTAAAGAGATCTTCGAGGGATGGCTGGCTCGCTTCGCGAAGGTCGGGAAGCCCGATGACTATGCCGACTTCACCATCGCAGAGTGGCACGACCAAAATCATCGTCCGGATCCGATCGTCTCACTCGATAGAGGACCTGTCCGCCTCGAAGCCCTTAAGGCCGAACTCGAAGGTTCGTACGATTTCCTCGAGTACCGGAAGGGCGAACGGTCTGAAACGGAAGCGCCCAAAGAGATAGCCGAGTACTTCGCCAAAGGCATCGAGCTCCAAGAGCGATTCAAAGACTCCCTATCCGAGCAGCCGAAAGAAAGCTCGTAAGGCCCGCACGCGTACAGCAGAAATGCAGCAGTTGGCCGTGAAAACGCCGTAATCAGCGACATTCGTCGTCAACAGAAAAGATTCGCTGACCTGGGCAGACGCGCATTTTGGCTGATCGCCGAGGGTGGTCCTAAGCAACTTCTAATCCGAATGTCGGGGGTTCGAATCCCTCCGGGCGCGCTAGATATGGGCAGGTCAGAGCCTATTTACGGCTCCGACCAGTCGTGTATGCAAGCCCCGTTCGCGCCCCACAAAAACCCCACGCCACGAACGACGATCGAGACACCCGCGGTGAGCTGATACTCGGATTTCTGATCCGAGGGTCAAGATTTCAATCGCTGCGCTCAGTCGAGTGCCCGGTAAGGGGAACGATTCCTACAGCGGGTGCGAAGTCACGCGGTCAGCGATAGTCAGTACTCGCCGGCTGGCGCAGGCCTGACAACTGCAATAGCGATGCCGGCGGTTCAGATGGGTCATCCCATGCTGGACACCCTCCGCGGCATCAAACCGCTTATGGACTCGCTGAAAGAACTCCGTATGTCCATGCTCGTAGTAGTGCCAGGTAGCCCAGGCCACAAAATCAGCCACTTGAACTAACCGAGATGCTTGTGAGTCAACGTAGAGAGGCACCTCAGCGAAGCTATGGAGGCGTCCGCCGCGTGTCCCGCTTACCTTCCATCTTGGAACGAGGCTCTGCACAAGACGTTCATAGCTCGATTCGTCCGCAACGACCAACGCGCGGTGCGACTCGCCCCCGTGATGAAGCCGGGTCAAGAACTCGTCGAAGCGCATGAAGATCTCTTCCAGGGCCCGCTCCATGGGATCGGCACCAGGACGAGACGGCTTGTGAACGCAGACGGCGAAGTAGCGCGGTTGACGACCACTTGGCGCGGTCCAGGTTCCCAGGTGTCGGAAGACAGACCGAATCAGCCCACGTCGATCGGCCACCGGGATTCGAGCCCATTCACTCCGCCCTGCCTAGATGCGGGAGGCGTGCAGCTCAAGGTTGGCGTTAGCGGCACCCAGCTTCCGACGTTGGAGCGAATCAAGGCTCCTTGCCAGCGGGTAGCAGTCCTCTTCATGAAGCGCAACTCCACCCAAGACGAGATGAGTGTCTGATGGGTCCTTGGCGCGGCCGGATTCATCGAGGTACAGCAGATAAATGGAAGTCCCCCTAGAAGAGTGGCAAGCCAGGAGGGACGCCTACGCAGAACCCCCTAGCTGCCAATGCTCATTCTAGCCGGACCTCGCCCAAGGGCTAGTAGCCGGCGCTTCGTCCAACGGCGCTTTGGCGACCGCAATTCCTAGAGAAATGCCGCTATCTCGAACATGTGTTCCCATAGGCTTAGAAGTCCGAGTGAGAAAGCCGCCTGGCTCGCGGCGGCTGGATGCTCGCCGGGGCAGCTTCCCCGACTGTTTGGACACTTGGACGTTACAGGAACGATCAAGCACCTCCTGCAGTACCCGGCGACACCCAGCTTGGGGAAAGGAGGTTGCGCCATGCCCTACTTCGAGATCAAGGGCGACCGGCACCAGGGGTACTGGTTCAGGCTCTGCGGAGCCAACGGCCAGATCGTCTGCTGGAGCGAGAAGTACACCACGCTCCAAAGTTGCCAGCAGGCAACGCAGTGGGTTCGTCAGGCCGCCCCGCAGGCCCAGATCGTCAACAACGCAGCGTGATGGGCTCCCGCCGGACCTTCAAGGATGCAGGTCGGGCGGAGCCTCAAAGGAGGAATCGTGACCGCGCCAGAATGGTCCGCCTTAGCCGCATGGGTCACCGCGGCGCTTCTCTTCGGATCCCTCATCTTTGCCGGGATGCAGATTCATCAAGCCAGACGTTTGCGGGAAGAGCAATCAAGACCCTTCGTTGTCGTCGACTTCGATGCAGGTCGGCTACCCGTCATCGATCTAACGGTGCAAAATGTCGGAGCCACTATGGCCCGCAACGTTCGGATGACATTTGACCCACCACTCGAGCGCGCCATCGAAAAGAAGGATCGAGTCGGCCGACTGGCAAACTCGAGTCTGATTCAGAACGGCTTGCCGACTCTGCCTCCGGGCAAAGAGATCCGCACATTCTTCGACATGTCCTTTGAGCGAGTGAGTTCAGACCTGCCAACCAAGTACAAGGTCCGTATCACCTACGACGATTTCCGCGGAAGACGGCTCGATCCCGACGAGTACGTGCTCGATCTCGGCATGTACAAGGATCTGGAGTTCATCGTGCGAAAGGGGGCCCATGAGGCGGCGAAGGCTCTCGAGGAAATCCACAAGGAAATGAAGCGCTGGACAAAGGGGTTGAACGGCCTCCACGTCTATACATCCGACTCACGTTCCTCGGATAGACGCTCTCATAGGTGGATGCGTTCGCAACGAATCCTGCACTCTGAGGCGTCCTCGAAACTCCGAAGACGCCTCGAGATTGGAAAGAACAAAGTCCTTGACCGTCTAAGCGCCTGATTTCGGCGTGGTCATCCGGAACCTGCAACGACGTCTTCTCGGTCGTCGATGTCGGGGGGCACGAACCCTTGATCAAGGGCCCAATCGATGTAAGGCCTCCCACGACTCGACATGCGCATGAAAAGGACTCGCTGCGTCCCGTGAAGTTCCGCTCGTGATCTTTCCCACGCCTCATCTCTCGCTACACCATGGCCTCTGACTATGAAGCCCAGCGAAGGATCGTCATCAGCAGGAACGTCTCCCTCGGCGACCGGTAGGGCCGATAGCGGCACTACTAAGAACTGATCATCTTCGAGCGTTATCCCGGACATCTGCTTAATGATCACTTTGGTCAGGATCAGCTCGGCGAGTGAGAGCTCAAGGGCAACTTCAGCCGCAGCGCGCCAGCCCTCCGGACGGTCTTGTTCCAAACGTTCAATGAAGCGCGTAACTGGAGGGACGGAGAACATCTTTGGTTGTCGCGCCCGCGTGTTACCGGTCGCGTCCGCCATATAGAAGTCGTCGAAGTCCACGGTCGACCCGTTGATGACGATGAGATCGCCAGGATAGATCTCTAGCCTCCGCAATAGTTGTCCTCGGAGCAGGAACGTTCCCAAGAGATCGATCTCATCGCCCACCAGAACGAGATCGCCTAGCGGAAGCTTCGAACGCCACGAGAGGTAGCTCAGGAACTCGGCTGGTCCGGTCAACGTCTCAGCGATGATCCTGAGATCGTTCACGTACACCGAGAACGGGTATTCGCCGTCGGCAAAGAGACCAAGGTGTTGCAGGCGAGACAGCTGAGGCGCGTAGTCCGACATCAAGTGGATCGTCGGGTTGATCACGAAGACGGACGAGACTTCTCCTGGTTCTACACGAATGATTTCTCCAGACTCGGCATGGAACTCCGCGCCACTCTCCGAAAGAAGCTGCTCGCGGACCCTCTTGCCCTGTGCCCACGCGTGTTCGATCGTGCTTGCGATGTCGCTTCGAAGGCGCGCAACGTCGCCTCGGTCGACGGACGGTCCCAGCCGCGCGCCTTTGCCCTCGACGACCACTGCAATGTCGTCCCACAGGATTAGGCCGTCCGTCTCGGCCTCGCCTTCTCCCGGCGGCGTGTAGAAAAGATGCCCGTACGAGTGGCAACCGGGGAAACGCGAGGCGATCAGTTCGATGGCGTAGTCGTCGATCATTTGCGCCCGTCGCTTATGGAAGTTGCGGCTCGGTTGGTTCAGGTGGCGCTCGATCAGCGTTACGTACTCACGACCCACGATCCCCGGTGCGGGCAGCAGATAGCGTCCGTTCCAAGAGACGAACGGTCTCGTTACGAGCGGGCTCGTTTGAAATGGCGAGTTGTACGACTCGTCGTTTTCACCCAGCGGCAAAGTAAGCCGCTCTAGGACCCGATCCACGATCGGCTGGTCCACATTCGAGATTTCCGCAAGCTCCGCGGCCGAGAAGCTCATTGCAGCAGGCAAGCCCGAGGACACCGTCCAATTTAGGATTCCGGCTCGCATGTGATCCTGATCCTGGCCCAAGCCGTCACTCTCCTCCGGCGACTCCGCAGCGTCCTCGACTTCGGCGACCGCCGCAGCAATCGCGCTCTCCCTGAGCTGCCCGACACGATCTGTGAGCGCGTCCATAATCGCCTTCTCGAGGTTTATCAAAGTGTCAAGATCGAATCCGATGGCCTCCTTCATCGCCGTCGAATATGGGTCATAGATCCGGCGGGCGAGTTCCAAACCGTGCTGTGGATAGCCGGTTCCGCGCACAGCAAGATGTCGCGCCCGCGCGTGGTAACGATGCTCAGCTTCAGGGGCATCGCTCGCTACGCGCTCGGCGATGTTCAGGAGTGTGGCGACGCTAAAAATCTCATCCACTTCGGACAGCACTTCATAGGTCGCGACGATGGCTTCTCCGCCCTCCAATGATGGAGCGCATCGAACGGACGCGAGGAGCCCTGCGACGAACTCGACCTTGACCTCCGAAGCGTCGGTCATGGGCTCGAAGAAGTCTCCGAAAACCACCCCGTAGGCAAGGCCGACGTGTGCCATCACCATGACTGGATCAAGCCGAGACAGGTTGTCCCGAAGCCCTTCAACCCCCTGCTGGAGTTCCTTCCGGTATCGATCAACCGATGGCTCAGCCAGCGATTGGAATTCCGAAACTTCGTCGGCCGTCAGGGCCCCTTGAACGAGAAGGGCGTCGTCCTCGGCGACTTGCGTTCTCGAAGACCTGGAAAGAAGCAAAGCGAAGGCGTCTTCGGCTCGAGCCGCAAGCCATGTGGCCCACTGCGAACGTCGATGGAGTTGCGCTTGGGCGACGGAGGGACGCCCGTCGCCCAGGGCGCGGCCTGATCGAGGTCGGCGGTGCTTTCGGCGGTTAGCCATGCTTTTACCTTAAGGACAGCTCGCGACGAGATTGTCGGATCACGCCCCACAAAAAACCCACGCGAGGACGGAAAACGATGCTCAACGTCACTCAATGTTGAGCAATGAAAGGACCTGGTCAAAGGCCGGATCGAGAAGAAAGCGCTGGTCAGAGCATGGAAGTGCTTCAGTCTTCTAACCCTTGATTGGGTCCGAGGTCCAAAGGGCGGACAATTTCATACGAGCGCCCGTAGCTCAGTCTGGATAGAGCAATGGACTTCTAATCCATGGGCCGCAGGTTCGAATCCTGCCGGCGCACCGACGGCGACAGGGGTCAATGCTTTTCCCTTGACACGCGGCCAAACAAGGTCCGACCGGCCGGGGGTAATCTGAAACGAACAGAGCCCGCCGGGCATCGGACGTTTCCTACTCTGTGAGGATCCCGCGGTAATGGTGCTCTGTCCCTCAGTCGTCGGATAAGAGCCTGGCCAGCAATCGGCGCAGAGTCATGTGACCGTCCTCGCCCAGGACCTCGGTGATGCGGGTTTCGAGGCCGACGATGACCTGCTTGCCGGCCTCGATCGCGGCCAGGCCCTTGGCCGTGGGAACGATCAGCTTCGCCCGCCGATCGCTCGGATCGGGCTTCCTCTCGACATACTCGAGGTTTTCCAGCTCGTCCACGAGTTCCCCCATCGCCTGAGGGGTCATGTTGGCCCGCCGGGCGAGATCGGTCAGACGGGCGCCGTCGGGGTCGATCTGGGCGAACACGGCCGAGTGCTTGGGCTTCTGCGGGAACCCGGTCCCCACCACGCCGTCCACGATCCGGAAGCCCAGGAGGCTGTAGGCGCGGCCGAGCATGGCGATCGTGTTCAGGTCCTGGGGTCCCGGCGCGTCGGCTTGCATCACCACAGCATAGGTATTAAGGTGTCCTGAAAGCCAGGCACCATGACCATATTGCCCGGGCAAGCCGCGAGGGAAAGGCAGGCAATCGGGATCCTCGGCATCCGTAGCTTGGCACCAGACCAATCCGAAAGGAGCGCGTGATGTCGACACCCGAAGAGCAAGCCACCCCGACCACGGCACCTGAGGCCGCAACCGGTCTCACGTGGCACAAGTTGGCGGCATGGGCGGCGTGGGCGATCCCCGTCGTTTTCATCCTGTTGATGGTCGTGCACATGGAGTTCCTTCCGTTCTTCATCCCGTTCATCGTTGTCTTCGGAGGCCTCGGGTGGTGGGTGAGCCGCGGGGGCCGGTGGTCCGGGATCGTTCTCGCCGTCCTTGCGGTGGTTTTCATCGCGATGAACGCGCCGTTCGTCATCCCGACGCTGGCGGTGCCTGCATCTCCGATCGACTTCATCTCGACCGTGTGGATCCTGCTGGCGGCGATCACGGCCGTCGTAGCCGGAATCATGGCGTTTCGCTCGTCCGCTTCCTCGAGTGGAGCGCGCGCCTGGCAGCGGGTTGTGGCCGGGTTTGCGGTGGTCGTCGTGATCGTTTCGGTGGTCGCGATGGCGACCTATGACGATGCTGCGCAGCAGGAAGGCGACCTCGAGCTCACTGCGGCAGATATCGAGTTCAAAGAAGAGAGTCTCGATGCCGATTCCGGCACCGTTGCAGTGTTCATCACGAATGAGGATCGGACGTACCACACGTTCACGATCGATGAGTTGGACGTGCATGTCGACATCCCGCAGGGAGCGATGGCGCGCGTCGAGTTCGACGCAGAGGCCGGGGAATACGAGTTCTACTGCGTTCCTCACGAGGCCGATATGAAGGGCACTCTGACGGTCCAGTAAGTCGCTAGTCTCGTCGGCATGAACCAACAGTTGCTCGATGAGCTCATCGAATGGCTTCGCATCCCCTCGATATCGTCCGGGCGGCGGTGACCCGCACGACTTAGAGCGCGCTGCGGAGTGGGCGCACGAGGGTGGGTCGATTCCCGTCCGCCTCCGCTCACTCCGAGGCCCCCCGCCCTGGTCTCGCGGGTAGAAGTCTCACGCGCCTGCGTCGCGCGCGAGGATGACCCGGTGCGTGACGCTTATTACAAGCGCGACCTTGCCCTCGTGCATCACCTCGGTTTCGGGTTCCACGCCGATATTTGTGCACCCGGAATCCTGGAGCTCCTCGAGCCGGTGCGCGAAGGGAACGGTCTCGTCCTCGAGCTCGGATGTGGCTCGGGTCTCCTCACGAAGTACCTAGTCGACGCGGGTCATCGCGTGATCGCAACCGATGCGTCCCCCGCCATGCTGGAGCTAGCGAAGGAGCACGCGCCGGGAGCCGAGGACATACGGCTCCTCACGATGCCGGACGATCCGATGCCAGAGGCAGAGGCGATCGTGTCCATAGGCCACGCGATCAACTATCTGGACACCGAAGAGGAGATCGAACGTGCGCTCATCCACATTGCGCACGCCGCGTCCCTGTTCGCCTTAGACATATGTGACCTCGAGTGGGGGGAGCATCGCAAGGACCAGCCGAATTTCTCGCGTGCAGGAGACGATTGGAGACTGATCACGCGGTTTTCCCTACCAGCTCCAAACAAGTACGTCCGGGACATGACGACGTTTGTCCGCAACGACGATGGGACATGGCGGCGTGATGATGAGCGCCACGAGAACATTCTCGTGGATACGTCCCGTATCCCTGCGTTGCTTGTAGAGCATGGTGTGGACGCAGCGATCAAGCCCGCCTTCGGCTCCGAAGAGCTTCCAATTGGGCTCAAGGTGGTGATCGGTCGTCGTCGGTGGATCCCTTGCACCCTTGGTCGCTCATGACTATAATCATGGTCATGAAGGACGCTACACTCCCGCTCGCGGAGATCAAGGCCCGGCTCTCAGAGATCGTGGAGCGGGTCGCAACCCGCCATGAGCGCATCACGCTCACGAGGAACGGCCGACCCGCTGCAGTCCTGATCAGCCCCGATGACCTCGAAGCCTTGGAAGACACCCTCGAGATCCTGTCCAACCCGCAGGCGCTCGAAGAGATCGAAAAGGCTCGACAAGAGATCGCTCGAGGAGAGGTTGTTACCGGCGAAGAGCTCCGGGCGAAGTACCTGGCCGATTGACCCCGCGCAGATGGGAGCTCGCCGTAGCGGCTTCCGCCGAGCGCACCCTCGCGCGACTCCCCGAAAAAGCGGCTTCCGCGGTGGTGGAGTTCATTCTGGGCCCACTCCTTGAGGCGCCAAAGCGCGTCGGGCATCCATTGGGACGCGAATTAGAGGGCCTTTGGTCGGCGCGGCGCGGCAGCTACCGCGTGGTGTATGAGCTTGCTGAAGAAGAACAGAAGGTTCGGGTTGTAAGGATCGAGCATCGGGCCGACGTGTATCGCCCACGATAGACACCGCAGGGAGGTGATGCCAGTCAAGTCTTCATAGAGGCACCGGACAAGTTTTCTCCGTCACGATTCGGCTTGTGGACGGCACACAAGTCTTCATCGAAAGCTTGGACGGTTGCCGAGACGAATGTCCTGGTCAGAGGATTAGAGCACCTTCGGAGTACGCACAGGTCTTCAAAATCGGCGGAAGGTCGAAAGGCCTTCGGCGGGTTCGATTCCCGTCCGCCTCCGCTCTTACCTGCTATTTCTCGTATTGATTGAGGAGTTTGGCGCGCTTCCTCAGTCGCCGATCAAGCCTACGGTCCAGGCCCCCATGAAGGCGATGCAGATGGTTCCGAGAGCCATGCCCGTGATGGTCATCCACGTGCCGGCACCGCTCCGTTGCGCGCGGTAGCCGAGAAGGATCGCGCCCAGAGCAAGAGGAAGCCCGATCACGAAGCCGCCGGCAGGGACGTATTCCCACGCAACCGTGGAACCGGGAACTGCGAGTAGCCCGAGGATGAAGGCAAGCGCTGCGCGAGGACGGTCCGCGGGGTCGAGCTCGATCGGGGTACGGGCGGGTGAAGAAGACATCATGTTCCTTTCATTCAGAGACTCACGAACCTGTCAGTGCAGCAAACATGATGTTGCTGCACCTCACATCGGAAGCAGCACTAGAAACCGATCCGCGCTAGTACTGAGTTCGCTGCGCGCTTAGGTGGGTGAGCACGGCTAGGACGCGTCGATGTTCTTCCGCGCTCTCGGGGAGGGCGAGCTTCATCATCACGTGTCGCACGTGGGCCTCAACGGTGCGCTCGCTTAGGAATAGGCGAGCGGCGATGCCTGAGTTAGTCAAGCCCTCGGCCATCAGTTCGAGCACCTCGCGCTCCCGGGCAGAAAGCTGCAACAGCGGATCCTCTGCCCCTGCGGGTGATACCAATGCGGCGACTACAGCGGGGTCCAGCGCCGAGCCGCCTCGAGCGACGCGCTCCGCTGAGCCCAAGAACTCTGCGACCTCGAGAACTCGATCTTTGAGCAGGTAACCGAACCCACCCTGGGTCACGAGCTGGATCGCATGTTGGGTCTCGATGTGCTGAGAGAGCACCAAGACTCCGATCCCGGGGTGGTCTTCCTTGAGTAGAGCAGCAGCGCGCGTACCTTCGTCGGTGAAAGTCGGCGGCATGCGCACGTCCAATACGACCAGGTCGGGCTGGTGCTCCTCTACGGCCGACGAGAGCTCTGTGGCGTCACCTAACGACGCCACGACCTCGTGGCCACCATCCTCGAACAGCCGGCGAAGGCCTTCGCGAAGAAGGACCTGGTCCTCGGCGATCAGGACGCGCATGGCAACTCCGCGGTCAGGGTGGTACCGAGTCCTTCGATGCTGTCGAGACGCAAGGAGCCCCCGTGCGCCTCCGCTCGGTCGGCCAGTCCCGTTAGCCCCGATGAAGCCACTCCATGGGCACCGCCGATCCCATCGTCGGCAACGGAAACAACGAGGTTCCCGTTTCTGACTTCGGCCGCGAGCCGGATCTTCGAGGCACGCGCGTGCTTGACCGCGTTCGTCAGACCCTCGCACGCGATGAAGTAAGCAGCCGCCTCGATCTCCGGAGCCACGCGCTGGGCCGCGACGTGTACCTCGACCGGTACCGGTGTCCGTTCGGCGAGGGACCGAAGCGCGGGGCCGAGCCCGTCATCGAGTTGGGCAGGCCTGACCCCGCGCGCCAGCTCGCGCAACTCGGTTATCGCGACACCTATCTCGTTTACCGCCTCATCCAGGATCTCGGTCGGGCTCTCCGTTTTAGGGCTCAGCTGGTGCTGCGCGTGGCGAAGGGCGAGGCCGATGCTGACGAGTCGCTGTTGGGCCCCATCGTGAAGGTCTCGCTCGATGCGTCGTCGCTCCTCGTAGCCGGCGGTCACTATCCGCGCGCGCGACGCCTCGACCGCATCGAGCTGCCGGCGCAGCTCCACGCGCAGTCGCGCGATCTCTATTGCCAAGCCAGCTGCCTGCACGACATCCTCGAGAAGGTGCGTCGTTCCCTCCTCTATGGGGGTATGGAGAACGACAGCGAGCCGGGTGCCGGCTCGATGGATCGGCGTGCGCGCGTGGCTATCGCCCCCGTCGTCTGACACCGAGCGGCCGTGGGCATCGACATACATCTCGCTCTCGGGGAGCCAGAAGCGCAACGCGAGTTGTGGATCCGACAGCACCTCGGAGAGCAATCCTTCGATCGCTTCAGGCGGCACTTGCCCAGCACGGAGGTCGACAAGGAATCGGTCGACGCGACGTAACGCGTCGTACCGGGCGCGGTTGAAGCGCCGGTCGACGACATCCTGGATCCGACGCCGCGACGGACTGAATGCCATGGCCGTTGCCAGCGTTGCCCCTGCCGTCGAGAGTTGCTCGTCGCCGCCGAGGAGAGTTCCGAGGAACAAGGTGGTGACGATGTACGCCGCGGCGAGAAGCACAGTTAGGGCCGAGTAGACGACCGTCCGGCTGATCAGCCGGTCGATGTCGTAGAGGCGGTGACGGAGCACCGCGATACCGATCGCCACGGGGATGCCCCCGGACATCGCGAACATAGAGATGGTGAGGGCGGTATCGCCTTCCCCCGTGAGGAGGATCTCCGCAACGCACACCACCACCGTCAATGGGATCAGGAATGCGACCAGGGCCAGCCATTTGAGCTGCAACCGTTCGATCGCTGCGGCGCCTCGTAAACGGACCCGGACTGCCTTGACCGCCGCGAACAAACTGGCGAGCATCCCCACCATCAAGGGCAACCAGAGCATCTCCAGTACGGAGGTAGGTACCGAGGGGAGAGGGTTCTCGATCCTGTCCTGGTAAGGGGTTCCCTTGAACGCGTCCGCGTCCAACACGCTCACGAGGGTCAAACCGACGAACATGGCCGTCACTCCGAACGCGACCCGCCGCCAGCGCGGCGAAGGCAGACGCCCGGTTGGAAAGATGAAAGCGATAGCCGTGACCGGAGCGAATATCAGAGGCCATGTGCCCGCAGACCACAACGCGGCCCACTCCCCGCCCGGTAGTCCTCCTCGGTTCGCCAGCAGCGCATAGCGAGCGTAGGCATCCGAGAACCCGCCTGCCGCGAGGATCACCCCGTTCGCCAGCAACAGGGCACCGAGGGCATTGCCCGGACGCCTGATCGAGATCAAGAGGCCTACCGAAACCGAGGCCATCACGGCGATCAATCCGCCTACCGATTGCCACATCGGCCATCCGTACGAGCCCGCCAGCTCAACGAGCACGAATAGCGCGATGATCTCTGCGAGAGCGGCGATCGCGGCGATCCACGGCCAGACTCGGGATCGACCCATGAGGTCATTGTTTCAGTACCAGTAGCGCGAACAACAGTGCTGGCACTCAATCGATCTTCAGCGCTGATCCCGATGCCGTCGGAACCACCACTCCCTAACGTGAGCCACCAGAGCTGTGCGGCGGCACCAGGGCGGTTGGGCCCCATGACCGGGCCCAAGGAGGGATCGAGATGAACAGCAAAAGAATTTCCAGAGCGACGACCGAACGGCGTGGGTCGAAGGTGAAGATGCAAAAGAGGATGTGGGGGGCCGCGGCGGGCGTAGCGATCCTTGTGGTCGGTTGCGGCGGATCCTCCTCGCCACAGGCACAGCCCCGCCGAGCCGTGAGTACGTCCGTTGCGGCCACGTCGGCCCCCGCTGCCGGGGACACAGCGGCCACATCGGAAACGTCGGCGGGTGCCTGCAAGTACGTCACGGTTGCGGAGGCATCGCAGTTGGCCGCCTCGCCCGTCAAACCGGGCGTCAACACCCGCTTGCCCAACGGACCGGTCACCTTCGAGTCCTGCGACTACATCTTCGAGCCGGGCAACGCCCCGGCGGTCACGGTAGCGGTCGCCGATCTGGGTGCCGACGGCGCGGCGTTGTTCCGGAAGTTCAGTCAGTCGAAGACGTCGGAGTCGGCGTACCAGGAAGTGAGTGGTGTGGGCGACGACGCGTTCTTCGCCGGCCAGAACCTCTACGTGCGAGATGGCGACACAGGGCTGATCCTCTACGTCGGTCGCAGCACCGGAGACCCCGAGGGATCGGCGCGCTGACTGACGAGAAAGAGCTGGCGGAGCTGGTCCTCGCCCGGCTGTAACCGAGTACCTGCAGAGGCGCAGACCACAAAGTTTCCAGTGAAGGAGAGCGACATGAGGCTACGTAGACGCATCGTGATCAACCGGCGCCAGAAGGGCTCCGGTCACCCGAGAGAGAGGTGGGCTTCCATGAAAACGACTTCGGCCAAAGAGAGGACCTTCGCATTGGTAGCGGTTTGCTCCCTGGTCCTAGGGCTGACCGGGTTCGCGTTGGCAGACGGCGGCGATAACGGGCTCGTGCACGCGTGCGTGAAGACGACCCGCCCCGACAAAGGGACAACCAGGATCGTCGGAGCAAGCGTCAAGTGTCGTGACGACGAGCGCTCGATCCACTGGAACAAGCGGGGACCACGTGGAGCCGCGGGCCCGCAAGGCCCCGTTGGCGAGACCGGAGCGACAGGCCCTGTGGGCCCTCAAGGAGCCCCGGGCCCACAAGGAGCCCCGGGTCCGCAGGGAGCACCTGGTCCGCAGGGAGCACCTGGTCCGCAGGGACCCCGCGGCCCCAGCGACGCGTACGCCTTCACCGGGCACACTGCCGACATTTTCGAAGTTTCGAAAGGCACAAACGTGGGCCACCTCCAGCTCGCGGCCGGCAACTACGCCTTCCAAGCGAAGGTCACGGCCATGCACAGCTTCTTTGACCCGCCCGACGCCGCGGTGTACTCGGTGCAAGACATAGTCCAGTGCGTCGCGGCGATCGTCGACCCTTCGGTGCCGGGGCAGGCCGTCTACGTCGATCACAGTATGGCGACCCTCGATAACTCTGAACACGGCACGTGGCCCAGCACGACGCTCCCTCTTCAAGCCGTCTTGCAACTCCAGGCGTCGACTCGTATCGACATCCTCTGTCACATTGAAGGCAACCCAAGCGACGTCCGGTACTTCAACGTGAGGATCACCGCGATCAAAGTCGGGACCGCGACGGTGACCAATGAAAGTTAGTGATCGCCCCAGGTATCTGCCTGTGACCACTGCCCTCGAGATGCTTTCTGTGAGTCGCAGGGGCGTTGCGTGGGTAGCCGGTCTCGCCCTGACCCTTGGAGTGTTCAGCACGGCGGCGGCACGAGCTCAGTCCGGGGACACACTGATGCAAAGGATCGGATCCCGACGATTGCCGAACAGATTCTGCAGGGTCGCGATCGCGACCTTGGCCTTGGTGGCGGCGTCGTGCACGCAGCCACAACCGGGATCATCCGGGGGGCAGGCGGCGTCTCCAACCCCGGCGTCCCAGAACTCACCTTCACCCGTGACGGAGATGCTCAGCTCAGAGGAGGGCTGGCTCGCCTATCAGACCCTCGGAAGCCAGGGCTTTGACCGCATCTCCTTGGTGCGCGTCGACGGCACAGATGACCACTCGATCCTTGACGAGCTTGACGGCAACGTCCGTCACCCCGACTTCTCACGAGACGGGTCACGGTTGGCGTTCGACCAACTCGAGTCTGACGAGTCCGCCGACCAGGTCTACGTAGCCAATGCTGATGGAACTGCGGCGAAACCGGTCGCTCGATGCGACCTGGCCCGTTGCCTCAGCTATTGGGAACCCGCATGGTCACCAGACGGAACCCATTTAGCGATCTCAACGGCGGCCGGCCCGCTGACCGACAAGGGACCGTCTGGGTTCGGGATCGCCATCGTGGATGTGGATTCGGGTGCTGTCCGCCAGATGCTCGACCATCCCAGTCAGGTCGGCCAAGATCATTTCCCTCGCTGGTCACCCGACGGCGAGCGTCTCGTGTTCTGGCGAGGTCGCTATGCGGCGGATGGCTCCCCACAAACGGCGATCTTTCTCGTCAATGTGGATGGCTCCGGGTTACGACAACTCACACCGTGGAACATGCTTGCGGGAGATCCCGATTGGGCGCCGGATGGATCGCTCATCGTCTTCAACACCAGGCCGTTGTTGGAGTTCGGCGAGGACGGACGCTCAGAGCTGTACACGATGCATCCGGATGGTTCGCAGATGCTTCCCCTGACCTCTTATGGAGACGACGGCGCGCGAGCCACACAGGCCCGATGGACGCCGGACGGAAGGGCGATCATCTACACGCGCGTTACTCAGAGTGGTTCTCCCAGGCATGTATGGGCGATCAGCGCCGACGGGCGTATCGATGTTCCGATCCTCGAGACGGACAGCATCTACACGCATCCCGTTCTTCAGCCAATGGCGGAAGCAAGGTGACTGTGAAGAGGGTCATCGGGTTGTTGACGAGCGCCCTTGTGATCGGCGCAGGGTTAGGGATCGCGCCTGCCAGGGCGCAGACGACGGCCTGTGCCCACCCCGTAGAGGCTTACGCCGGCGGGGGTGGAACCACTGGCGACGACCCTCTCCTCGCGCGGCAGTGGGCCTTGGATCAGATCAATGCGCCAGAGGCGTGGGCACAAGGCGCTGGGGGACTCGGGGCCGTCGTGGCGACTATTGATACAGGGATCGATCTCACCCATCCCGAGTTCGCGGGACGAGTACTCGACGGGGCCGATCTTGTCGGGATCGAGGACTGTCCCGGCCCCCAGGACGAGGCCGGTCATGGAACCGGCGTAGCCGGGATCATCGCTGCAGCCGCCGACAATGGAATAGGCATCGCCGGGGTCGCACCCGAGGCCCAACTGCTTCCTTTCCGAGTGTGGACCGGCGCGACCGCTCCGAACTGGACTGCGATGACGGAGGCGGTCATTCGGGCCGCCGACGCCGGGGTCGACGTGATCAACATCAGCATCTACACGAATCTTCGGGACCCGAGCGATGAGAGCGGTGAGAGCCCCTTAGCGAAGGCCCTCGACTACGCCTGGGAGAAAGGCGCTGTGATCGTTGCCGCAGCGGGCAACGACTCACGCCCCTATTGCAGCTGGCCCGCGCGTCACCCTCGCGTCGTGTGCGCCGCAGCCACGGATCGCAGCGGTGAGCCGGCCTTCTACTCTCACTTGCCCGTCCATCCCGACGGCGTAGGGGTAGCGGCCCCCGGCGGCACGGCGGACCCCCAGAGTGTCGTCGATCCTTCGATTGGGTGTGAGAACGACGACCGCGTCTGGATCACGATCTGGCCAGGGTCGAAGAACGACTGCGGCCCCGGATTCGCCGGGTACGACACGGGCACCGGCACGTCCTGGGCGACCGCGCATGTATCTGGGGTCGCCGCTCTTTTGGCGGGAGCAGGGATGGGCAACAAGGAGATCGTCGAATGCCTCAAGATGACCTCCTCGAACAAGGGGAGCTACGACCCCGCGACGGGCTACGGGAGTGTCGACGCGGAAGCGGCCGTTTCGACCTGTGTCAAAGGGCCCGTCGGACCGGAGCAACCCCCGCCCTCGGGCAACGGGTCCGGTCTGCCCGGACCTCGGGTGCGGCTGGGAGTCTCTGACCTGTCTCCCGAGCGTGGGGAGAGCGTCGTTTTTCGCGTACGGCTGGGTCGGTGCGAGGGTCACGAAGGAACCATCATCAAGCTCCAGACGAAGAGACACGGGAGCTTCGCGACGACTTCCGAGAAGAACTTATCCGGCGATTGCCGCGCCCGATTTACTCGCAAAGCGCGCTTTGCCGAGCGAACCTACCGTGCGCTCTGGCCCGAGCAGGACGATGATCACCGCCTTGGCCGGTCGAGAGCCAAGGTGGTGCGAACCCATTGAGGGGCATGAGGGATAGTCGGAACGGATGAATTGGGGGTGATGCTGGACAAGTTTTAGCTGAAGGAATTGCCGGACAAGTGTTTCGGCGGATTTGACGCTGAAAATTGGCGGACAAGTGTTCACCGAAATCTTGGACGGTTGCCGAGACGAAAGTCCTGGTCAGAGACCTGGAGGACCTTAGGAGTACGCACCAGGCTTCAAAATCGGTGGAAGGTCGAAAGGCCTTCGGCGGGTTCGATTCCCGTCCGCCTCCGCTCAGATACTTGTCAGTCCTCCGCCTCCAGGAACAAATGTTCCAGTCACTGCAACGCTCCCTCGTTTACCAGCATCGATCCGAGAGCAGAAAGGCGCAGCAGATTGCGAGTGCGACGCTCCACCAACGGGGCTGCTGCTAGGGAGGCTGCTCTTCGCCACGTCGATCGATTGATCGCCGATGCGCCGGCGACTCTGATCGTTCCCATCTCGGCGTTGCCGGGCACGGAGCGAGACCTGTTGCATCTCTACAAGAGATCATTCAGGTTGAGGGGGTACCGCTTGGACGATTTGAGTAAGGAAGCTGACGGCCCGGTCGCGCGGTTCTCGAGGCATACCCGAAAAGGTCCTATCGACCGCGGCCGGGATCTCACCTAGCATTCTGCGCCAGGGAGATAGGGATTATGGCGGAGGCACTCGCGGTGGCATCCCCGCACGAGGGCGGACACGGATCGCCTCCGATTCAGCGCGTCGCCGTGGTCGGTCGAGACGAGGAGCTCGTTCGTCTCGAACGTGGCCTCAAAAGGGCGTTCGCAGGGACAGGCTCAGTATTCATGATCTCCGGCGAGGCGGGCATCGGTAAGTCTCGTTTGATCGAGGAGTTCCTCACGTGCGCTGGCGATCGCGGGGCGCGGATCCTGAGGGGTCGCTGTTCCGAAGCCGTCGACACCCCAGCTTTCTGGGTATGGACCCAGGTGCTGAGGACGGTCCTCACGCAGCTCGACGACGTCGACCTGACTCGCTTGCCGGGAGAAACGGCGCATGAGCTCTCGTCGTTGAGCCCCCACATCCGGCGGCTTCTGACGGTTCCTTCGGACGAGATCCACGATGAACCTGCAGATCGCTTCAGCCTGTTCGATGCGGCGCGTAACTTACTGAGGTCGTTCGCTGGAGAGCGGGCCACGGTGTTGGTACTGGAGGATCTTCATGCCGTGGATACATCCTCCTTGCAGCTCCTTCGATTCATCACGGACGAACACTTGGACTGGCCGGTGGTGATCGTCTGCAGCTACGACGACGTTAGCGTGAGGCGTTCGCGTGAGCGGGCCCGGTTGTTGGCCTCGGTAGCAAGGGACGCAGAGAGGATCGAGCTGTCCGCTCTTTCTCAATCTGATGTCGCGCTCCTCTACAGATCCACCACCGGGAAAGAGCTCAACGACGAGCTCGCTTCGACGCTCTTCAAGGCAACCCAGGGCAATCCGCTTTTCGTGAAGGAGGCCATGAAACTCCTTGATTCCAGAGGGGGCATCCGCCGCCCCGACTATTCGCATGGTTTCCGCGTTCCCGAAGGCATCAGAGGGCTGATCCGGGCGCGCTTGGATGAATTATCCGACGAGGTGACGGGTCTGCTCTCGATCGCTTCGGTGATCGGACGGGAGTTCGACATCACGGTCCTTGCGGCGGTGTCGAAGATCGCAGTCGAAGATCTATTGGCGATCCTCGACGAGGCACTCTCTGCCGCGATCCTTGTCGAGACGAGTGCTCTGGGGCGCTACGAGTTCACACACATCCTCATCAGAGAGACTCTCTACGAGGATCTAACTCCCGGTGAACGCATGAGACTCCATCGTGGCGTCGCGGAGATCATCGAGGGCTCGTTCACCGACGATCAGGACCCTCGGCTCTCCGAGGTCGCCCATCATTGGTTCAAGGCTGCACAGGCCGGCGACCCAGGCAAGGCGATGGCACTTGCTCTAAGAGCCGCAGAGGTTGCTCGGTCGCAACGCGCGTACGAAGAGGCCATCCGTCTTTACCAGCGCGCGATCATGGTCGCTCCCGCCGCCGCGGCGGACAGGCGAGTCATCGAGGAGATCAAGCAAGGTCTTGCCGAAGTACAGCGCTTGGTGGGTCCGGATGTGCCGACCGAGGACATCACTCCGCACGTCAACGTCTTCCGCAAGGAAGGCGATTACTGGTCGATATCGTTCGAGGGCAAGACATCGAGACTCAAGGACGTCCGGGGCCTGGGTTACATCGCGCAGCTCCTCAAGAACCCCGGGCAGGAGATCCACTCCCTCGATCTCGTCCTGGCGAACGCTCGGTCCTCTACAGCGCGCACCGTTGCTCGAGAAGAAGGCCTGCACCGATGGTCCGGTGGTGACGCCGGTCCGATCCTCGACGGTGCCGCGAAATCTCAGTACCGGCGACGACTCGAGGACCTCGAAGCGGAGCTGAACGAAGCCCGCGAGTTCAATGACCCCGAACGTGCGGCGCGGGCGCAAGCGGAGATCGATGCGATCGTCGCGGAGCTCAACGCGGCTCTCGGGCTCGGGGGCCGCGATCGGGCCGTGGCCGCTCCAGCCGAGCGCGCCCGTATCAACGTGACCAAGGCCGTCAAGGCGGTTCTCGCCCGTATCGCGACCCACGATCCCGCCCTCGCGCGGCACCTCCGCGCAACGGTGCGCACCGGGGCCTTCTGTTCCTATAGTCCAGACCCGCGGGTGCCCGTTCGCTGGGAGATGGGCCGGGTGAGCTGAAGATGCAGGTGACTGAAGGCCGCGCGGTCGGCGACTACCACCTCGAGCAGGTCATCGGGCGCGGCGGGATGGGGATCGTCTATCGCGCTCGCAGCCGCTCGAGTGGGCTTGTCGTTGCACTGAAGCTGATGATCCCGGAGCTTGCCGGGGACGACGAGTTCAGGGAACGCTTCGAGCGCGAGGGCCAGTTCGTTCCTTCTCTCGATCACCCGAACGTGGTGACGGTCTACGACTTCGGCGAGGCAGACGGGGAGCTCTACATCGCGATGCAGCTGATCGAGGGAGCGAACCTCAAGGAGCTCGTCAAGGAGCATGGCCGCCTCGATCCTGCCCGAGCGGTTCACGTCGTACGTCAGGTTGCCTCTGCACTCGATGCCGCGCACGAGCTCGGGGTTGTGCATCGAGATGTGAAGCCGCAGAACGTCCTGATCTCACCCGGAAACGACGGCGAGAACGATCTCGTATACATCTCCGATTTCGGGTTGATCCGCCCGGTCGTGTCGCAGTCATCGGTGTCGAGAACAGGACAGGTCTTCGGGTCCGTTCCGTATACCGCTCCGGAGGTTATCGAGAACCTTCCGGCCGACGGACGTGCGGACGTGTACTCGTTGGGGTGCGTTCTGTACGAGTCGCTCACCGGGCAGGTCCCCTTCGACCGCGACACCGAGATCGCGGTCGTGTGGGCCCACATCCACGACGACCCTCCGAAAGCGAGCGCGCAGGTCCCTTCGCTCGGGGGCGGTGTCGACGACGTCATTTTGCAGGCGATGGCTAAACATCCCGACGACCGCTATCTCACCTGTGGCGAGATGGCCGACGACCTCGACCGCAGTTTGGGCAAACGAGTATCGCGGCTCGCCTACGCGCACATGCGACCCCTGGTCGAGCGCATCCCGCGCAAGAAGACCGAGCGGGAGATATGGGCGCCCAATTTCTTCCCCGAGCTCTCACGGGTCCGGAAGGTCACCAACCGGGTCAACTGGTTCAAGGTGGCCGCCTTCGTAGGGATCCTTGGACTCATCGCATCGATGCAGTTCGCACGTGAAGGAGGCATCCCTCAGGTGGTATCCGATGTCGCACGGGGCGTAGGGAACGCGGGGAACGCGGTGTTCGATGCGTTGGCGATGGATTCCAAAAAGTTCGACCAGGCGAGAAGTCGTGGGCAGAGACCCGTCGGTGCGGTTGGGCCCATCCTCGGCGACCCACGGGCCGGCATTGGGACCACGGCGGGTTCCCGTCAAAAGGGCGCTCTCGACCGACCAACCCAAGAGGACGTTGCCGGAGTAGCGGCACCTTCCGCATCGGCGGCTCTGCGAGCCAGCAAGATCGTCTGGTCCGATTGGGCGTGCACCAACACACATTGTTGGGGCGCCATCCATTCCATGAACGCGGACGGCACCGAGCTGACACGGCTGAGTCCCGATCGGGAGACGGTCAACCAGGATTACCCGGACATCGATCCGTGGGGCCGGATCGCGTTCAACGAGGGAACCTGGGCAGGGGGCTGGACCGACAGCGAGTACACGCGTCTACATGTCTTCACGATGGATGCCGACGGGAGGAACCGAAGGCAGGTGACGGATGAGGTAGGGGAATGTGCTTCGTATCCGCAGTGGTCGCCGGATGGAAAACGGATCGCGTTTTCGACCGACTGCTGGGATACCGGCGAGCCGTCGGACGTGTGGATCGTCGACGCCGGCGGCGGTAACCTCACGAACCTGACCGACACGGAAAGCGCGTGGGAGTCGGCTCCGCTGTGGTCCCCCGACGGGACGCAACTCGTCTACACGGCCTTCGCCAACGCCACCGCCGCGTCCGACATCTGGGTCATGGATGCCGACGGAACAGACAATAAGTTACTGATCGGGGGTCCGGGCAGGGAGAGTGGCGGAGTTCTCTCTCCCGACGGGCGCAAGATCGCGTTCTCCAGAGCTCCCGCGGGAAACTCGTTAAGCCAGATCGACGCGTGGATCGCGAACGCGAACGGGAGCGGCCAGCGACAGCTGACAGACGTTCACGGTTTCGACCTCCCATTTTCCTGGTCGCCCGACGGCAAGATGATCCTGTTCCGGACCGGCCGACCCTGCGGAGGCTGCGCGGAGAACTGGGTGATGAACATCGACGGTAGCGGCCAGAGAGACCTGGTCGCCTTCCCCGGTCCCGACAGCGACGACCACTGGGAGAGCGGGGCTCGCTGGCAGCAGGGCCACCACAAGCGCATCTCGCTATCGATCGAGAGCGGGACGGCGACCGGGGAAGTCGTGGCGCCTTTCTATCCGCAATGCGGCCGAGCGCAGCGCGTAAATATCCAGGCCAAGACTTCGAGTGGGTGGCGCAAGGTGGCGACGAGTACGTCGACCTCTTCGGGAGGATTCTCGGTAACCGTTCCGGACGCCGGGCGCCGATATAGAGCGGTCTCCCCGTTCCAGGGGACGGCCGAGGGAGCACTCTGCGGTCCCGCGATCTCCTCCGTTCGCTAGGCCCTATCCGCCGAAGAGGCCTCGCGTCAGTTAGTAGTTGTTCTTCCTTGACGCGTTTCGCTGAGCTCCTTCATCCAGGTCATTAGGAACAACTGTTCCCGGCTTTGCAACGCCTGGGCGCACACAACCAGTGGCGGTCCTTCGGTGAAAGAGATGGGCTGAGGGCCAGAGTGCAAGGAGTCGGGTCATGCGCGTGACAGCGAACGGCATTACTTCAAGGAATATCCGGGCAGAGAAAAGGCCTTCGTGGCGGGCACGCATCGTGGTTCTGATCGCGTGCATAGCCCTCGGGAGCGCGAGCACGATCCTTCCTGCGGACGCGGCCCACGGGGACCCCGTAACCATCCAGCTGTTGTCGGTCTCCGACTGGCACGCACAGCTCGACCCGATTTCGGTAGGGAGCACGAGGGTCGGTGGAGCCGCCGTCTTGTCCTCCTATTTCAAGGCGGAACGCGCGGCTAACCCCAATACCTTGACCCTCACCGGGGGTGACGCCTTCGGCGGCTCCCCGCCGCTGTCCGGGTTCTTCGAGGAGGAGCCGGCGGTCCGGGCGATGAACCTGATGGGTTTCGACGCCGACACCTTCGGCAATCACAACTTCGACCGTGGTCTAGGACACCTCCAGCGGATGGTCGACCTGGCGGAGTTCGACTACGTCTCCGCCAACCTGAAAAACCTCGAGGCCAACCTGACCGGTGTCGCGCCTTACGCGCTGTACACCGTCGGCGGCTTGAAGGTAGCGGTCATCGGGATAACGAACGCCGACGCCGCCATCCTCACGCGCGCCGGCAGTCTCGGAACCATCGAGGTGACGGACCCGGCCGAGGCAGCCATGAAGGCACGCGCCGCGGCGTTGAAGCAAGGCGCGCAGCTCTTCGTAGCGATCGCCCATCTCGGAGTCACAGCGGTGGATCCGGCGACGGGACAGGGTTCGGGTCCGCTGATCGACTTCGCCGAGCAGGTCGGTGGCTTCGACGTCATCCTCGGCGACCACACCAACCGCGAGTTCAGCGGCGTCATCAACAAGGCTCTCGTCGTGGAGAACCGGAGCAACGGTGTGACGTACGCACGAAGCACGCTTCAGGTGGATCCCCTAAAGGGCCGCGTCATCAGCCGCTCGGTCCAGTTCGTGTCGCCCGTCGCATCGGCCGTCACCCCCGATCCGGCCATCGAGGAGATGCTCGCCCCCTACCGGTCTCAGCTGGCGGCGGTCTACGACACGAAGATCGGTGAGGCGACGGATGTCTTCCCGCGCGGCAGCAACATCGAGCGCATGCGTGAGGTAGCTCTCGGGAACCTCGTTGCGGACTCGATGCGACTCCGTTACGGGGCGCAACTCGCGCTGACGAACGGCGGCGGGCTTCGCAGCCCACTGCCGTCGGGCTATCTTGCGGCCGATCGCTCGCTCCGGCGCACCACGTCCGGTTACGCCGCGGGTCCGCCTTACGACCTTGTCGTCGGTGATGCGTTCGCAGTCCTTCCTTTCGGCAACGAAGCGGTGACGCGAACCATCACGGGGGCCCAGCTCTGGGCGGTTCTCGAGCATTCGGTCGCGCGCATGCCGGCAGCCGATGGTCGCTTCCCGCAGATCTCGGGTTTCCGGTTCACCTTCGACCAGCGTCTGCCCGCCGGTATGCGCGTGATCTCTGTCGCCTTGGATGACGGCACCCCGATCAGTCCGGATGACACGGTCTACACATTCGTGACCAACGATTTCGTCAACGACGGTGGCGACGGCTACACGATGCTCAAGGACGGCCAAGGTGTCACGCGCGAGATCACGGCGGACGTCTTGCTCGACTACATCAAGAGCAAAGGGTCGGTAACTCCCACGATTGAAGGCCGGATCACCAACCTAGGGGCGTAGTCCCAACCGACGGTCAGGAGGGCACAGATGGACAGAGGTTTCGCGCGTCGGCTCGGCGCCAGCGTGGTTGTGACCGTGCTTTCGGTTGGATTGCTCGCGTCGCCCGCGCCGGCTCAAACGGTTACCAGGATCGAGCTGACCGAGGTCATGGACTTCGGCAGGGTACGGGTGGGGCGAACCGGCGTGCCCGGTCGGACCGCGACTCTTACGAATACGGGCGACATGTCGGTGTCAGTCGGCACACCGACGATATCTGGACCCGATGGGAGCGATTTCTCGATCGTCGCCACCACGTGTGGGGGACCACTGGCGCCCGGAGAAAGCTGCACGGTCGATATGACCTTTAAGCCGAGCGCACGCGCGCCGCGCGAGGCTACGCTTCGCATCCCCCACGACGCCCCCGACTACCGTGACACCGTCCGGCTGATCGGACGGGGCGTGCTTCCGATCGTCGCGTTGAGCCCCGACCCGCTGGACTTCGGTCGACAGCGGGTCGGAACGACGAGCCGCGAGCGCGCCGTAACCCTCACGAATGTGGGCGACGGGGACCTGGAGATCTCGGGCGTTTCTCTTGAAGGCCCGAACGCGGCGGATTTCTCCCGCGTGACCGATACCTGCAGGGGTCGGATCGAGCCAGGAGATGGGTGCGCAGTCACCCTGACGTTCCGACCGAGCGCTCGGGGGGCGCGCCAGGCGCAGCTCGTCTTCGACGATGACGCCGACGACACGCCTCAGATAGTCCAGGTCCTTGGACTAGGCGTCCTGGGCGAGCTCACCGTCTCGCCCACGACGGTTGACTTCGGTTCCCATCGCGTCGGCGCGACCAGCGGGACACAAACCGTGACGGTCAGTAATACCGGGACCGATGACATCACCGTGGCCGGTGCAAGTTTGGCAGGGGACGGGGACTTCTCTCGAGCCGCAGACAGCTGCACGGGGGTGGCCCTGGCGCCCGCCGAGTCGTGTGGGTTCGCTTTCACTTTCACGCCCCAGGAGGCGGGGGCTCGTTCGGCGGAGCTCACCGTATCGAGCGACGCGCCGAACGGTCCGCAAGAGAGTCGCCTCCTTGGAACCGGGGAGAGCGCTTCGTACCCGTCTCATCCGGGTCCGCAGCCGGCGCCTTCTCCTGATCCGAGTCCGCAGCCGACGCCTTCTCCTTCTGCTTCTAGTCCCGCCGCGCGCGTCAGTCGCATCAATTTCACATCGAACTCCGCGCGGGTAGGCGAATACTCGGATCGGGTCGTACTGGCTGCCAGGCTGATCGATGAAACGGACGCGCCGCTAGCGGGCCGAGTTGTCATCTTCGAGCTGAGCGGTCCTGAACGCACGCGCACCTTCGCCTCCGAGACGGACGCTGACGGCGTGGCGACGGCTGTGCCGAGGCTCACCGAGGCACCTGGCTCCATGACCATCACCGCGCATTTCGAAGGAGACGACGGCCTCGAAGGTTCCACCGACACCACGTCTTTGTTAGTGGAGAAAGAAGACACCGGGCTGACACTCTCCTCTCGTTGGCGGGTCGTCCGAGCGCGCCTGTTCGATGCAGACCATCCTTCGTCCGGGGTCGCGGGCCGACGGGTCCGGTTTTTCGTGAACGGGGAGTTCGTAGGCGGAGCGACGACCGATCTCGAAGGCAGGGCGAGCGAGATGGTTGCACGCGGCTTGTGGCGTCACCGTCGCTCCATCGTCGCCGTTTTCCGCGGCGATAGCTGGTACCTACCCTCTCGAGTTAAGGCTGCCGCCTGATAGAACGCGGTGGATTCACGTCAAAGGTCGGACCAACAACCTGGGGGCCTGGTCGCAACTGACAGGTCGAGCCTGGGCGTGGTTGTGGACCAGCCCGAGGCGTCAACGAAGCGGAAGGGGTGATGCCAGACAAGTCTTAACTTGGAGAAATACCGCACAAGTGTTTCGGTAATTTGTAGGCCGAAGATTGCCGCGTCTGACCAGGATCTTCGTCTCGGCGACCGTCCAAGATCTCTAGAGGACTCTTGGAAGTACAGACCAGGCTTCAAAACCGGTGCGCCGGCTAACTCCGGGGGGGGGGGTTCGATTCCCATCCGCCTCCGGCGGATCCGCCGTGCCCGGAGCCCCATCGAACTCACCCGCAGCTGCGCTGCTCTACGTGGGTTCGATTCCCATCCGCCTCCGCTTCGCTCCGGCGGATCCGCCGTGCCCGGAGTCCCCATCGAACTCACCCGCAGCTGCGCTGCTGGGCCCAGCTTCGCAGGCGCGCGAGGCGGTTGCTAATAGGAATCGTTATCGTTATCCTCCTGCCGTGGTCGTTCTCCGGGTCGCTCTCGCGGCCGTCGCGATGCTCGCCGGTGGTTGCTCCATTCCGGAGGGCGCCGCAGAGGGCGCCCGGCCGCGGGTCGTCGCATCCTTTTATCCCCTCGCCTTCGTCGTCGAGCAGGTGGGCGGGAACCTCGTGGAGCTCGAGAACCTCACGCCGCCCGGAGCCGAGCCTCACGACCTCGAGCTCTCGCCGGGATACGTCCGGGCGCTTGCCGGTGCCGAGCTCGTCGTCTACATCGGTAATGGCTTCCAGCCGTCGGTCGAGGACGCGCTCGCCGAGATCGAAGCCGCGCAGATAGATGCGCTTGCCGCCCAGCGGGATCTCCTGCGGCGAACCGAACACGAAGCCCGAGCCGAACACGAAGCCGGAGGCGAGCACGATGAAGCGGCGGTCGACCCACACGTGTGGCTCGATCCGCAGCGCCTCGCCGTGGTCGCGGCCGAGGTGGCGCAACGACTGGCGGAGATCGACCCCGACGACGCGGATCGCTTCCGAGACAACGCACGGTCTCTCCAGGCGCGCCTCGACCAGCTCGATGGGGAGCTTCGACACGGCCTCGCGCGCTGCGACCGAACGACGATGGTGACGAGCCACGAAGCGTTCGGATACCTCGCCGCTGCTTACGGGCTGGAGGAGGTCGGCATCACCGGGATCGATCCCGAAGCGGAGCCCTCGCCGCGCCGGCTCGCCGACGTCGCCGACTTCGTGCGAGACAACGACGTCACGACGATCTTCTTCGAAGTTCTGGTCCCGCCGGACATCGCCGAGACGCTCGCTGACGAAGTCGGTGTCGAAACCGCGCGCTTGGATCCGCTCGAAGGTCCTCCCGAAAGCGGTGACTACTTCACCGCCATGATCACCAACCTCGACGCGCTGCGCGAAGGACTCGGTTGTCGATGACGCCCACACGCGTCTTCGAGCTCGCGCAGGGCCGCGTCGTACTCGGCTCGACCATCGCGGTGGACGGTGTCGACTTCGAACTCGCCCGGGGGGAGTTCCTCGCGTTGCTCGGTGCGAACGGTTCCGGCAAGACGACGCTCGTGCGGACGCTTCTGCGGCTCTGTCCACTCAGCGGCGGGGGACTGCGTGTCTTCGGAGAGCCGCTACGCGAGTTCCGTGAGTGGGCCCGCATCGGGTACGTCCCCCAACGCGCGTCGACGGCCCTCGGCGGCCCCGCGTCGGTGATGGAGGTCGCGCTGTCCGGGCGCATCGCCCGGACGAGCCGGTTCCGACGCTACCGAGCAGCGGACCGTTCCACGACGATGGACGCGCTCGAGGTCGTCGGGTTATCGGACCTGGCGGCGGTCCCCGTAGCGCGACTGTCCGGAGGCCAGCAGCAGCGGGTGCTGATAGCGCGCGCTCTCGCCGGAGCGCCCGACGTGCTGGTCTTGGACGAGCCACTGTCGGGTGTAGATGTCGAACATCAGGAGCGCGTTGCTCGGACGCTCGGAGGCTTCCACGACGGCGGGGGCACTGTGTTATTGGTCGCGCACGGCCTCGGCCCGACGGAAGACCTCATCACGCGCGAGGTCGTGATGGACGCGGGGACGGTCGCTTACGACGGGCCGCACCTTCCCCACCACGTCCACACCGACCACGTCCACCACACGGAACCTCACGCGGCCCCCTCACCGCTCGATCGCGCCGCGGGGGCGACCTAGATGCAGCCCTTCGACGCCGCCTGCTCGGCCGGACTGGAGTTCGCGTGCTTCGCGTTCATGCAGCGCGCACTCGTGGCCGCCGCGCTCGTCGGTGTCGCCGCGCCGAGCATCGGGGTCTATCTCGTCCATCGTCGCCTGTCGCTGATGGGCGACGGGATCGGGCACGTCGCCTTCACCGGTGTCGCCGCAGGATTGCTCGCGGGCGTCTTCCCGGTGCTGACCGCGCTCGTCGCCGCGGTCGTCGGCGCCGTCGTGATCGAGCTGCTGCGCGAACGAGGCCGCACGGCGGGCGACGTGGCTCTCGCCCTCGTCTTCTACGGAGGCATAGCGGGGGGCGCGCTGCTGGTGAGCCTGTCGGCGACGGGTGGTGCACGCGTTCTTCCCTATCTGTTCGGCGCGGTGCTAACCGTCGGCACCGACGACCTCGTTGCCGTCGCGATCGCCGCCGTCCTCGTCGTCGCGGTCACGGCGCTGCTCCACAAGGAGCTGTTCGCGGTCACCTATGACGAGGACGTAGCGCGGGTGGCGGGTCTGCCTGTGCGCGCTTACAACCTGCTCGTCGCGATCACTGCAGCAGTGACGGTTGCGGTCGCCATGCGGGTCGTAGGCATCCTCCTGGTGTCGGCGATGCTCGTGCTTCCCGTTGCTGCGGTCCAGGAGTCGGCGAGGAGCTTCCGCGCCACGGTCGTTGCCGCCTCCGTCGTCGGTCTCGTCGTCACCGTCGCGGGCCTGATCCTCGCCTTCTACGTGAACGCGGCTCCCGGTGCGGTGATCGTGCTCACGGCCATTGCCGCGTTCGCCCTGCTCCGGGGATCGGCCCATCTCGGTCGTGCGGCCTGATCATCGGGAGGGAGACATGACACGGCCATCGAAGGAACGGGCCACCGGCCTGCGCTCGACCCGGCAACGGGCAGCGATCCTCGATGCGCTGCGCAACGCGTCCGGCTTCAAGACCGCGCAACGCCTGCATCAGGAGCTGCTGCGCGCGGGCGAGCAGGTCGGGCTCGCGACCGTCTACCGGAACCTGCAGGCGCTGGTCGGATCCGGCGAGGTGGACGTCCTCCAGAACGAGAGCGGCGAGGCCATGTTCCGGCTCTGCAGCGCGACCGACCACCACCATCACTTGGTCTGCCGTGGGTGCGGACACTCCGAGGAGCTGACGGCGGAGGAAGTCGAGTCGTGGGCCACGCGGGTGGCGCGGCGGCACGGATTCGACGATGTCACGCATACCGCGGAGGTGTTCGGTCTCTGCGGCGACTGCGCGCGCTAACCACGCACTTCACGACCGCCCGCAGGATTGGCACAGGGAACGTTGGGAATACGGCTACTGACCGAAGGGAGGAGCACGTGGACGCGTTCGAACTGCTGGAAGACGACCACAAGAAGGTGAAGAAGATGCTGGGGGAGCTAGAAGATACGACGGAGCGTGCGACCACGACCCGCCAACAGCTATTCGCGCGCCTCAAGCAGGACATGGTGGTCCACGAGGCGCTCGAGGAAGAGCTGCTCTACCCAACGCTCAAAGAGCACGACAAGACGAAGGAGGTCTCGTTGGAGGGCTACGAGGAGCACCACGTGGTGAACGAGATCATGGCGGAGCTCGAGGAAACGCCGGTCGACGACGAGAGATGGGCGGCGAAGTTCGCGGTGATGAAGGAGAACATCGAACACCACATCGAAGAGGAAGAGGGCGAGATGTTCAAGAAGGGCCGTCAGGTCCTCGAGGACGACGATATCCAGGCGCTCGGCGAGCGGATGAGGCAACGCAAGCAGCAGCTCGAAAGCGCCTAAGGGTTATTTTGTGGGAGCGCGCTGCTCCCATGCATCGACGTAGCGCTTCGCGATCTCGCGCAACTTGATGTTCGCGTTCTGCGAGATCTGCACCAGCTTGTCGAATGCTTCGTCGGAGGTGAGACCCTCCTGCGCCATGAGCAAGCCGGTTGCCTGACCGATCATCGTCCTCGTTTGGAGACCATCTTCCAGATTCGCCACCTGCGTGTCTTTGGCGACGTAGGCTCGCGTGTTCGCGATCGACACTGCTGCCTGGGCCGCGAACAGCGAACCTTCTTCGCGGTTTCCCGGCCGCACCGCATCCCGCTCGCGGGAGTAGAAGTTCAACGCTCCGATGACCTCGTCGTTCAACCTCAGCGGGAAGGACAAGGTCGAGTACACACCCGCGTCGGCCGCGGTCTCCGCGAACTGGCGCCAGCGAGGTTCGACCGACGTCCCATCGAAGTACTGCACCTCGCCGGTCTTGATGGCGTCGACACACGGCCCCCTCTTCGAGTCGTACTGCGCTTGGTCGACCGGGTTGATGCGCTCGTCGGTCGTCCCGTAGGTGGCGATCTCGTCTCCGGTCACGAGGCTCGCGCCGGCTGCGTCCCACCCCTCCAGCGACTGCACGGCGAGTCGGCCGATCTGCCCTGTGACGGAGTCGAGGGTCTGGCCCTCGAGGCGGAGCGCTGCGAGCGAGCCGACGCTGTGGTCGACGTTGCCCTGCGGCCGCTGGTCCATGTGGATGCCCTTCTCTTTTGGCGACGGCCAAAGAGTCGGGCTCGATCCTGAACGAGTCCCCTCAGCGCACGCGGTTGGTCACCCGACGGTATCAGCGCCTCCCGTTTAGAGGAGTGGCGAGCCGGGTCGGTGCCGTCGCCCGCGGATGGATCCGGCGCCGGGCTACCGGTTCAGCTGGACGACGTCTCCTTCGGAGACGCCCCAGCGCTCGAACCCGCCCTGGTTGACCTCCAGCGCCGACCGGTACGGCTGCGCGGGCGCGTAGCTGGGGCACGGGTCTTGCGTGCACGGATCCATGTCCTGGATGTCGATGATCACCCCGGCGGAGTCGATGAACGCGATCGACAGCGGGATGATCGTGTTCTTCATCCAGAAGCCGCCGGTCGTGTCTTGTTCGAACAGGAAGATCATGCCTTTGTCCGCCGCGAGCCACCTGCGATACATCAGTCCGTAGCTGCGCTGCTCGTCGGTCTCCGCGATCTGGACGCGAACCGTCACCGTGCCGCCGTCGGATGTGATCGTCGCCGTCCCCGTGTCGAAGGTCGGGATGCCACAGGGGAAGTCGTGGCGGTCGGAGCTCTTCGTGGTGCGCGCGTTACCAGGGTAGATCACCGTGAGGCGGCAGGCGCCGGTCGCGGGTCGCGCGAAGCGGGCGCCGAAACGGCTTTCTCGGTCGCCGTCACCGTCGACGTCGCGCGCATCGGATAGAGCAGCGCGCTTCACTGCGACGCTTACGAATCCCGAGCCGGTGTCGCGTGCGAGCCGCACCTTCACGCGCTGATCGGGGGCCGGGGGAGTCACGGTCCCGAGCGCGTAGACATAGCGGCGCGTCTTCGCGACGGTGAGCCCGGTCTCTGACGACCGCGGCTCGGTTCCCGCGGCAGGCGCCGCGAGAGCTGCAACCGAAGTCGCCAAGGCAAGTGCCATCATCAGCGTCGAGTGGCGCTTCATCGGCTCGACCTTAGTCGCGCGCTGCCGCTATGCGATCGCGCACTCCTGAAGCTGTACGACCCAGTAGGGGTCGGTCCCGTGCGTCACCGGCCGTGGCGCGAGATCCGCGGGCGGCGGTGAATCGGCCGCCACCACGACGAGGTCCAGATCGTGGCGCCGCGCGACCTCGCCCCACCGCGCGTCGTCCGGCCGGGTCGTGAGCAGCTTGTTGTCGTCGATCCGTTCCTGTTCGGGAGTGATGCGGTCGTAGATGTCGGCCCACCGGATCCGCGCGCGGTTCTCGCCGAACCAGTTCCCGGTCCACGACAACATCCGATAGCCGGTGAACCCGAAGACCTCTCGCGACACTCCCTGTGGCGCGGCGATCGTGCAACCCGGCCCCGCGTCCCGCACGACGTGAAGCAGGCTGTCGTCCTGTCGCGTCATCCCGTCGCGTACCTCGTCGTGAGGTTTGACTACATCGGGTGTCGCGAGGGTTGCGACGACCGGCGATGCCAGTGCCACCGCGAACGCGACCACGACGATAGCGACCGCCGCTGCCCGGGAGCGTCGACCAACCGACTCCAGCAACCACGTGAACCCCAGCGCGCCCACGAGGGCGACCGACAGATAGAAGATCGGCCAGTAACGGTGCTTCCGGCCCAGCGTGTCGAACGCCTCCCCGACGACCTGCGGGATCAACGCCGACGCGACGAGCATCGCTCCGGAAACGGCGACGAAGAGAGCGACGAGGCGGACCGGCCGCTCGGCGCGAGCGCGCGACGCGTATGCAGCGCCACCGATCACGGCGAACGGGGTCGCGAGGCCCCACGACAGGACGATCGCCGTCGCGGGGAGGTCGACCGCGATGATGTGCGTGATGCTCACGAACCCATCCAGGCGCAGGTAGTTGACGAGGACCGGCACCAGCCACACCGCGTAGACGGCGACGGCGGGCCCCAGCAGCCTCGCTGCAGTCGCGACTTTGCGTTCGGCGTCGAACACCACGATCGCCAGGACGAGAACGACGCCGACGATGAACGTCTCGCCCCCCGTCAATCCGACCAAGCCGAGACTGATGCCGCTCGCGACGTCGACCCACGCGCTCGCCGAACGCGCGCGCAGCGCGAGCAGAAGGACGAACGAGATCAACAGCCCGAAGGCGAGGTCGCGGGGGAACGGCGGGATGAGGTTGTGGAAGCTGAGGTTGTAGCTGCGGGAGAACAGCATGTCGCCCTGGTACCGGAGCGCGTCGGCGCCGTCGTTGCCCCGCGGGTCGGTCACGACGTCGAGCCCGCGCAGCATCACGAACCCGAAGCCTCCGCTCATCGCACCCAACACTGCGGCCCCCACGCCCGTCGTCGCTCTCGTCGTCAGCGCGCGCCCCAGCGCAAACAGCGCCAGGACCGTCCCCGCAACCTGGAGGACGTGGAGCGGCGCGAGTGAGTGGAACGGCGTCTCGCCCGGCGTGATGCTCGTAGTGACCGCGCCGACGCTGTGGAACAACCACGGGTAGTAGTTCGGGATGTCGCCGGTGAGGACGGCGCCGGGTGTGGTCTCGCCCGCCATGAGTTGGTCGACCCATCCGTTGTGCAGCTGCGTGTCGGCCGTTGCCGTCAACGGCATCATCCGGAAGACCGGTGAGGCCCACACCGCGACGGCGAGCGCCGCTAGACCGAGCCCGAGCCAGAGCGGGCCGCGGGCGCGCTCGTTGTTCCGTATCCGCCGCAGCCCGAGACCGACCACGGTTCCCGCAACCAGGAGCCGAACGACGAGCGGATGCGAGTACAGCCAGCCGGACGTGGCCATGTGCACCAACATCAGAACGAATGCGAAGACGCACAGCCCCGTGAGGGCGAGCCCGCAGCGGTCCACCTCGTCGAGCCGACGCCGGCCGGCGAAGACGTCGGCAACGAGATAGCCGAGCCCGAGCAGAACGACGGCAACGACGAGTCCTTGGATGCCCGCGACCAGCTCGGACGTTGGAGGGCCCAGCATGCGCCCGTAGATTACAAGTGTGGAAGAAGGCTGGTACCTGATGAGCCCGCGCGATGTCGAGATCGAGCTCAAGCGGTGGCGCGCGCCGGATGACGACATCGCGCCGTCCACCGCACAGCGCCTGTCGGTGGACGACGCGATCTCGTACCGCAACGCGGGCAACCTGCCCGACGAGCTTGGACGGACGCTCCGCCTCGTCCTGCACGTGCGCGACGCGAGCGAGCTGTCTTACCTGCAGGAGAAGCGGCTGGCTTACGAACCGGATTTCCATGCTGCGCCCGACTGGCGCGTCGACGGGTCGAAGCCCGTCAACGTCGTGCCACTGCGCGACCCGCAAGTCATCGGGACGAAGCGAGGCGCATGGTGGGACGACCCGGACGTCGCGGCGCTCGAGCACGCCTGGTCTCAGACCGGACGGGTCGAAGGCCTTCCGGTGCCGGCGGAATACCGCAGCTTCGTCTACAAGACGGTCCTGTCGCTGCGACGCGCTGGCCGTGACATCACTGCAGACTCCGTTGCCGACTCGATCGCCCGGTGGCTGTCGCCGAAGGAAACCGAGCACATCCGGGCCGCGCTGAAGCAGGACCAGCGTGTCGTCCGGCCGCGCCATGGGTAGGGATGAGGTGTAACCGTCCCCCTACGAAGGAGGCCACCGGATGTCTCAGATCGAGCAATCCGTCGAAGTAGAGGTTCCCGTACGCACTGCGTACAACCAGTGGACGCAGTTCGAAGACTTCCCGCAGTTCATGGAGGGCGTCAAAGAGGTGAAGCAGCTCGACGACGTCACGCTTCACTGGAAGGCGGAGATCGCCGGCGTCGAGCGCGAATGGGACGCGAAGATCACCGAGCAGAAGCCCGACGAGCGGATCGCGTGGACCGACATCGGCGGCGCGGAGAACGCGGGTGTCGTGACGTTCCACCGGATCGACGACAACAAGACGAAGGTCATGTTGCAGGTCAACTTCGACCCCGAGGGTTTCGTCGAGAAGGCCGGGGACGCGCTCGGCATCGTCGAGTCCCGCACGAAGGGCGACCTCGAGCGTTTCAAGAGCTTCATCGAGAGCCGCGGCTCCGAGACGGGCGCGTGGCGCGGCGAGGTGGAGCAGAACAAGATCCAGTAGCACGGGCGTAAGCGCCTGCGTGTTCCGGCGAACGCGCGGGAGCCTGTGACCGAGACAGATGCCGGGCCTCCGGGCCCGGCATCTTCGTGTCTGGTTGAGTATCGGCCGATGACGCGGGCACCACTTGCCGAGCTGAGCCTCGTCGGGATCTGCGCGATCTGGGGCCTCACGTTCCCCGTCGTGCAGGACGCGGTGACCGAGCTCCCGGTCACTACGTTCCTCGCGTATCGCTTCGTCGGCGCGGCCGTGCTCGCGGCGATCCTGTTCCGCCGGCAGCTGCGCGCGTTACCGGCGGACGGATGGAGGGCCGGCGCGTTGATGGGGCTGTTCTTGACGGGCGGGTATCTGCTCCAGACGCTCGGGCTCGAACGGACGACCGCCTCCAACGCCGGGTTCATCACGGGACTGTTCGTGGTGCTGACACCGTTGTTCGCCGCGATCTTCCTCGGCCACCGCGCGGGCGGAACGGCATGGGCCGCGGCCGGTGTCGCCGCGGTCGGCCTCTATCTCTTGTCGGGCAGCGGCGGCGGACTGAACATCGTCGGAGACCTCCTCGTGCTCGGCTGCGCTATGTCTTTCTCGTTCCACATCCTTGTCACGGATCCGGCCGTGAAGCGTTACGACGTGAGCGCGCTGCTGGTCGTGCAACTCGCCGTCTGTGGCGCGATCTCGTTGCTGCTTTCGGTGGGTCAGGGCCAGATGGTCCTGCCCCGTGAGCAGTCGGTCTGGTCCGCCCTCGCGATCACCGCCGTGCTCGCGAGTGTGCTCGGCTTCTACGTCCAGGCGTATGCCCAGCGACACGCGTCGCCCTCGCGCACCGCGCTGATCCTCGCCAGCGAGCCTGCCTTCGCGGGGCTGTTCGCGTGGCTCCTGAAGGGGCAAAGCCTGACCGGGCTCGGCTGGGTGGGCGCGGCCCTCATCATGGCCGCGATCGTCAGCGTCCAGCTGGTCCCCTACCTCCGGCCCTCGCGGCCCCTTCCGGAGGGGTGATCCTGTGTTTCTGGCATAGACCGGCGTAGCCGCGGTCGCTACGGAGAGCATGTTGCCGACGAGGCGGGCGCCGCCTCACGCGGTCGAAGTACCCTCCGCCACGCGAGACAATTAGGGCATGAACAAGAACACTTTCAAGACCTACATCCTGCTCGCCGCGCTCGGCGGGCTCGTGGTCCTGATCGGGGCATCGTTCGGTCGGGGCGGCGCGATCATCGGGCTCGCGATCGGCCTGGTCATGGTCGGCGGGTCCTACTGGTTCTCGGACAAGATGGCGATCGCGGCGTCGGGCGCAAAGCCCGTGACCGAGGCGGATGCGCCGGGGCTCTACCGCATGATGCGGGAGCTGACGACGGCGACGAACATGCCGATGCCGCGCATCTACGTCATCCCGAGCGCGCAGCCGAACGCGTTCGCCACCGGGAGAAACCCCGACCGAGCGGTCGTGGCGGTGACCCAAGGGATCATGGACCTGCTCACCGAGGACGAGCTGCGCGGCGTGCTCGCGCACGAGCTAGCCCATGTCGGCAACCGCGACATCCTGATCGGCAGCGTCGCCGCTGCGATCGCGATGGGCATCACGTTCATCGCCCGGATGGCGATGTGGGGCGCGATGTTCGGTGGGGGCGGCCGCGACGACGAGGGCGGCAACAACATCTTCGGGCTGCTCGCGATGATGATCCTGGCCCCGCTCGCGGCGATGCTGTTGCAGATGGCCTTGTCGCGGTCGCGCGAGTTCGAGGCCGATCGCACCGGGGCGCACATGATCGGCAACGGTGAAGCTCTGGCGCGGGCGCTCGAGAAGATGGAGATCGCCGCGAAGCGCGTGCCGATGGACGTCAATCCCGCCCAGGCGACGATGTACATCGTCAACCCACTGGCCGGCCGCAAGGTCAACTTCGCGAAGCTGTTCTCGACCCACCCGCCGACGGACGAGCGCATCGCCCGGCTCCGCGGTCCGCTTCACTAGAAACGTCGGGCGGTCGCTCCGGCGACAGTGTCGCCCCTTCGCTCAGACATCCCCGCGCCGGCTTCGCGGGGGCGGGTAACTCGCCGTGTCGACACCGCCGCCTGCGCTCCCTGTCCACTAGCTCGGCCACTAGAGTCGGGCGATGCCCGACGAGTGGAGCCGCGAGAGCTGGTCGCTGGAGGCGACGGCGATAGAGCTGCCGCTCGCGGAACGCTTCACGATAGCGCGCGAGACGTGGGACTCGGCTACGAATGTCTTCGTCACGTTGCGCTTCGGCGGCGTCGCCGGCGTGGGCGAGTCGGCTCCGGCGAGCAGGTGGGACGAATCGGTCGACTCGGTGCTCCACCAGTTGCAATCCGTCGACGTCGCGAGCCTCGCGAACCCGTTCAACCTCGAAGGTGTCCGGGAGCTGCTTCCCGCGGGGGCCGGGCGTGCCGCGCTCGACATCGCTCTGCACGACCTGGCGGGCAAGATCGCCGGCCTGCCGGTATGCAAGCTCGTCGGCTCCAAGGGGCGTGCCCTGCCGCCCACGTCGGTGACCGTTCCGATCACCGACACCGAGCGGATGAAGGAGCGGGCCGCGAAACTCGCCGACCATCCATCCCTGAAGATCAAGGTCGGGTTCGACGGCGACGTCGAGGCGGTTGCCGCGATCCGCGCGGTCTTCTCCGGCGCCCTGCGGATCGATGCGAACGAAGGTTGGGATACCGCCGGCGCGATCGAGCGTCTCGGAGACTTGGAGCGCTTCGACGTGGAGCTCTGCGAGCAACCGATCGCAGCAGGCAACCACGACGACCTCGCGCGGGTGACGGAAGCGACGTCGATCCCGATATTCGCCGACGAAGACGTTTCCACCGCGGCGGACGTCGCGGCTCTGCGAGGCGTCGTCGACGGTGTCAACCTGAAGCTGCGCAAGGCGGGTGGGATCCGGGAGACCCTTGCCGCTATCCATACCGCCCGCGCCTGCGGCATGGGTGTGATGCTGGGCTGCGACCTCGAGTCAGGTATCGCGGCAACCGCGGGCGCCCACCTCGCTGGCCTCGTGGACCATGCCGACCTCGACGGGCCGTTGCTGCTGGCGAACGACCCCTTCCCCGGCGTTCGCTACGACAACGGCCGCCTGATTCTCCCCGACGTCCCCGGTCTCGGCGTCGAAGGCACACCCGTGTGAAGCAACGTTCGTGGCTGATACTGGCGGACGGTTACCTGCGCGAACGCAACGCGAAGACCGCGCACGGTGTCATCCGCTATTCGCGCGCCACGATCGCTGCCGTCTTAGATCGCGATCACGCAGGTAGTGACATCGCCGACGAGCTACCGGAGCTGAACCGGTCGGCGCCGATCGTCGCATCGGTGACCGAAGGGCTCCGGCACTCGCCGACGTCGCTGTTGCTCGGCGTCGCGACACCCGGCGGCTGGATCCCGCCGGAGTGGCGCGCGTGGATCGTCGAAGCGATCGAGAACCGGCTCGAGATCGTCAGTGGCCTCCACTCGTTCCTGAACGACGACGACGAACTCGTCGCGCTCGCGCGGACGCACGGAGCGACGCTGTGGGACGTGCGGCGTCCTCCCGAAGACATCCCGCTGTTCTCCGGCAAGAGCCTGGAGGTCCCGCGGCGCGTCGTGCTCACGGTCGGCAGCGACTGCGCCGTGGGCAAGAAGACGACCGCGCTCGAGGTCGCGGCCGCGGGACGCTCCCGCGGGGTCGCAACCGAGTTCGTGGCGACCGGACAGACCGGCATCCTGATCGCAGGGCGGGGCATCGCGGTGGATCGTGTCATCGCGGATTTCGTCCCCGGCGCGGCAGAGAAGCTCGTGTGCGAAGCCGATCCCGCCTCCGACGTGTTGATCGTCGAGGGCCAGGGAAGCCTGTGGCACCCGGCGTACGCCGGCGTGACCCTCGGGCTTCTCCACGGGTCGGCTCCGGAGGTGCTGATCCTCTGTCACCAGGCCGGCCGCGACGCGATCGAGGAGCCGCCCTACTCCCCCCTGCCGCCGGTGACCGAGATGATCGCCGTCTACGAGGTGATGACCGCCCCGGTGCGACCCGCTCGCGTCGCGTGCATCTCGTTGAACTGCAAGGGCCTCTCCCCCGACGAAGCCCGCGGCGCCAAGCACGACGTCGAGGCCTCGACGGGTCTGCCCGCGGGCGACGTATGGGCGGGTGACGCAGCGAAGCTGTGGGATGCGGTCGCGGCCGCGCTCGCGTGAGGCTTCGATACTTCAGCCGAGCTGCTCCCGAACCGAGGTTCTGGGCCGCCACACCTTCGATGTTTCGGGATCGCGGGTGGCGAGGAATAGCAGCCGGACCACGCTGGTTCGCCCCGTTGTGAACGTCCAACGGGATGACCAGGGGAACGCACCGACGTGGCTCGTGTGGACGGCCCTGTGGATCGTTTACATCGTGTGGGGGTCGACGTATCTCGCGATCCGCGTCACGGTCGAGACCCTGCCACCGCTGCTGACGATGGGCGTGCGTTTCCTGGCCGCCGGACTGATCATGTACGCCATCCTCCTCGCGCGCCGCGGCCGAGCCGGTGTCCGCATCACGCCCGCGCAGCTCAAGTCGTCGGTGATCGTGGGGGCCGCGCTGTTCCTCGGCGCGAACGGCATGGTCGCGATTGCAGAGCTCGAGATGCCGTCGAGCCTCGCCGCGTTGATCATCGCCAGCGTCCCTTTGTGGGTGATCGTCCTTGGTGCGACCGTCGGCGACCGCGTCCGCCTCGGCACGCTCGTCGGCGTTGCGGTCGGCTTCACGGGTGTCGCGGTCCTCGTCCTCCCCGGTAACCGGCCGACCGGCGTGTCGTCGTGGGCCGTCGGTCTGATCGTGTTCGCCTCGTTCTCGTGGGCCCTCGGGTCGTTCCTGTCGACGCGGATGCAGCTACCGAAGGACCTGCTCGTGTCGAGCACCTACCAGATGATCGGTGGGGGCCTCGCCCTGTTGGCGGGCGGGATCTTCCGCGGCGAGGTCGCGGGGTTCGACTCGTCGAGCTGGTCCCGCGCGTCGATGCTCGCGTTCCTCTATCTCGTCACGATGGGGTCGCTCGTCGGATTCACCGCCTATGCGTGGTTGCTCCAGAACGCGCCGATCTCGAAGGTGTCGACCTACGCGTACGTCAACCCGGTGGTCGCGATCTTCCTCGGCTGGATCATCCTGTCCGAGCCCATCACCGCGACGACGATGGTGGGCGCGGCCGTCATCGTCGCGTCGGTGGCATTCATCGTGCGCAAGGAGTCCGCGCCGGAGCGGGAGCCGGAGCCCGCGCCCGTCCTGGTGGGAGCCGACACGACCTGAGATACAACCCGCGTCCGAACGGGTAACGATCCTCAGATGCGGCCGAAGCTGTCCACTGCCAACGTCACGACCACCCCCAGCTTGCAACGGTTGCGCAGTCCCGCGTTGATCGTCTCGCTGCTGCTGCTGTTCGGCGCGTGCTCGGGATCGATCGAGGTCCGCACCGGTCCCTCCGCGGCGACGCCCTCTCCGTCGCCGGAGCCGAAGCCGCGCCGCCTCGGCAGCCCCACCTACGACGTCGCCGCTGCGATCCCGCGGCATCCGGCGAAGCTCGCCGCCGACCTGCGCACGACGACGCGCGACCTGTACGACGCGATCGAGCGGTGGCGCGCTTCGGGCACCGGCCCCGGCCCCGACGAGCGGGCGGTCCAGCTCCGGGCGATGCGCCAGCAGCGGATCTACCGGGTCCTCAGCGGGAACCGGAGGCTCTACGCACAGGTGCGCAAGCTCCTGCCACGCCGGCTGCAGGCGTTGTCGGACAACACCGTCAGAGCCGCGAACGAGCTGACGACGCTCGTGACCCCACTCGACGAGCCACCGGACTGGAAGATCTACAAACCCGCGCCGGCGAAGGAGCTGCTGCGCTATTACCGGAAGGGGCAGCGGCGTTTCGACATCCCGTGGCAGGTGCTGGCGTCGTTGAACTTCGTCGAGTCGCGCTTCGGCCGCATCCTCGGTCCCAGCTCTGCCGGCGCGATGGGCCCGATGCAGTTCATGCCGGCGACCTGGGCGGCCTACGGAAACGGCGGCGACATCAACGACTCGCACGATTCGATCCTCGGCGCCGCCCGTTACCTCGCCGCGTCCGGCGCGCCCGAACGTATGAAGGACGCGCTGTGGGCGTACAACCACAGCGACAACTACGTCCGCGCGATCAGTATCTACGCGCGCCAGATGATGAAACACGACCGCGCTTTCTATGCCTATTACCACTGGCAGGTCTACGTGCGGACAAAGGCAGGCGACGTCCAGTTGAGCGGCCCGGGAGCCGATCGTTAAGCCTGTGTGACCCGCGCCACCGCACCGCGGTCGACCGAGCGCCACGCTGCACGCGTGACCGTCAACGTCGCGATCGTCAGCACCGACGAGACCGCTCGCATGGCTCTCGTCCGCAGCCTCGAGAAGGGGCCGAGCGACTGGGTCCTGAGCCTTCACAGGGAGCCGCCGACCGGCGGCGACGTGATCGTCTGCTCGCCGGAGGTCGCCTGCGCTGGCGCACTGGTCGTCGACCCGATCGAGCCCGGTGACGTCGTCGCGCGTGTCGAACGGCTGACCCGGCCCCGCCCGCGCGTGGTCGCGGTGACATCTGCCGAAGGCGGTGCGGGCGTCACTACGATCGCGCTGCACCTGGCGGGCGCGCTGGCCGGCGGCGGATGCCCGACCGCATTCGTCGACCTCGATCCGGCGCGGGCCGCGCACGAGCGCCTCGGCATCGAAGCTGTGCCGGCGCCGGAGGGTCCGCGGCCGGTGCCGGTGCCGAGCGGCTTCCGGTTCGTCGCCGGCGTGCATCCCGCTGGGTTGCACGATGCGCTGCCGGAGGACACGGCGTGGGTCGTGCTCGACGTCCCCCTCGCGGCGTTCTCCGATGTCGCGCGCCGTGTCGATGCCGCGATCCTCTTGATCCGGCCGACACCGCGCGCGGCACAGCGCGCCCGCGCCGTCGTCGACGCGTATCGGGAGATCGCGTGGTGCCCGGTCGTGAACCGTCTGGGTCGCGGCGGGCAGACGACCGCCGCGCAGCTCGACCGGATCCTCGGGGGCCGCGTCTTCGAGCTCCCTCCGTGCCCGGCGCTGCGCGATGTAGAAGAAGAGCATCGTTTGCTGTCGCCGGGGTGGTCGCGCTGGTCGCGGCGAGTGCGTCGTCTCGCCGACGCGCTCGCACGATGAACCGGGCGCTGCGCGAGCTCGTCTATGCCCACGACGAGATCGCCGACCTCGATCCGGTCGAGCGTCGGGTGGCGCTGCGAGCGATCGTCGCGGAAGCCGGCGTGGAGGACCTCGCAGCGGCGGTCGACGCGATCGCGAACGACATCGACGGTTTCGGCCCCCTGACGGCGCTGCTCGCCGACGAGCACGTAACCGACGTGCTCGTGAACGGGCCCGACCACGTGCAGGTCGAACGCGCGGGTCGGCTCGAGCAAGCAGACGTCTCGTTCCTCGATCGCGACGACCTGTGCTCGTGGTGTGAACGGATGGTGTCGGCGCACGGCGGCCGCGTCGACACATCGCACCCGATCGCGGACGTGATCCTGCACGACGGGTCGCGCCTCCACGTCGTCCTGCCTCCGATCGCGCCGAACGGTCCACTCGTGTCGATCCGGCGGCCCGCGCGAACGCCCTACTCGATCGACGAGCTCGTCGCGCTCGGGCTCATGGACCAGCCCACGGCGCGTCGTCTGACGGATCACGTGCACTCGGGCGCCTCGCTCGTCGTCTCGGGTGCGACCGGGAGCGGCAAGACGACCCTGCTCGATGCCCTGCTCCAAGAGGTCCCGCCGACCGAGCGGGTCGTCTCGGTCGAAGAGCTCGCCGAGCTGCGGGCGGGCCACAACCGGGTCTCGCTCGTTGCCCGCCAGGCGAACTGCGAAGGCAGGGGCTGGGTCCCGCTCGACGAGCTCGTGCGCGCGGCGTTGCGCATGCGGCCGGACCGGATCGTCGTGGGCGAGGTCAGGGGGGCCGAGGCCCTTCCGGCGTTGTGGGCGATGTCGACCGGCCACCGCGGGAGCATGCTGACGGTCCATGCACGTTCGGCGCGCGACGCGCGGCGGCGGCTCGTGGACCTGGCGCTCGCGTCGAACCACGCGCCCGCCGAGGAGACGCTCGCGGCGCAGGTGGCGGAAGCGGTCGACGTCTCGGTGCATCTGGAGCGCCGCGACGGCCGCCGCTCGGTCACCGAGGTCCTCGAGCGATGAATCCGATCGTCCCTGCGTTGCACGCGCTCGCCCGGCGCTGCGTCACGGCTCCTTCTGCCCGAGGGGCCCTGACGGGGTGGCATGACGACGTGGGCGGGGACCTCGAGCCACATCTGCTGAGGGTGTCTCGCCGCATCGCGCTCGGAGCGTCGATCGAGGAGGCCCTCGAACCGTTGCGCAATCTCGCGCCACATGAGACGGCCGCAGTGGCGCGCGTGTTGACAACAGGCGCGCAGCACGGATCGTCTCTCGCGGTAGGGGTCAGCCGTGTCGCGTCGATCATCGAAGAGCGTTCCGAGATGGCCGACGACGCGCGCGGCGCCGCCGTCGCGGCGCGTACGTCGACCCGGATGCTCGCGATCTTCGCGGTGGCGTTCGCAACGCTCCTCCCGTCGTGGCGCAGCGCGCCTCCGCCTGCGATCGTTCTCTCGCTGGCGGTGGCGACGGTTCTCGGGTGGGCGGGGATGCGCTGGGTAACAGCGTTGTCGCCGCGGCCCCCGCAGCGCGACCACCCGGTCGCCGCGTTCGCCGACGCCCTGGGGGCCGCGCTGAACGCGGGGCTCGACATCGAACGCGGTCTCGCGGCGGTCCGCAGCGGCGACGAGGTGGTCGACGCCGACATAGCGCGCGCCTTGCGGAGGCGGCGGATGGGAGCCGGCTGGCGGGATTCGTTCACCGAAGCGGCCGATCCGTCGCTCCGGCGTCTCGCGCCGGTGATCGACGCCGGCGTCCGCAGCGGCGCGGCCCTGCACGACGACCTCGCCGTATTCGCGCGCCGGGCGCGCTACGACGCGCGCTGTGAGTTCGAGTTACGAGCGAAGAAGGCGCCCATCATGCTGGTGCTGCCCCTGACGCTTTGCTTCCTGCCGGCGTTCGCGATAGCGATCCTCGTTCCACTGCTCGGAGGTCTGTCCACCTAGCGCGAGGTGGCAGGCTTCCGAGATGCGACACGTCGTGGCGGCCACCTTGCTCCTGGGGTTGCTCGTCGCGTGCGGAGACGACGCCACGCAGCCGGCAGCGGCACCGTCGCCGACCGCGCGGCTCGCGAACGTGCTGATCGACACGGGCGACGACAGCGTGCTGATCAGGGCGGAGGTCGCAGACACCCCCGAGCTACGCTCCCGCGGTTTATCGAACCGCGACTCACTCGCAGATGACGGCGGCATGGTGTTCCTCTTCTTCGAAGAGACCACCGGCGGATTCTGGATGAAGGACACGACGATCCCGTTGTCGATCGCGTTCTTCGACAGCTCGGGCGAGATCATCGCGATGTTCGACATGGACCCGTGCGAGGCCGATCCGTGCAAGACCTACGACCCCGGTGTGCCGTACCGCGGCGCACTGGAGGTGAACCAGGGCGCGTTCGAGGAATGGGGCGTCGAGGTCGGCCACCACATCCGGGTAAGTCCCTGAGGTGACCGCGGTCACAGCGTGATCGCCTCCGGCGCGATTGCCTGATCCAGACGGCCGCCGACGGGCGGCTGCGGACAGGGAGGTGCCGATGTACAGAGCGATCGCTGCGCTTCATGGACAGCGGGGACAGACGACCGCGGAGTATGCGCTCGTGCTGCTGGTCGTGGGCCTGGTGGTGGGTGTCTTTGCAACTTTCGTTCGGTCCGGTGGGCTCGACGAGTTGTTCCAAACGATCGTCTCGAGCCTGGTGGAACGCGCCCAGGGATGACCCCGCGTAACGACGACGGCCAGGCGACGATCGAGCTCGCGTTGTCCTTGCCGGTCCTGGTCGTCCTGATGATGGTGATGGTTTGGGTCGCGGGCCTGGCTACCGACCACGTCCGTGTGTGGCACGCGGCGCGCGAGGCAGCGCGGGTCGCTGCCGTCGACCACGACCCGGAACAGATCGAAGCGGCGGCCGCTGCCGGCGGGCTCGACCGTCTCGACGTCACGGTCGACCCGTCTCCTGATGCGCGTATCCGGGGGGAGCCCGTGACCGTGACGGTCTCGTACCGGCCCGGCGCCGGCGTGCCGTTGCTCGGCTCTCTCGGCGGTGGGTTCGTGATGTCGGCCCGCTCGACCATGCGTATCGAGCGACCATGACGCTGTTGACGGCGGCCATCGCGTCGCTTGTCGTAGCCATCGTCGTCGCTGGTATCTCGCTGGTCGGTCAAGCCAGCGCGCTCGACACCCGTGCGCAGACCGCCGCCGACGCGGCCGCCCTGGCCGCGGTGGCCGAGTCGGTTCCCGGAGGATCCGGACGCCCTCACGCACTCGCCGCCCGCTACGCCGAGCTGAACGGGGCGCGGCTCGTCGAATGCATCTGCCCGGCCGGCGCGACGGCCGTTCAGGTCCGGGTCGCGGTCGGGGATGTGATCGCCCGCGCCCGCGCCGTCATGGATCCTTCGCTGCTGGGGCCGCTCGACGTCTTCGGATCGATCGCGCAGCTCGACCCGCGGATGCGAGCGGCGGTCACGACGTTGCTTCAAGCCGCGCGTGGGTCGGTCCACGTGACGTCCGGGTTCCGGTCGCACTACGAGCAGGAGCGACTGTGGGCCGACGCGGTGGAGAGGCACGGGAGCGCGGAGGCGGCCGACGACTGGGTCGCCCCGCCGGGAGCGTCCTTCCACGAACGCGGGCTCGCGGTCGACCTCGCCGGCGACCTCTTGCTCGCGCGACGTCTGGTAGCGGAGCTCGACCTTCCGTTGCACCAGCCGCTCGGACACGAGCCGTGGCACTTCGAGTTGATCGGATCGCGGTAAGCGGCCCTCATAGGATGCGCCACCCCGGAAGAAGGGATCGTCGTAGTGCAAAGCGGTGGCGTGCCTCCTGCTCGGCTTGCGGAGACGCTCGAGGCGCGGATCAGGGACGCAGAGGTCGAGTTCCATCGCGCCTACTGGGACTCGCAGGTCGACTCCACCGATGAGGCCAACCGGCGCCGGGTCGAGCTCGAGCTGGAGCTACGCCGGATCAAAGGAGATGCGGACGCCCTCGGAGCGGTGTCGGCTGCTCTCGCCGGCGAGGTCCACGACCCCGTGGTCAAACGCCAGCTCGAGGTCTTGAAGCTCTCGCTGACGGGGAACCAGATGGACGAAGCGGAACGTGAGCAGATGGTGTCGTTGTCGAGCGCGGTAGAGAGCGAGTTCGCGTCCCACAGGCCACTCGTCGACGGCAAGCGGGTGTCCGACAACGAGATAGACGAGCTCCTGCGGTCGTCCGACGACTCCGACGAACGGCGGCGGGCGTGGGAGGCGTCGAAGGAGATAGGTGCGGTCGTCGCCGGCCGGGTGCGCGAGCTTGCCCGGGTGCGGAACCGCATGGCGCGCAACCTCGGGTTCGCGGACTACTACAGGATGTCGCTGGAGCTGCAGGAGATCGACGAGACGTGGCTGTATGCGTTGTTCGATGACCTCGCAGATGCTACGAACGACGCGTTCAAGAGCTGGAAGGGCGACCTCGACGAGCGTCTCAGCAGGCGGTTCGGCGCGACCGAGATCTACCCGTGGCACTACGCAGACCCATTCTTCCAGTCGCTTCCGCCGGACGGCCGCGTGCGACTCGACCCATTGCTGGGTGATTCGTCGGCCCCTGATCTGGCGGTGCGGACGTTCGCGGGATGGAACATCGACCTCGCTCCCGTCATCGACGCGAGCGACCTGTTCCCACGCGCGAACAAATGCCAGCATGCGTTCTGCCTCGACGTCGACCGGTCCGGCAACGACGTACGCATCCTCGCGAACGTCGTGCCCGGCGAATACTGGACCGAGGTGATGCTGCACGAGTCGGGGCATGCAGCGTACGACGTCAGCATCGACCGGCATCTCCCGTACCTCCTGCGACGTGCGAGTCACATCTTCGTCACCGAAGCCGCGGCGTTGTTATCGGGCCGGCTCGTCCGTGACCCTGTGTGGCTCGAGACGATCGCGGGCATCGACGGTGGGCAGGTGCGATCGATCGAGGGCGACCTGCGCTGCGCGGCGTCGACGCAGGCGCTGTTGTTCGCACGTTGGTGCATGGTGATGACCCACTTCGAGCGCGCCCTGTATGCCGACCCCGAAGCGGACTTGGATTCACGATGGTGGGAGCTCGTGGAGCACTTCCAGCTCGTCCCGCGGCCTCCGGGCCGTTCGGCCCCCGACTGGGCCGCCAAGATCCATCTCGCCGTGGCGCCGGTCTACTACCACAACTACCTGCTGGGGGACATGCTCGCGTCCCAGCTGGCGGCGACCATCCGCGCGGAGGTGGGAGGTCTGCTGGGTGTCCCCGCAGCAGGTGAGGTCCTCGTCGACCGGTTGTTCCGTCCCGGCAACCTGATGAGGTGGGATGCGTTGATAGAACAAGCGACCGGACGCGCTCTGCGCGCCGATGATCTCGCCGAGGAGCTACAGACGGTTCGTGCTTAGAGCTGCGCCGTCCGCCTGAAGCGCGCGTAGATCGATCCCGCGTCGTTCGAGATGAAGACGACGCTGGCGGCTCCTGCCCATCCCACCGACACCGGAACGGTCACGTTCCCGACGTGTTTCGGTTGGAGCTTCGTCGCGACGACGCCGAGCCGGAACATCTCGTCGGCGGAGACGTCGAAACGCGCGTGACGTTGTGTCGTCGCTATCCAGCGCAGGAGCGCGGCGGGGTTGCGCGCGGTCTCACCTTTCAATTTGCGCAGCAACGCCAGCAGGAACCGCCCGTGGTTGGTCGACCGAGTGACATCTCCGCCACTGAAGGACTTGCGCGTCCGCATGTAGGCGAGAGCCTGCTGTCCCAGCAGCTTCTGCGTGCCCGCCTTCAGCCGCGCTCCCGAGCCGATCGGGTCGTACACCGCGGTGGGGACGTTCATCCTGACGCCGCCGAGCGAACGTACGATCTTGACGAAGTCTTCGAAGCCGACCATCACCCAGTAGTCGAGGTGGATACCGGTCAGGGTCTCCAGGGTGCGCGCGAGCAGGTCGGGACCTCCGTGATGCAGCGCCTCGTTGATCCTGCCCATCCCGTAGCCGGGGATCGGGACCCATGAGTCGCGCGGGAAGTTCAGGATCCCGCCACGCATCGCGCCGGTGTTGATGCCCACGATGTGGATCGCGTCGGCGCGCGATCTCGTCGGGTTGCCGGAGCGGGCGTCGTTGCCGATCACGAGCACGAACATCTTGCCGTCCGTCGGTTGGAAGGACCCGTGCACGCGACCGACGAGCAGCTCGCCTGCGTTCGGAACGCCCATCAGCGAGGTAGCGCTCGTCGTCAGCCCGATGACGGTGAGGACGACGAGCGCGCGCTTGATCATCGCGGCCGCCTGTCGATGTCGAACGCGATGACTTTCCACGCTCGCTCCCTGCGCGTCAACCACAGCGTCACTGTGTCGTTCCACCGGGCGCGTCGCTCGCCGACCAGCGCGCGCGTCTTCACGTGGAGGTGCGCGACCGCGGTGTCGAACCGCGGTGCCTGCAGACCGATGCGCCCGAACCGGTCGAACGCGGTGACGTCGCGGGCGTTCTTCGGCAGCCCCGGCGCGGTCCGAGCGAAGGAACGGGCGGCCGCGGCCGTGAGGAACCGTCCGACCCCTGCGGGCCCGTCCGGGGGCGCCAGCGTGACGGCGTGGGCGACGGCCCGCGCCACGCGCCGGACCCGCGGCTTCTGCGCCTCGAGGCGCCGCCGCGCCGGGCGCGACAGTCGTTCCGGCACCACGGTCGCCCCGACCGAGAACGTCGCGATACGCCACGGCTTCGCGACCACCGCTGCCGTGACCGGACGTCCGGCAACGGCCCGTCTAACCGCGGTCGCGGCCGGGTGGTCCCGCACGGCGGCGATCGCCAGGCTGGCCGCGACCACGGCGGCGGCCGCCGCGACCACCGCGGGCAGCAGCCTCCACCCCAGGCGCGGCGACGGCGCAACGACGCTCAATCGTCCCCCTAATGCTCAATAGATAACAAAAACAACACAAGCAACAGGAAAGCTAGCTCCTGTCCGACGCGAATCGGCGGATATCAGGCGGCCTTTAGCAGGGCGAGGGCGCGAAGCGCCGCGACTAGGATGCCGCTTCTCATCCACTTGACGAAAGGCACGCCCGATGGAGCTGGGACTGGACGTTCACAAGGAGGGCTCGCACGCGGTCGTCGACGTCAAAGGCGAGATCGACGTCTACACGGCGCCGAAGCTGCGGGAGAAGCTCATCGAGCTCGTCTCGGAGGGGTCTTACGACGTGGTCGTGAACCTCGAGGGGGTCGACTTCCTCGACTCCACCGGCCTCGGGGTCCTCGTCGGGGCGCTCAAACGGGTCAAGGCGCACGATGGGAGCCTGTCGCTGGTCTGCACCCAGGACAAGATCCTCAAGATCTTCAAGATCACGGGCCTGACGAAGGTGTTCCCGATCCACGACTCGGTCGACGCGGCGACCGGCTCCTAGGTCGTGGTGGCGGAAGTCTCGCTCGAGATCCCACCGAAGTCCCCTTACGTCGGGGTGGTTCGGCTCGCGCTGTCGTCGCTCGCCCGGACGGCGGGGCTCGACGAGGAGAAGATCGACGACCTGAAGATCGCGGTGTCCGAGGCATGCGCGAACGCGGTGCTGAACAACGCGGAGGCGAGCTCCCCCGAGCCGGTCCGGGTGGCGTGGAGCGAGGACGCGCACGCGGTCCGCATCGAGGTGGGGGATCGGGGGCCGGGGGTCGACCCCGCAGCCGTCGACGACGTCGACACGCAAGGCTTCTCGACCCGGGCGGTGATGTCGTTCGCGCTGCTGAAGAGCCTCGTGGACGAATGCCACTTCGAGTCCCGCGCCGGCGGAGGCATGACCACCCGCCTGGTGATCAAGCACTGACAAGAGGCCTGCCGCGGGTCGCTCCGGCGGCGGTGTCGCCCCTAAGCTCAGACATCCACCCGCCGGCTGCGCCCGGGGCGTAACTCGCCGTGTCGACACCGCCACCTGCGCTCCCGCATACGGACATCGGTGCCGCATTTGACGTTTTGGGTAGCCAAAAGCTATCTTCCCGCCCGTGAAAACTTCGGAAGAACCCCTGTCGCGACCCGATCGTGAGGCGCTGAAAGCCGTCTACCGCCTCACGAAGGGGGGGTCCGGCGCCCACACCGGAGCGCTCGCCGAGGGTCTCGGCGTCAGCCCGGGGACCGTTACCGCCACCGTCAAACGGCTCGCGGAGCGCGGCCTGCTCGATCACAAGCCCTACCGCGGGGTCGAGCTCACCGGGCCCGGGCGGCGCGCCGCGGTACGGGCGATCCGCCGCCACCGCATCGTCGAGCGGTTCCTGTCGGACATGCTCGGCTACGCGTGGAACGAGGCCGACCGCCTCGCCGGTGCCTTCGAGCACGACCTGCCGCAAGAGGTAGAGGACCGGATGTTCATCGCGCTCGACCGGCCCGCGACGTGTCCGCACGGCTTCCCGATCCCGGAGCCCGACGTCGTCGAGATACCCGAGATGCCGCCGCTGTACGCGCTCGAGCCGGGTGACGCGGCGGTGGTCGCGGTTCCCGGTTCCACCGAGCCCGAGATCGTCGCGTTCCTGGACACGCTCGGTCTGCGTCCGGGCGTGCGGGTCGAGGTGCGTGAGAAGCACCCGTTCGATGGGCCGCTGGTGCTGCGCGTCGCGGGCCAGGACCGGACGGTCTCGCAGAAGGTAGCCACGCAGATCTTCGTCAAGCAAGAAGAAAGCAAACAGCGGGCGGCACAGAGAAAGGAGAGATCCGCATGAATGACCTGTTGCTAGCAGCGGAAGGGGGGTATCAGGAGTTCGAGCTCGGCGGCGCCGAGTTCTTCTGGCTGTTCTTCTCGGCCGGCGCCGCGATCCTCGCGATCGTCGTCGGCTTCCAGTTGATGCGCGGCGTTCTCGCAGCCGACCAGGGGACCGCGAAGATGCAGGAGATCGCCGGCGCGATCCAGGAGGGCGCGCTCGCATACCTGCGCCGCCAGTTCAAGACGATCGGCATCATCCTGATCCCTCTGACCATCGTCGTATTCGCGACCTCGACCGCGGTGCTGAGACCGGATGGTGGCGAAGCTCTCACCTTCGCCCAGTCGGGCATCTTCAGGACGCTGGCGTTCCTCGCGGGCTGTCTTATGTCGGGGCTGACCGGGTTCATCGGCATGGGCCTCGCCGTGCGAGGCAACGTCCGCACGGCCGCGGCGGCGCGCTCCGGTTCACTGCCTGCCGCGCTGAAGGTCGCGTTCCGCACCGGTGGCGTGGCGGGGATGTTCACCGTCGGACTCGGTCTTCTCGGAGCCACACTGATCATCCTGGCGTTCCAGAACACGAGCTCCGCGATCCTCGTGGGGTTCGGTTTCGGTGGCTCGTTGCTGGCCCTGTTCCTCCGGGTCGGTGGTGGCATCTTCACGAAGGCGGCGGACGTCGGCGCCGACCTCGTCGGCAAGGTCGAGGCCGGTATCCCCGAGGACGACCCTCGGAACCCGGCGACGATCGCCGACAACGTCGGTGACAACGTCGGCGACTGCGCCGGGATGGCATCCGACCTGTTCGAGAGCTACGAGGTCACGCTCGTCGCGTCGATCATCCTCGGTGTCGCAGCGTTCGACTCGATCGGCGCGAACCCCGCACTCGGCCTGATCTTCCCCGTGATCGCCCGTGCCATCGGCGTCCTTGCATCGATCGTCGGTGTCTACGCCGTCCGCGCGACCGACAAGGACAAGAGCGCGATGGCGCCGATCAACCGCGGTTTCTTGACTGCCGGCGTCCTAACCGTCGTCGGCACCGGGTTGATCGCGTTCACCTACATCGGTGACAAGGGCCCCGGTGGCGGGCACGAGGGGCTCAAGGTCTTCCTCGCGGTCGTGATCGGCCTGGTCCTGGCGCAGGTTGTGTCGCGCCTGACCGAGTACTTCACCTCGACCGAGAACCAGCCCGTGCGCGAGATCGCGGAAGCGACGCGGACCGGACCCGCAACCACCATCCTGTCCGGCTTCTCGTCCGGCCTCGAGTCGTCGGTGTACGCGGTGATCGCCATCGCGGCGGCGCTCGGCGTCGCGATCGCGCTCGGCGGCGGCAACCTGCAGTTCGCGCTGTACCTCGTTGCTCTGACCGGTATGGGCATGCTCGCGACCACGGGTGTCGTCGTCTCCGAGGACACGTTCGGCCCGGTCGCAGACAATGCCGCCGGCATCGCGGAGATGTCGGGCGAGTTCGGCGGCGAGCCGCAGCGCATCATGGTGAGCCTCGACGCGGTCGGTAACACGACCAAAGCGGTCACGAAAGGGTTCGCGATCGGGTCCGCCGTCATCGCGGCGGTCGCGTTGTTCGCGTCCTATATCGAGACGATCGCGTCGGAGCTGGGGCTCGCGGCAGAAGGCTCCGAGGTATTCCGCCTCGCGGAGACCCAGATCAACGTTGCGGACCCGAAGACCTTCATCGGCCTGCTCATCGGTGGCTCGATCGCGTTCATGTTCAGTGCGCTCGCGATCCGCGCCGTTGGTCGCAGCGCCGCGATCGTCGTGCAGGAGGTCCGTCGCCAGTTCGCGGACGGCAAGATCATGTCCGGCGAGCGCCGTCCGGATTACGGACCGGTCATCGACATCTGCACCGCAGCGTCGCTGCGTGAGCTGGCGACGCCGGCGCTGCTGGCGACGCTGTCACCCGTGATCATCGGGTTCGGGATCGACTACAAGGCTCTCGGGGCATTCCTCGCTGCCGTCATCCTCACGGGCCAGCTCATGGCCGTGTTCCTGTCGAACGCGGGTGGCGCATGGGACAACGCCAAGAAGTACATCGAGGACGGACACGAAGGCGGCAAGGGTTCCGAGGCGCACAAGGCGGCCGTCATCGGCGACACCGTCGGCGACCCGTTCAAGGACACCGCGGGGCCTGCGCTCAACCCGTTGATCAAGGTCATGAACCTGATCTCGTTGCTGATCCTGCCGGCGATCATCAACCTGCAGGACAACGATGTCGCCCGCTTCACGATCGCGGGTATCGCATTGCTCGTGTTGATCGGTGCGATCGCGTTCTCGAAGCGCAAGTCGGAGGGCATGGGCGAGCCCGGAGCGACCGAAGCCGCGGCAGCGAAGGTGGCGGCCTAGCTGGTACAGCTCGACCGTGACGAACAAAGGAGGGGGCCTTGGGCCCCCCTCCGGCGCGTCTAGATCTAGCCTGCCTTGAGGTGGTACGGGATGCTGACCGCCGAGACGCCGCGCTCGAACAGGACGTGGCGCTTCACGATGAGGGCGGTCTGGCCGTGCAGGATCTGGTGGCGCTTCTTGGTCACGACGAACTCGGGCATGACCACCGTCACCATCCGATTCACGCCGTCGGCCTCGAACTGCCGGATGTAGTCGCGCAGCGAGAGACCGATGTCCCGGAACGGCGACGCCTCTATCTCCAAGGGGTGAGGGATCCGTGCGTCCAACCACAGGTTCCCGAGCTCTTCGGTCTCGGCTGTATCGAGTCCGAAAGAGACGGCTCGGATGTCGGTCGCGGTGAGGCTCTCCGCGTATTCGATCGCTTGGAGCGTCGCGTTGTGCACCCCCGAGACCAGCACCAGGACGTGATTACGCGCGGGCTCGACCGCTTCGTCTACCGAAGGGTCGATCTCGTCTCGGACCATCGGCACGTTCAACAACTGGATGCCCGGGGTTGTCAGCAACGATGCCTTCAGTCTGGTCAAGCCGGGACGGCGGAACACCTCGAGGAGGTGGCGCGACCCGAGTAGCTCGGGAACCACCAACGTGAGGAAGTCATCCGCGCCCAGGTGCTGCCGTCGCTCCAGCAGGTGATCGCGCACTCGTTTGCGTACGTTCCCCCTGCCGGACAGAACCGTCAACGGAACCTCGGGGGCCAAGCGGCGCCATGCGGCTCCCGTTGCAGGATCCGGCGTGATGGCCGAGATGTCGGCGGGTCGCATCGAGCGCACCACACCGATCGCTCGTGCGGTCGCCGCATCCAGTTGCCGCACGTAGATGACCATGTGTTGGTGGCCTCTGCGGCGTTCCGCGGGCTTGCGCGCGGGACTCGCGAGCTCCTCCGAGACCTCCGCGTAATGCGTGTGGATTCCCCTCATCAAGAAGATGAGTATCGGGATCGCAACGATGACGCCCCACGCACCACGTCCGAACTTCGTCACGACGACGACGATCAGGACGATCCCCGTGACCGCGGCTCCGATGCCGTTGATGATGGCGCTTCGCTCCCATCCGGGGGTTCGTACCGTTCGCCATCGGAGGACCGTTCCGAACTGGGCGAGCGTGAACGACAGGAAAACTCCCACGAGGTAGAGCTGGATCAGGTTCGTGAGATTCGCCTTGAACGCGTACACGAGCAAGGCGGCGAGCGCGGCGAGGATGACGATCCCGTTCGAATAGACGAGCCGGTCGCCGCGGTTCTTGAACTGTCCGGGCATGAACCGGTCCTTGGCCAGGATCGATGCCAGGACCGGGAACCCTGTGTAGGCAGTGTTGGCTGCTAGGACCAGGATCAGAGCGGTCATCACCTGGACGACGAAGAACATCGGCCCACCACCGAAGACCGCGTTGGCTACCTGTGCGACGACGGTGCGCTGGCCCTCGAGGTGCTCGATATAGACGACGTTGGTCTTGTCGGTCAGCCACGACAGCCCGATGAACATCGAGATCGACAGGCACCCCAGAACCGTCAGGGTGGTCGCCGCGTTCTTCGACTGCGGGTACCGGAAGACCGGCACGCCTTCGGCGATCGCCTCGACCCCGGTCAAGGCCGTGGTACCCGCAGCGAAGGCGCGCAGCAACAGGAGCGGGGCGAGGAGCGAGACCGACTCGAGCTCGAGGTGTGCGCTCTCGGCTTGCGGGCATCCACCCAAGCAGCGAACGATGCCGGTGCCGATCAGGAGGTACATGGACAGGACGAACCCGTAGGTGGGCACGGCGAAGAGGCGACCGGACTCCTTGGAGCCCCGAAGGTTGGCGAGGGTGACGAGCCCGATCAACCCGATAGTCAGACCCAGCTTGTGCTCGAGCATCTCGGGGAAGGCCGACACCACCGCATCAGCGCCTGCCGTGATCGATACGGCGACGGTCAAGACGTAGTCGATCAGCAGCGCCCCCGCGACCACCAGCCCGGGGTACATCCCGAGGTTCTCGAGAGCGACGGCGTACGCTCCGCCACCGCCCGGGTATGCCTTCACGATCTGGCGGTAGGAAACGATGACTATCGCGAGAAGCGCACTGACCGCCAGTGAGATCGGAACGACCATCGAAAGCGCAGCGGTCCCTGCCAGGGCGAGTACCAGCAGCACCTCTTGGGTCGCGTACGACATCGAGGACAGGGCGTCGGAGGCGAAGACGGGCAGAGCGATGCGCTTGGGGAGCAGGGTGTGCTGGAGTTCGCCGTGGGACATCGGGCGTCCGACGACGATCCGCTTGAATACGGCGGTGGCGCGGTTCATCCGTGCTCGGGGTTGCTAACCAGGCTGTACTCGGGATTGAGGATCACGAGCTCGCCCTGCGAGCCCCCACCGCAGACACCTTCCATGATGAGACCCATCCCCAGTCCGATCCCGAGCATGCGATCGCGTCCGAGCCACTTGGCGACCATGTGGCCGGTTCCGTCGATGATGGTCGCTTCGATCGAGGTCCCCCCGCGGGGGTCGATACGGATGTTCTGGATGACACCGGCGACCTTGGCGCGTTCCCGCGACTTCAGCGACGCGATGGGTTTGACATCGGTGAGCGTTCCTTGCCAAGCGCGGAGGTTCTCCGCTCGTATCTCGTCGGGTGTCCGAGACAGGTTCCGAAACACGGTGCCGAGGCCAGCCACAGGCAGCGATTATGGCAGTATCCGGAACGCCCTCAGGCGTTAAGGAGCTATCGATTTGCACACCATCATCTGCGGCTGCGGTCGTGTTGGATCTGCCCTGGCGACGAACCTGGAACGATTGGGCCACTCGGTTACGGTCGTAGACAAGAACGCGAAGGCGCGCGAGCGGCTGCGCCCGGAGTTCGCCGGCAAGTTCATCGTCGGGTTCGTTTTCGACCGTGAGGTTCTGGAAGAAGCGCGTATCGAAGATGCTCAGGCCTTCGCGTCGGTCACGAGCGGAGACAACTCGAACATCGTCTCGGCGCGTGTCGCGAAGGAGCATTACCGGGTCCCGCACGTCGTGGCGCGCATCTACGACCCCCGCCGCGCCCAGATCTACCAGCGTCTCGGCATCCAGACGGTGGCAACCGTCCGGTGGACGACGGACCAGATCCTGCGTTCGATCCTGCCGGAGGACGTACCGGTCGAATACACCGTCGATAACGGCGAGGTGGTTATCACGGCGATGGCCGCGCCGGCCGAGACGGTCGGGAAGAAGGTCGGGATGCTCGACCTCGACGGGTTGCGTCGGGTGGTCGCGGTCAGCCGCTTCGGAGTCCCGCGGCTCCCGGCGAAAGACCTCACGATCCAGGACGGCGACATCCTCCACATCTCGGTCGTGCGGACGACTCTGGCCGATCTCAACGACGAGCTGAAGAAGGTCGGTGCACCAGAGTGACGGCAAAGAGCATGCGCATCGCGATCGCGGGCGCCGGCAACGTCGGACGTTACGTCGCGAAGGACCTGAGGGCGCACGGGCACGAGGTCGTCGTGATCGACCAGAACAAAGACCTGGTCGAGTCGCTGCGCGACGACTACGACGTCAACTGGGTCGTCGGCGACGCGTGTGAGCTGCACACGCTCGATTCCGTCGTGCTCTCGTCGTGCGAGGTCATGGTCGCCGCGACCGGCGACGACGAGGACAACCTCGTGATCGCGCTGCTCGCGAAACAGGAGTTCGCGGTGCCTCGCGTCGTTGCGCGCGTCAACCATCCCGACAACAGCTGGTTGTTCACCGAGACCTGGGGGGTCGACGTCGCGGTCAGCACGCCGCACCTCCTGACGTCGCTCGTCGAGGAGGCCGTGTCGGTGGGCGATCTCGTGCGACTGCTCGACCTGGAGCGGGGCAAGGTGGGCCTCCTGGAGCTGCGGCTGGCGGAAGGCTCGCCCGCCGCGGGCAAACGCATCGGCGACCTCAAGATGCCGCCGGATTGCACGCTCGTGGCGGTCGTGCGTGACAACCACGTGATCGCTCCGACGAGCGATACGCCCCTGCACGAAGGCGACGAGGTCCTCGCGATCGCGTCACCCGAGGCCGAGAGCGACCTGAAGCAAGCCCTCGCCGGATAGTCCCGGCTAGTGGATCGCACCACCGCGCTCAGCATCGTCAAGAAGCGCACGACCAAAGCCATCACCTACCGCCACCTGGTCGCGGTCGAAGGAGTGATGCGCGCGCTCGCAGACCATTTCGGCGAGGACCAGGATCGGTGGGGGTGGGCGGGGCTGTTCCACGACCTCGACTACGACGTCACGTTCGAGGACCACTCGCAGCACCCGCAGATGGGTGTCGGATGGCTGCGTGACGCAGGGTTCGACGACGAACAGGTGCTCCAGGCGATCCTCAACCACCGGGAGCTGCAGCCCGATCACGACCTGATGTCGCGCTGCTTGATCCATGCCGACGCGGCCGGCGGACTGCTGGTGGCGTGCGCTCTGGTCCGGCCGGAGAAGGCGCAGGGCATGAAGGTCTCGTCGGTGAAGAAGAAGCTGAAGGAGAAGTCGTTCGCGCCGGGGGTCGAGCGCGAGAACGTCCGCAACGTCGAGGAGTCGATCGGGCTCACGCTCGACGAGTTCCTGCAGATCTCTATCGACGGTCTGCAGAGGGTCGCGCCGGAGATAGAGCTGGCTTAGGGGGCCGCGAGCTTCTTGCGCTGTTTGCGCCGCCTCCAGTACCAGTAACCGATGCCCGCCAGCACGAGTCCGCCGATGATCAGGGTCGGAAGGTCGAAATAGGCGAGGACGCGGTGCCAGTTGTCCTTCACGATCACCCCCAGCCACGCGAGCGCGAACGTCCACGGGATCACGCCGAGGAACGTGTACAGGGTGAACTTGCCGAACGGCATCCTCGCGATCCCTGCAGGCAACGAGATGAACGTGCGGATGACGGGCAACAGGCGCGAGAAGAACGTCGCGGCTTCGCCGTACCGCTCCCACCAGACCTCCGCCCTATCGACGTCATGGCTGCGGATCAGGACGTATCTCCCGTAGCGATCGAGGAGCCCGCGACCGTAGTAACGGCCGGCTGCATAGGCGATCCAGGAGCCGACCAGGTTCCCGAGGACGCCCGCCGCGCCGACCCAGAAGAAGTCGAGGGTCCCCTCGGCGGCGTACCAACCGCCGACCAGCATCGTGACCTCGCTCGGGAACGGGATACACGCCGATTCCGCAAGCATCAGCAGGAAGATCGCGACGTATCCGTAATCCGCGACCCAGCGCTCCATCAGGTCGATGATGGGCTCGATCAGGGCATCCACGGGCGCCGATGGTAGCCCCGCACCTCCGGTGCGGATGCGCGGAACAATGCGAGCGGGGCCGCGTTCGTTTGACAGCCCCGCCCTAATGATGGGATAAGCCGCCCGCTGGCCTTTTGGATCGGTGTCCTATACAGGCCGGGTGTCACAGCCGGAACGGCTGTGACA
>DASZOC010000084.1:0-3676 GCA_035550975.1 Actinomycetota bacterium | reverse complement strand
AGCTGTGCTCGCGCGCCTCGAAGAGCGCGGAAACAGACTGCCCCGGCTGTGGATCTCGACGACGCTCCCGCGCTGCCGGGCATTGGTCCTCTCCGCAGCCGGCGACGTTCCCGCTGCCCTGACCGCAGTCGAGGCGGGAGTTGAGCATCCCCAGGCCAGCGAACTGCCATTCGAGCTGGGGCGAACGCTCCTGGTGAAAGGGCAACTCCATCGGCGAATGAAGCAGAAGCGGAGGGCCAAGGGCGCCCTCACGCACGCACTCGAGATCTTCAAGCGCCTGGGGTCGCCGCCGTGGGCGGATCGCGCCCGTGACGAGATCGAGCGTCTCGGTCTGCGACCACCCGCGCCTCTCGACCTCACGCCAACCGAGAGACGCATTGCCGAGCTCGCCGCCACCGGGCTGACCAACCGCGAGGTAGCGAAGGCCGCTTTCATGAGCCCCAAGACAGTCGAGGCCAATCTCTCCCGCGTCTACCGCAAGCTTGGGATCCGCTCGCGCGCCGAACTCGGGGCACGGATGTCGCAGGGGGCCGGCTCGCCTACTCCGTAGGGCAAGGACCACCTTTGTAGGGAAACGCCCGATTCCTTGGGGGGGAGTGAATCCATAGCGTGGTTCTGCCATGCACGGCAGGCACGAACCGAAGGAGGATGAATGGTCAAGCTCAGATGGTCCATCGTCATGTCGTTGACGCTTATCGCGGTCATAGTTGTCGTTATCGCTTTGCCGGCCGGATCTCAACAGCCGCAGGAGCGCGGAACGATCACCCTGTTCGAGCCCAACAACATCAAGATCAATTGGGAGAAAGTGATCGACCAAGGGCGCAAAGGCATGAGCGCAGGTGACACGATCCTGATCGTCGATGCTCTGTTCGACCCCGAGACGTGTCAGCGCGTGGGCACGCTCGTCGGTCGTATCGCAATCTCCAAAATGTTGAACCAGGGCAACGCATGGTTCATCGGAGACTTCACGCTCAACCTGGCCGGTGGCAAGGTCATCGCCGAAGCCGCTGCCAAGTTCACCGAATTCTCACAAACCGAGGATGGGGTCTTCGCCGTCACGGGGGGGACCGAGGCCTACCGTGATGTGAGCGGGGAGGTGAAGTTCCAGGAGGACGTCGCCATGTGCGATCGAAAGGGCAGTCTGACCACGATCGATATCGGCCCGCAGCCCTAGTTAATGGGAGCAACCGAGCAGAAGGCCGCGGTTCCGATGATGTATCTCGTCGAGTGTTATTGGCCGGGCGTGACACGGACGGCTGCGGACGCGGCGCTGGGTCGCGTCCGCGCCGCCGCGGCCGAGATTTCGCTGACCCAGAGCCGGGTGCGAGTTATCCGCGCGACGTTCCTTCCAGCGGACGAGGCGCTTCTCACGCTGTTTGAGGCGTTCTGTGCCGATGCCGTCCTTGACGCGACCGAACAAGGAGGGTTAACGGCCGACCGCATCTCTGTTGTCGAGAACCTTCGCGCCCAAACGAGAGGATCGACCCCGACGCCATCGCTGGATGATTCTCTGCCCCCAACAAATCCCTAACATCACCGTCGGAAACCGGCGGCAGTAGATAGGAATAGGCGTGCGCGCGAGCTAAAGAGTTGTTACCGGGATCGCACCCGCGGCCGCAGCGGCCTTCTCGCTGACGTTCGGTATCTGCGACACCGGACGGTAGCGAACCTTCTCGGGGTCGATGCCGAGCGCGGCCTTGTCGTCGTCGCTCAACCGTTCGACCAGCTCCTTCGACGCCAGCGTCTCGTGCGGGTCGGCGCACTCCTGGATGCGGGCGCACTCATTCACGGCGTCGCCCAACGCCGTCACGTCGAGACGCCCGCCGGGGACGAGCTGGCCGATGTAGATCGAGCTCCCCCAGTGGACCCCCACGCGCATCAGACACGGCGCGTTCAAGGCGTCGCCGAACACCTCTTCGGACCGCTCGTGGATCCCCCGCGCGGCCCGAATGGCGGCCGTGGCCACCTCCGACGGCGTCCCGAGGTCGTCGACCAGGAAGAACGCGGTCGCGCCGTCGCCCGCGTGCTTGCCGACGATCCCCTTGTGGCTCGCGACGAGCGCGTCTATCTCCGTCCACAGGCTCCTGATGAGCCGGAAGTACTGGGCGGTCGGCAGCTCGCGCGCCAGCTCCGTCGAGCCTTCGAGGTCGCAGAACAGGATCGCTCCCTGGCGCGACGTCGGCTCGACGAGCTTCGCCATCCGCTCGTACATCTCTTCCTCGCCGCGCGCGAGCAGGGAGACGAGTCCGGGACGGAGTCCCGCGTACCCGATCGCGACGGCACCGATGAGATCGCCGTCTTCGGAACGGATCGGCGCGGCGAGCACGTTCACGCGCATGACGGGGAGCTCGATGTCGCTTCCGGGCTCGAGGTAGTCGAAGGACGTTGCGATCGGCCGCGTGAAGGGACGCGGCTCGACCTCTTGCACCAGGGCACTCACCCACTCGGAGACCGAATCGAGGTCGACGTCGCCTTCGGAGGTGACGCCCATGACCACGGGAGCCAGATCGGCGAGCAAACCCGTGCGGCTCTCGACGGTAGCGATCCGCTGCCACGGCTGCTGGGAGAACGCCTCGAGGACGTGGAGGCCGTAGCCGAGCTCGTCTTCGGGAGGAGAGCCCATGAAACGCAGCAGGTCCGGCGACACCCACACCAATCGAGAGTCCCGGTCGACGAGGAACGCCGCCCAGCGGAGCTCTTCGAGCAGCTCCGCCCAGTGGGCGAGCTCGGGATCGGACGGGAGATCGCCAGCCATCTCGACAGGCTAGAACAAGCAAGGTCGCCCCGCCGGGGCGAAAGATAGGGACCGTCCGGAAAGTGTCTGCGTACCTGCGTCCTTACTTCTTCTTTACCGGCAGGGAGTGGGCGTAGGAGATGCCGAGCTCGATCCACTTCCTCAACTGCGGTTTGGTGCGCACAGCTTCCGCAGGAACGCGCACCCAGCCTTGCATCGGGCGTCCTCGCATCACCATCGGTTTCGCCTTCGTTTTCCCGACGAGCGTGTCGGACTCCTCGGGATCGACTCGGACGAGCAGTCCCCCTTGACCGCTCGCGGCGACGGCTATGTTCCCGCCGATCAAAAACGCGAGTCCGCCAAACATCTTCTGTTCGGTCAGCGTGCGCTCCGCGGCAACGAGTTCCCTGATGCGTTCCGCTAGTTCTTCGTCGTAGGCCACGCCAGGATCGTAGAGCGGTCCTAGGTGGTCATATCGGGGGCAGGTTAAGCATGTGGTGAGCGGCGTTACCTGCAACTTTCGAGAATGGACGGATCTGGAAGCGTTCTTGATAGACACGTTCCACTACGAGGAGGGACCAGATGGCAAAGCCCACGGTAGATGACCTGCGCGAGCAGGCTTCACTGCAACCAACCGCCATAGACGAGTTGCGAGCGAACTTCTTGGGTGAGCTGATCCAGCCCGATGATCCGAGCTACGACGTGTCCCGGAAGGTCTGGAACGGTCATATCGACCGGCGCCCTGCCCTTGTGGCTCGGTGCCGCGGCGCCGCCGACGTGATGGCGGTCGTCCGATTCGCTCGCGATCAGGACGTCCTCGTGTCGGTGCGTGGTGGCGGCCATGCAGTCGCCGGTCATGCCCTCTGTGACGACGGGATCGTGATCGATCTTTCTCTTATGACGGGCTCGCGGGTGGATCCGCTGGCGCAGACGATCCGCGTC
>DASZOC010000083.1:0-10064 GCA_035550975.1 Actinomycetota bacterium | reverse complement strand
GGTGCGGGGCCCCCTCTTGGTTTCGATCTCAGTAGAGCGTTAGACGATCGTTCCGCCGCGCGGCGCCGATATGTTCTGTGCGTGGGCCCCGCGACAACCATCGATTTCCCCCTTGAGCTACCGGCGACCAAGAAGGGCGATCACTGGCACGCGCGGGCCGGCGAGAAGCAGCTGAAGCTCTCCAACCTCGACAAGGTCTACTGGCCGAAGGAGGGCTACACGAAAGGCGACCTGCTGACCTACTACTTCAACGTGTCGCCGACGATGCTTCCGCACCTCATCGACCGGCCCTTGACGTTGAAGCGGATGCCGAACGGGATAGACAGCGACTTCTTCTACGAGAAGAACGCGCCGCGGCATACCCCGAAGTGGATGACGACCGTGCCCGTGAGGGCGGAGACGGAAGACCGCACGATCAACTTCCTGACCGTCTGCGACCCCGCGGACATGCTCTACGTGGCGAACCTCGGCTGCATCGAGTTCCACCCACTGCACACGAAGGCCGGCGACCAGAAGCACCCGACGTACGCGTTCTTCGACCTCGATCCGTTCCCGCCCGCGACCTTCGACGACGTCAAGCACGTCGCCCTGTTGATCAAGGTCGTCCTCGACCAGCTGGGGCTCGAGTCGTACCCGAAGACGACCGGGGCGACGGGGATGGTCGTCATGGTGCCGCTCGATGGAACGACCGATTACGACTGGGTGCGGGGCTTCGTGGGCGGGGTGAGCGAGCTCGTGCACGCGGCGGACCCCGAGACCACGACGATGGAATGGGAGATCCCGAAGCGCAAGGGGAAGGTGTTCCTCGACGTGAACATGAACCGTGAGGGGGCCAACATCGCGGCCGCGTACTCGGTGCGGCCCGAGCCGGGTGCGACGTGCTCGGCCCCCTTCACCTGGGACGAGATCGACGACATCTACCCCGACCGCTTCACGATGGCGACGATGTTCGATCGCATCGCCGAGGTCGGCGACCCGTTCCTGCCCGTCGCGGAGAGCCCGGGGCAGAACCTCACCGCGGCGCTGGAGAAGCTCGACGCCAAGCCCCGCAAGGCCCGCGACATAAGGGTGCGGACGTGACGCTGTTCGTCGGCACTTCCGGCTGGGCCTACAAGGAGTGGAAGCCGGACTTCTACCCGGCGACACTGCCGCAGAAGGACTTCCTGCGCTTCTACGGCGAGCAGCTGACCGGCTGCGAGATCAACGCGACCTTCTACCGGAGGCAGTCCGACGCGACGTTCCTCAGGTGGAAGGACTCGGTACCTGAGGGCTTCCGGTTCGCCGTCAAAGCGCACCGCGGCATGAGCTACGGACTCGATCTGAGCATCACGGATCAGAAACTCGAGCTGATCGCGGGTTTCCGGGACTCGGTTGCAAACCTTGGCAAGAAGCTGGGAGCAGTGATGGTGCAGTTCCCCCACAAGGACCCGCAGCGAGACGCGGTTCTCGAGCTATTGCGGGTGCTGCCCGACAACGTCCCCTACGCGTTCGACTTCAAGAAGGACGCGTGGGATGCCCCGGAGTTCCGGAAGCAACTCTCAGACGGCGGTGCGACGTTGTGCTGGACGGACCGCTCGGGCGATGTTCCCGATGAGCTGCCGCCGGGCCCGGTGGCATACGTACGGCTCCGGGTCGAGCGGTACACGGAGGAACAACGCGCAGCGTGGCGCGACCGGCTGGAGAAAGAAGCAGTAGAACGTGACGTGTATGTCTTCGTGAAGCACGAGACCGGACCGGCCAACGATCCGCTCGGTGGGGTCGCGCTCGCGCGCTGGCTCGTGGAGGAAACGTCGTAGATGGCCAAGAGCTACAACGAGAAGCGACGCTTCGACGAGACCTCGGAGCCGCCCGCGAAGGTCTTCAAGGGCGACGTCGACCCCGGAACGGCGCGGCCGGGCGAGACCTTCGTGATCCACCAGCATCACGCGACCCGGCTGCACTTCGATCTCCGTCTCGAGATGATGAACGGCAAGACGCCGGTTCTGGTCTCGTGGGCGGTCCCCAAGAACCTGCCGCTGAAACCCGGTAAGGCCAACCTCGCGGTGCACGTCGAGGACCACCCCTTCGAATACGGGTCTTTCTCCGGCACGATCCCGAAGGGCAACTACGGCGCGGGCGAGGTGCGCATCTTCGACGCCGGCACCTACGAGGTCCTCGAGCAGGAGCCGGGCAAGCTGACCTTCCGTCTGCATGGCGAGCGAGCCCGTGGCGTATGGCACCTGTTCCACACGAAGAAGGACGACGAGAAGAACTGGCTGGTGCGCATACGCGCCGACGAGCGCGACGATCCCGATCCCCTGCCCCCTCTCGCGCCGATGCTCGCGACGCTCGTGTCCGAGCCTTTCGACGACCCGGACTGGATCTTTGAGCCGAAGTGGGACGGCATCCGCGCGATCGCGACGTGCTCGGTCGACGAGACGATGTTGCTATCGCGCAGGTCGAACGACATCACCGCGACCTATCCCGAGCTCACCAAGTTGCACGAACGTCTCGTGTGCTTCGACGCGATCGTCGACGGCGAGATCGTGGCGATGCACCAGGGGCGCCCCTCGTTCGAGCGGCTGCAGTCGCGCATCAACCTGCAGAACGAGCGCGAGATCGAACGGATGACCAAGCAGATCCCGGTGAGCTTCGTCGCCTACGACGTCCTCTACCTCGACCGGAAGTCGCTGATCAAGACGCCACTCGAAGAACGCAAGGAGATCCTCGACGAGCTCGTCGTCGTCAGCGACCACGTGCAGGTCTCGCCGTGGGTCGAAGGCGAGGGGAAGACGCTGTACGAGGCCGCGAGCGCGCAGAACCTCGAAGGCATCGTCGCGAAGAAGAAGGGCTGCCCCTACCGGCCGGGTCGTCGCGCGAAGGATTGGCTGAAGATCAAGACCACCTGCGAGGCCGATGTGGTGATCGGAGGCTGGTCGAAGGGTGAAGGATCGCGTTCGACCAGTTTCGGTGCGTTGCTGGGCGGCGTATGGGAAGACGGAGCGCTGCGTTACGTCGGTTCGGTCGGTACGGGGTTCTCCGAACGCACCCTCGGCGACCTCTTGCCCCTCCTGCGCGAGCGCGTCACGGACGAGATGCCGTTCGCCGACGACCCGCGCGAGATGGGGACCGGACGTTTCGGTAAACAGCTGAAGGATCCGGTGTGGGTCCGTCCCGAGCTCGTAGCGCGCGTGGAGTTCCGCGAGCTCACCTCTACCGGCAGGCTCCGCGCTCCGTCCTACAAGGGATTGCGAACGGACGTAGATCCCGCCGAGTGCACCTTCGACGCGCTCGCATCGCTGATCCCGCGCTGATGCCGCGCGAGCGCGCCAAGAAGATCGTGTCCGCGATCTACTCGGCCGCCGCGGAGAGGATCTACGAGCCGGTCGTCGTCAACGGGGCCTTCCGCCTGTTCGGCGGCAACCTGAACGAGTTGGCGCTCGAGCAGGGGCGGCGTGCCGTCGCCGTCGCCGGTGGCGGCGCGATCCTGGACATGCCGGTGGGGACGGCGCACTTCACGATCCCGCTCGCGCACGCGCACGACGGGCTCGTGGTCGGGGTCGATATCGCGGAAGGGATGGTGCGGGCGGCACGAGCGGCAGCGCGGCGAGCCGGCGCGGAGCAGCTATCGGTGGTGCAGGCGGACGCGCACCACCTCCCGTTCGGCGACGGGACGTTCGCCGCGGTCATGTGCACGAACGGCCTCCAGGTGATCCCCGGCCTCGATCGCGCGCTGGGCGAGCTCGCCCGGGTCATCCGACCGGGCGGCATGCTGTTCGTCTCGGTGCTGACGCTCCCACTCGGGTCGGCGCTCCCCCGCGGGACCCGCTCGAACCTGCCGGCCATGCTGCGCTCCGGCTCCGGCATCGCGGCGGCCGTCGCCGCTACTGGTCTCGAGGTCACGGAGGTCCGCTCGGAGCGCCTCGCCACGCTGATCGAGGCGAAGAGGACCTGACGGGGGGCAGGGAATCGCCCGCAGCGAGCGAATCTCTTTACAGGTCTAGGAACTCTCGAAAGGGTTGACCATGAAGAAGAAGATGATCGTTGCGGGGCTGACAGCAGCACTCATGGGGCTCATGGTTCTGCCCGGCTCGCACGCGATAGCTGCCAAGAAGAAGCCTGCAGGCCCGGTCGTAGTCGCGACCGACGATCCTGCGGACTGGGGCGCCAACGTCGACAAGACGATCGCTCCTGCAGGAACGGTCCTCGGCATGGAGCTCGTCGAGGCCGCGATCGGTTTGTCCGAGGACAAGAAGGCGATCAACTTCATCCTCAAGCTCAACGGGCCGACGTCCGGAGGCACGCCCGAGACCGTCCGTTACGGATGGGAGTTCACGGTTGACGGCAACGCCTACCAGCTGAACGGTGGCCGCACGGAGCTGCTGCGCGGCATATGTAACCCGCTCATCACCGACCCGGCCTGCCCGCCCAACGTCGGGGACCCCGCGAAGCTGATGAACTTCCCGTTCTTCGTCCGCTCCGGGCCCTGCACGGTCGGCGCGGAATGCGTCGTCGAGGCGGTAGTGAACGCCAGCTTCGACGTGACCACGAGCACCATCACGATCCCCGTCCCGCTCGACGTGGTCGGCGCGAAGCTCGGCTCGACCGTCGGACCGAGCGCGGGGCTCTTCGGTGCTATCTACGCGGCCCCGGGCGCGGTCATTACGACGAACGGGCTCCCGCACGACGCGATCGCCACGACCAAGCCGGTCAAGCTGCCGAAGAAGTAATCCCAACCTATAACGCAGTTCCATAGACGCCGGCCCTGAGGGCCGGCGTCTTCGCGTCCTCGGTCGGTCAGTCGACGAGACGCACGCGGACGTCGCAGGTCAACAGGAAGTTCCGCACGTAGTCCCAGCCCTCGTAGGGCGCGCCCGTTGCGACCACCTCGGTGATGCCCGAGTTCGCGATCAGCTTCGCGCACGTGAAGCACGGGGCGCCGGTGATGTAGATGCTCGCCCCCTCGCGCTCCTCCGGTGACGAATACAGGATCGCGTTCGCCTCCGCGTGGATCGCGATGCAGTTGTCGTGACCCCACCCGCTGGACGCCTCGGACTGCGCCCGCGGACAGGCTCCCTCGTCGCAGTGGGGATGCCCCGACGGCGCGCCGTTGTAGCCGGTCGAGCAGATACGCCGCTTGTGCACGATCACGGCACCGTGCTGGCGGCGAACGCAGTTGGAGCGCCGTGCGGTCTCCCGGGCGATGTTCAGGAAGTACTCGTCCCAGTCGGTGGTGCGCTGCAGGTCGCTGATTCGGTGAGCGATGCTCACGAGGCCTCCCCCTTCGATACGGCGCGCTAAGGCGAACGTCTGCGGGGAAGTCCCTGGAACCTACGGGTCGAAGTCGCCGGGCGCAAGGTTATCGAGCGAGTTTGCCGGGCCGATATCGTGCGGCACCGTGACCCGCCCGCCGCACCCCGACCAGGTCATCGCCGACGAGGTCGTCCGCGACCTGCTCAGGTCCGCCTGGGTCATCGAGTCGTCGAGGCGCGCCGTCTACGCCCGCTGGGCCGAAGCCGAGAGAAGCTACGAACGATCCGCCGCCCGGGCGGCAGAACGGGCGGCGATGATCGATGCGCACCTGAAGAGCAGCGGCCTGCGCAACGACCCGGATCTAGTGCCGGCGCACTCACGCTGGATGACGCACCTCGGCGGAAGCCGCCCCGGCGAGGTCGCGCTCGGCAACTTCTTCCTGGCGCGGCTCGGCGACTGGGTCGACGGCCATTGCGCCGACTTCCTAGGCGCAAACGGCTCACGGTTGCAAGAGCTCGGCGCCGAGGAACGCGCCGAGCTCGTGTTCCCGAGCGAGCTTCCTCCCCCACCGCCCTTCGAACCGGTCGAGGAGATCGCGCTGGAGCCTCCGGGCGAGCGTCTGTTCCGCTTCGGGATCCTCGCCGACCTGCACTTCGGCTCGGCCGGGGGCGAACGCATGGCCCGGGCCGCGATCGCCGACCTGAGCCGGTCGGGCGCAGAGCTCGTCATACAGCTCGGTGACATCACCGACCAGGGGAACGCGGACGAGTTCGAGGCGGCCATGGTCGCACTCGGCGAGCTGGACATGCCGGTCGTCACCATGATGGGCAACCACGACGTGTACTCGCTGGGCGAGGCGCGGCTGTCGGGGCGGGAGTACTACCGGAAGTCGTTCGGCAGGCAGCCCGACGGCGTCATCCTCGAGCACAACGGCTTCCGCTTCGCGGTGCTGGACTCGGTCATGCACGCGGCGTCGCCGTATTCCGCCTACAACCTCGTGACGGGAGAGTTCGTCGACGGCCCCGGCGGCGCGATCGTCCGGGGGGAGCTATCGGTGCCGCAGCACGACATCCTGGCCGAGGTCGCGGCTCCGGGCACGCCTCCCGCGTTCGTCTTCCTCCACCACCCTCCGCAACCTTTCACCGGGTTCCCTCCGATCCTGTTCGGGCTGCGGGACGAAGACTCGGGACGCCTCCACGCGACCGTCGACTCGGGCAACGTATGGGGGGTCTTCGCCGGCCACACGCACCGCAACGCCCGGACCCGCAACTACGCCAGCGTGCCCGCCCACGAGGTAGCGACGGCGCGGGACTACCCCTTCGGCTACGGCCTCGTCGACGTATCCGAGAACGGTTACGCGTATCGCTTCGTCCAACTCTCCGACGAGGACCTGTTGCGCGCCGCGTACGAGGCCGCGGGCGAGATCCACCGCCGCTACGGGCTCGGGTCGCCGGAGGAGCGGGGCTTCGTCTGGACCCGCCCCTGGGGCGGCAGATCGACCGCGCGAACGCGCTCCGTATAAGCGCGAATACGGTGGGTTTCAAGGCGGGGAAGGCCGGGTAGAACCCCGTCGGAACGAAAAACGGACGAAAAAGGAGGCCTCGTGGCGGAGTTCCTGGTCTTTCTACTCATAGGACTGGTAGTGGGAGTAATCGCTCGTCTGCTGATGCCGGGCCCCGACCCGATCGGCATCCTCGGGACGATCCTCGTAGGGATCGTCGGCGCGATCGTCGGCGGGTATCTGTTCACGGTGGTGTTCAGCCTCAACGACAGCGGCGGCGTCGCCTGGATCGGTTCGGTCCTCGTGGCCATGGCCCTGCTCTTCGTCTACCGCAAGATGACCTACGGGCGTGGAGGTACGACGCTCTAGCTAAGAAGATCTGCCCAGCCTTGGCCGGACCCGCGACCGCCCGAGGCTACTAAGGAGAGGCCCCCGCAAGGGGGCCTCTCCGCGTCTCGATGAGACCTGCTCGGCGTGGCCGTGCGAGCCCTGCGACCGGACGATTGCCAGCAGGAACGCGTAGCTCGCCCCTGCTGTGCCCATCTGAGCCCGCCACGACGACTGTCGCGCACTAGACACCCCAGGTGTCGTGCACGCGACTGACTCCGTGGGTCGATCCCGCCAGGATCTGAACTGCCGAGATACGGCAGCGGCTGGAGACAAGGAGGGCAGTGAGTTGAAGAGGCTGACAGGAGTCCTGGCAGTAGCGGTTCTCACCATCGCCGGGTGTGGAGCGGACGGCGAAGACCCCGGTGACGCCGCGTTCGAAGATGTGGCAATCAACCAGTGCGTCAACCCGCCGGTGAGGGTTCCAGGGATCGGAGTCCTCGGGCAGAAGGTGACGGGGACGATCACGGAGCTCGCGGTGTGCGTGGACGTCAACGTGACGGCAGACGTCGCTCCCGAGGTGGCTCAGTACGACGACTGCGGCGACCCTTGCTACGCGGTGATCGTCAGAGACTTCGACATCAAGGGCGACTCGAAGATCGACATCTCGTACAAGGTCGACGGCCAGCCGGTAACGCAGGCCTACGACCCGGAGCCGGTCAGCCAGAAGGTCGGCAACGGCCGCCTGTGCCTCGTCGAGGTCGGGGGTCCGCCCAACCCGTGCTCCGAGCGCATCACGACGCCGAAGAGCCTGACGGCTACTTCCAGCAAGGGGCGCGTGGCGCTCAGCTGGAAACGCTCGATCGACACCGGTAACGACAACCTGCTGGGCTACGAGATCTGGCGCAGCGAGGACGGGACGACGTTCGGGCAGCTCGCGACGCTCGCCGAGACGAGCTTCGTCGACTCTGCCGTCGAGAAGGGCAAGCAGTACTGGTACTACGTCGTCGCTTTCGACGCCGAGGGCAACCGCAGCCAGGCTTCGAACACCGCGCAAGGCGCTCCGAAGTAACGAACAGCCGCAGCTACATACGGAAAGGCCGGAGTTCCCAGGCTCCGGCCTTTCTGCATGTCCGGCTACCCTTGTTCGGCTGGGCGACGGTGTAGGCGGCGGAGAACATGACGACGGAAGCGGGAACCCTCCTTAGCAAGACCGAGTTGTTCGGCGGCCTCGACGAGCCCGCCGTGCGAAGGATCTCGGATCGGGCGCGCACCCGCACGTATTCGAAGGGTCAATTGATCTTCCACGAGGGTGATCTCGCGGCGTCCTTGTTCGTGATGGTCGAGGGACTCGTGAAGGTCTTCGTGACCTCTGATCAGGGAGACGCGATGACATTGGTGACGCTGCGTCCTCCCGACATGTTCGGCGAGCTGTCGTTGCTGGATGGAGGTCCCCGCTCTGCGTCGGCCGAGGCGGTAGAGACGACGAGAGTGATCGAGCTCGGACGCGACACCTTCTTCGCGATCCTGAACGAGAACCCGCAGCTAGCGGAGGCTCTATTGCGGACGATGGGGACGGCTCTACGGCGACTGACGGAGACGGCGGCCGACCTCGTGTTCCTCGACCTGCACGGTCGAGTGGCGAAGCTCCTCGTCGGGATGGCCGATGAACGAGGCATCCAATCTCCGCAGGGGATCGAGCTCGACCTGCAGTTGACGCAGACCGACCTCGCGTCGATGGTCGGGGGGTCACGGCAGAGTGTCAACCAGATACTGCGGTCGTTCGAGCGGCGCGGCTATCTCGATGTCGAAGGGCGCAAGATGATCGTCAAGCAGGTCGAGTTGCTCAGGCGCCGAGCAGGCCTCTGATCCGGGCGATCGCCGCCCGCTTCTCCGCTCCAGACATCGAGTTCCATCCAGCGAGAGCGTCCACGAGCTCCTGCAATGCCCGGCCGGTTTGGATCGCGAGCGCCGCCTGGTTCGAGAAGAGCCCCAGAAGGGTCGTGGTCCGCTCGTCGACGCGCTCGGGGTCGAGCACCTCGATCACGCCGACGATCGTGCCCTGCACGTCCAGGGGCCGCGCGACGATGGCCGTCGGTTTGAAACCGGTCGACGCCGCGAACGCTCCGGCGAACCGCGCATCGCGGTCGACATCGGTCACGACGACGGGTACGCCCGACGCGAGCACCGCGCCGGCTATGCCCTCCCCCGCGGCGATCCTGGCACCCATGACCTTTTCGGCCCCCGCCCCGGTCGCCGCGCGAAAGACCAGCTCGCCCGTAGCCTCGTCGACGAGCGCGATCGAACACGAGGCGGCACGGAACAGGTTCACCGCGGTGGCAGTGATGGAACGCAACAGCTCGTCGAGGGACCGGAGCGACATGGCAGAGCCGAACGCGTCACCGGCCTCTGTCAGGACCACCTCGGTGACGCCGGGGGCGTACGAAGGGTGCGTATGAGCGAGCTTGCGCGCGGCCCTCATTCGCACCGACCGTGCTAACTCGGGTGCTTCCCGCACCACATCGAGGAAGTCGCGCGCAGGTATACGGATCGCCACGGCTTCACCCGCGGCCCTGACCGAAGCCGTGCTCGGCATCCCTTCGATGATGCCGATCTCGCCGAAATGGTCACCTGCCTGGAGGCTCGCCACCTTCACCACCTGGCCGGAGGACTCGCCGGTCGAGAAGACGTCGAAGATGCCGGAAGTGATGACGTAGAGATGGGTCGGGATCCGGCCTTCCCGGACCAGATCCGTGCCGGACCGAACGGTCACGACATCGGCTAGCGCCGCAAGCCTCGCCACAGCGTCCTCCGGCGCGCCGGCGAACACCGCTGCCGTCGCGAGGCGCTCACGAACGAATTCCGCGTCGCCGCCTCGCACGGACCAAGAACGTGTGCGTCGGAACATGCCAGGCTAGATGAGCGCCGTCTTCTGGGCCTTGAGAGACTCGATCAGACGCCGCGCCCGATCTATGTCTCCCGCGCCGGCGCCGGCCCGGCGCAC
>DASZOC010000082.1:0-57502 GCA_035550975.1 Actinomycetota bacterium | reverse complement strand
CACCGGCGTCGGAGGTCTAACGCTCGGTGGCGGGATCGGTCACCTGATGCGTAAGTTCGGGCTGTCGATTGACAATCTGCTGTCCTGCGATGTCGTCACCGCCGATGGTGAGTTCCTCGTGGCCAGCGCTCGGGAGAACGCAGATCTGTTCTGGGGATTGCGTGGAGGCGGGGGGAATTTCGGAATCGTGACCTCTTTCGAATTCCAGCTGCACCCCCTCGGTCCGACCGTGGTGGCCCGGATGGTGATGTGGCCGATGGACGATGCGCCGCACGTATTGGGATTCCTGCGTGACTTCGTGGCGGAGGCGCCGGACGAAGTAGGGATCATGGGCAACCTGCGTCTCGCACCGCCTCTTCCGATCATCCCGGAGGAGTTACACGCAAGCCGATCGTTGCGATCGTCCCGATGTATACGGGGACGATCGAGGACGGCGAGAAGACCCTTGAACCCATCAGACGATTCGGCACCTCGGTCCTGGACACGGTGGGTCCGAAGCCTTACGTGGCCCACCAGAAGATATTCGATCCTGCCGTGCCGCACGGGCTGCACTACTACTGGAAGTCGCACAAGCTCGGACCTCTCACCGACGACAGCATCGAGGTCGTGGTGGAGCACGCGGCAGGCATCACATCACCGCTGACGACCGTTCCTCTGTTCACGCAAGGAGGAGCTATGGCCCGTATCGCGGAGGAGACACTGCCTTTCCGAACCGCGATGCGGCCCATGACATCAACATCGTCGCCGCGTGGCGACCCGACGATTCCGACCGGGATCGGCACATCGGATGGGTGCGTAGGTTCTTCGAGGCGCTCGAACCACACAGCCGAGGTGTTTATGTGAACTTCACGAGCGATGATCCGGGCGAACGTGTTCGAGCCAGTGCCTACAGCCCGGAGCAATGGTCTCGGCTCGTGGCCTTGAAGGCGAAATTCGATCCCACGAACTTCTTCCGAATGAACGCGAATATCGCCCCGAGGGAGCACCCTTCGGATACATAGATCATCAGCGCGCCCTTGCCCCACCGCCCCACAAGCTCACTTGTGCCGGGAGATGCTTCGGAGCCGAGGCCCGTGCTGGATGGTTGTTGCCGCTAAGAAGCGTGCCCTTATCGCAGACTTGGGACGCGCCACGCGTTAACAGGAACATCGTCACTTCTGAGGGGCGACCTGACCTGAGATCGATGTGCCGGAGCCTCAGTCCGGCGACCGTCGCTCCAACCACTCTTGGGCGAGGAGCGCGTACACGTACTCATCGACCCATTCGCCCTTCCACCAACCGCTCTGCAGATGATGTGCCTCGCGTCGCATCCGGAGATGTTCGAGGAGCGCAATGACTTGGTTGTTCCGCGCATCGCAATCGGCACTCACACGATGTTTCTGGCGGTCCAGGAAGAGATAGTCGAGCAGCCATGCAAGCGCCTCCCTCGCGTAGCCTTGCCCTTGGGCGGACGTCGCCAGGGTCACGCCGATCGTCGCCAGCCGGGGATCGTCAGCGCCTATACCGGCAGCCACGTCGCCGATATGCACGCCGGTGGCTGCCTCGACGACGGCGAACTGGAACCACTCCCCGGGTGAGTCAGGGTTCGTGGCTTCGAGGCTGTCGATGAACGAGCGTGCCTCGGCGTGCGAGAAGGGGGTATCCCAGCTTTGGTATCGCGCGATCCTAGGGTCGGACCGGTAGGCGGCAAGTGACGCCGCGTCGTCGGCGCAGAATCGACGGATCACCAACCGATCGGCTCTGCGCTCGCGGAATGCGACATCAGGGGTATGCGCGTCGCTGACGTCGCCGATCATCTACGAATGCTATCGGTGCTGTTGCTACAAGGAGAGGGTGACGCCGGGCTAGTGAACGCGTCGCAACCGCGACTGATGCGTAAGGGACTGTTCCACTGAGGTCGACTCGGCGGCCTTCCCGCATCGGTCCGCGGTGCATAGGTGTCGAGCAGCGCTCCCGCCGCGGCTATTCGCAGCCCCTACACCCGTAACATCACCGACGGAAACCGGCGTTGGTAGATGCGAATAGACGCGAGTCGCAGACGCCGTCTGATCGGCGCGAATTAGCCGTGAATGTGAATGCTTGTGAGTAGCCGTAAATAGGTTCGCACGGCTCGCACGGGTGAGGTCAGGAGTTCGAATCTCCTCTGGTCCACAAGAGAAATCCCCCGTTAAGAGGTATCTCAGAGATTCGTCGCGTCCAGCACCCAGGCCCCCGATCGAGAGTTCACCCAGATCCGGTCCTTGTAGAAGTACGACGACCACACCTCCTGTGTGTCGGGCTGGAAGTAGGCGACCTCCTTGGGGTCCGCGGGGTTCGAGATGTCAATCACCGATGTGCCGGCCTGCCACCACGCGATAACCAGCTTGCGATTGTCGATGAAGTTGAAGTTGTGAGCCCAGCAAACGGAGGGGCCCCGTGGCGCGTTCATGAAGCCCACGAGCTCAGGATCGGCGCGGTTCTGGATGTCGTAGATCGACAGCGCCCCGAACTCGCGGTTCTTCCTGTTACCGGAGCAGGAACCCCTGTCGTCCTCGTCCCCGATCAACAAGTACTTGCCATCCGGTGTCGCCATTGCTTCGTGGTGATAGCCGATCTGGCGGTCCACGATCGTCGAAACGACAGTGGGAGCAAGCGGATCGCTTACGTCCCAGATCTGCGTGTTGGGACTTCCGCCGGCACAGAAAGCCAGCTTCTCGGTCTTCGTGAAGTGGAACGTGATGTCGTGACACGTCTGCATGTTCGTGGGGATCGCGATCGGCACCCGAGGGTCGCTCACGTCGATTACGAAGTTCGGATCGTTGATCGAGTTGGACGCGTAGATCAGCGGCTCCGTTGGGTGCACCGTCAGAGTGTGCGTGCCGACCGGTAGCACCGCGAACCCCAGCTGCTGAGGATTCTTCGGATCGCTGACGTCGAGGATGTTGATGCCGCTCGAGGGCTGGGCCATACAGGTTCCCCAGTGGCTCCCGACGGCAATGATGTCTTGGCTCAGCGCGGCAACGTCGTTCTGGTTTCCGCCACAGGCGAATTCACCGAGCAGCTTCGGCTTCGCCCGCTTCGCGTCGAAGATCCTCACTCTGCCGTTGGTGACCGCACCACTCTGAGTGAAGAAGACCCTGTCGCCGGCGAACGATATGTCCGTGCCGCTCGCATAAGGGACGTGCGTCAGTAGCCGAAGGGGGCCACGGAGGCGCTTCGCTCCGGCCGGTTGAAGCGGGCCCGAGAACAGGGTGACCATCGTCACGGCTAAAGACATTGCGGCGACTCGGCGCCACCTTGAACCGGACATGGCGGAATGATTCGGCACTCGCGGGATCAGTTCCTTTACGCGGGAGGGGACGGATGTGACAACCCGTGATGTGAAAAGGACGGTGACCTGCATCGATGGAGTCCGTGCCCTCCGCATGAACCGGCGAGAACGCGCCGTTACCGCTTCCGGACGTTCTGCGGCGGCGCAACAGGGGCATGACTTAAAGAGGGACGTCGAAGTGAACCCGCTCATAGGCGCCCCGCGGCCAAGAGCGACGCAAGCAACCCGCCGGACTTCCGGGGCGTCTCCTCATGGAGCGGCCCACTCGGGTGAGCGACGCCCACCCGCCGATGATCGTTGGGAGTTGATTCGTAAATGACACTGTTGCAGAAGCTATCTATCGCCGCCCCCGTGGGGTTCGCGGTCGGTTCGATCCTCGTAGCACTATGGGCAACGCCGGCAGCAGCCGGCATGGACGGGTGCGGTAACCAACCCGTAACGACTCGAGGTACCAGCGGCAACGACGTGATCTGGGGGACTCCGGGTCGTGACGTTATCCACGCAGGCGCCGGCGACGATGTCGTTCGGGGACGGGGGGCCAACGACATCATCTGTGGAGGGCCAGGCTCAGACCGCATCTTCGCCGGTAACGGTGATGACGAGGTCTACGCATGGAAGGGCAACGATCGCGTGCGAGGGGGCAAAGGACGCGACTTCGTCATCGGGGGCCCCAACGACGATCTGATCCGCGGCGGACCGGGCGCGGACCGGCTGTTCGGCAATAAAGACGCCGACACTGTTCGCGGGGGGCGCGGCACTGATCGCCTCGGCGGCGGGAAGGATGCGGACGTGGTCACAGGAGGAGACCACGCAGACACTCTGAGCGGTCGCGCCGGTGTGGATGTCGTACGAGGCGGTTCCGGCGACGACGACGTGCGGTCAGGCCGCTATGTCGAACTCGATCGAGGCTTCACGACCGAGGTCGAGAAACTGTTCGGTGGAAAAGGCAACGATCGCCTCCGCGGCTCGGAGGTGGGCCCCGACTTAGCGCGGGGCGGGCCCGGCGCCGACGACATCGACACCAGAGGCGTAGGCCAGGGTGCGGACGAAGACTTCCGCAGTCACGCTCCAGATGAGCGGGCGACGGGCGGCGCGGGCGACGACATCCTTGTTTCGCACACCGCGGCCCCGGGTCCCGGCGATGACACAGTCGAGGCTCACACGGTGGAATACCTCCGCTCGGCCCAACCCGTGGTGGTAGATCTCGCCGCCGGGCTGGCTGTGGGCGAAGGGTCGGACACACTGATCGGGGTGAGAGATGTCTTCGGTTCGCGCCATGACGACACGCTCCACGGCTCAGAGCGGGGCAACTTTATGGTCGGCGGCCACGGCAACGACGAGCTGCTCGGGAGCGGGAACGGCGACACTCTCGTTGGCGGTCTGTGGGGGTCGACCAGGCCGTCGACCGGCATCGACACGATCGACGGCGGACCCGGTGATGACCTTCTGATCATCGAGCGAGGTGAGGCATCCGGGGGAGATGACATCGACTGGATCATCTCTAAGGGATCCTTCTCGAACGTCCTCGACGGTGGACCGGGCGCGGACACGATCCAGGACGAAGTTGACGGTGCCGACAACAGCATCGATGGGGGCGCGGGCCCCGATTTCATATTGGCGGGGCAGGGGCGTGACGTTGTTGTGGGCGGCGACGACGATGACCTGATCGATGCTGCGGGGGGCGACGACCGCATCGACGGAGGTAACGGCGACGACACGGTCCGCTACCTGCATTCCAAGGTGGGCATGCTGATCGACTTGGCGGCAGGTACCGCCGAGAGTCGAGACTCGGATAACCCGGAGACGGACGCATTGGTCTCCGTCGAGAACGCAGGCGGGACGCGATTCCGCGACGTCCTTCGTGGTGACGACAGTGCCAACAGGCTGTACGGACACTTCCCGCCACGGATCAGTGATCGTGTAGACGATCCGATCTTCTTCGGTCGTGATGGCCCAGACGTCATCGATGGCAGAGGAGGCGACGACTCCTTGTTCGGGCAATTGCAGGACGACGACCTGGACGGAGGTCCCGGCGTCGATCATCTCGACGGCGGTCGGGGTACGGACACCTGTCGCAATGCGGAGACCACGGTCCGCTGCGAGTGATCTTGGCAGGTTGAACCGCCGGCCGGCTCCGCCGCTGCTCCGGCGGCTTGAACTCCCTCTGGCTCACCGCTCTTCTGCCCGACTGCGGAGAGGCGCTTCTTGACGATTGCAGGACTTCCGGAGGGGTGGGCGAACTTGTCCCCTCACCATCAACCCCGGGATTTTGCGCCTGGCGGCAAGAAGGGAACCAGATGCAGAAGCGGCTCATGGCCTCCTTGATCGCGGTCTTCGTTTTCTTCGCGCCTATCGCCATAGGCGAGAGCCCTGCTGAAGCGAGCCCGGCAGACTCTTATTCAGGCCCTTACTTCGGCGCGGACAACTTCCCGCCGGGATGCATCAGAGACATGTCCCGGACCAACCCGAACAACATCTGCCATCACATGCGTACAGACCTGAACGGCTTGGACTCTCCGAAGGTCGACGTTCTGATCATGGTGCCGGTGTCGCCCACGGCCGAGCGCGACATGCGGATCATGCGTCAGTCCGTGGAGATGTGGGAAGGCGGCATCGACTACCTGTCGCAGGAGATGGGTCTCGATTGGCTCGAGCAAGGGATGGACTTCCACGTCTCCGTGGACTACTTCGATCCTGTCGGCGGGCAGGGCGGAGAGTTCACCACCTACCCCATCGTCGATCCAGAGATCGTGGTCATCGCCTCGAATCCCGTCGGTGGGATCGGCATTGGGATCGACCCCGTCGACTTCGTCTTTACCAACGAGAACCTGGTCCCCTGCCACAACGTCGCCAACCCCTTCGACTTCGACTACTGGGAGAAGCTCCCGGGCTTCAGCAGCCACCACGAGGAGCGCAGTGGAACCTACGTCGAGGACTGCGGCGGCAAGGGTGGAAACATCTGCTTCGCGATCAACGGCGCCATCGATCCCGATCCCAGCACCATCGATTTCTTCGGGCTGTTCGACCTCGTCTCGCACGAGTTCGGCCACTGCCTCACGATCGGTCACGTCGGGGATGGTGCGGAGGGCGCTTGGGGTGTCGTTCCGACCAACGACATCATGGCGTATAGCAACGATCCGCCCGGTCTCACCAAATGCGTTTCCACGCTGGACGTGGAAGGGGTCGCCTTGCGGATGAGCAGGTACCTCGACGTGAACGGGAGCGGCGCCGTCGATCCGCGCGACCGGCTCTTAGCGAACGACCAAGTGGGCCAGGGTCGCAACCCGTTCCAGGTCCAACACCCCGACGACCACCTCTACGCGTCGAGTACGGGTGACCCCCGGGACTGCCCGCAGCCGGATGTCGGGCCCGTCCCCGGACCGCGAACCGACTGGACCCCCGAGCCAGCCCCGCAATCGGGTCCCGACCTCGATCAGGACAGGGTCCCCGATGCGACCGACAACTGCCCCAAGGTCGCGAACCCGGATCAAAAGGATTCAGACGGTGACGGGACGGGCGATGCCTGCGAGTCGGGCCCTCGCACCCTTTACATGGACGGAGACAATCCTGTCGGAGAGCTCGATCAGACGCCTGGTGGAGGTTACCTACAGCTGAACGCCGATCCGGGATCGGAAGAGAAGTCGATGATGATCCCGAACTACGCCGCAGGCCCGAATACCAACTGCGCGGGTAACAGCCTTTTTCCCGTGTTCGTCGGAGAGGTGGCCGCGGGGCGCGTAGTCGGCGACATGGACGTCACGTTCCCCGCCGTCGGGTCCGGCGGGAGGGCCGAGATCCGCCTTTGGCCAGACGTTACCTCTCAGCAGTGCAATGCCGCGTATCGGCCGTCGGCAGGTTCGGTGCAAGTTGCGCTTCCCAGAGGCGAAGGCACGGTGCAGGCGACGATCCCCGACCTCGACTTCGCAGTCGAGTCCACCGTGATGATCCAGATCACGCCGGTCCTTGCGTCCGGACCCGCATATACCCGCGCGCTCTACGGCACGTCGGCTTCTTCGACGACGTTCTGCCTGATCCCCACGGGCGCCTCGGGTGCGGGGTGCGGTGAGGCCGAAATGGATTCAGACGCCGATGGCGTTCCCGACGTGAGCGACAACTGCCGCGAGGTCGCGAACCCAGGCCAGGAAGATTCGGATGGTGACGGTACCGGCGACGCATGCGACACGACCGAGCCTGACGCCGACGGCGACGGCGTACCCGACGGCTCGGACAATTGTCCCGACGTTACGAACGCCGACCAAGCCGACGCGGATGGTGATGGTGCCGGCGACGCGTGCGATGCGCCGGAACCGGCCGGCACGACGGTCGCGTTCACCTCAGGGAGCGCTGGTCAATATGGGGACGACGCCACCATCGCAGCTCAGCTCCTCGACGAAGACGGCACCCCTATCAGTGGGGCAGAGTTGGCCTTCGAGCTCAGCGGCACCAACGCGGACGACCAGCCGGTCAGCGTCACGTGGAGCGCGACGACGGGCGACCACGGGGTCGCGAGCGAGACCAGAACGCTCTCGCATGACGCGGGGACGTACAACCTCACCGTTCACTACGCCGGACAGGAAGACAGCTACGAACCTTCGTCCGATCACACGACTTTCGTGATCGATCCCGAAGCAACCGTCACGACGCTGGACGTCACAGGCAAAGGCAAGAAGCGCACCATCACCGCGACGCTCGCAGAAGACGACGGCGGACCGCTCGATCGGATGCTCGTCTTCTATGCGACGGATGCTGACGGTGTCCGGACGGAGATCCACCGCGCGGCGACCAAGAACGGCACCGTGACCTTCACGGCACCACAGGGCTACCGGGGTGATCACTTCGATTACGAAGCGGTGTTCGACGGCGAACGCAACTACGCCGGCTCGTCGGCGCACGATCAAACCTAGGCACGACGAGGAGTACGTAACGTAACGAGGCTCTGCCCTCTCGTCACGCCGTTCTTTGTGGCTAGAACGCGAGATATCGGTCGTTCAGGCTCACGGAACACGTGACCTAGCAGGAGCGCCGAGGCCCCGTGCAGAAAACTCCCAGGACATGCCAGAACCAGCTAAATGGGAGGCGATCGTGAAGTTCCTGAGGCTAGCCGGAATCATCGCAGCGTTGCTCGTGGCGGCGCTCGTCCACCCCGCCACTGCGGGCGCGATCAAGAGCAAGAACGTCAAGCCCGTAGCCGACGTCCCCTACTGGGGCGGCAGCCACCTTTCCTTCGACGGCAATTATGCCTACGCAGGCAACTGGGATGGGCGCGGTGAGAAGCCGAAGGTCGGCGGCGTACGGATCATGGACCTCCGTGGCACGCCGCGGCAGGTGGGCTTCTTCAAGTGCCCCGGCGACGACGTCGACGCCCAACCGGTCAAGCCGGGCTTGGTTGCCGTGGGGCATCACGCGTCCAAGTGCAACCCCCCCGACGAGAACGAAGATCACGACGGGGTGTACCTCCTCGACGTGAGCAACGCGAAGAGGCCGAAGATGCTCGGATCGATCAACATGCCGATGATGGTCGCGGGAGTGGCCCGCTCGGCAGGCATGGTGCACTCCATCACGCCGTACCCGCGAAAGCCACTCGTCTACACGAACGCGGGTGGACTTCCGAGCAACGGCCTCCTGCTCACCCACATGATCGACGTGTCCAACCCGGCCAAGCCGAAGATCGTAGGGTCGTTCAGGCCGCCTGGGGCGCCGAGCGGATGCCACGACTTCTCGTTCCACTTCGACAAGCGCGGCAAGTTCGGGATCTGCGCGGGCTTCGGAGGGACGCAGATCTGGGACGTTTCCGATCCCCTCGCGCCGCAGGTCGTCTCGACGATCTACAACCCGCTGATCCAGTTCTCGCACTACGCGGTCGCGAGCCCCGACGGCAAGATCCTGGCGATCAACGACGAGAACATCACGGCGAACGACTGCGTCGAGCAGGAGACGCCGACGGGCGCCGTGTGGTTCTACGACATCTCGGATATCAAGAGCCCCAAGTTGCTGTCGTACTTCTCCCCGCCGCGCGGCAACACGGGGAGCCCGTTCGGCTCGTTCTGGTTCGGTGGCGGAACGTGCACGTCGCACGATTTCAGCTGGATCGACAACGACACGCTGGTCGTTCCCTGGTACACGGGCGGCTTCAACGTCATCAGCGTCAAGGACCCGTCCAACCCCGAGGAGATCGCCTTCTACCAGCCGGATGGCGGCGACATGTGGTCGGCTCACTATTACGACGGGCGGATCTACACGAACGACGCCCTGCTCGGCTTTAGCGCCTTCGAGGTCGCCGGCGTCACCGACTAAAGCAACGGAACACCCCTCGGCCGGAACATCTCGACCGCCTGCTCCGTCCAAGACGCAACCGGAGCGAAGGGGGAGCCATGCAGCGCAGCAGGAACATGGCAGCGTGGATGCTGCTAGCGGTCGTCGCGACAGCGGTTTTGGGCGGGTGCTCGAGCGACAGCGGGACCGCGGATGCGGTCGGTGACAGCGACGACTCAGGTCGAGCCGCGCGTGAAGTCACCGCGGCGGAGCCTGCCCCTCAAGGAGCGGACTCGGCTACGGGAGAGTCGACCGGCGGAGGCGGCAGCAGCAGCAGCGGTGGCGGCTTCGGCGGGTCCGACGACGGCGCGGTCATGGATGCGATCGCGCAGGTGCCGGAGGTCCGCGCCAACGTCATCAAGACGGCGGAGGTCTCGATCGAGGTCCCGGCGGACTCACTGGACGAAGCGGTCCGCGACGGGATCGCCGCGGCGGGTCGCTACGGCGGTTTCGTTCTGTCGACGACGATGGAGGACGCGCGGCGAGGTTCCGCGAACGTCGTCGTACGCGTCCCGGCCGAGCACTTCGAGCGTGCGATGACCGAGCTCGAGGGTCTCGGCAGAGTCACGAGCGAAGTCGTGACGGGTCGCGACGTCGGCCAGGAGTTCGTGGACCTCGACGCGCGCATTCGTAACCTCGAGGCGCAGGAGACGGTGATGCTCCGGCTCATGGAGCGCGCGCAGAGTGTCTCGGACACGATCAAGGTCCAGCGTGAGCTGCAAGGTATCCAGCTGGAGATCGAGCGACTGACGGGACGCCTTCGTTACCTGAAGGACCAAGCCGACATGAGCACGATCAGCCTGTCGTTCTTCGAGAAGGGCGCGGCAGCTAGCGATCCGCCGAAGGTGGGCATGCTGCACGCGGCCTGGAATCGCGCGATAGACCTCGCGCTGGGCGTCGTTGCGGCGATCATTGTCAGTACGGGCGTGATCGTCCCGCTGGCATTGATCCTGCTCGCTGGTTACCTCGTCGTGAGGGTGGTACGGCCGCGCTTTACGCCTTGAGCTTGCGATCGAACCAGTCGAGGATGATGTCGAAGCGCTGAACGCGATGGCGCGGGCTGCCTGAGCGGCTGAGCTCGTGCCCCTCGCCGGGGAACCGGACGAACTCCACGTCGCGCTTCATCAAGCGGAGGTTCGTGAATAGCTGTTCGGCCTGCTCGATGGGGCATCTCAGGTCCGACTCCGAGTGCAGGATCAGCATCGGCGTCGTGATGTCGCGCGAATAGGTGATCGGCGAGTGCTTCAGGTAGACGTCGGTAGCCTCGTACGCGAAGGCGCCGAAATATCCTTTGAAGACCCATCCGAGGTCGCTGGACCCGTGCATGGAGTGCCAGTTGTTGACCGCACGTTCGGAGCACGCGGCTTTGAAGCGATCGGTGTGACCGGTGATCCAGCTTGTCATGTATCCGCCGTAAGAGCCGCCGAGCACGCCCAGACGCTCGGGGTCGCAGAAGTCGAACTGCTCGAGCGCGGTGTCGACGACCGCCATCAGGTCCTCGTAGTCCACCGATCCCCAGCCGGGCCCGCCGCCGACGGGGCCGCGGATCGCGCGGGCCTCGGCCTCGGAGTAGCCGGACGAGCCACGCGGATTCGCGAACATGACGACGTAACCCGCGCGGGCGAACACCTGGAACTCGTCGAAGAACCGGTTGCCATACTGCGTGAAAGGCCCGCCGTGGATGTTGAGGAGCACGGGATAACGCGCGCCCTCCTCGAACCCGTCCGGCCTGACGACCCATGCATCGACGTGGCTCCCGTCGCGTGACGTCACGTCGAACCGTTCGGCCCGCAACACCGGAGCCGTCTCGTCGAACTCCGCCGACACGTGCGTCAGGCGGTCGTTCCCCTCGAACAGCTCCGGCAGCGACGCGAGGTCGGTGGACGTGTGTACGACCCGGCCATCGACGACGTCGTAGCCCGTCAGGTTGAGCTCGCCTCCGATGACCAGCACCGGCGGCGCAGACCCATCCGATGCCACGCGGTAGAGGTGGGTGTTGCCCCGGTCTTCCACGGCGAAGACGATGTCGTCGGCGTCCCAGATCGGCTCGCGGATGTCGGGATACGGCGCACAGGTGCGATCCAACGATTCAGTCAGGACGGTGATCGTGCGCGAATCGACGTCGACCACGGCTATCTGGGTGTGGCGCGGGTAGTCCAGGATTCCCGGCGTGTAGCGGAACGCGATGCGCGAACCATCCGGCGACCACGCGGGCGCCTCACAGTTGCCGTCGCCGAGGGTGATGCGCGTGGGCTCGCCTCCGTCGACGTGGACGACGTAGATATCCGTGACGGCATCGATGTCCCAGTCGTCGTGGCGACCGGAGCTGAACGCGATCTGTCGACCGTCCGGAGCCCACGCCGGCTGGCCGTCCTGGTACTCGCCTTTCGTCACCGGCTGCGGCGCACCCGATCCGTCCGAAGCAACGGTGAAGATGTGGCTCGGCCGGTCGCCGATCCAACCGACGTCGTCGAGCCGGTACTGCAGGCGCGTGAATCGCCGCGGCTCACGCTTCTTCTCGTCCTCCTCGGTATACGCGCTGTCGGGCTCGCGTGCGGAGAACACGATGCGGGTCCCGTCGGGCGACCACGCGACGGCACCGATGTCTTCGATGCCTTCGGTCAACCTGAGCGGATCGCCCTCGGTCGCTCCCACGACGTAGAGCTGGCTCTTTTCTTCGTCACGGTTGGAGGTGAACGCGAGCCGGGCTCCGTCGGGAGACCAACGGGGCGATCTGTCACTCTTGGTCTCGTCGGTGACGCGCCTGTGGTCGCCCCGGCCGTCGGTCACCCAGATCGAGCTGGGGTAGTCATTGCCCTCTTGGTCGACCCGCCATACGACATAGGCAATCTCGCTCGCGTCCGGCGAGAGCCTCGGATCACTGACTCCTGTCAACGCGTACACGTCGCGTGGTCGCATGGGGCGCATCGTAGTCTGAGGCGATGCCGAAGAAGCGCTGGTCGGTCGTCGCGGTCGTGATCTTCGCGACTTTGTCGTTCGCCGCGTGCGGCGATGACGACGCCGGAGAGGCTACCGGTGCCGACGCGGATGCGGTGGATGGTTGCCAGACGGGTACCGACCAAGAGGTCACCGAGGGGCTCACCTACGTCGAGCTCGAGTGTGGCGACGGCGAAGAGGCCGCTACGGGCGACACGGTCACGGTTCACTACACCGGAAAGCTCCAAGACGGGACGGAGTTCGACTCGTCGGTAGGCGGTGAGCCCTTCACGTTCATCCTCGGCAACGGCCTCGTGATCCAGGGGTGGGAGCAAGGCGTACCGGGGATGCGCGTCGGCGGCACCCGAGAGCTGACGATCGCACCAGAGCTCGGCTACGGTGAGGCGGGCTACGGCCCGGTCCCCCCGGATGCGACGCTCGTCTTCGAGATCGAGCTGCTCGAGGTCGACCCCGCGGCCCCCTAGCGCGACCCCGTCTCGTCGCGACCTAGATCCAGCACCACCCTTCCGGTGGCATCCCCGAGGTATCCGACGTCGTCTCGGTCACCCTCGTCGTGACCTGCCCCTCGATCGTCTCCGTCACCGTCGCGGTGACGGGACCTCCGGTGGGCTTGTCGCAGTTGTCGAAGACCCAGATCCTCGAATCCCACTGCGGCTGCGGCAACGGCTTACCGACGAGCACCGGTCGATAGAACGCGAAGACGCCGAGGGTCCCCAGGCAGAACAGCGCGATCGCGCTCTTCGCCTCCCACGACTGCCCGATCTTGGTCGCGACGTAAGCCAGCGCCAGGCACATGAATGGCACCGTCGGCAGCAGATAGAACAGGAACAGCGCCGGCCGATCGACCACCAACCAGGGGACGTAGGTGACGAGGAAGCCGGTCAGGACCAGCCCTTCGGCCCCCATGAAGTTGCGTCTGCGGATCCAGCGGTACGCGACGAAGACCAGAGCCGGTACCGACATCCACCACACGAACGGGTTGCCCGTCGCCATGATCTCTTCGTACTCGCCGTTGTTCGACGGGCGACACGTCTCGCCCGAGCAGAAGTAATAGGAGACCGGCCGCTTCAGCGCGATCCACGACGCGCCCGGCGATTGATACGAGTGCGTGCTCTCGAGGTTGCTGTGGAAGTCCCACATGTAGTGGTGGTGGTCCCACATCGTCCGGACCACATGACCCTGTTTCCACGGCGCGCCGGCTACGTGCGTGCCGGAGAAGCGTCCGATGTAGGTGAGTGAATACAGCAGGAAGGGGACGACGAGCAAGAAGACGAAGATCGTCGCGGCCTCCGAGCGGAACACCGCCGCGATCCGTTGACGCCACGGCAGCTCGGAGCGTGCCGCCAGCGACCACGCCACGACGAGGATCAAGCCGCCCAACATCAGCAGCCCGCCGGACCATTTCGTCGCCACCGCGGCGCCGAAGGCGGCACCCGCCGCTAGCCTCCACGGGCGATCCCAGACCGACGCGTCGTCGGCGCGCATCTGGTCGCGATCTAGTACCAGGAAGTAGAACCCGGCGAGGCCGAACAAAGGGATGAAGATGTCGAGCATCGAGGTACGCGACTGCACGAGATGGAGGAAGTCGAAGGCCAGCAGCCCGGCAGCGAGACTTGCAGCAAGCGTCGATCTGAACAGGCGTCTGGCCAGCAGGTACATGACTGCGACCGTCGCGATCCCCGCGATCGCAGGAACGATCCGCCATGCGAAAGACGTGCTGGTTCCCTTGCAGTAGATGTCGTTGTCGGGGTCGGGGCAGTCGAACCCGAAGATGCGGATGCCGACACCGATCAGCCACTTGCCGAGCGGGGGGTGGACCTCCGGAGCGTCCGCGCCGCGGGCGCACTGTGCCTCCGACGAGTTGACGTACCAGCAGGCGTCCTTCGCGTAGTAGGTCTCGTCGAAGATGAGCTCGTCGGGATGTGCGAGGCCGGTCAGGCGAACCACGGCGGCGACGACGACGACCAGGATCAGTGCGACCGTGTCGAGACGCGACCAGACGGGTGCGCGTCCGCGAACTTCGTCCAGTTTTGCGTCGTTCACGGCGTGGAGCATAGGGGAGCCGGTTTCCAGCTCGTAGTCTCTGCTAGTGGGGAAACTGATCCTGTGTGGGACACCGATAGGCAACCTGGAAGACATGTCTCCTCGCGCCGTGCGTGTTCTGTCGGAGGCGGACGTCATCGCGTGCGAAGACACCCGCAGGACGCGCAAGCTGCTCAGCCATCACGGCATCGCGGCTCGTTCGCTGGTCGTCTACAACGAGACGAACGAGAGACGACGCGCGAAGGAGCTGGTCGCGACGATCGCCTCCGGGCGGACGGTGGTCCTGGTGTCGGACGCCGGCATGCCTGGTCTGTCCGATCCGGGTTTCCGTCTGGTCAAGGCGTGCGCCGACGACGGATTGGTGGTCGAGGCCGTGCCGGGCCCGAGCGCGGTCATAACCGCAGTCGCGATCTCCGGCCTTGCTCCCGGCCGGTTCGTCTTCGAAGGGTTCGTCCCGCGCAAGCCCGGCGACCGCAGACGGCGCTTGGAGGAGCTTCGGGACGAGAGGCGCACGATCGTCTTCTTCGAGTCGCCGCACCGGATCGAGGCGACGCTGAGTGATCTCGTTGCCGCGTTCGGGCCACGCCCGGCCGCGCTGGCGCGCGAGCTGACGAAGATGCACGAAGAGGTGAGACGCGGAACGGTCGCGGAGCTGCTCGATTCCGTCCGCTCGGACCCGCCGCGCGGAGAGATCGTGCTGGTCATCGGAGGAGCGATCCACGAGAACGCTCCCGACGTGGTTCCGGAGACGCTGGCCGCTAGGGCTCGTCAGCTGATGGACGAGGGCATCGAGAGGAAAGAGGCGATGACGCGCGTCGCGCGCGAGACCGGGGTACGCAGGAGGGCAGTCTTCGACGCCCTCGTCGAGAGCGAGGACTAGGCGACGGGCGCGTCGTCCGGGAGCTTTACCTCCAAGCGTCCTTGCTGGCCCAGCTGGCCCGCGCAGGTCTCGCAGACGGAACGCCCGTGGAAGTCGATCGGCGGCTTCTCGGCGGAGCAGAAGACGCAGACGTCTTGGCGCTTCTCGAGGATGACGCGCTCGCCGTCGACCGAGATCTCGAGCTCGTCGCCCTCACGGATCCCGAAGACGCGGCGCAGCTCCGACGGGAGCACGATGCGTCCCAGCTCATCGATCTTGCGAACGACCCCGGTAGACTTCATTGCGACCCCCTGGTTTTTCGTCTGGCTGGCTTTATCTGGAAAGTATCCAGGTAATCGTGCCTTGCCGGCTGGGACAAGTCAAACACTTATAGGACGATCCGGTCACATCCGGCCCGCTGGCGCGGCACCCGGACGGAAGAAGGGGAGCCATGAGCGACGAGGTCTTTTACGTCACCACCCCTATCTATTACGTCAACGACGTCCCGCACATCGGGCATGCGTACCCGACCGTCGCCGGAGACTTCCTGTGCCGGTTCCGCCGCCTCCAGGGCCGCAGGGTCCACTACCTGACCGGGACCGACGAGCACGGCCAGAAGATCGCCCGTACCGCCGAGGAGAACGGGATGAGCCCGAAGGAATGGACGGATGGGATCGTGCCGCGTTGGACGGAGGTGTGGGCCGCGCTCGACATCGCGAACGACGACTTCATCCGGACCACCGAGCCCCGCCACGAAGGGCCGGTCCAGGCGTTCGTCCAGGCGCTCTACGACCGCGACGAGATCTACCTCGGCAGCTACGAGGGCCTCTACTGCGTCGGGTGTGAAGCCTTCAAGACGCCGGAGGAGCTCGTCGACGGCCGTTGCCCCGACCACGGGACCGAGCCGGAGGTCGTGGAGGAAGACAACTACTTCTTCCGGCTGTCGAAGTACGCCGACCGGTTGCTCGAGCTATACGAGTCGGACGAACGGTTCGTGATGCCCGAGACGCGGCGCAACGAGCTGATCGGCAAGGTCCGCCTCGGCCTGGAGGACCTGTCGATGTCGCGCGTCAGCTTCGACTGGGGTATCCCGCTGCCGTGGGACCCGAAGCACGTGATCTACGTCTGGGTCGACGCGCTGCAGAACTACATCACTGCCGCCGGGTACGGGTCGGACGAGGAGCGTTTCCGCGAGCTGTGGCCCGCAGACGTCCACGTGATCGGCAAGGACATCCTGTGGTTCCACGCGGTGATCTGGCCGGCGATGCTCATGGCGCTGGACCTGCCGCTGCCGCGCACGGTGTTCGCTCACGGGCATCTGTTGGTGGGTGGCGAGAAGATGTCGAAGACGAAGCTCACCGGCATCTCGCCACACCAGCTCATCGACGACTTCGGAAGCGACGGTTTCCGCTACTTCTTCATGCGGGAGGTGTCGTTCGGCCTCGACGGCAACTTCTCGTGGGAGGCGATGGTCTCGCGCTACAACTCGGATCTGGCCAACGACCTGGGCAATCTTTCGTCCCGCGTGCTGTCGATGATCGGGCGCTACCTCGACGGGACGATCCCCGAGCCGCCCGGCGCGGACGAAGGAACCGCTGCCGAAGACGCGCTGGTGCAGGTCCACCGGGAGTCGTTTCGCGCCATGACCGACGCGGTCGACCGGATCGCGCCTCACGATGCGTTGAAGGAGTGCTGGGCGTTCGTGCGCAAAGCGAACGCATACGTCGAAGAGGTCGCTCCGTGGTCGTTGGCCAAGGACCCGTCGCAACGCCGCCGCCTCGAGGTCGTCCTTTACATGCTCGCGGACTCGCTGCGGCTGCTGGCTCTGATGACGTCGCCGATCACGCCTCGTGCCGCGCAGTCGCTGTGGGAGCGCCTCGGATTGCACGGGCTCGTTACGGACCGCACCTACGAGAGCGACGGCCGGTGGATGCTCCTCCCCGCGGGTTCGAACGTTGCTACGGGTGACCCTCTGTTCCCGCGGATCGATGCGGCGCAGGCCGGCTGACGCGTCTCCATGTGGTTCGACTCCCACTGTCACCTACACATTTGCGAGCAAGATCGACCGGTGGAAGACGTGCTGGACGAGGCGCGGGCTGCAGGTGTAGACGGGATCGTGACGGTTGGGATCGACGCTGAATCGAACGACCGCTCCGTCGAGCTTGCCACGCGCGACGGCGTATGGGCTGCGGTCGGTATCCATCCGAACGCCGCAACCGGCTGGGACGGTTCGGCGATGGCGACGGTCGCGCGACTCGCGGCCGACGAACGCGTCGTGGGCGTCGGTGAGTCCGGGCTCGACTTCTATCGTGACTATGCACCCCGCGACGCGCAACATGCCGCGTTCGAAGCACACATCGCGCTGGCGAAAGACCTCGACAAGACGCTGATCATCCACACCCGCGACTCGATCGGCGAAGCTATCGAGGTGCTCGAACAGGCGGGTCCGCCCGACCGAGTCATCTTCCACTGCTGGTCCGGGGGAGCGTCTGATCTCGAGCGCGCGCTCGACCTCGGTGCGTTCGTCTCGTTCGCCGGCAACGTCAGCTTCAAGAACGCGCAGGAGTTGCGGGACGTCGTCGTCCTCGTGACGAGTGACCGGTTGCTCGTCGAGACGGACTCTCCGTACCTGAGTCCCCTGCCTCACCGCGGCGAGCCGAACTCGCCGGCTCGCGTCGTACACGTCGGGGCCGCGATCGCGGACGTGCTCGACGTGCCGGCAGAGGAGATCGCGCGTCGGACGTCACAGAACGCGCTGCGGGCATTCGGGCTCTCGTGACGACGGCCGAATTGCTGGGAGCGCGGCGGCTGCGCGAGCTGATGGCGCGCTATGGGGCGGCCCCCAAGCGCTCGCTGGGGCAGAACTTCGTGATCGATCCCAACACGATCAGGAAGGTCCTCGATGTCGCGGCGCTCTCGCCGGCGGACCGCGTCCTCGAGGTCGGGGCCGGTTGTGGTTCGCTGACTCTGGGGCTCGCGTCTCGCGCCGCGGAGGTCGTGGCGCTCGAGATCGACGATCGACTCGTTGCGCTGCTCGGCGAATCACTGGCCGGGGTGCAGAACGTGAGGGTCGTCCAGGCCGACGCGCTCGAGTTCCCGTACGCAGATGCGGATGCCACCTCCGTCGTCGGCAACCTGCCCTACAACATCGCCGCGCACCTCGTGCTGAAGATCCTGGAGGATGCGCCGGCCATCTCGAAACTCACCGTGATGACGCAGCGCGAGGTCGGTGAGCGGCTGGCCGCGGCAGCCGGATCGAAGGCGTACGGGCAGACGAGCGTGATGGTCCGCTACTTCGGTCGCGCCCAGGTGGCGGCGCAGATATCGCGCCGGGCGTTCTTCCCGGTGCCGAACGTGGACTCGGTCGTCGTGCGGATCGAGCGCGAGGACGCTCCGGATGTGGACCGTGACGTGCTGTTCTCGATAGTGAAGGCGGCGTTCTCGCAGCGCCGCAAGAACCTCCGGAACACGATCGGATCCGTGGCAGGGTCGCCCGAGCGGGCAGAGGAAGCGCTGTCGCGCGCGGGTATCGACCCGCGCGCTCGCGGTGAAGAGCTGGACCTCGATGCATTCGTCGCCCTCGCGCGCGAGATCACGTGACGATCCGGACGGCCGTGCGCCTGCGTGCGCACGCGAAGGTCAACCTGTTCCTGCGGGTCCTCGGCCGCAGACAGGACGGGTTCCACGAGGTCGAGACGATCCTTCACGGGGTCGGTCTCTACGACGAGATGGATGTCGTCACGGGCGCACCGGGTGTGCGCGTCGAGATGCGCATGACCGGCGGGATCCCTGGGACGCTCCCCGACCCGCGCGAGAACCTCGTCGCGCGCGCGGCGGCTCTCCTCGCGGAGGCGAGCGGCGATGCGCCGGGGGCGGACATCGCGATCGCCAAGGGGATCCCGATCGGCGCCGGCCTCGGCGGAGGCAGCGCCGATGCAGCGGCGACACTCGTCACGCTGGCCGAGATGTCGGACGCGCGGCTAGACCGGGAGACGCTGATGGACATCGCGCTGCAGCTCGGTAGCGATGTTCCGTACTGCATCGAGGGCGGTACGGCGCTGGCGACCGGCCGCGGCGAGCACCTGACCCCGTTGTCGGTCGGCTCGCCTATGTGGTTCGTTCTTGCCGGGCCCGACTTCCCGCTGGCAACACGCGACGTCTACGAGGCATGGGACGAGCAGGACCTGCCGACGGGTCCCTCGAGCGTCGCAGTAACGCTGGCCCTCGGCGCCGGCGATGCGCCGGAGGTTGCCACCTTGCTGCACAACGACCTGGAGGCTGCCGCCACGGCGCTCGAGCCGCGGCTTGCCGACTGCAAGGAGGCGATCCGCGCAGCAGGGGCGTTGGGAGCAGCGATGACCGGGTCCGGCCCGACCATGTTCGGGATCACCAGCGGCGAGGAGCATGCCCGAGAGGTCGCCGCCCGGATCGCCGGCGACTTCCGGTGGGTCCGCGCCGTGTCGTCTCAGCCGACGTGCATCGAACGTCTCCGCTGACGCCGTGGCCGACCTACTTAGTATGGCGATCGATGCCCCGTGGGGTAAGTGGCAGCCCGAGGGATTTTGGTTCCCTAAGTCCTAGTTCGAGTCTAGGCGGGGCAGCGATCTTTTCGAGAGAGGAGGACGACGCTGCAGCACGACCATGTAGCTGCGATCGTCCTTGCTGCAGGAGACGGCAAACGTCTCAAGTCGGCTGCGCCGAAGGTGCTTCATCATGCTGCCGGACGGGCTCTGTTGGTCCACGTCCTCGCGGCCCTCGAGCCTCTCGCTCTTGGTCAGGTCGTGGTCGTAGCTTCGGCGCGTAAGGCCGAGATAGAAGCCGAGGTAGATCGAGCGGGTCTGGCGCAACGGGTCGACTACGCGATCCAGCACCCTCCGCGTGGCACGGCCGATGCGGTCCGCTGCGGTCTCGAGGTCGTGAGCGACGCCGTCCGCCACGTCTTCGTCCTATCGGGAGACAGTCCTCTGGTCACGACCGAGACACTGGCGGCTTTCCTCGACCGGCATCTCGAGGTCGAGCCGGCGGCCTCGTTGGTGACGGCGACGCTGGACGACCCGGCAGGCTACGGCCGCATACTCCGGCGCGCCGACGGCGCCCTCGAACGGATCGTCGAGGAGAGAGATGCCACCGACCAAGAGCGCGCGGTCGAAGAGGTCAGCATGGGCGCCTACGTCTTCGAGGCCGGTGCTCTGCGCAAAGCGTTGCCGAGGGTTACGCCGGACAACGCGCAGAACGAGTACTACCTGACGGACGTCATCGGGATCCTGCTCGCGGACGGAGGCGCGGTCGAATCATTCGCGGCCCCCGCGGATCACTCACGCGGCGTGAACTCACGCGCTCAGCTCGCGGAGGCGGGACGGCTCCTGCGCGAGCGCGCCGCGCAACGGTGGATGGACGAGGGCGTCACGATCGTCGATCCCGCGACGACTCACATAGATGCGGGGGTGACGATCGGTGCCGACGCGACGATCCTGCCCTTCACGTTCCTCGAGGGCACCACCGAGGTAGGGTCGGGCGCGCAGCTTGGACCGCAGGTGCGGGTCGTGGACTCGGTGATCGGAGCGGGGGCCGAGGTGAGCTTCGCGGTCGTCCGTGGATCCGAGATAGGTGAGGGCGCCACGGTCGGTCCCTTCGCGTCCGTACGCCCCGGGACGCGCCTCGGGAAGCGGTCGCGCATCGGGACCTTCGTCGAGACGAAACAGACGACCATCGCCGACGACTCGAAGGCGAACCACCTTGCGTATCTCGGCGACGCGACGATCGGATCCGGCGTCAACGTCGGCGCGGGGACGATCACCTGCAATTGGGACGGACGCGAGAAGCACGCAACGGTGATCGAAGACGATGCCTATATCGGATCCGACACGATGCTGGTCGCGCCCGCGCATATAGGCAAGCGCGCAGCGACGGGAGCCGGGTCCGTCGTCAAGGGTGACGTTCCGGACGATTCGCTTGCCGTGGGGGTGCCGGCCCGGGTGATCGAAGGCAGAGGCAACAAGATGGGCAGATCGCGAGACAGCGCCGGCGAGGAACGGGGAGAATAGCGGCGTGCAACTTCCCACCCACAAGCGTCTGATGATCTTCTCCGGCACCGCCCATCGGCCGTTGGCGGAGGAGGTCTGCGAGCACCTGGGGATGCGGCTGTCGGAGGTCGAGGTCGCAACGTTCGCGAATTCGGAGAGTTACGCCCGCTTCTCGCATTCCGTGCGCGGATGCGACGCGTTCGTCATCCAGAGCATCTGTGACCCCGTAGACCATCACGTGATGCAGCACCTGATCATGATCGACGCGCTGAAGCGTGCTTCCGCCAAGCGGATCACCGCGGTTGCGCCTCTCTATCCGTACTCCCGGCAGGACCGGAAGGCTCGCGGACGCGAACCCATCACCGCCAAGCTCATGGCGGACATGTACGAGGCAGCGGGCGCCGACCGGGTCATCTCGGTCGACCTGCACACGGGACAGATCCAGGGTTTCTTCAACGTGCCGTTCGACCATCTGCTCGCCATGCCGATGCTGGCCGACTACTTCGCGACGAACATCCTCGAAGACGACTGCGCGATCGTCTCTCCCGACGCCGGTGGCGTGCGTCTCGCGGACAAATGGGGTCAACATCTGGACGAGTACCACGGCATCTCGAGCCAGGTCGCGTTCCTGCACAAGCAGCGCAGCAAGGATCAACGCAACGTCAGCCAGACCAGATCGGTCGTAGGTGAGGTTGCGGGCAAGGTGTGTGTGATCGCCGACGACATGATCGACACCGCCGGCACGCTCACTCAGGGGGTCGAGGTGCTGCTCGACGCAGGGGCCACGGAGGTCTACGCCGCGGCAACCCACCCGTTGCTGTCCGACCCCGCGATCGACCGCATCAAGAACTCGGCCCTCAAACAGCTCGTCGTGACGAACACGTTGCCGCTGCCGAGCGAGAAGCAGATCGACAAGATCACGGTCCTGTCGATCGCGCCGACGATCGCGAACACGATCAAGGCCGTGTTCGAGGAGGCGTCGGTCTCCGAGCTCTTCCACGGCGAGAACCAGCCCTAGCCCCGAATCGGCTAGGATCGCTGCTCCCGTCCCGCTCCGGGACGTGTGATGCGACCGTCTACCAAGAGGTTCTCCAAGTGGCAGAAGTGACGCTGAAGGCGATCAAGCGCGAGGACACCGGGAAGGGCGCGGCCCGCCGCGCTCGCGCAGGCGGTCGCGTCCCTGCCATCGTGTACGGACAGGGCATGGAGCCGTTGGCGATCGAGGTCGACCGGCGCGAGTTCGTGACCGCCCTGCACACGGACGCGGGTATGAACGTGCTTCTGAACATCGAGGTCGACGGGTCGAAGACCACCGCCTTGACGCGCGAGCTGCAGACCGACCCGGTCAGGGGCACCCTGCTGCACGCCGACTTCGTCTCGGTGGACCTGACCCAGGAGGTCGAGGTCGAGGTCCCCGTCCACCTCGTGGGCGAAGCCCCCGGTGCGAAGGGCGGCGGCGTGCTCGAGAATCCGCTGTTCACGCTTCACGTTCGGTGCCTGCCGACCGACGTTCCCGAAGCGATCGACGCCGACATCTCGGGACTGGAGATCGGAGACGCACTCCGGGTCTCGGACCTCTCCGAGGGCCGCGCCTTCCACATCCTCAATGATCCCGAGTCCGTGGTCGCGTCGGTCGCGGCCCCCATCTCCGAAGAGCAGCTCGAAGCGATGGTCGCCGAGGTCGGCGCCGAGGGTGTCGAAGAGCAACCGACGGAAGCGCCTGCGGGCGAACCTGCTCCTGCCGACGAGCCGGCGGCGGGCGAGGACGCCAGCGCACCTGCGGAAGACGCCGGCCAGAGCTAGCCGGGTGTCCCCGGTACCCGACTGATGTCGCTGTTCCGTCGTTCCGCGCGGCCGACGGCAGATCGCTGGCTGATCGTGGGGCTCGGTAATCCCGGCGACAAGTACGCGCAGACCCGGCACAACCTCGGCGCGATGGTGGTCGCGAACCTCGCAGAGCGCGCGGGCGCGGCGTTGAAGTCGCACAAGAGCGGGTGCCTGGTCGCGGAAGCCGACGTCGGAGGCGACCGAGTCGTGCTCGCAAGGCCGACGACCTACATGAACGAGTCGGGACGTCCGGTGGGCGAGCTCGCCCGTTGGTTCAAGGTCGAGCCCGCACGCGTGATCGTGGTGCACGACGAGCTCGACATCCCGTTCGAGGAGGTTCGTATCAAGTCCGGCGGGGGGACCGCCGGCCACAACGGCCTTCGCTCGGTCGCCTCGCACCTGGGGACGAAAGACTTCGCGAGGGTGCGGGTAGGGATCGGACGACCCCGCACGCGCGATGGAGCCGTCGGGCACGTCCTCGACTCCTTCTCGGCGGTCGAGCGGAAGGCGCTTCCCGACGTGGTCGAGAGCGCGGCGGACGCGGTGGAGGCCGTGGTCGCGCACGGTGTCGAACGGGCGATGAACCTCGTAAATACACGCGCGTGATGCCTTCGCTGTCGCCGACCCTCGATCTCCTCCCGCAGGAGGAGATCGACCACCTGCTCGATGCCGATGCCCCGGTAACGGTGCCCGAGGCGGTGCGCCCTTATCTCCTCGCCGCGTTGATCCGTCACCTGGCGGAACCGCTCCTGGTCGTGACCGCGCGGATCGAAGAGGCCGAGCACATCGCGCGCGACATCCAGGCCTTCGTGGGTGCAGGCGGCGCGGAGGTCTTCCCGGGGTGGGAAGTCTTGCCGGGCGAGCCCATGTCTCCATCCATCGAGACCATGGGTCGACGGCTCGACGTCCTCGCCCGTCTCGAACGTGGTGAGGTGTTCGCGGTCGTCGCAACCGCGCAGAGCGCAACGCAACTCGTCGCGCGACCGCCGGGTGAGCTCGACCTCATCGAGCTCGGGGCGGGCGGCACTCTCGACCTCGACGAGATCGCCGGACGGCTCGTCGAGATGGGATACGAACGCAACTACGTAGTGGAGCGGCGGGGCGAGTTCGCGATCCGAGGCGGGATCCTCGACGTGTTCCCACCCGCGATGGACAGACCGCTGCGCGCCGAGCTCTGGGGTGACGAGATCTCGTCCCTCCGCCGCTTCGCCCTGTCGTCGCAGCGTTCGTTGGACGACGTCGAGGCGGCGCGCATCTCCCCCTGTAGGGAGCTGCGGGCGGACCCGCGGACGGTGGAGCGTGCCGCGGAGCTGGCTCGGGATCACGACGATCCTGCTCTGGCCCAGCTCGCGGACGGCGTCATCGAACCGGGGGCCGAGCGTCTGCTGCCGCTGCTGACCGAAGGCCTCGCTCCTCTCGGGTCGTTCTTCCGCGCCCCCACCGTCGTCGTCTTGGAACCGAAGCGGGTGCGCGACCGCGCCGACGAGGTCATGGAGCAGGTGACGGAGTGGACCGCGGCGGCCGGCGTCGACGGCGAGCACTACCGGCCGCTCGACGACTCGCTTCGTGGTGCATCGCGTGCGTTGTGGTGGTCGAGCTTCCTCGAGGAGACCGGCTCGAACGTCGCGGCCGACACATGGGCGGCCACCGCCGGCAAACCCGCGGAGCTGGCCGAACGCCTTGTCCATCTCATGGGGTCGGGCTACCGCACCATCATCGCCGCCTCTCTCCCGGACACCGCGGACCGGTTGCGCCAGAACCTCGCGACGCTCGGGTTGCGCTTCACTATCGAAGACGAGGTGCCGGCCGACCCGGGCAGCGACGGGGTCATCGTCGTCGCCGAACTCCACCGGGGATTCGCTCTACCCAGTGCCCGACTGGCGCTGGTCGCGGAATCCGACATCACGGGGCGCCGCTCCGGGGCGCAGCACCGGCGGGTGCAATCTCGCCGCCGTCAGGCCGCCGGGCCCCTGGACCTCGCCGAGGGCGACCTGGTCGTCCACGATCTGCACGGGATCGGCCGCTTCCAGGGCATGGTCGAGCGCAAGTTACTCGGTGTCCACCGCGAATACCTCGTCATCGAATACGCGAAGGGCGACAAGCTCTACGTCCCCAGCGACCAGGTGGATCTGGTGTCGAGATACATCGGGGGTGAGGCCCCGAAGCTGAACCGCCTCGGATCGCCGGAATGGGCGAAGACGAAGAGGCGCGTGAGGCGGCGCGTGCGCGAAGTCGCGCAAGAGCTGGTGAAGCTCTATGCCGCACGCTTACATGCGAAGGGCTTCGCGTTCGGCCCCGACACGCCGTGGCAGCGCGAGCTCGAGGAATCGTTCGACTACGAGGAGACGCCGGACCAGCTACGCGCGATAGACGAGGTCAAAGACGACATGGAATCCGCCACACCGATGGACCGCCTCGTTTGCGGAGACGTCGGTTACGGCAAGACCGAGATCGCGGTCCGGGCGGCGTTCAAAGCCGTGGCGGCGGGCAAGCAGGTGGCGGTGTTGGTGCCGACGACGATTCTGGCGCAGCAGCACCACAGCACCTTCGTCGAGCGGTTCAGGTCGTTCCCGGTGCGCGTCGAGATGCTGTCGCGGTTCCTGTCTGCAGCGGAGTCCAAGAAGGTCATCGAGGACCTTGCCGCGGGCAAGGTGGACGTCGTCGTCGGCACACACAAGCTGTTGCAGAAGGGCGTCTCATTCCACGACCTCGGCCTCGTCATCGTCGACGAGGAGCAGCGCTTCGGCGTCGAGCAGAAGGAGCGTCTGAAACAGCTCCGTACGAGCGTCGACATCCTGACGCTCACGGCGACGCCGATCCCGCGCACGCTCGAGATGGCGATGTCGGGTATCCGCAACATCTCGATCGTCGACACCCCACCCGAGAACCGGCACCCGGTGATGACCTACGTCGGAAGCTACGACGAGAACACGATCGCCTCCGCGATAAGGCGCGAACTTCTGCGCGACGGGCAGGTCTTCTACGTGCACCATCGCGTCGACACGATCCATACGAGCGCGAACCGGCTCCAGGAGCTCGTCCCGGAAGGGCGCCTTTCGATCGCGCACGGCCAGATGGACGAACGCCAGCTCGAGCAGGCGATGCTGGACTTCGGCGACAAGAAGACGAACGTCTTGGTGTGCACGACGATCATCGAGTCCGGCCTGGACATCCCGACCGTCAACACCTTGATCGTCGAGCGCGCCGACCTGCTCGGTCTCTCCCAGATGTATCAGTTGCGCGGACGTGTGGGACGGGCGCACGAACGAGCGTACGCGTACCTCTTCTTCCCTCCCGAGCGTTCACTCGCGGACGGCGCGCACGAACGGTTGAAGACGATCTCGGAGTACACGGGGCTGGGGTCGGGCTTCCGGATCGCGATGCGCGACCTGGAGATCCGGGGCGCGGGAAACCTGCTCGGTGGCGAGCAGCACGGGCATATCTCGGAGGTCGGCTTCGACCTCTACGTCAAGCTGATGTCGTCCGCGGTCGACGAGGTCAAAGGCCTGCGGTGGGCGGACGAGGCCGAGATCCGGATCGACCTGCCGGTTTCGGCGTTCATCCCCAAGGACTACATCGCCGACGAGAACCTCCGCCTCGAGGCGTACCGCAGGATCGCCGCGATGCGAGAGCCACAGGAGCTGGACGAGGTGCGCGCGGAGCTTGCGGATCGTTACGGGAAACCGCTGCCGGAGCCGGTCGATGCGTTGTTCGAGGTGGCGATGTTGCGCCAGGTATTGACGGCAGCCGGTGTCACCGAAGCCTCGACCGTCGCGCGCAACCTCCGGATCAAGCCGATCGAGCTGGAGGATTCGCGGCAGGTTCGCTTGAAGCGTCTGGTCCCGGAGGCGGACTGGCGACCGGCGACGCGTACGTTGTTGATTCCTGAGCGGGTGCTCCCGAAAGACAACGTCGTCCGATGGGTTCGAGAGATCGTCGAGCAGTTAACCTCGGCCGCATGATGTCTCGCGTTGCTGTCACGGTCGCGATCGGTGTCGCATTCGTCGCGGCGACGAGCGCGTGTGGCACGCTCCTCGACCCTGCCGCGGCCGTCGTCCACGGCAAGAAGATCACGATCGACGAGGTGCAATCGGCGGTCGAGGACTTCCACGAGTCGCCCGAGTACAAGCGGCTCGCCGGCGAAGGCGACGGTGACGCGATCACGCGCGAGTTCGAGCAGAGCTACCTGTCGCAGTTGATCAGGCGCGCGGTCCTCACGCCAGAGGCGGCCGAGCGCGGTATAGAGGTGACCGAGCAAGAGATCACCGACCAACTCGAATCCCTGAAGGCCGAGTTCCCCTCCGAAGGCGCGTTCGAGGAGGCCTTGCGCGAGCAAGGCCTGACGCTCGACCAGCTGGAGCAGCTGATCCACGACCGCCAGCTCGAAGAAGAGCTTCGGGCCGAGATAACGAAGGACATCGGTCCGACCGACCAGGAGATCGAAGAGCACTACGAGGCGAACGCCGCGAGGTTCTCCGAGACCGAAGTGCAACACATCCTGGTCGAGGAGCGTGCGTTGGCGAACGACATAGCGCGGCAATTGCAGAAAGCGCCCCCGGGCCGCGTCGACGAGTTGTTCGCGCGGCTGGCGAAGCAGCATTCGACCGATCCCTCCAACGCGGGCAAGGCGGGCGACCTGGGGTTCTTCTCTCCCGGCGAGTTCGTCCCGGAGTTCGAAGCGGGCGCAGCAGAGCTCGAGATCGGCGAGATCTCCGAACCGGTGCAGACGGAGTTCGGCTGGCACGTCATCCGCGTCACCGACCGGCGGCCGCTCGCGCTGGATGAGGTTGCCGAGCAGATCGCGACCGAGCTCGGTGGCGCGGAAGAAGAAGAGGCGTGGACGCAGTGGGTACGTGAGGCCTACCGCGAGGCCGACGTGAAGGTGAACCCGCGCTTCGGCGAGTTCAACCTCGCGACGCAACAGGTCGAGGACGCCTCCGCGCGAACCGTCCCGGGGGCCGAGCTGACCCCGCCGGTTTCGGGGGCGCCGGACCCACTGCAGTCGCCGTAGTGCCCGAACTGGCCGTGGCGCTCGCGGCGGAGGACGCGGGCGATCTGACCCTCCAGGAGTGGGACCTGCTGCGGTCCCAGCCGACGGTGCTGTTCGAGGACGCCAGTCATCCGTTGATCGAACGCCTCGCAGCGGAAGGCGTCTCCACCGGCGCCGCGCAGGACGGGATCGAGGTCGGTGGAGCCGGCGCGATCGTCGTGCCACCGGATTCGCCGCGCCTGCTCGAAGCAGCGCGGGCCGGAAGCGAGGTCCGCGTCGGTGTCGCGCGAGGCCCGGACCCTCTCACGGCCGCACACGGCGCGCGGCTCGCTCGGCGAGCGGCGCGTTCACTCGGTGAGCTCGCGCTGGTGATGGCCCGCCTGCGGGGGCCGGACGGGTGTCCGTGGGACCACGAGCAGAGCCACGCATCGCTCCAGGTCCACCTGCTCGAAGAGGCGCACGAGGTGCTCGAGGTGATCGACGAGGGGAGGGTGGGGGCCGACCTCGAGGAGGAGCTCGGCGACCTCCTCCTGCAGGTCGTCTTCCACGCGCAGATAGCGTCCGACGACGGGCGCTTCGACATCGACTCGGTCGCCCGCCGCCTCGTCGCGAAGCTCGTTCACCGTCACCCGCACGTCTTCGGCGACACCGACGTGTCGGGCGCCGCCGACGTCGTGCGGAACTGGGAGAGCATCAAGGCGCAGGAGAAGACCGCTCGCTCCGGGCCGTTCGACGGGATCCCTTCGGGACTGCCTGCGTTGATGGCGGCGCACAAGACGCAGAAGCGCGCCGCGGCCCTCGGTTTCGACGCCGACGAGGACCGCGCGCGGACGAACGCGGCAGAGGCGCTGGCGGCGGGCGACGTCGGCGAGACGTTGTTCTGGGTGGTGGCTCTTGCCCGCGCGCGCGGCGTCGACGCGGAGGGTGCGCTGCGCAAGGCAACGGCCGAGTTCACCCGCTCGTTGTAGCGATCGTCTCCGCTCGAGCTGCGGTCGAGCGTCGATTCCGCGTCGGGAGCGGACCCTGCTGCTAAGTTAGCTGTTACTGGTGTTGAAGGAGTGAACAATTGTGAGTGAGATAGTTCTGCTTCGGGCGCGGGAGGTGCTCGATTCGCGCGGCAATCCGACGGTCGAGGTCGAGGCGGGCCTGGCGTCGGGGGCCGCCGGCCGCGCCGCGGTCCCGTCGGGCGCGTCGACCGGAGCCGGAGAGGCGCTCGAGCTGCGCGACGGAGGCGAGCGCTACGGCGGCAAGGGCGTCCGCAACGCGGTGGCCAACGTCAACGATGTCATCGCGCCTGTGCTGGTGGGGCGCGAGGCGCTCGAACAGCGAGACATCGACACCGCGTTGATCGACCAGGACGGGACCGACGACAAGTCGAAGCTCGGCGCCAACGCCATCCTCGGCGTCAGCCTCGCGGTAGCTCATGCCGCCGCGGACGAGCTTGGGGTCGCGTTGTTCAGGTACCTAGGCGGCCCTGACGCGCATGTGTTGCCGGTCCCGCTCCTGAACGTCCTGAACGGCGGCGCGCACGCGGACAACTCGGTCGACCTGCAGGAGTTCATGCTGGCCCCTCTGGGTGCCGCTTCGTTCGCGGAGGCGCTCGAGTGGGGCTCTCGTACTTATCACTCGCTCAAGAAGATCCTCGACGATCGCGGCCTCTCGACAGCTGTGGGCGACGAAGGCGGCTTCGCCCCCGACCTTGCGGCGAACTCCGACGCGGTCGAGCTGCTCGTTGACGCGATCGAGGCCGCCGGTTATGAGCCCGGTGAGGAGATCGCGCTGGCGCTCGACCCTGCAACGTCCGAGATCCGTGACGGCGATTCGTATGTCCTGGCATCGGAGGACCGCAGGCTGAGCAGCGACGACATGGTTGCTTTCTGGGAGGACTGGGTCGAGCGTTATCCGATCGTCTCGATCGAAGACGGCATGGCCGAGAACGACTGGTCCGGCTGGGTGACGTTGACGCAACGTGTCGGCCACCGCGTCCAGCTCGTCGGCGACGACCTGTTCGTGACGAACCCCGAGGTCCTCGCGCGGGGGATCGAGGAAGGGGCCGCGAACTCGATCCTCGTAAAGCCCAACCAGATCGGCACGCTTACCGAGACGTTGGAGTGCGTGCGCATGGCGCAGCGGGCCGCGTACACAACCGTGATCTCGCACCGGTCTGGCGAGACGGAGGACACGACGATCGCAGACATCGCGGTCGCAACCGACGCGGGGCAGATCAAGACGGGCGCGCCCGCGCGCGGCGAGCGCACCGCGAAGTACAACCAGTTGCTGCGGATAGAGGACGCGTTGGGCGACTCGGCTCGCTACCTCGGTCGCCGCACTTTTCCCCGGAGGCTTCGGTGAAGGCGGTCGCGGTCCCGCGTTTCGGTCTCGCGAGACTCGGCCGGGCGCCACAGATCGTCGCGTTCCTGCTCGTGCTTGCCCTCTTGGGAGGGATGGCGATCGAGCCGACGCGGCAGTTGCTCGCGCAGCGTGACCGGATCTCGGGGATGGCCGGCGAGCTGCGCGCGGCCCAAGCGGCGAACGCGAGGCTCGAGGCGCAGATCGCTCGGTTGAAGAACGACGACTACATCGAACAGCGCGCCAGGGCGCAGATCGGCCTCGTTCGTCCCGCCGAGACCACCTACGTCGTCATGCCGCCGAGCGACGGTGCTGCGAAACGCAAGCCGCGGGTGCGCAAGCTGCCTCCGCCGCCTCCGTCGACCTTCTTCGAGTCGGTGCTCCATTTCATCGGAGTGGGCTAGACGTGGACGGGCCGGGTGCTGCGGGTAACATGGTGAAGTCGTGAAGATCAATCCAAGCGCGCGGAGGAGAGCTGGATGGCAGAGGTAGGCGCCGTCGTCGAAGCGACGGTGGAGAAGGTCATGGACTACGGGGCCTTCGTGCGTCTCGAGACCGGTGAGACCGGCATGGTCCACATCTCCGAGATCGACAAGAACTACGTCAAAGACATCCGCGATCACGTGCGTGAGAACGACAAGGTGCAGGTCAAGGTCATCGGCCAGAAGGAAGACGGCAAGATCGATCTCTCGATCAAGCAGGCAGAGCCGGGATACGAGGACCGCCCGCGGCGCTCGGGCAAGGATCCGGATTTCGAGCGCAAGCTGAAGAAGTTCATGTCTCAGAGCCAAGAGCGTCTCGTGGACCTCAAGCGCCACAAAGAGGGCAAGAGATAGCCCTCCGCCACACCTCGCAGGACCGGCACATCGTCACGCAGCAACTCGGTCGTGAGCTGCGCGGCGAATGGGCCGTCACCGGGCGCTGCCACCTCGGCATTCCTACCGTCATAGAGAACCACCCGGTCCTCGACGGCACGACCCCTTTCCCGACGCTGTACTGGCTCACGTGCCCGATCCTCAGCAAGCGCGTCAGCACGCTCGAGGCGGAAGGGGCGCTGTCGGAGCTCACCCGCGCGCTCGGGCACGACACGGCGCTGCGATCGCGCCTGGCCGGCGCACTTGCGCGTTATCGCGCCCGCCGCGACTCTCATGCGGTGATCGAAGAATCGGGCGGGCCCGCGGGTGGGGGGCCCGACCGCGTGAAGTGCCTGCACGCGCACGTTGCGCACGAGCTCGCGGGAGGCGACAACCCCGCCGGCGCGATCGCGCTCGCCGCGACGGGATGGCCGGACTGTGTCGCTCCGTGTGTGCCCGCGGGCGGATGACGCGCGTCGCCGCGATCGACGTAGGGACGAACTCGACGCGGCTTCTCGTCGCCGAGCAGCAGGCCGAAGGATTCCGCTCGCTCGAGCGCCGGATGACGATCACGCGGCTTGGCCAGGGGGTCGACAGGCGGCGCGTGCTGGCGCCGGAAGCATTGCAGCGAACCCTCGCGACGATCGCGGACTACGCGGCTGCGTGCGGCGAGTACGGGGTGACTCGGCTGCGCGTCACCGGCACGTCCGTCGTCCGCGACGCCCACAACCGCGCTGAGTTCTTCGAAGGCGTGCACAAGCTCACGGGAACCGATCCGGAGCTCTTGACGGGCGAGGCCGAGGCGCGTGCGACGTTCCTCGGGACGCTGTCGGACCTCGACGAACAGGGACCGGTTCTGGTCGTGGACATCGGCGGCGGATCGACGGAACTGATCGTCGGGACGGGCGCGCCGGAGAGCCTCGTCTCTCTCGACATCGGTTGCGTCCGCATGCTCGAGAAGCATCTGCATTCCGATCCCCCGACGGGCGACGAGCTCGGGAGGTTGCGCGCGGAGGTGACCGAGCAGCTACGTGGAGCGGCGTCGATGCTGGACGTTCCAGCGGGGGCGCGGATGATCGGGGTCGCGGGGACGGTCACGCAGCTGGCAACGTTGAAAGCGGGCGTCCCGGTTTACGACCCCGACGTCACACATCATTCGGTGTTGTCGCACGGCGACATCCGGATGCTGGGTCGGCGGCTCGCGAGCCTCCCTTACGACAAGCGCAAGGCGGTCAAGGGCCTCGAGCCGGGGCGGGTCGACGTCATCGTAGCGGGGGCCGAGATCCTGCAGTGCGTGATGGAGGTCTTCGACGCCGCGGAGATCCTGGTGTCGGAGAAAGACATCCTCGACGGTCTCGTGATGGAGCTACTGGCGGAGGCCTAACACCACCTCGCGTCGGCGCTTCGTGCCGGCTCCCGGTGTGTCTGGTCCCGCTGCGCCCTCCGTGGGACCAGAGTCCACTCCGTGACGATCTCTGCGCCGAAAGCTTGACATGGCGAACATATGTTCGATACACTATCACCTGCGTCATAGGAGGGCGAAGCCCGGCGCAGACAGCATCAAGGGGTGGAAGTTGCACGACCAGCACGACCAGCGCGGGCCGAACGGCCTCAGCGACACACAGCTCATCGACGGCATCGGGGCGACCGAGATCGCCGTGTCCGGCAGCCGCCGCGACCAGCTCCGCTTCATCCGCGAGTTCGACCTGCGCGAGTGCTGGCAGCACGACGGCGCCCGGCACATGGGTCAATGGCTCGCGGCTCACCTGGGGATCTCGGTCAGCGAAGGCCTGCGACGGACTAAGGCCGCGCACGCGCTCGAGCGCTTGCCGCTGCTGTCCGATGCCCTCGAACAGGGGATCCTCAGCTTCGAGAAGGTCCTCCAGTTGGCGCGCTACCTCGACGCAGACACAGAAGAGCGAGAGATCGCGTGGGCGCGCAAGGCGCGTCTGGACGCGATCAAGCGCAAGGCCGACGTCGCCAACCGCCCCACCTTGACAGACGTACAGGCCCTCGAGGTGTCGCGCTATCTGACGATGTGGCAGTGCGACGAGTTCGGCAGCCTCGGTATCCAGGGTCGTCTTCCGGCTGCGGAGGGCGCGTTGTTCAAGGCCACCATTGAACAGGCGGCCAAGCACGTGCCGGTTGCGCCTGACGAAGAGCCCGATCCCGAGCAGCAGAACATCGACGCGCTCTATCAGATGACCGTCGGCGGAAGCGCTGGTGGGACCGGACCTGTGGGCGCGGGCGCGGCCGCGGCCGCGGACGGCGACGACGCCCCCGGCAACGTGGCTGCCGGTGATGCCGACCGCCGGTCGGGTCTCGACCCGGTGTCGGAGCGGGAGCGGTCCACGGTGGTTGTCCATGCCGACCTCGACGCATTGCTCAGCGCAGCACGTGGTGCCGAGATCGAGGGCGGACCCGTGATCGCGCCCGAGGTCGCGAGCCGCATGCTGTGTGACTGCGACATCGAGCTCAACATCCACGATGGCGATGGCGCGGTGGTGGGTGTCGGGCGCGCTTCACGAGAGCCGCCCCGTTGGTTGCGCCGGCTCCTCAAGAAACGAGATGGCGGCTGCACGTTCCCCGTTTGCGGCCTCACGACGTTCCTCGATGCTCACCACATCATCCACTGGGAGCACGGGGGCCTGACCGACCTCGCGAACCTCACGCTGCTTTGTCATCACCACCACAAGCTCGTCCACGAGTTCGGTTGGAAGGTGGTCTTGAACGAGGCCCAAACAACCGAGTGGTTTCGGCCCGACGGATCGCGCTTCGAACCAGAGAAGCGTGTGGTGCGAAGAAGCCGTCGCGTTGCTGCGCTATCGGCGCCCGCACGACAGGGGCCGGGATCCGACCACCGGCCGGTTCCTGGGCCGGATCGAGGCGTCCGGAGCGACGGGGCCGACCGGCTGTCGTATCCCATGAGCGCTCTCGCCTCCGGGTTCGGCTGACGGCAGCGCACGTTTTCCGGCAGCGCACGTTTTCCTAGCTTCGCACCGTAATAGCCTCGGGCCCCATATGAGCGATTTCATCTGGCAGCCCACCCCCCAACAGATAGACAACGCGAACGTGACACGTCTGATGCGCAAGCACGGCATCGATGACTTTCACGCGCTCGTGGCGCGCTCTCAGGAAGACATCGAGTGGTACTGGAACGCGGTGGTCGAGGATCTCGGGATCGAGTTCTCGACTCCCTACGAGCAACTGCTGGACGAATCCCGCGGCCGCGCGCTGCCGCGGTGGTTCGTCGGAGGCCGGGTGAACCTCGTCTACAACACCGTCGACCGACACGCTTCTTCGCCGGACCAGATGTCGCGCCCGGCCTTGATCTGGGAGGGCGAGGACGGCGCCCAACGGAGACTCACGTACCTCCAGCTCGCGGTCGAGGTGAACAAGGCGGCGAATGGGCTGATCGAGCTCGGCGTCGGCCCCGGAGAGACGGTCGGCGTCTACATGCCGATGGTTCCGGAGGCCGTCGTAGCCGCGTACGCCTGCGCCAAGATCGGCGCGATCTACCTGCCGATCTTCTCGGGCTTCGGGGCCCCGGCGGTCGCGGCGAGGTTGAACGATGCGGGGTGCAAGGTCGTGTTCACCGCCGATGGCTTCTACCGGCGGGGGCAGAAGATCGAGATGAAGCCGGTGGCGGATGAAGCCGTCGCGCAGTCGCCGACGGTCCAGCAGGTCGTCGTCTTCAAACGCTTCGCCGACATGGACGTGCCGATGGGGCCGCGCGATATCTCGTGGGGGAGCGCGTTCGAAGGCCAGGCGACCGATCATGTGGCGGAACCGCTCGACCCGGAGACGCCTTTCATGATCGCCTATACCTCCGGCACGACGGGGAAGCCGAAGGGAAGCGTCCACGTGCACGGGGGCTTCCTCGTGAAGATCGCCTCGGAGGTCGCGTACCAACTGGATGCGAAGCCCGATGACGTCCTCTACTGGGTGACGGACATGGGTTGGATCATGGGCCCGCTCGAGATGGTCGGTGGCCACGCAGCGGGGGCCGCGATATTCATGTACGAAGGTGCGCCGAACCACCCGGGGCCCGATCGGCTGTGGGACATGGTCGAACGCCACAAGGTGACGATCCTGGGGATCTCGCCGACGCTCGTCCGGGCGCTGATGCCGGCGGGCGACGCGCCGGTCCGGTCGCACGACATATCCAGCTTGCGCATACTCGGGTCGACCGGCGAGCCGTGGAACCCGGAGCCGTACAAGTGGTTCCACGAGGTCGTGGGTCAGGGACGCTGTCCGATCATGAACCTGTCGGGTGGCACGGAGGTCGGCGCGTGCTTCCTCGGGCAGTGCCCGGTGATCCCGACGAAGGTGTGCTCGCTCGGGACGCCTTCGCTCGGGATGGCCGTCGACGTGTTCGACCCGGAAGGTGACCCCGTCCGCGGCGAGGTCGGTGAGCTCGTCTGCACGAAACCGTGGCCTGCGATGACGCGCGGCTTCTGGGGTGACGAGCAGCGCTATCTCGACACCTACTGGTCGCGCTTCGACGGCGTGTGGACGCACGGTGACTGGGCGTCGGTCGATGCCGACGGGTACTGGTTCCTGCACGGACGCTCGGACGACACCATGAACGTCGCGGGGAAACGCATCGGGCCGGCGGAGTACGAATCGGCCGCCGTGAACCACCCGGATGTCGTGGAATGCGCCGCCGTGGGCGTGCCGCACGAGGTGAAAGGAACCGCGGTGTGGTGCTTCTGCATCCTGCGGCCGGGGACCGAACCGTCGGACGACCTGGCGACGGACGTGTCGCGCGTTATCACCGACGAGCTCGGAAAGGCATTCAAGCCGTCCACGATCCGTTTCGTCGAGGAGCTTCCGAAGACGCGCTCGGCGAAGATCTTGCGGCGCGCGATCAGAGCGAAGATTCTCGGTGAGGATCCGGGAGATATGTCGTCGTTGGAGAACCCGAGCTCACTGCAAGCGCTAGACAAAGCGCTTTCAGGTAGGAACGGGTGACAACGCTCTTCTTCGTTCGCCATGCAGTCACCGCGCACACCGGTCAGCGTCTGTCGGGGTGGATGGAGGGTGTCCACCTCACGGAAGAGGGCAAGAAGCAGGCGCAGACGGCCGCGGACGGGCTCGCACACGTCGATTTCGAGGCGATCTACTCGAGCCCTATAGATCGCACGATGGAGACGGCGCGCGCGATCGCGAAGCCCCACGCCCTGCCGGTCCGCGTTCGCAGGGGGATCGGCGAGGTCGAGTACGGCAAGTGGACGAATCGTCCCTTGAAGAGCTTGATGCGGACGAAGCTCTGGGACGTGGTGCTCCACCACCCTTCTGCAGCGCGATTCCCGGACGGCGAGAGCATCCTCGAGGTGCAGGACCGGGCGGTGGCCGAGGTCGAGGCGATCGCTTCCGGACACCCGAAGGGATCGGTGTGTTGCGTGTCGCACGGTGACGTGATCAAACTGATAGCGGCGCACTATCTGGGCGTGCACATCGATCTGTATCAGCGGATCGTCATCGGGCCGGCATCGGTTTCGGTGATAACGCTGACGAAAGGGGGGCCGCGGGTGATCGCGTTGAACAACTGCCCCTTGAGTCCCGCGTCGTGAGCGAGCTGGAGCTGACTCCCGACATCTTCACCGGCGACTACGTCGGCGAGCCGGGACGACGAGCGTTCTTCCTCCAGGCGCGATCGGGTGACACGATCCACTCTTTCATCCTCGAGAAACAGCAGGTGGCCTTGTTGGCGGACCGGCTGCGCGACGTGCTGTTGATGATCGATCCCGACGACACGATCAAGAGCGCGACGCCGGCGCGTGACCCGGCGCTCGAGCTCGCGGATCCCGAGCCGCAGTGGCGCGTGGGGGACATGGGTCTCGCCTACGACGAAGACACCGAGCAGGTCGTCGTGTTGTTGCAGGAGGTGCAGACCGAAGAGGAAGAAGATCCGGATGCGGGAGCCGCCCGCGTGCTGTTGCGCCGGGACCAGGCGCGGGCTTTCGTCCTCCACGGCCTCGCGATCGTCGACGAGGGGCGGCCGACGTGCCAGCTCTGTGGGTTGCCGATGGATCCTGCCGGCCATAGATGTCCCGCATCCAACGGCCACCATGTCGAGACACCGAGGGCCTAGCTGAGCTTCGAGCTGGACCTCCTCGAGGGCGGTGACATCGAGGTGTTGGGTCTGGTGCCTTACTCGTCGAACTACACGTTCCTGGCGCGGGTACGTAAAGGTGACAACGAATGCCTCGCGATCCACAAGCCCACGAAAGGTGAACGACCGCTGTGGGATTTCCCACCGGGTTCGTTGGCCGGTCGCGAGCGTGCTGCGTTCCTGATCAGCGAGGCATCCGGATGGCACATCGTCCCCCCGACTGTCGTGCGCTCGGAGGGACCGATGGGGCCCGGCTCCCTCCAGCTGTTCATCGACCACGACCCGGAGGTCCACTACTTCACCGTGATGCACGACCGGCTGGAGGACCTGGCCGTGTTCGCCGCCTTCGACGTGGTGGCGAACAACGCGGACCGGAAATCCGGACACGTCCTCGAGGACGCTCACGGCAAGCTATGGGGCGTAGACCACGGCCTCACGTTTCACCTCGAAGACAAGCTACGAACGGTGATCTGGGCGTTCGCCGACGAGCCGTTGACGGGAAGCGTGCACGTGGGCTTGGAACGGCTTGGTGAGGCGCTGACGGGTCCCGACCGTGACCTCGGGGCGGAGCTGGCACACGACCTCGCCCCCGACGAGGTCGCAGCGACGCTCACGAGGGTCGAGATCCTGCTGGTGGAGGACCGTTTCCCCGCCCCGCGGAGCGACCGCCCGCTGCCCTGGCCTCTCATCTGAGAAAAGCCGCAACTGCCGGTGCTTCAGGGCAGGGATAGCCCCTTCGGGGGCGAACAAAACGGACACCGGCGGTGGGTCTGTTCCTGCCTTCCTGCCCCTCATATCGCGATCTCCTGGGAGGACATCGATGTCTATCGCCCGCCGTCCGCGCCGCCTCGGCGGTCTTCTCTTCGCCGTACTGCTGATCGGCACGCTCGTGCCGGGTGCCTCGGCGGCCGGCTTACCGGCGGCCTCTGCCGGAGACGATGGGACCGCAGCTGCGCCGGCACCGTGGTGGGTGGACTGGCTCCAGGCCTTCGATCTGAACGGGAACCGCATCGATGACGAAGCCGAGAAGGTCGCACGACGGGCGTTGTCGAACGGCAACCGCGACACGTTAGTCCCGCTGCTCGTCACTTTCGAGAACGCGCTCCCCGCGGAAAGGAGCGCTTTCCTGGACTTCGTCGGCGCCGCTCCGGACGCGTTCTTCTTCAAGACCCAACCCGTTGCCGACATCAACGTCCCGGCGGCCCGGGTCGCGCAACTCAGCCAGGTGCCGGGTGTCGTGGCGGTCGAATACGACCGCGTCGTCAAGCCGGCTCTCAATGTCAGTGGTCCCGCGACGCAGGCCTACAACGGCGTGGCGCCGAACAACTTCTACAACGGCAGCACGGTTGAGGATCTCGGATACACCGGCCGTGACATGGTCGTCGCGGTCCTCGACACAGGTGTGCAGGACCAGCACGCGGCTTTCGCCGGCAAGTGGATAGCCGGCGCGCATGTCGGTCTGCCACTACCCATCAACTGCGTCAACCCGGTCGATGACGATGGCCACGGGACTCACGTCGCGTCGACGGTTCTCGGCCAGATGTCCGGCAACAACCTCTACGGCACCGCGAAGGCAGCAAAGCTCGTCGAGGTCAAGATCTCCGCGGGGCCGGCTTCCTTGGGCGGGATCGCGCGCGGATTCGAGTTCGTGCGGCGCTACAACGAGGCACTGGCTGCGGGTAAGCCGATGTGCGGCCCCAACGACGACCGCATCGACGTAGCGACGCTGAGCTTCGGGTCGACCGGTCGTGGCGGTCCGAACGCAGGCACGGACGAGGCGTTCATCGACGCCTTGGTGAACGCTGGTGTCGCGGTCACGATCGCGGTGGGTAACTGCGGCCCGTCCGCATCGGCGACGTGTAGCTTCTCCGACACCGACAATGGGATCTCGAGCCCCGGGAACGCGGCCGGAGCCATCAGCGTCGGGAGCTTCAGCGACGTCGCCACCGTCGATCGCGCCAACGACATCATCAGCGGTTTCTCGAGCCGCGGTCCCAACAACCAGTCCGGCGACACCACTGCGGGTGGCGCGACGAGTGCGGCGAACCTCGCCGACCGGTACCGCAAGCCCGAGATCGCAGCGCCGGGGCAGAACATCCAGGCAGCCGGCCCCGCGCCGTTCCTGCTGAGTAACGCGTCGGGCACGAGCATGGCCACGCCGCACGTCGCGGGTATCGCGGCGTTGTTGCTCGAGGCAGGCGAGAAGGCGAAGCCGCAGACGGGCGGCGTCAACCTGATGGCCTCGCGCGGGAACGGTTACTCCGCCACCGGCGCGTACGTGCCCGGCGTGTATCCCGTCCGCGACGCGATCGTCAACTCGCCTGAATACAAGGACGTGGGGGCCGAGAAGAAGTGGACCGGTCCCAACAGTTTGGGTCTCACGTGGAACAACGCGTGGGGCTATGGCCAGGTGAACGCGTTCGGGGCGGTGTGCTGGGCATGGGCGAACGTGCTTGCGCCCGGCGGGGCCACTCCGCCGGCGGCCGTCCAGGCCAAGTGTGACCTCTCGACCGTCCGCGACTCGGACGCTGACGGCGTCGCCGACGAGGTCGACAACTGCCCCGCCGTGCCTAACGCGGGCCAGGAAGACGCCGACGGTGACGGTATCGGCGACGCGTGTGATCCCGACCAGACCGACTCGGATGGTGATGGTGTCTCGGACGCAACGGATAACTGCGGCGATGTCGCCAACCCGGCCCAGGAAGACGCCGACGGTGACGGCACCGGCGACGCGTGCGACTCCGTAGAGCCCGACCCGATCAGTGACGTCGAGACCTACTACTTCCATAGTGAGGCGACGCGGTTCAACACGACCGACAAGATCTTCGACGCCAACACGTTCGACGCAAAGGCGCCACCGTGGGACGACCCTGCGCTCGCGCTGGACCTGCCCGTATCCGGCTCCAACTCGGGAACGATCTACGACCCGACGTGGGTGGGGTCGATCGCGCAACCGCTGAACTCCATCACCGTCGATTTTTGGCACAAAGGACCGGAAGAGGAGATCCAGACCGGCAAGGTGGAGTATGCAATCTCCGTCTGGAGCGGGTCGACCAAGATCGTCCTTCCCTTCCTCGCGGTGAAGGCTCCCGCTCCGGGCGCGATCGGGCACGTTGTGCACACATTCACCACCGACGCGTCGGGTGCTCCGCTGAGCGTCCCCGCGGGAGAGATCGCGGTCGAGGTCGGGCTGCGTTACATCAACGGCGCCGGGCCCATCCTGTTCGACTCCGCCGACTTCCCGTCTGGCTTTACCTACGGATCGCGCAGTGGCGGCGGCGGCAGTGGCGGCGGCGGCAACGAGGATCCAGACCCGCTCCCACGGGGCGAACGCGGCACTTACCCCGCAGATCCGAACGATCCGCTGTTCGCGGACCAGTGGGGCATGGCCAAGATCCAGGCGCCCCAGGCGTGGCAGGAGCGCAACGCCACCGGTCACGGGATCAACATCGCGATCGTCGACTCTGGCGTCGACCTCGGCCACGAGGATTTCTACTGCCCGGGCAAGCTGTCGATCCTGCCGGGTTCCGACATCAGCGTCGGCGACCGTCCGCAGGATGACAACGGGCACGGGACCCACGTAGCGGGGATCGCGGCCGCATGCACAAACAACGGCAAGGGCGTCGTCGGTGTCGCTCCCGACGCAACGATCATTCCGGTCCGCGTGTTCGGTGAGTCCGACCTCGACAAGGCGATGGCCGACGGCATCCGCTTCGCGACCGACAACCGCGCCCATGTCATCAACCTCTCGATCGGTGACATACCTCCGTTCAGCCACCTCGGTCCCGACGGATACCCGATGACTGAGGAGGCAATGGCGTACGCCCGAACCAACGGCGTCGTCATCGCGGCGGCCGCCGGCAACTTTGTGCAGCCGACGTGCGAGTACCCATCGTTATCTCGTAACGTCATCTGTGTCGTGGCGACGGACAGGGACGACATGCGTGCGTGGTACACGGACCTCCCGGTGAATGTCGACCGCAACGCAGAAGGGCTGAAGATGGAGGCCGTCGTTGCAGCGCCTGGCGGCCAGGGAACGTTCTGTGACGAAGGGATCGTGTCGACCTACCTCCGCACCGAATCTTCGACCTGCTATGAGACCGGGTACGACTCTCTCGACGGGACCTCGATGGCGTCGCCACACGTCGCGGGTATTGCGGCGTTGCTGTACGACCGCATCGGAGGCGACCGTTCGAAGGCCAACGCCGACACGATCGTCCAGACCATCCTGGAGACGTCAGACGACCTCTACACCGAAGGATGGGATCCGATCGTCGGGTTCGGTCGGGTCAACGCGCTGAGCGCGGTCCGCGCTGTCGAGGCAGGGCCCGAAGAGACTCAGCTTGAATTCACCGCCGAGTCGGCCACCGCGGGTGACTACAGCGATGATGCCACGTTCGCCGCTCGGCTCACGGACTCCTCAGGCGCACCGGTCGAAGGGGCGAAGCTGACCTTCTCGATCGTGGGGGCGGACGAGACCGTCGAGTGGGTTGCCGAGACGAACGAGCGAGGCGTCGCATCTACGACTCGGACGCTGAAGGAGGCTCCCGGAGCGTATGACGTGTTCGTCCGCTTCGAGGAGACGGAGACGCGTCAGGGGTCTTCTAACGTGATGAGCTTTGTCATCGAGAGCGAGGACACTCTTTCGTCGCTCGAGGTAGGACCCGCGACCGGGAGTGGGAAGAAGAAGGGTCGTTCGTTGACGGCAACGCTTACCGACGCCGACAGCGGAGTCGGTGTTGCCGACCGGGAGATCTCTTTCTTCTGCGACGGCACTCATGTGGCGACTGCGGTCACCGGACCCGATGGTGTGGCGTCGGCGAACGCGCCCACCAATTGCGCCAAGGGAAGCCACGAATACCAGGCGGTCTTCGACGGGGACGCGTATTACATAGGATCTTCGGATACCAAGACGTCGTAAGGAAACATCGATCGCGCTCGACAGGAGCTCGCATTCGGGCGAGCTCCTGTCGCGTCGGCATCAGGTCCGGTGGCTAGACTGGAACCACGCCCGGGTGGCGAAATCAGGGTATCCGCGAGGCGCTTAAACCGCCTTGGCCGAAAGGCCGTGTGGGTTCGAATCCCACCCCGGGCACGTTGTCGCGTGGCCCGCACGTGACCTATAGCGTGACCGCGTGAGCCGGCGAAGCGTTGCGATCGTCATCGCCAGTGGGTTATTGGCGGGCCTCATGAGCGGGTTGCTCGGGGTTGGGGGTGGGGTCGTGATGGTTCCCCTCTTGGTGATGGCTGTTGGCCTCACGCAGCATCAGGCACACGCGACCTCGCTGGCCGCGGTTGTGCTGATGGGAGCCGTCGGTGCGGCCACGTTCGGCGCCGAGGGAGAGGTCGATGTGCCGCTTGCGGCGCTGCTCGCAGCGGGGTCACTCTTCGGTGCGCCTCTCGGCGCGCGGATCATGCACCGGGCGGCGGAAGGACCTCTGAAGGTCGCGTTCGGAGTGCTGATGTTGGTCGTCGCCGGGATGCTGCTGTGGACATGACGCTCGCGGTCGCCGCAGGGGTCGTGGCGTTCGGCGTTCTCGTGGGCCTCTTGTCGGCGTTGTTCGGGATCGGCGGGGGTATCGCCATGGTCCCGTTCATGGTGTTGCTGCTCGACCGATCACAACACCTCGCGGAAGGGACGTCACTGCTCGTGATCATCCCGACGGCGATCGCGGGCGTGATTGCCCATCACAAGCGCGGCTACGTCTCGTTCGAGCACGGGGGCATCCTCGCGATAGGGGGGGTGTTCGGGGCGTTCATCGGAGCCAAGATCGCCTTGAGCATCGACGAGGAGATGCTGCAAACCGTGTTCGCGATCTTCCTCGTGCTGATGGGAGCCCGGGTCATCCACGACGGCCGGAAGACGGCGGTCCGGGAGGCGGCCGGGTCAAGCGAGGGCTCGGCGACCTAGCGGCTGGCGCCTTTGCCAGCCGCTACCTTAGGCCACCGGAGCACCGGGCTCGACCTCTTCTTCCAGTTGCAGCAGTCGGACGGTGCCGTCTGCATCCAGCGCGCCGAGTATGAGGAACTCGCTCGTGAAACCGGCGATCTTCTTCGTCCCCAGGTTGATCGCGCCCACCACCATCCGGCCTCGTAGCTGTTCCTCCGTGTAGTTCGTGATCTGGGCGCTCGTCTGGAGGACGCCGACAACGGGGCCGAAGTCGACCTTCAGCTTCCACGCCGGCTTGCGTGCCTCGGGAAAGGGCTGGACGTCTACGACCTTGCCGGTACGAAGGTCGAGCGCGAAGAAGGCGTCGATGCCGACGTCCGGTTTCTTGGGCAGTTTGTTCAGCGCGTAGGGCAAGCCCTCGGTGTCGATCTCGTGTTGTGGCATGGCTCTAACCTAAGGGCATGCCCGAGCTCCCCGAGGTCGAGTCGGTGCGTCGTCAACTGGATCCGGAGCTGGCGGGCCGGCGCATAGACGAGGTCTGGACAGATCCTCTGCCGACGGTGCCGCGTGAGTTCCACGACGTCGAACGCGCCATAGGCCACCGCGTCGAGCGCGTCCACCGAAAGGGGAAGTTCATGATCGCGCCGCTCGATGGCGGCCTCGAGCTCGTGATGCACCTCGGCATGACCGGCTCGTTCGCTTTCGGCGACAAGGACACCTACGCACGAGCGATCGTTTCGCTCGATGACGGCCGCGAGCTCGTGTTCCGCGATCCGCGCAGGTTCGGTCGCCTCGCCGTAGTGCATGCAGGCGATTACTCCACGTTGCCGACGCTCGCCATGCTCGGGCCCGAGCCCCTGTCGGACGACTTCGACGCGGAGACCTTCGCGGAGACGGTTGCGAGGACGCGCTCTCCTATAAAGCCGTTCCTGCTCAGCCAGCGTCCCGTCGCAGGCGTCGGCAATATCTACGCGGACGAGGCGCTGTGGCAGGCGCGGATCCATCCACTCTCGCGACGAGTCGGGAAGCGGAGGGCGTTCGAACTTCACCGCGCGATCCGGCAGGTCCTCGCAGACTCGCTCGAACGCGAGGGAACGACGTTCCGCGATTACCAGATGGTGAACGGCGCGAGCGGGCGCAACGCGTCGTTCCTGATCGCGTACGGTCAGGCAGGGCGGCCCTGCCCCCGGTGTTCCATGCCTCTGCGGAAGATCGTCGTGGGGGGCCGCGGGACGACATATTGCCCCGCTTGCCAGCGCGTCTAAAGGGGTAGTAATCGTTCGTGACCGCCGACGCAGTGATGCGCGAGATCCTCGGGTCTTTCCGCACGATCGCGGTCGTCGGAGCGTCCGACGATCCCGACCGCGCGGGCAACTACATCCCCGCGTACCTGAAGCAGAGTGGCTATCGGATCATCCCGGTCAACCCGAACGTCGACGAGGTCCTGGGTGAGAAGTCGTACCCGTCGCTGCGTGACATCCCGGAGCCGGTGGAGGTCGTCGAGGTCTTCCGACGGCCGGAGTTCACTCCCGACGTCGTCCGCGACGCGATCGCGATCGGCGCCGAGGCCGTGTGGCTACAGCTGGGGATCGTGAACGACGAGGCGCGGCGGCTCGCCGAGGAGGCAGGTCTGTTGTTCGTGCAGGACGAGTGCATGGGGCCGCAACACCGCCGTCTGCTCGCGTCCTAACCCTTGATGACGCCCACGGGGCGCAGGCGCGCAACGACCTTCGTCAGCCCCGCGCCCTCGCATGCTTCGACGACCTCCGATACGTCCTTGTACGCGTAGGGCGCCTCTTCCGACAGTAGCTTCGCCTTCGCGACCGACACCAGGATCCCCTGCTGGCGAAGCTGATGCTTGAGGTCGTGCCCGCTCATCTGCCTCTTCGCCTGCGTGCGGCTCATCGCACGTCCCGCGCCGTGACAGGTGGAAGAGAAAGATCGTTCGCGCGCGCCGGCGGCGCCGACCAGCACGAAAGATGCCGTCCCCATGCTTCCGGGGATGATGACCGGCTGGCCCACGGCTTTGTATCGATCCGGGATCTCGGGGTGGCCGGGACCGAACGCGCGCGTCGCTCCCTTCCGGTGAACACACAGGCTCATGCGCGTTCCGTCGACGTCGTGATCTTCGAGCTTCGCGAGGTTGTGCGAGATGTCGTAGACGAGGTTCAACCCCATGTCGCGCGCCGAGCGACCGAACACCTCTGCGAATGCCTCCCTGGTCGCATCCATCAGGACGTGCCGGTTGGCGCGGGCGAAGTTGCCGGCTGCGTCCATCGCGTGCAGGTAGCGCTGTGCATCGGGATGATCGAGGGGCGCGCATGCCAGCTGACGGTCGGGCACGTCGATGCCCAGCCCCGGCATAAGACGATCGATCGTCCGGACGTAGTCGGTGCACGTCTGGTGGCCGATGCCGCGGGACCCGGAATGGATCATCACGACCACTTGCCCCTCGAAGAGGTCCATTGCCTTCGCCGCGGTGGAGTCTCGTATCTGGTCGACGACCTGTACCTCGAGGAAGTGGTTGCCGGCTCCAAGACTCCCGAGCTGAGGCGCGCCGCGTTCTTTCGCACGATCCGACACCGCGTCGGGCTCCGCGCTCGGCAGCGTCCCCGCGTCCTCGCACAGCTCGGCGTCTTCCTCCCAGCCGACGCCCTTCGACAACGGGAAGCGAACGCCCTCCGCCAGGACGCGCTCCACGTCGCGGCCGTGGAGGGGCAGGCGACCCGATCCCCCCACGCCTCGAGGGACGCGGCGGCCCAACGTGTCGACGAGCTCGCGCACACGCGGCTTGACCTCGTTGTCCCAGCTCAGGTCGGAGCGAACCAACCGGACGCCGCACCCGATGTCGAAGCCGACGCCTCCGGGCGAGATGGCTCCGCCGGCTTCCGCGTCGGTCGCGGCGACACCGCCGATGGGGAAGCCGTAGCCCCAGTGGATGTCGGGCATCGCGAACGAAGCTCGAACGATGCCCGGCAGCGTGGCGACGTTCGCGACCTGGTCGACGGCCTTGTCCTGCACCGCCTTCGTGACGATCGCCTCGGTCCCGAAGACCCGCCCCGGGACCCGCATCCCGTCGACGTAGCCGATCGGGACCTCCCACTGGAAGTCGTCTATCCGCCGCAGCTCCATCGCGCACAACCTATCCATGTTTCCTGCGGACGAGCGGGGGTAGGCCCCACGGCGGAAGGTTGAAGTCGATTACGAGGAGGAGCCGTGGCCGAGAAACCGGGCGGAGTCGTAAAGGTGATCGAGCTGGTAGGGAGCTCGACGAGCTCTTTCTCCGACGCGGTCCGCGAGGCGGTTCGGATCGCGTCGAAGTCGGTCCGCAACATCCAGGGGGTAGAGGTCCTCGGGAGCAACGCGACGGTTGGGTCGAACGGCGAGATCGAGAACTACAAGGTTCACTGCAAGGTCGCGTTCCTCATCGAGGAGGGCGCGCTCGGTAACGAGTAGCTCTTAGACATCCACATAGAGCGTGGGACAGTTGCAACGGCCCGGCGTCTACGTGGACCTCTTCAGACGTCCACGTAGACGCGGGCGGTCCACCCGTCCGCGTCCTTGTCGATCGCGAGCTTGTGATACGTGATGGCCTTGACCGCCGTCCCTTCGAGGGAGCGGTCCCCGCGCGGGACGAGCGATACCGACCCTTTGATATCGGTCTCGCTGACGCGCTCGATGTCGATGCCGGTCACTATCGCGTCGCGCGCGTCTTGTAGGTAGAGCACCTCCGACAGCCAGTCGACGAGCAGCGCGATGCGGTCTCTGGCCTCCAGCTCGAGCTCGACTCGTTCACCGGTCCCCGGTTCCCACGCGTCCATGATCGCTAGCAGGCTGAGGGTCGTCTGTTCGAAGCAGCCTTCGAGCGATGTGTCCCACGCGCGGATGCCGACGTCTGCGGTGTGCTCGATGTGCTCGAATCCGCCCATGAGATCTAGCTTTCCACAGGTGGCAGGATGAACCGATGGACCGCGCCGCGGCTACGACCGCCGCCCGATCGCTCATCGAGAACGTAGAAAAGGTCATCCGCGGCAAGACGCGTGCCGTAGAGGCTGCTGCGACCGCGCTGTTCGCCGGCGGCCATCTCCTCATCGAGGACGTTCCCGGCGTCGGCAAGACGATGCTTGCGCGGTCCTTCGCCCGTTCGATCAGGGGGTCGTTCAAACGGATCCAGGCGACGCCCGACCTCCTCCCGAGCGACGTTACGGGCAGCTCCGTGTTCAACCAGGCGACGCGCGGCTTCGAGTTCATGCCGGGCCCAGTGTTCGCGAACGTCGTCCTCATAGACGAGGTGAACCGCACGACACCTCGCACGCAATCGGCGCTGCTGGAGGCGATGGACGAGGGCGCAGTCACCGTCGACGGGACACGACATGCGCTGCCCGAGCCCCTGTTCGTGATCGCTACCCAGAACCCGATGGAACACCACGGCACGTATCCGTTGCCCGAGGGGCAGTTGGATCGGTTCGCGTTGACGATGGACCTCGGCTACGTGGACCCGTCGACGGAGCAGGACATCGTGCGGGCCCAGCTGAGCTCGCACCCGATCGAAGAGCTGGAGGCGGTGCTCGACCCCGACGAGGTCGTCGGAGTCCGAGGTGTCGTACGCGCTACGCATGTCTCGGACGAGGTGCTGGCGTATGCGCTTTCCGTCACCCGCGCCACGCGAACGCATTCCGACATCGAGCTCGGAGCCAGCCCGCGCGCGTCGATCACGCTCGTCCGTTGCGCCCAGGCGCGAGCGCTGCTGCGGGGCCGCGATTTCGTGGTCCCCGACGACGTGAAGGCGCTTGCCGTCGCATCTCTTTCGCATCGCGTCCTCCCGGCGGCAGGTCTGCGGCTGGAGCGCGGTGCGGTCGCGCGGATCGTCGCAGGCATCGTCGCCTCGACGCCGGTGCCCGTGACCGGGCCCCCGGCTCCCGCGCCATGACCCGTTTCCCGACCCGCCGGGCGGCCGTGGTGGCGGGCGCCGGAACGTTGTTGATACTCGCAGGCGTCACCGCCCAGGCCGGATGGCTCTTCGTGCTCGCCGCGGGAGCTCTCGGCCTGGTCGGTGGGTCGCTGGTGGTTCGTCACCGGCTCGGCTCGGTAGAAGTCGAACGCGCGGCTCCGCGGAGGGTGCGGGTAGGAGACGAAGTGAGCGCGGGTTTCAGCCTGCGGAACCGATCGTCTTCCAGCGTTCCGATGTTCGTCGTCTCCGACGAGCTCGACGCTTTCGCTCCGGCCACGGTCGGATGCGAGAGACTCCCCGGAAACGCGACGGCGCACGTCGAGCTGGTCCGCGGCGCGCTGCGACGCGGCGTGTTTGCCGAGGGACGGATCACCATGACGAGCGGAGCTCCGTTCGGGCTCGTGCGGTCGAGGCGACGCCAGGTCGTGCCCGTAGACCTGACGGTCGTGCCGCGATGGGTCGATCTGCGGTCGTTCCCTCTGATCGATCCGTCTGCAGCAGCAACGGACAACCCGGAGGAACGGCCGATGGCGGGCGCCGGCCAGGAGTACATGGGCATCCGCGAGTACCGGCCTGGAGATCCACTGCGGAGCGTCCACTGGCGATCGACGGCGCGTGCGTCGAAGCTGATCGTGCGCGAGTACGAACGGGAGGTATCGGCGCGGATCGGGATCGTGCTTGCCGGAGCAGACCACGGTGACGGACCCGAGTCGTCGTTCGAGACGCTGGTCTCAGCCGCAGCGAGCATCGGTCTTCATGCTCTCGATGCCGGACATTCGATCTATGTAGTGCAGCCGGGCCGGGACGGGGTCGAGCGTTTGGCCGAACCGTCCCCGCACGACCTGCTCGGGTGGCTGGCCGCCCTCCAGCCGGTCGACGCGCCGCTCGATGCAGCGATCGACGCTGCCCATGATGCACTGGGAGACGGCGCGACCGTGATCGTCGTCTCGAGTGACGCGGGCGAGACCGGATCGTCGGTCGCCGCCGCGCTCCGCTCGTTGCGCCAGCGGGGAAGCCACGCGTTGCTGATCGTCGCCCAGTCGGCGAGCTGGGACAAGCGGCACCGCGCGACCTTCGACGATGTCGCGGTCGCGGGCGAACACATGCGCGTGTTGCGCGCCGACCGGGAGCTGGAGACGTGCCTGGCGGGCTGATCGAGATCGTTCGCAAAGCGAACGCGACCCGCCGGCCGGAGGACTCCGTAGCTCTTCGGGCGTGCGTTCTCGGGGCGGTCATGGTTGCGGCCCTCGCCCTCGTCGCAGAGCGGGCGGTCTCGCTGTCGACGGCAGCGCTTCTGACGGTGGCGCTGCCGCTCGCCTACTGGGTGTCTTACCGGCGCCGGGCGAAGGACAACTGGCACATCAAGATCGCGTTGACGGTAGCCGCTTTGTTCGCGCTCTTCCGCTTCCTCGGGCAGCTGACGGGCGTCGCGACGCTCGACGAGGTCCGATTCCCGCTAGCGGAGCTGTTCCTGTGGGTGCAGGTGATCCACGGCTTCGACCTGCCCGCGCGAAAGGACCTCAACTTCTCGCTGGGGTCGTCTTTGACGCTGATGGCGGTAGCGGGGTCGATCTCGCAGGACCTCAGGCTCGTGGTGTTCCTCGTGCCCTACATCGGGCTCGTCGTCGCGTCTCTCGCGCTGACCCACCGCTCCGAGGTAGACGAGAAGGTCGCCGCGTGGGCCGCCGTCCCGCGACCGAGCGCGGGAGGTTTGTCGCGTATCCCGGCCCTTCGAGAGATCCTGCGCGCCGTCGCCCTCACGGTCGTCGCGGGTGTCGTGTTGTTCCTGGTCATCCCGCAGCCGAGTGGAGTTCGCACGCTGGCCCTGCCGTTCTCCGTCGGCGGCGGGGCGGGCTTCTTCGGTGGCGGAGGTGTAGCGAACCCCGGGTTCGGCTCCGGATCGCCAGCGAGCCGCGGTGCTGCATCGTCGTACTACGCGTTCTCCGACAGGATGGACCTCCGCGTCCGCGGCGACCTGTCCGACGAGCTCGTGATGCGCGTGAGAGCCTCTGATCCTGCGATGTGGCGCGGCATCGTCTTCGAGACCTACGACGGCGTCGCGTGGGTTGGCGACGAGGCGACCGCGACCTCGCTCGGCGACGATCCGCCGTTCCCGTATCCGATCGAGTTCCGAAGCCTCGGCCCCCGCCAGACCGTGAGCCAGACCTTCTATATAGAACAAGAGCTGGCGAGCGTCATCTTCGCCGCCGGTCAGCCCGATGCCGTCTGGTACGACGGTGGCGTAAGGATCGACGAGCTCGGCGGCCTTCGAACCGACTCGACCCTGACGCCCGGAACCGTCTATAGCGTCGTGTCCACTCGGGGGGCCGCGACCGACGAGGAGCTACGGAAGCTTCCGCACGTAGAGCCACCGGAGAACATCGCGCGTTACCTGCAGCTGCCCGACGATCTTCCGGCGCGTGTTGCAGCGCTGGCTCGCCGGATCACTGCGGGTGCGGGCACCGATATCGACAAGGTACGAGCGATCGAACGCTACCTGCGCGACAACTACAGGTACTCGATCGACTCTCCGGTGCCGCCGGCGGGGCAGGATGCCGTAGACCATTTCCTCTTCGACACCGATGTCGGCTTCTGCGAGCAATTCGCCTCGGCGACGGCCGTCATGCTTCGTACCCTAGGGATCCCGGCCCGTGTTGCCGCCGGATACACGCCCGGGACGAGGAACCCGCTGACCGGCTACTACGAGGTCCGGGCGAGCGACGCCCACAGCTGGGTCGAGGTCTGGTTCCCGCGCAACGGGTGGTACGAGTTCGACCCGACCTTCGACGTCCCGCCGGCGACGATGCAGGCGGCGGACCTGTTCCCGCTCGCCCGGCTCGTGCGTGCGGCGGTCTCCAAGCTCGGGGATGTCCTTCCGGAGGGGCTGGGGCGAGGCGCGCGCGACGCGATCGGATACGTCCTGATCGCGACCATCCTCGTCGGCGCCTGGATCGCGCGGCGGAAGCTGCGTCCGACGCGCAAGCAGCGGGCGCCGGTCTCGGTCGAGGCGTGGGGGCCGATCACGCGTGCTCTGGCACGGTACGAGTCCGCCGCCGCGGCGCGCCACCGGCCGCGTGCGCCTTCCGAGACGGCTGCCGAGCTGCTCCGTCGTACGACGGGCGCGGACCGCGACGCATCCGCGGCACTGCGCGCGTTCGAGCGGGAGCGTTACGCCTCTGAGCCTCCGTCGTGGGAGGAGACGGCGGCGGCCGTCGACACGTTTACGAAACTGCGCGACGAGTTGGTGAGCTCCGACCGCGGTAGCTAGGGCGGGGGAGGGATCACGAGCTCGTCACCCGGTCTTAGCTCCGTCGGGTCTTCGATACCGTTCGCCTCTGCGATGAGGTCGTCGAGCGAGCTATCCCCATAGAACCTCTGCGCGAGCTCGAGCAGAGTGTCACCGGACCTCACGACATACGTTCGCTGCTTCGCCTCGGCGCGGCCCGTTCTCTCCACGGTCGGTTCGGGCGTCGGCTCGGCTATCTCTTCCTCGAGGGGGCGCGCTGCGATCTGCGATTCCAGATCGTCGATCTCGCTCTGCGCGAGCTGAAGCTCGCGCCGCGCGTCGGCAAGCTCCGACGCCAGCTCGTTCTTCGGCGCGGTCGCGCGGCCGAACCAGAATGCAACGCCCATGAGCAGGACGAGGATCATGATGCGTCCCCACAGGACGCGAGGGCCGCGCGGTTGGACCTCTTCGTAATCCCAGTCGTAGGACTCGGGCTCGTCGACCTCGAACGTGTTGGTTCGATCATCCATTTCGGACCCCGCTGCTGCTCGACGGCTGTCTTCTGAGGGTACCGCTCTGCGGCGAGACGCTCAGTATCTGCGGAGACGGTCGACGAGCTCCCGGTCCACGCCCTTCACGAACGCTCTGATGGCTCGCCCGGAACGTTCCAGGTCGTCCGGGACGAGGTTCCCGACGGTGTCCGAGCTGCTGTGATAGTTGGGTTCCGGCCCGCTGTATGCATAGGCACCAGGGATCCCGGCATGTTCGAAGGGGCCGTTGTCCGAGCAGTCGCACATGACGTGGTACTCGACGTTGATATGGGCGCGTTCGAGTTTCCGATAAAGGATGCGCCCGAGCACGCGAGGCCCGATGCCGAAGCTGCCCACCAACAGCGGCCGGCCGTCGGCCACCATATCGACCGAGATCATGCCGGCCAGCCTCTTCCGCCCCCTGTCGCCGAGGCGGTTGACGTATACCTGCGATCCGACGTGGTGCCTGCCGTCGGAGCCGTACTCCTCCGAGCCGAACGCGACGAACCGTAGGAACTTGGCGTGTTCGGTATACCGCGCGAGTCGCGCGATCTCGAGGATCACCGCGACGCCGGAGGCGTTGTCGTTCGCCCCCGGCGACGACGGGACGGTGTCCATATGCCCGCCCAGAACGATCGGATAGCGAAGAGCCCCCGGCCACCACGCAACGACGTTGCGGGACGTGCGTCCGTCGACGTCGAAGCGCTGCATCCGGACGCGATACCCCAGTGCCGTGAACCGCTCTTTCACGTAAGTGGCTCCGCGACGCTCGCCCTTCGTGGCACGCGCCCTCACGCCGATACGACCTGCGAGGTTGCGCACGTGACGCATGGCGCGGCGACGAGAGAAGGGCGCCATCTCGGGGTCGACGAGCTGTTCCGGCGCGGCGTCGGTAACCGTTGGTTCGGGCGTGGGGTCCTGTTGTGCGGGCTCGCTCACGGAACCCGTGGTGGTCGCACCGGCGCACGCGCCGCCGAGAGCGAGACACAGCACGGCCACGGCGACGGTCGAGGCGGGTCGGTGCATCGCGGGGGTCATAACGGCACGACTAGAGTACCGGCACCATGTCGGACGATCCGAAGAAGAAAGACGTGTTACCGAGCGGGTGGCTCCAGCGCGGAGCGAGAATGGCCGGCCAGACGAGTCGTAGCGCCGCTCGGTTCGTAGGCACGCGCGCCCGTTCGTTCGCGGCCCCCGAGCGCGCGCAGGAGTTCCTCGACGGCTTCCACCAGCAGACGGCGAAACAGCTCGTCGACATGCTCGGCGAGATGAAAGGCGCCGCTATGAAGGTCGGTCAGCTGGCTTCGTTCTACGAGTTCGCGGCCCCCGGCGAGTATCTGTCCACGTATCGCGACGCGTTGACGATGTTGCAGAGCTCGGCTCCTCCTATGGATCCCGAGGCTTCTCGTTCGGTCATCAAGCAGGAGTTCGGCCGCCCCGTCGACGAGGTCTTCGCCTCGTTCCAGGACGAGCCGGTGGCGTCGGCCTCGATAGGTCAGGTCCACAAGGCAACCCTTCACTCGGGCGAAGAGGTTGCGGTCAAGGTGCAATACCCGGGAGTAGACGACGCGGTCCGGTCCGATCTGAAGAACGTGTCCGCGATGGCCAAGATCTCGGTCGCGATCGCTCCGAACCTGGATCCGAAGGAAGTTGCGGCCGAGGTGAAGGACCGCGTGCTCGAAGAGCTCGACTACCGCAGGGAAGCGACGAACCAGGCGCGTTTCGCCGAGCTGTGGCGGGACCATCCCTTCGTCGTGATCCCGAAGGTGTTCCCCGAGTACTGCCGGACGCGCGTGATCACCCAGGAGTTCATCAAGGGCAAGCCCTTCCTCACCGCGATGGAATGGGACCAGGCGGAGAAGGACCGTCTCGGCGAGATCCTCTACCGCTTCTTCTTCGGGAGCTTCAATCGCTTCCTGCTGTTCTCGGCGGATCCGCACCCGGGCAACTACCTTCTCCTACCGCGCGGGAAGGTGGCCTTCTTGGACTTCGGGTTGGTACGTGCGATCGATCCCGGGACGCTGGCGCTGTTCGTGGAGCTCGGGCGCGCGCTCGTCGCCGACGACCGAGACCGCGGTCGCGCTGCTCTCGAGGGTCTGGGCGTCTTGAATCCGCGGACTCCCGATGTTGCTGCCGTGTGGGACCACATGCGGGCCTTGAACACACCGATGCTGACCGACGACGTCGTCAAGATCGACCCGCCGATGGTTCAGGCGATAGCCGCGGCGGGTTTCGACCCCAGGTCGCCCGCGTTTCAAGCGCTGCGCAAGGTCGGTGTGCCCGGCGTGATGGTCACGTTCAACCGGATGTCGTTCGGGGTCGCGTCGCTGCTCGCGCGGCTGGAGGCGTCGGCGAACTGGCAGGCCATGGCGCGCGAGTTGTGGTTCGGCGAACCGTCGAAGACGCCGCTCGGGAAGAAGGATCAGGCGTGGTTGGCCGAGACGCATCCGGAAGTGAAACCGTCGGCGGAGATGGAACCGGGCTAACCCGCGGTCTGGAGCTCGATCCGGAAGGTCGTTCCCTCCTCCCTCCGGCTATCACAGGAGATCGTCCCGCCGAACGATTCCACCAGGCGCTTCACGATCGCCAGGCCAAGTCCGGACCCGGTTATCGACTGGGTCGAAGCCCCACGGGTGAAAGGGTCGAACAGGTGTGGGAGCAGGCTCGCCTCGATGCCGTCACCGTCGTCGCTCACTTCGATGAACGTGTCCGAACCAGCACGGGATGCCGCGATCGTGATGTGCGGGCCCCCGTAGCGGTACGCGTTCGTCAACAGGTTCACGAGGATCTGCTCGAGCCGCACGTCGTCGGCCATGACGGATCCCGCTCCGTCGATGTCGCACCGCACGTCCACCCCGTCCGGCGCGGGTGCCGCATCGAGGCCGCGACGTACCGCGCTCTGCACGTCGACGGGCTTCAGGTCGATGATCGCCGAACCGGCCTCGACCCGTGAGTAATCGAGAAGATTCGTCAGCAGCGTCCCCACCCGCTCGCCCTGGCGCTTGAGCAATCGCATCGATTCCGCGATCTGCTCCTCTGTCAGAGGCGTCCGCGAGCTCGTCAGGATCTCGGCTAGTCCCATGATCGTCGTCAACGGCGTCCGAAGCTCGTGCGCAGCATTGGCTACGAACTCGCTGCGCGCTTGGTCGAGGGAGCGCAGTCCTTCTTCGATCCGCGTCCGCTCGATCACACGCCCCAGCTGTGTCCCGATGTTGGTGCCGACCTCGAGCAACGACTCGTCGCATTCCTTCGTGCCGAGGACGAAGAACTCCAGGACGCCGACGACCTCCGACTCGACGAAGATCGGGAACCCGAGACATGTGCCGATCCCGGTCGCGGCTGCAGCCTCCTGCCGCCGGAACCGTGGGTTCTGCGAGAGGTCGTCGGCCCAGACCGCCCTCTTCTCCGCGAGGACCTGGCCCGGGATGCCGTCACCAGGCGCGAGGCGCGTAGAAGCGGTCGCGTCTACTAACGGAGCGAACGTCGTTGCGTCCGGCAGGCGCCAGATGCCACTCGAGACCAACTCGTTCGTCTCGCGGTCCAACAGGAACGCGTGTCCAACGGGCCACCCCGTATAGGCGCACACCTCGTCGAGCGCCTTCTGCAGGGCGGTCGGAACATCGCTTGCTTCGTTCGATGCGACGGCCACACGCTCGAGCAGCTCCGTGATGGCGCGCTGCTGTCGTAGCTCGCCGATCAGGTACGCGTTGTCCAGAGCAACCGCGGTCTGGCTCGCGAGCGTGACGAGGAAGAACTCGTCCTCTTCGCTGAACGTGCCGTGCCCGGGCGGCTTCGTTAGATAGATCGCGCCCTGAAGCCGCTCGGCGGACTCGATCGGGACCCCCAGGAAGGCGCGCATCGGAACGTGGTTGAGAGGGAACCCGACCGACCGGGGGTCGTCCTGGAGCCGGTCGCGCCTGATAGGTGTTCGCTCCTCGAGCACGGCGCCGAGCATGCCTTCCCCGCGCGGGAGATGTGGCAGCGCATCGACTTCACTCTGCGTCAGGCCTTCGAAGACGAAATGCTGGATGGCGCCGTCGGCGAGCGACACTGCGGCGCCGTAGCGTGCACGCGTCGCGAGGCGCGCGACGTCGACGGTCCGCTGCAGGATCTCTTCCGGTTCCCGCAGGCTCGTCAACCCGACGAACTGGTCGAGCAGCCCGTGCAGAGAGCTCGCGGCGGCCTCGCCGTCGCGGTTGCGCTGTCGAGGCGTCACCGGCTCACCGCGAGCCCGCCGGCGACCTCGGGGTGCGCTGTCGACTGCTGATCCTCATCGCTGCGACGATAGCTGAACGCTGGTGAGCCGTAGCGGAACGCGTAGCGGAACGCGGGTCCTGGTGCCGAGGTGCGCGACGATGGCGTCGTGGACCACGATCGTTCGGTCGTCGATATCAGGGTGAGGCAGGCGCGTATTCGGAACAAGGCGTTATCGATCTGTTCCCTCGCGCCGACCGCATCCCGCTTCCGTCGATCCGCAAGGTCTTCGAAGCCGTCGAGGTCGGACGGGCCGATCGCGGTCTCGTGCCGATGGACAACTCGCAGGCGGGCAGCATCAACGAGACCTACGACCTCTTCCTCAAACACGGCCTGCACCTCGTCGGCGAGATCGTCGTTCGAGTGGATCACTGTCTGATGGCGCTTCCCGGGACCTCGATCGACGAGCTAGACGAAGTCATCTCGCATCCCCAGGCGGTCGCGCAGTCCGAGGAGTTCCTCTCCGCCCTCGACGTCCGCGTGCGCGCCGAGTACGACACGGCGGGGGCCGCGAAGCGGATCTTCGAAGACAAGATCGAGCGAACTGCGGCGATCGCATCGCGTCGTGCGGCAGAGCTCTACGGGTTGGAGCTGCTCGCGGAACGCATCCAGACGTACCCAGACAACTACACCCGCTTCGGTGCGATCGCACGCGACCCGCAGGCTCTGGCCGAGCCCGACAAGTCATCGCTCGTGTTCGGCGTCGGTCACGTGTCGGGTTCGCTCTATCGCTGCCTGGGTGCTTTCGCCGAGCGGCACCTGAGCCTCTCGAAGCTCGAGTCGCGTCCCCGCGGCGGCAGGCCGTGGGAGTACGTCTTCTACGTGGACGTGGAGGCGCCGGCGACCGAGCCGGTGATGGTCGAGGCGTTGGCCGAGGTGAGCGAGCACGCGACCTTCACCCGCCTCCTAGGCACCTACGCCTCCGGCCTCCCCCGGTAGGTCCCGCCCGCGGTCATCCCTGCGGGACGTGGCGGCCTGTCCCGGTCGGTTGCGGGCCGTCCCCGCAAC
>DASZOC010000081.1:0-19627 GCA_035550975.1 Actinomycetota bacterium | reverse complement strand
GATACGACGCGCGCGATGCCGCGAGGCCGCGCCCCAGCGTGACGAGGGCCAACCCGCCGACGGCTCCGAGCACGGGGCCGTCGACGGCTCCGAGCAGGTAGCCCAAGGCAACGACGACTCCCGCCACGCGCGCCGCTACCGAGGCGCGCTCGGTCAAGTTGCCCGGTTGCGAGCGCCCTCGCGGGGCGACCGGAAGCGGCGGCCGGCCATGAACGAGCGAACGAGGTGGTTCCACGAGCAGTCGATGCAGACCTCGACCACGTAGCAGGTGAAGTGGTCATGTCTTGCGGCGAGCTCCGCCAGCCATTCGTCCGGGTAGACGACCCGCCCGTTGTCGCGCTTGAGCTCCTCGCCGTAGACGTAACGGACGTTCTTCAACGTGTCGTGCGAACAGATCGGGCACGCCCGCGGATCATCGAGCCCGATGTTGCGGGCGGCCCGCAGCAGCTCGGGATGAGCGTCGCAGACGTCGGTCGTCCCGATCAGGCCGCGGCGGACGCTGGCAAGGACCGAACGCCGGGCGAGGCTGTAGTCGACCACGGGAGCGGAGGACGCGGGCGGGCTGCCGGGGTCGAAGCTCCTCCCTGACAGCGGCATCGCAGGATGCTAACCCCGGCGGGTCGCCGGCGGCGCGCCGTTTGCGTCGTCGGAGGTATCGTGGTGATATATCGGTTCGATATATCCGGTCGATAGGACGCGACGCTATATGAAACAGCCAGGGATGCTCGAGCTGCCGGTTCTAGGGCTCCTCAAAGAGCGAGACATGCACGGCTACGAGCTGCGCAAGCAGCTCGGCGCAATGCTCGGTCCGTTCTGGCAGGTCTCGTGGGGATCGCTGTATCCGACCCTGAGGCGATTGGCGAAGGCGGGTGCGGTCGAGAAGGTCGAGACCGACGGCGGCGGTCGGCGGGTGCGCAAACCCAGCAAGAGCTCGCGCAGCCGTTCCCTCGCGGCGAGCCCGGCGATGGGGACCGGCCGGCGCAAGAACGTCTATCGCATCACCGAGCGCGGCGAGAAGATGTTCACGTCGATGCTCGAAGAGACCGCGGCGGCGGTCGACGCGGAGCACTTCACGTTGAAGCTCGCTTTCTTCAGGTACCTGCAGCCAGAGACGCGTCTCGCGTTGCTCGAACGTCGCCGGGCGTACCTCCAGGACAAGCTCCACGAGTTCAGGGTCAACCTGCGCGACTACAAGGAGCGAATCGACAGTTACACGCTGTCCTTGCACAACCACGGCATGGCTTCGACGGAGAGCGACATCGCGTGGATCGACGAGCTCATCACCAAAGAACGGGGTCCGTCCACAGGGACGCCCGAAGCGACTAACGCATAGGACCGGGAGGGGACATGGGCGACAAAGTCAGAGTGGGTATCGCGGGAGTAGGCAACTGTGCATCATCGTTGGTGCAGGGGATCGAGTACTACGCGAAGGCGCAATCCGACGAACGCGTCCCGGGTCTCATGCACGTCGACCTCGGCCCGTACCACGTCTCCGACATCGAGTTCTCGTGCGCGTTCGATGTCGACGCGAACAAGGTCGGGCTGGACTTGTCCGAAGCGATATGGGCCGAACCGAACAACACGATCAAGTTCGCCGACGTCCCATCCCTCGGCATCCCCGTCCAGCGCGGACACACCTACGACGGGCTCGGCAAGTACTACCGCGAGGTCGTGACCGAGTCGGAGCTACCTCCGGTCGACGTTGCCAAGGTCCTGCGAGACACGGGGACGGATGTGCTCGTGAGCTACATGCCGGTCGGGTCCGAGCAGGCGGCGCGGTTCTATGCGGAGGCTGCCCTCGAAGCCGGTGTGGCGCTGGTCAACTGCATGCCCGTCTTCATCGCGACGAACGAGGACTGGGCCCAACGTTTCACGAAGCACGGAATCCCGATCATCGGTGACGACATCAAGAGCCAGGTCGGCGCGACGATCTCGCACCGGCTGCTCTCGAAGCTGTTCGAAGACCGCGGCGTCGTAATCGACCACACCTACCAGCTCAATTTCGGCGGCAACATGGACTTCAAGAACATGCTCGAGCGCGAGCGTCTGCAGTCCAAGAAGATCTCGAAGACGCAGTCGGTCACCTCGCAGATCTCGAACGGGATCGACACCGAGGACATCCATATCGGGCCGTCGGATCACGTCCCCTGGCTCAAGGATCGGAAGTGGGCCTACATCCGCCTGGAGGGCCGCGAGTTCGGCGACATCCCCGTGAACATGGAGCTGAAGCTCGAGGTGTGGGATTCACCGAACTCCGCGGGAGTCGTGATCGATGCGGTCCGGTGCGCGAAGCTCGCGATGGATCGCGGCGTCGGCGGGCCGCTCCTCGGACCGAGCGCCTATTTCATGAAATCGTCGCCGGTGCAGTACTCGGACGAGGAGGCTCACGAGCTCGTCGAGGCCTTCATCGCGGACGAGCCGCTGACGATCGACGTCGCAGACGGGCCGACGAACGGTCATCGATCGAACGGATTCTCGCTCGAGACGGAGCCTGCGTTCCGTCCCCAGCCCTAGGCAACGGTTGCGCCCGCCGACCGCGGGCCCGATCCGCGCTCTGCTCGCGGCGCGGGATTTCCGCGTCCTTCTCGGCGCGCAGTTCCTCGCTCAGGCCGCCGACGGAGTCGCCCAGGCGGCGTTCACCTACGTTCTCGTGCTCGAGGGGCTTCGCCAGGACACTCCTGCGCGGATCCTGGCCCTGTTCGCGCTGACGCTGCTCCCGTATTCGTTGTTGTCGCCGTTCATGGGCGTCTTCGTCGATCGCTGGCCCCGGCGTGGTCTGCTCGTGTGGACGAATGCGTTTCGCGCCGCGTTGTTGATCACGATCCCGGTGTGGAGCCGCTCGCTGCCGGGGGACGCCGAGTTGTTGATCGCGCTTCTGCTCGTGCTCGCGTCCGGACGGCTGTTCCTCACGACGAAGGGCGCCGTTCTACCTGCGGTGCTGAAGGACCGCTATCTGCTGCGGGGTAACGCGCTCTCCGGCGGCGGCGGGATGGTGTCGGCCCTCGCGGGAGGTGTGATCGGGGTAGGCCTTGCCGCGTGGTCCGCCACTTCGGCCCCCTTCGTCGGCGCCGGCATCGCGTATCTCGCGGCGGCGGCGCTGGCGGGGGCTCTGTCGAGCTCGTTCGACCACGACCAGGTCCGTGGCGGGACGTGGGTGGAGGCGTCGGTACAGATCCTTCGGGAGCTCCGCGAGGGCCTGCGCGCCATCTGGCTACGCGCCGAGGTGCGCCTGCCGTTGCTCGGCATCTTCATCGTTCGAACGATCGGGATGTTCGTCGCCATCGCCGCGATCCTCGTGATCCAGGACGTCTACCCGGCTGCCGCCGACGACGCCGGAAAGCTGTCCTCCAGCGCCCTCGCTCTGGGCGCGGCCGGCGTCGGAGCATTCTCGGCGGCGGCTGCGACGACGGTGATGGGGGGGCGGGTCGACCGGCCGCGCCTGATACTCGGTGGCTTCGTCGTCTCGGGAGTCGGGATCGTCGCGCTCGGCGGGGTGATCGACATCTATGCGGTGCTGGCGCTGTCGTTCGTCGGTGGCTTCGGAACGTTCCTGACGAAGGTCGCGGTCGACGCGCAGGTGCAAGAGGCTCTGCCCGACGAGCTGCGCGGCCGCGCCTTTGCGGCCTACGACATCCTCTACAACCTCGCGAGCGTCGCTGCCGGTGTAGTGATGGTGGCGTTCCAGTCGGTCGCTTTCCGCCCGCTGCTCGTGACTATGGGAGTCATCACCCTGGTCGCCAGCGCGGTCATGGCGACCGCGATGAGGCGCGCCGGGCTCCTGGTAGCTCGCTAGGGCTTGCGCGCGACGAGCATGAACTCGAAGTGCTCGGTATCGGGCGGGCGGCGGGCGAAGTTGCCCGGGGACACCGACCAGACGTGCTCGGGGATCAGCCCGACGCCGAGCGCGAGGAGACGGAGCTCGCGGGGCGTGTAGACACTCGTCCACGCATCCGCGGTGTGTTCGGTCCCCTCAGGATCCTTGAACGACATGACCTCGTACATGATCCCGGTGTCGGCATCGAGGTGCCCGTCTTTTTGCTCGCGCGCCGCGAAGTACGCGCTGAAGGCGGTGACGACGACGGTCCCTTCGGAGCGCGCAGCTTCGGCCATCCGCCGCAAGACCACCGCGTCGTCCTTGCCCATGAGCCCGAAGCCCCCCTGGCAGATCGAGAGGACGGCCGCGAACTCGTCGTCGAACGGCATCTGTCGTGCGTCGACCTGGAACAACGAAACCCCCACCCCTGCGGCACGTGCGTCGGCCGCGGCGACGTCGAGGAACTCCTGCGAGATGTCGACCCCGGTCACCGCGAGCCCCGCAGCTGCCAGGCGGACCGAGTGCCGGCCGGGGCCGCAGCCGACATCGAGCACACGCTCGCCCGCGGGCAGACCCAGCAGCTCGAGGAGGAATGCGACCTCTTGATCCGTGCCCTTCGTGAAGCTGTAGCGGAGATACGCACGTCCGAGTGTGTCGCCGATCGGTGCGAAGTAAGCATCTCCGGGATGCGGTTTGGGCATCGGGGTGTCGTCCGGAGTCAGTTCTACGGCGCGCTCGAGCTACGCGCTCGAGCCCACTCGTCGAGTCGCCGGTAGGCCTCGTCCTTACCTAGCGGTCCCTCTTCCAGTCTCAGTTCCAAGAGGAAGGCCAGCGCTTCGCCCACGACCGGTCCCGGCGACACGCCTAGGCGCTCCATCACCTCACGGCCGTCGAGGTCGGGACGGATGCGTCCGAGCTCCTCTTGGGCGGCGAGCACACGGATCCGTTCCTCGAGCTCGTCCATACGCGCCGCGAGCTTCGTCGCCTTCGCAGCGTTTCGTGTCGTGCAGTCGGCGCGCACGAGCGCGTTCAGGGTCGGGAGAAGGGGGCCCGCATCCCGCACGTACCTTCGTACCGCGGAGTCGGTCCAGCCGAGCGCGTAGGTGTGGAAGCGATGGTGCAACCTGATGATCTCTCCGACGGCGTCGACGACGTCGTTCGGGAACCTCAGCGCGCGGAGACGTTCCGCGGCCATCTCGGCTCCGACGACCTCGTGATGGTGGAACGAAACCCCGTCCTTGTCGATCCGTCGCATTCTCGGCTTTCCTATGTCGTGAAGCAGCGCCGCCAGACGAAGCTCCAGCTGCGCGTCGGTGCGTTCGACGACGGCCAGCGTGTGACGGAAGACGTCCTTGTGCCGGTGGACCGGATCTTGCTCCAGCTTCAGCGTCGAGAGCTCCGGGAGGAAGTGCTGTGTCAATCCCGTTGCTTCGGCGAGATCCAGAGCACGTGCCGGCGCGCGCCCGACGACCAGCTTCGAGAGCTCGTCTCGGATCCGTTCCGCCGAGACCGTCTTGATCTCCTCGCGTAGCTCCTCGATCGCAGCTACCACGTCGGGCGCGATCTCGAAGTCGAGCTGCGATGCGAACCTGAAGGCGCGCAACATCCGCAATGGGTCGTCGGTGAACGAGACGGTCGGATCGAGCGGCGTCCGGATCACCTTGGCGGCGAGGTCCTTGACACCGTCGAAAGGATCGACCGGCTGTTTGTCCGGAAGACGAACCGCCATGGCATTGATCGTGAAGTCGCGGCGGGAGAGGTCCGTCTCGATGTCGGATGCGAAGCGCACCTCGGGATGGCGCGACGACGGCTGGTACTTCTCGGTCCGGAAGGTCGTGATCTCCATGCGGACGCCTTCGATCTCGGCACCGACGGTGCCGAACGCCTCCCCCTGCAGCCACACCGCTGACGCCAGCGGGTTCACGACCTCCTTCGTCTCGTCGGGGGTCGCACCCGTCGCGAAATCCAGGTCCTCGTGCGGACGGCGCAGCCATGCATCGCGCACGGACCCGCCTACGAGGTACAGGTCCCGATCTCGGGCGCGGAACGCTTCCGCCACCTTCAGGACGGGGGAGTCCTCGTCGAGCAACTGCGCGAGGTCGAGGGGCCGCGACATGACCCCTCCACCCTACGAGACGGGCTGTAGACCCTCTTGTCGCAGAGAGATCTGGAAGTCGTGTGGGTTCGTCGCAGCGGCCATCGCTTCATCCAACGCCACCAGTCCCGCCCGATACAGCGCGAGCAGCGCCTGATCGAACGTCTGCATGCCGTAGAAGGACGACTCCGCCACGATGTCGTGGATCATGTGTGTCTGCTCCGCGTTCAGGATCAGGTCGTGGATGCGTCCGTTCATCACCAGGATCTCGACCGCGGGGATACGACCCTTGCCGTCTTTGCGCGGCAGGAGACGCTGCGACACGATGCCCCGCAGCGAAGCGGCCAGCGAGACCCTGATCTGCTTCTGTTGATGCGGCGGGAAGAAGTCGATGATGCGGTTGACCGTTTCCGACACGTCGGTCGTGTGCAGCGTCGAGACGACGAAGTGACCCGTCTCGGCCGCCTGTAGCGCGGCCTTCACCGTCTCTGCATCGCGGATCTCGCCGACGAAGATGACATCAGGGTCCTGGCGCATCGCAGCACGCAAAGCGATCGCGAAGTCCACGGTGTCGTGACCGATCTCGCGCTGGTTGACGATGGCTTCGCGGTCGGGATGGAGGATCTCGATCGGGTCTTCGATCGTCAAGATGTGACACGAGCGGGTCGCGTTGATGTGGTTGATGATCGCGCCGGTGGTCGTCGTCTTCCCCGACGACGTCGGGCCCGTCACCAGGAGCAGGCCGCGGTGCTCTTCCGACAACGACTTGATCACGGGCGGAAGCCCGAGCGTGTCGAACGCGGGCGACCCGGGCAGCACGCGGCGGCACGCCATCCCCACGCTCCCTCGTTGACGGAAGACGTTGCAGCGGAACCGGCCCATGCCTTGTTCGGAGTAGGCGAAGTCGACCTCTCCGGAGTCCTTGAACTTACGCGCCTGCTCGTCGGTCATCAGGTCCATCGCCGCGCGCTCGCAGTCGGCGGCCGAAAGGGCGGGGAAATCCGTCTTCATGAGGTGCCCGTTGACGCGGACGTAAGGCGGCCCTCCCGCCTTCACGTGCAGGTCGGAGCCGCGCTGATCTACGAGGTAGCGCAGGAAATCGTGGACGTCGGCCATGCTCGCAATCCCTCCCGTGTGGTGAACATTGAACCATCGGCACGTCGGGTGGCGCTATTGAGGGGTTCGGCGGGTTCTGGGACCTTCTGGCAGAGAACCCGTTTCTGGGCCAAGCGGGGCGGGTACATACCCGGCATGCCTGGATCGATGGGAGGGGACGAAATGATCGAAGAAAGCCGCATGCCTTCAGCGCCGACCGAGCAGCCGAGCAAGATGTCCCGCGCCGAAGCCGGTCGCAAGGGCGGGAAGACCACGAAGGCCCGCTACGGCGACGAGCACTTCGGGCGCATCGGGCGCATCGGCGGCAAGAAGGGCGGCGAGACCACGAAGCAACGCTACGGCTCGGAGTTCTACCAGAAGATCGGGCGCATCGGCGGCTCGAAATAATGCGTACCGGCTTCGCCGGTCCTGTTGCTAGGCCGGTGTCGGCGTAGCCGACACGGGGCCTAGTAACCGCCTGACGCGCGCTTAGATCTTCCCCGCGCCGCGGCCTTCGCGCGCGCCGGGGTCCTTATGCTGACCTGCGATGTCCTGGCCCCCCCGCGGCGCGCGCCGCGCCTGCCGCGCCCTCCTAGCCGCCGTCCTGATCGTCGCCGTCATCGGCGTTCCCGCGCGGGCGCAGACGACCGGTGACGTAGATCTCTACCTCGTCGAACAACCGGTCTGGCACGAGCCGGACGATCCGTTCGGGATCCGCCTGAGAGTCACGAATCGCTCCTCCGCGACGCTCGAAGGCTTCCGCCTGCTCGTGCGCGTGTTCGATCGCGCCCGGTCCCGGTCGCAGTTCGAAGAGAACTTCGAGATCGACGCGGCCCGTTTCGAAGCAAGCTCCCACTCGGTCGAGTTCCCCGACACCGACGTTCCCGCCGGCGCCTCCGAAATCGTGGAGCTGTCGTCGCCGGTATCCGACCTCGGCTCGCTCGCGACCACGACCACGGCGGGGATCTACCCGCTGACGGTGACGGTCACCGACGCCGGGGGGTTCACCCGTCTCGGCGACCTGACGACGCAGCTGATCTACCTCCCGACCGACGTGGAGCGGCCTCTGCACATCGTCCCGGTGTGGCAGCTCGTGGACCTTCCGTCCCGCACGAGACGCGGCTACGAAGCCGACGACGACCGCGGGTCGGCGGCAGAGGACGCGGTGCGCGAGGGCGGGTGGGCCAGAGGTGTAGCAGACGCGCTCACCAGCGCACCCGGGGAGCGACTGCGCCTCGGGTTCGCGCCGCTACCGCGGCTCGTCGAAGAGATCGCCGACCTGAGCGACGGCTACCAGCGGGTCGTCGACGGGAGCAGCGAAGCGGTCCCTCCGGCTGCGCCGGTGCCGCGGTCTGCACGGGCGACCCTCGAAGCCTTCCGCGCCGTCGTCGCCCGGCGGGCGGTCCAGCCGGTCGCGCTGCCGTATTCCCTGCCCGACCTGCCGTCTCTTGCCGAGCTCGAGCAGACGACCGCGCAGCTGAACGCGACCCAGGCCGTGTTCGGCGAAGCGCTCGGCATCTCTCCGGGTAACCGGTGGCTCTTCCCGCCGGCCGGCCGTCTCGACGCCTCGACACTCGAGTCTCTGCGGCTGTCGGACGCGGCCGCGAGGACCTTCGTGTCGCCCGGCGTCATCGAGACCCCGGCGTTCGAAGGCGCCGTCAGCTGCCATGAGGATTTCGTCGGGATCACCCACACCTGCCCGGTCGTTCTGTCGACGCCGTCGGGCGGCGCCCGCGGGTACCTCCTGGACGAAGGCTTGCAGACGAGGTTCGACGCGGTCGCGCAGGCGCCGCGCGACCGACTCGCGCTCCAGAGGTTGTTCGCCGAGACCGCGATGATCTGGGCCGAGTTGCCCGGGACCGCGGAGCGCGTCGTGACATTGTCTGCGCCGCCACTGTGGCATCCGCCGCCGTGGATCGCGCGGCTCTTCGTACGCACGCTCGCGCGCGCCCCCTGGCTCCGGTCCGTGACGCCCCGGCAGGGGCTCCACCTCGGGATCGGCGCGGTCGAGCGGGAGCTGGTGCCGCAAGCCCCGCCCCTGCGAAGTGCGCCCGACGCGGACTTCGTGGAGGCCGTAGAGGCCGCCGGAGACGTGGTCGAGAGCTTCGCACGGATGAACCCTCCCCTCCCGATGATCCAGCGTCTGCGGCGCGACGTCCTCACCGCGCAGAGCAGGTTGTGGTGGGGAAACGACGAGAGCGTGGAACGTGGCGCCGCCTTCGCGCAGGATGCTCGCGCCGAAGTCGAAGACGAGCTCGCGAAGATCACGATCGGAGGTCGTCAGGACATCACGCTGACGTCGCGGACCGGTGACATCCCTCTGGACCTAGTTAACGACGCCGGCTATCCGGTGAGCCTCGAGGTGACGCTCGAGACCTCGGACCGCGACCTGCGGGTCAGCGATCCGTTGATCCGCCGGTCATTCGATCCGGGCGCGTCTCCGCTTCCCTTGCGGGCGACCGCGCGCTCGAGTGGCATCTTCCCCGTCGGAGTCACGGTTCGGTCTCCCGATGGGTTCACCGTCTACCAAACCACGATCCGCATCCGGTCCACCGAGTTCAACGAGATCGCGCTCGCGGTCACCTTGGGGGCGCTTGGGTTCCTCGTCCTGTTCTACGCGGGCCGGCGGATCAGGCGGCGGGGTGCGCCGGACGACACAGACCCTGCATGACATCTCTCGCGCGCGCGTCGGCCGTTATGACCGTTGGGACCGTGCTGTCGCGCGCGACGGGTCTGGCTCGTCTCGCCGCCATCGCTGCGGCCCTCGGCGTCGCGGAGAGTCGCCTTCCAGATGCGTACAACCTCGCGAACACAGCACCGAACATCATCTACGAGCTCGTGCTCGGCGGGATCCTCACGTCGGTCTTCGTCCCGGTGTTCGTCGAGCTGTTGGAGAAGGAGGGGCGGGAACGCGCCTGGCAGGTCGGGAGCGCGCTGATCAACATCTCGATGGTCGTGTTGGTGGCGATCACCGCGCTCGGGGTCCTCGCGGCACCGTTGATCGCGCGCTTCTACACGCTGACGGTCGAGGGGCCGGAAGCCGTCATGCAACAACGGGTCCTCACGTTCCTCCTGCGGCTCTTCCTTCCGCAGATCATCTTTTACGGTCTTGCCGCGATCACGGCCGGGCTGTTGAACGCGCACAAGAGGTTCGGAGCTCCGATGTACACGCCGGTCCTCAACAACCTCGCGGTCGTGGCGGTCTTCGTCGCGTTCCACCAGGCTTACCAGGAGGACGTAAGCCTGCAGGGCGTCACGGACCGGCAACTATGGATCATCGGCCTGGGGACGACGGGTGGTGTCGCCCTGATGGCGCTGGCACAACTCCCTTTCCTGCGCGGACTTGGTCGCTACCGGCCCACGCTGTCCCTGCGACACCCGTCGGTGAAGAAACTCGCCCGGCTGTCGCTATTCGTCATCGGTTACGTGATCGTGAACCAGATCGGTTACCTGATCGTGCAGGTGCTGGCGAACGACCAGCAAGGCGGTTACTCCGCTTACATCTCGGCTTTCACGTTCTTCCTGTTACCTCACGGTCTCTTCGCCGTGTCGCTGATCACGGCGCTGTTGCCGGGGATGAGCCAGCACGCGATCAACGAGCGGTGGGACGCGTTCCGCGAACGGCTCTCGGTCGGGATCCGCGCGACCTTCCTGTTGATCATCCCTGCCGCCGTCGGTTACCTCGTCCTGAGCGACCGCGTCGTCCGTCTCCTCCTCGAGCGAGGCGTCTTCTCCGAGACGTCTACCGAGCTCGTCTCGGGCGTCCTCCGGTTCTTCGTGCTGGGCCTCGTTTCGTTCTCGCTGTTCCAACTGTTCCTGCGCGCGTTCTACGCCTTGCAAGACACGAGGACTCCGTTCTTCATCAACTGCGTCGCCGTCGGTGTGAATACCGCGCTCAACTTCCCGCTGTATCTATGGCTGGGCGTGCGTGGCCTCGCGGCCGGACATGCGATCGCGTACACGGCGGGGGCCACGCTGCAGATACGCATCTTGGGTCGGCGGATAGGAGGTCTCGACGGCGCACGGATCAGGAGGAGTCTGGCGCGCATGCTCGCTGCCGGAGTAGGAATGGGCGCGTTGACCTGGCTCTCCTCCGAAGCGCTCGGCGCCTGGTGGGGAAACGAGACGTTGGAACAGCAGCTGGTGGGGGTCGCGGTTCCGGTCGGGGTGGGTATCGCGTCGTACCTCGGGCTCGCCTACAGGTTCGGGGTGTCGGAGCTCCAGATGGTTAGGGGCATAGTGACGAGGAGGACGACGGTCCAGACCAATGACGAGGAGGCCGATGATAGATAGAGGTCACATGTCTAGGACTACCTACGCCGAGATGTTGCGTGACGAGCACGGAATCATCGTCGGATGGCTCGGCAAGTTGTTGATCGCGTTCGTCCTCGTCGGGATCGTGATCTTCGACGGGGGGGCGATCCTGATCAATTTCTTCACGCTTGATTCGACGGCAGACGAGATCGCGATCAAGCTGACGACCGACTCCACCCAGCCCCTGAGGGTCCACGACATCGAGCCACAGGCACGCACTCTCGCGAAGGAAGCCGGGGCCCGCCTGGTTTCTCTCTCCGTAGACGACAACATGATCTATCTCACGCTCCGCCGGAGGGCGACGACTCTCGTGGTCGGTCGCATCGGGCCGATCGCAGACTGGGCGCGCGCGACCGCGGAGGGACAAGCAGCGATCACCGCAGAGGGCTGACGCCGCGACCGACGACGTCTAGCAACTAGCATCCTTCGATGCCGGAGACCCGCGACGTCATAGGCGGCCGCTACGAGCTCGATGTCGCGCTGGCGCGCGGCGGGATGGCGACCGTGTGGCGCGGCCGCGACAACGTCCTCGCCCGCACGGTAGCAGTGAAGGTGCTGCATCGACACCTGGCGGAGGACCCTGCGTTCCTCGAGAGATTCCGCCGGGAAGCACTCGCGGCCGCGGGCCTGACCCACCCGCACATCGTCTCGATCTTCGACACCGGGGCCGAAGACGGCAAGGGCGACGCTTGCCACTTCATCGTCATGGAGCACTGCGGGGGTGGGACCGTCGCGGACCTGCTCGCGCGCGAAGGCCCGTTCGGCAACGAGCGCGCAGCCGCGGCCGGCGCGACCATCTGCGAGGCGCTGGCATACGCACACGAGCGCGGGATCGTGCACAGGGACGTCAAACCGGCCAACGTCCTGGTCGGTGACGACGGTCTCCTGAAGGTCGGTGACTTCGGCATCGCCAAAGCCGTCAGCGAGAAGAGCGACCTCACGACGACGGGGTCGGTCCTCGGGACCGTTGCGTACATCTCTCCCGAGTACGCAAGCGATCGGGAGCTGGACGCGCGCTCGGACGTCTATTCGCTCGGCGTCGTCCTCTACGAGCTCGTCGCAGGGCGTCCGCCCTTCCAGGAGAGCTCGAGCGTTGCTACCGCGTTGAAGCACCTGAACGAACGACCCCCGTCTCCGCGCTCGCATCGCGCCGGCATCTCGCGCTCGCTCGAAGCCGTGATCCTCAAGGCACTGGAGAAAGACCCGGAAGATCGTTTCGCTTCGGCCGACGAGATGCGCCGCGCACTTCGATCGATCGCGGGATCGGCCGCACCGGGTGCCGCACCGCGCCCGGTCCCGGCAGTGCGCGCGCCGGACGATCCTCGCTCCGGAACGTTCCGCCAGGAGAGCCGGTGGATCGCTCCCGTCCTCGCCCTCGTCGTCGGGGGCTTGGTCCTTGCCGCGGCGATCTCTGCGATCGTTGCCGACGACGACCCCGCGGCGTCTCGGGGCGAGTCGCAACGCCCTGCCGCCGCACCTATCGACGTCGTCGACGTATCGGATTTCGATCCGCCGCCGGGCGACGGCGAAGAGCACACCGGCGGACTGTCACTCGTAACCGACGGAGATCCCGCTACGCTATGGAGGACCGACATCTATCAGCAACGCCTCGCGGAATACAAGCCGGGAGTCGGGATCCTGTTCGACCTCGGAAAGCCCGCCGACGTCACTCGCGTCGAGGTCGTCACCCCCGATGAGGATCTCGACGTGGAGCTGTGGGCAGGCGACGAGGCTCCCGCGTCGATCGACGATCTCGAGAAGATCGGTGACGTCAAGGGCGGAGCGGGTGAGATCGGTTTCGATGCGTCGGCCGGCGCCCGCTACTGGGTCGTCTGGATCGTGGACCTCCCCGGCGGGGGCCCCGGGGGCGCGTCGATCGGGGAAGTGCGTTTCTTTGGATCCTGAGCGCTCCGATCACGAGCTGCTCCGTGCATTCGTCGCAGGCGACCACAGCGCGTTCGACGCGCTGATGCGAAAGCACGAGGACCGCATCTTCTCGCTCGCATTGCGCATGACCGGTGATCGAGCCGACGCGCTCGACGCGACCCAAGATGCGTTCGTCTCCGCGTTCCGCAACGCCCGGTCCTTCAAAGGGACGTCTGCCTTCTCGACATGGCTCTATCGCATCGGTATCAACGCGTGCCACGACCTGCTGCGCAAGAAAGGGCGCGTCGTTCCGACCGAGGACGTCGATGCCGGGGAAGCCCGGGGCCGCACCGATGAGGACGTGCCGCTCAAGCTGGAGCTCGCGCTCGCTCTGCAACAGTTGAGCCCCGACTACCGTCAGGCCGTCCTGATGCACGACCTGGGAGGTTTCCCGTACGAGGAGATCGCCTCGATCACAGGCGTCCAGGTCGGAACGGTGAAATCGAGGATCAGCCGCGGACGCAGGAAGCTTGCCGAGTTGCTGGAACAACGAGGCGCCTCGCCGGCGTCCAAGGGGACGTGATGGAAGAGACGAACCACGAAGATTTTTCGAGCCGTCTGCGCGCGTATTCGCAAGGCGCGCTGGACGAGGCCGAAGCAGCCGAGGTCGAGGCGCACCTTTCCTCCTGCGCTGCCTGCGCCGGCGAGCTCCGCGTCGTCCGCCTGTTGTTGACGACGAGCGAGCCGGAGATGGACGACCTCGAGCGCGCAACGCTTCATCGCGACGTGCGCAGCGCCGTCATCGCGCCGGCCCCGGCGCGGACGGAGCGATGGGGCCGCCGGCTGGCTCCCGCGCTCGGCGCGGCCGCGCTCGTCGCCCTGCTCGCGGTCGGGATCGTCTCCCTCGACCGAGACACGAGGTCGACCGACAGCTCGGGCGCGGCCACCGACACCGAGGCGGAAGCGGGAAAGCCTGCGGCCGAGCCGGCAGATCCCGACCGGGTGGCAACGGGGCGGAGCAAGGCGGGACAGACGTCGGACACTGCCGCAGGCACCGGTGGCGGAACTGGAGGCGATGCCGCCCTGCCGGAAGCGAAGTCGAAGCTCGCAGCAGGGTCGACACAGGCTGCCGGTGTCGCCGGAGCCGCACGCGACCGCGCCTTCGTCACAGTGGTGCGACGCTCGTTCTCCGAGGCTTCTTTCGATCGCCGCAGTCTCGAACGCGCCGGCGCGAACGCCAACGCCGCCAGGTCTTCGATGCTGTACTCGAGCGCACCCGCGGGCCCGGTGCGCGACGTCATCCGCAGGTGCGTCGAGACGACGCTCGCCACGAGCCCGTTCCCGCTCCGCCCCGCGCTCGCGACCGTGTACCGCGCCGACGACATCGTCGTGATCACGTTCGTGTGGAACGACGCGTCCGGCGCGCTGAACTACGAGATCCGCGGCTGGCGCGGCGGGGCGTGCGACCGCCCCTCACCCATCTACAGGCGGGGCATCGTTCGCTAGCGGGGGGAATCGGCTCGCTTCGAAGGTGGTTCGGTAGGGTGTGACCCCCATGACGACTACCCGCGACGTTGTCATCATCGGCTCCGGACCCGCGGGCCTCACTGCAGCCGTTTACGCCGCTCGCGCGAATCTCCAACCTCTGATGATCGAGGGCATCGAGGCGGGCGGGCAGCTCATGCTGACGACCGACGTCGAGAACTACCCCGGCTTCGTCGACGGGATCATGGGTCCCGAGCTGATGGAGCGCATGCGCAAGCAGGCGGCTCGCTTCGGAACGGAGATCCTGACGGACAACGTCACCTCCGTCGACTTCTCCTCGGCTCCCTTCACCGTGTCGACCGGCTCCGACAGCTTCGCTGCTCGCTCCGTGATCATCGCGACCGGCGCCTCGGCGAAGATGCTCGGGGTCCCGGGCGAGAAAGAGCTACTCGGTCACGGCGTGTCGACCTGCGCGACCTGTGACGGCTTCTTCTTCCGGGACCAGGAGCTGCTGATCGTCGGCGGCGGCGACTCGGCCATCGAAGAGGCGAACTTCCTGACGAAGTTCGCGTCGAAGGTCACGATCGTCCATCGTCGCGACACACTGCGCGCGTCGAAGATCATGCAGGACCGCGCCCTTGCAAACCCGAAGATCGAGTTCGTATGGGATTCGGTGATCACGGAGATCTTCGGCAACGGCAAGGTTGCAGGCGCCCGCATAAAGAACCTGAAGACCGGTGCCGAATCCGAGCTCGCCGCAGGCGGCGTCTTCGTCGCGATCGGCCACACGCCGAACACGGGGCTGTTCGAGGGTCGGCTCGACCTGTCCGGCGGTTACATCGTGACGGAGGCGGAGGGGACGCAGACGTCCGTCCCCGGTGTGTTTGCCGCAGGAGACGTCATCGACCATCGTTACCGCCAGGCGATCACCGCGGCCGGTACCGGATGCATGGCCGCGATCGACGCCGAGCGGTTCCTCGAGGCCGGCGGCGGCGTGCACGCGTAGTAGCGACAACCTGCCGGTCTTCTACGCTTCCGGCGATGCCTTTCGCCCGCACCATGCTCGTTTCGCTCCTCCTCGTCGTCTCGGTCGTGCCTGCGAACGCGGCTCGTTACCGCCCGCCGGTCGTGACCGAAGAGATGACGTTCCCGGTCGCTCGTTCCCGTTGGTTCTCGGTCATCAATTTCTCCCACGACTGGCACGCGCCGCGGATGCGCCGGGTCGGTAACCGTTGGAGGCAGATAGGACTGCACGAGGGCAACGACATATTCGCCGAGCCCGGGACTCCGGTGCGGTCGGTGACGTCCGGCCGGATCGAGAACATGGGGTGGTTGTTCTATTCCGGCTGGCGCGTCGGCGTCCGCGGCGACGACGGGCGATACTGGTTCTACGCCCACATGAGGCGCTTCGCGCCCGGGTTACGCGAGGGTGCGCGGGTCGCGTCCGGGGACGTCCTCGGTGAGGTCGGGAACACCGGCTACGGCGAACGCCCCGGCCACAGGGGCGAGTTCATCTATCACCTGCACATCGGGATCCAGGAGCGAGACGGCAACTGGATCGATCCGTATCCGCTGATGCGCCGCCTCTACCGGGCCGCGGTCGAGGACGCGGCCGCGTGAGGTCGCTCATCCGCGAGGGCGACCGCTCGCAGCAGGTCGCCGACGTACAGACGAGGCTACGGTCGCTCGGGATCGAGATCGACGACGAAACGGGGGTCTTCGGCGCCGCGACGCGGCAAGCCGTGCGCACCTTCCAGCAGCAGCGTGACATCCTCGTCGACGGGATCGTGGGACCACAGACGTGGAGCGAGCTCGTCGAAGCGTCGTGGCGCCTGGGCGACCGCGCTCTGTATCTCCGGCAGCCGCCGATGCGCGGCGACGACGTCTCGTCGTTGCAGACACAGCTGAACGCGCTGGGATTCGACGCGGGGCGCCAAGACGGGATCTTCGGTCGCGACACCGACCTCGCGGTACGCGCCTTCCAGAAGGAGTACGGCGTCGCAGAGGACGGCATCTTCGGAGCGATGAGCTATGCCGCGCTGATAGGCCTTCGCGTCGACCGACCCGGCACGACGCGCCACCTGCGCGAGCAGATCAGCCGTAACGAGCACCCCGGCCTGCGCAGTGCCACGGTCGTCATCGATCCGGGACACGGAGGAGCGGATCGCGGTGCGCCCGCGGGCAACAGGGACGAAGCAGACGTGACGTGGGACATCGCGACGCGGCTTGCAGAGCTGTTGGTGCTGCACGGAGCGCACGTCCGCTTCACGAGGACCGAGGTCGAAAGCCCGGATGCATCCGAACGCGCCCAACGCGCGAACGCGATCGACGGCGACATTTTCATCTCGTTGCACCTCAACGAACACGACAAGACGAGCGCCGAGGGATCGTCGACCTACTACTTCGGCGGGTCGAGCGCGGGACGCGAGCTGGCGGAACGCATCCAAGACGAGCTGGTCGAACTCGGCCTCAAAGATTGCCGGAGTCACGCGCGCTCGTACACGATCCTCAAAGAAACACGGATGCCTGCGGTGCTCGTCGAACCAGTCTTCATCACGAACCCTCAGGAACGCGAGCGGCTGTCGGACCCGAGCTTTCTCCGCGAAGCAGCGGGAGCGATCGCGCGCGCGGTCGAGCGTTATTTCAACGAGAGGGACCCGGGAACCTAAGCGTCCGGCGACACGACATCCGGCCGGCGCGCGTCGCCCACGATCACGCTCAACAGGCGCTCGAGCTCTTCGAGCGACACGAAATCGACGACGATCTTGCCCTTCCGCTTGCCCATCTCGACACGGACGCGGGTCTGGAGCCGATCGGCCAGCGCGCGTTGTGCTTCGGCGACCAGAGGCGCTCGCTCCGGGCGTTCCAGGCGCCCCGGCCCCCTCGCGCCGGTCATCCCCTGGTAGGTCCGCACGATGTCTTCGGTCTTGCGTACCGATAGCTCCTCGGCCACGACCCGGCGCGCCAGGCGTTCCTGGAGGACGGGATTGTCTAGGCCAAGCAATGCACGCCCGTGGCCCCCACTGAGCTTTGCTTCGACCACCAGGCGTTGCACCGCAACGGGAAGCTCCAGCAGTCGCATCGCGTTCGAGATCGTCCCGCGGGTGCGCCCCAGCCTCTCGCCGAGCGCCTCCTGGGTAAGGCCGCCGTCCTCGATCAGCTGCTTGTAACCGGCAGCTTCCTCGATCGCGTTCAGGTCCTGACGATGGAGGTTCTCGACCAGAGCCCGCTCGAGCGACCCGCGCGCGTCGGTGTCGACGATCACGACGGGTACGCGCTGACGTGCGGCCGCACGCGCGGCCCGCAGGCGGCGTTCTCCCGCGATCAGCTCGAACCGGCCGCTGGGCATGGGTCTTACCAGAAGAGGTTGCAAGACACCCAGCGCGCGCACCGACGTCGTCAGCTCCTCGAGCGCGTCGTCGTGGAAGGTCGTGCGTGGCTGGCGCGGGTTCGGGTCGATCAGATCGATCTCGACCTCGTCCAGCCGGCCGCGGTCCTCGAGCGTCTCGGTGCTGTTACTCGACGGCAACAATGCGTCGAGCCCGCGGCCGAGCCCGGACCTGCGCGCCGGCATCAGTCGCGCCGCCGCGCGGTCACGACCGCATCGCCGATGTCGCTCGACCACGGTTCCGCGCGCGGCCACGCATCGCGCAACCCGTCCGGTTCGGCAGTGACCGTTCCGTACCCGCGGCCCCCGGGCCCCGGAGTAGCCGGTCGGTCGGCGGAAGTCTCCGACCCGTGCGGTTCTTGCGCGTGGGTCTGCGTGATCGCGTGTGAGGAAGAGCGCGCGTCGGTCCGCGGCGCAAGTCGATAGCGGGCCTCGAGCTCGGCGGCGAGCAGCTTGTAGGAGATCGATCCGCGTGAGGTCGGATCGAGCGTGATGACGGGCTCGCCGAACGACGGCGCTTCCGACAGGCGAACGCTGCGAGGGATCACGCTCTTGAAGACGAGGTCGCCGAAGTGCGCACGCACCTCGTCTGACACCTGACTCGACAGCTTCGTACGCGCGTCGTACATCGTCAGAAGCACCCCCGAGATACGCAGCTCCGGGTTCAAAGACCGGCGCACCCGCTCGGCGGTATTGAGCAGCTGTCCGAGGCCCTCGAGCGCGTAGTACTCACACTGCACGGGGACGATGAGGTCTTGCGCGGCTACGAGTGCGTTGATCGTGAGCAGACCCAGCGACGGCGGACAGTCGAGGAACACGACGGAGTACGCGCCGGCAGCTCCCGCAAGCGCTTCCGCGAGCTTGTGCTCGCGGGCGAGGGAGCCGACGAGCTCGATCTCGGCTCCGGCGAGGTCGACGGTCGCGGGGACACAGTCGAGGCCGTCCACCGCGGTCGGGTACGCGGTGTCGTCGAGCGTCGCCGCTCCCGTGAGCAGGTCGTAGCTGGACCGCTCGACCGCACCCCGGTCGATCCCGACACCAGTCGTGGCGTTGCCCTGCGGGTCGACGTCGACGACCAGGGTGCGGTGTCCGCGCTGCGCGAGGGCCGCGGCGAGGTTGACCGACGTCGTGGTCTTTGCCACCCCGCCCTTCTGGTTGGCGACGCACACGACCCGGGTCGCGCCCACCGGAACCGGACGTACTTCCAGGAGTTTCCAGTCCTTCGTCGCTACGCTCAATCTTCCAGTTCTTTCCTCAAAGAGGTGGCCGGGGCGGTCATCGTAGCAACGCCCGGCGCCCATCTCTCGGCTTGTTCGGGAAGCTCGCTCGCGGGCCCGTGGAACACTGCGGCGAGCCCGCCAGCCGCCACCAGAGGGAGCAACAGAGCGAACGCGGCGGGAGCCGGAGCGAGGGCCCGGGCGGTCGCGAGGTCGTGCGCACGGCTGAAGACCGGGTCGCGGGCCGCATCTGTGGCGGTCATGCGCACCACCTCGCAGTCAAGGTCGAGCTCGCGGACGACCTCGTCGAGGAACGCCGCTCGCCGGACCCGCGGCTCCAGCAGCCGCCATAC
>DASZOC010000080.1:0-28701 GCA_035550975.1 Actinomycetota bacterium | reverse complement strand
CCCCCGCCCCCGCCGAACCCGACCATAGCGAGGACGATCCCGATGACGATCGGATAGGTCACGACTACGAAGAGCTCCGCGGCGGTGACGGAGTCGATGCGGGGCTTGTTCGCGACGATCGCGCACGCGATCAGGATGTTCGCGGCCATCACGAGCGCGACCGTCGTCGCAGCTTCCGGCTCGAGCGCAAGCAGGATCCGGGAGAAACCGAACGCGCCGAGTCCGATGACGAGCAGTGCACCAAGGGGGATCGCGAACAACAGCGGAACGCGGACGCGGACGCCGGCGACGAGATCGGGACGGCTACTCATCGCCGCAGATCCCACACCTGGAGCTCACGCTCGAAGTCCTCCCATGCGATCTCGTCCGGCGGATTCTTCTGCTCGCTCGCGTACCACTTGAAGAAGAGCAGCGCGATGACGGACCACAGTAGCAAACCGCCACCAATCTTCATGATGAGACCCGCGACCATCTGGTCCGTCACCGCGGAGATCCCCCACAGACGCGGTGCGTTTGCGTACGCCTCGTAGAGAGGCGAGCTGGCGAACGTGAGGAACGACGCGGGAACGGTCGGCAAGATCGACTGGCCGAACAGAAAGAGCATCTTTCCCGGAGGCGACAGTGACGGAAGCTCCGGAAGCGGGGATACGACGACCCACCACATGACGAGTGACGAGAACACCAGCAACAGATGCAACCCCAGGTGCGCCGGCGCGACCGTGACGGACGTGTTGACGACCGGCGGCCAGTGCGTGATCACCATGACCAGGTTGAAGAGCGCCAGCGCGATGAGCGGCCGGGTGAAGAAACGAACCGCGCCCATCACCGGCCGCAGAAGCTTGCGCAGCAGCGGCGCCGGGATCCCCAACAGGATCAATGGAGGAGCCACGAGCGAGAACAGCGTGTGTTGGACCATGTGCACGCTGAACAGGTAGTTCTCCGAGATGTCGTGGATCGGCCAGTCGGCGGCGATCCACATGATCGCGAGACCCGCGAAGAACGACAGCTTCTGCACCTGCGTCGCCTCGGCGCGCTCGGCCGGGCCCATCCAGCGCTTCAGCGCGACCACGTAGGCGATCGCGACCGCGCCGAGGACGAGCCACACGTCGAGGTGAGGATGAAACTCCCACGGAGAACCGCCTTGCAGCCCGTGCGCGAGCCGGAGCATGTCTTGCCTAGCCGGTCACGACGGGCGCAGGGCCGCCACGGGTGAAGAACATCCACAGCACGAACCCGAAGATGATCAGTGCGAGGAAGATCCCGGTCGCGAAGAAGCGGCGGAAGGTACGGCTGTCGAACTTCAGATGCATGAAGTACAGCCCCACCATGACGAACTTGATGATCGCCAGCGCCAGCAAGATCGGTACGAGCAGGTCGGCGAGCGCGGTGACGTAGTAGATCGCTACCTCGATCGCCGTGACGATGGCAAGGATGATCGCGACGTTGACGTACTTCCGCGGCGACGGATGCTCGTGCATATGCGGGTCCGTCACGTGCTCCATGCTCGTCTGCGATTCGCTCATGCGCGCTCCGTTACGGGTTGGTCGGAACCAGGTAGATGACCGTGAAGATGACGATCCACACGATGTCGACGAAGTGCCAGTAGAGCCCGATCAACTCGACCTTGCGAGCACCCTCGGATGCGGGGTCCAAACGGCCCGCCCACGACATGCCGACGAGTGCCAGCAGCATGAGGATGCCGACCGTCACGTGCGCCCCGTGAAAGCCGGTCAGGACGAAGAAGCTCGAGCCGAACGTCGACGTGCTGAGCTTCAGCCCTTCCTCGACGAAGGTAGAGAATTCGTAGACTTGGCCCCCGATGAACGTGAGCCCGAGGAACGCGGTCGCCAGCAGCCACACCCGCAGACCCCGGTGGTCGCCACGTTGGATCGCAGCAAGGGCCAGGACCATGGTCAACGACGACATCAGCAGGACGAACGAGCTCACGGACGTGTAGGGGATGTCGTAGATCTCGTGCGGCGTCGGGCCCGACACGACCCGGTTCCGGTACAGCAGGTAGGTCGTGATCAGCGACCCGAAGAAGAGACACTCCGACCCGAGGAACGCCCACATCGCGAGCTTCGTGTTGTCGAGCCCAGTCGAGGTGTGGTGCTCCTCGACGGCTACCGCGTGAGCGCTCATTCCTCGGCCGTCCCCGGCTCGAGGACCCAACCGAACAGAGACAACAGCGTGATCAGCATCCCCACGCCGATCACGATCGGAGCGAACGACCACTCGTTGAAGTAGACGACCCCGTACCCCGCCACCGGCAGCCCCACCGCTGCGTACAACGGGAAGTAGGACGGGGACGGAAGGTGGATGTGGTCGCCGCCGTGCGCGAGGTCGTCGGCGCCCCCGGCGATCACCGGCTGCGGCGCGGTCTCGGGGGTGCCGCCGTACTTCTTGTGCCAGAAATCGTCGCGGTCCGCCACCACCGGTATCTCGTCGAAGTTGTGCTCCACCGGCGGCGATGTCGTCATCCACTCGAGCGTGCGCGCATCCCAGGGATCGTCGCCCGCCTCCTCCTTCTTGAACTTGCTGATGAACACGTTGATCAGGAACACGAGGACCGAAAGGGCGATCGTGAACGCGCCGATCGTCTCGATCATGTTCCAGAAGTCCCAACCCATCCCCTCGGGATAGGTGTACGTGCGGCGCGGTTGGCCCTGGAGGCCGACGATGTGCATCGGCCCGAAGGTCAGGTTCATGCCGATGAACAGCAACCAGAACTGGACCTTGCCCCACCCCTCGCCGAGCATCCAGCCGAACATCTTCGGCCACCAGTAGTAGATGCCGCCGAAGAGCCCGAAGATCGCCCCTCCGAACAGGACGTAGTGGAAGTGGGCGACGATGTAATACGTGTCCGTCTGCTGCATGTCGTGAGGCACGATCGCGTGGCTGACTCCGGACAGACCACCGATGATGAACATCGAGACGAACCCGAGCGCGAACAACATCGGGCTCTTGAACCTGATGTCGCCGCCCCAGAGCGTTCCCAACCAGTTGAAGATCTTGATTCCCGTCGGCACCGCTATGAACATCGTCGACAGGGCGAACGCGGAGGTCGCAACCGGCCCCAGACCGACCGCGAACATGTGGTGCGCCCACACGCCCCAGCCCATGAAGCCGATGGCGGCGCCGGCGAACACGATCGCGGCGTAACCGAAGATCGGCTTGCGCGCGAAGGTCGGCAGGATCTCCGAGACGATCCCCATCGCCGGCAGGATCATGATGTAGACCTCGGGATGCCCGAACAGCCAGAACAGGTGCTGCCACAACAGCGGATCTCCCCCACCGGCCGGGTTGAAGAAGTTCGCCTCGAAGACCCGGTCGAACATCAGCTGGAACAGCGCGACCGCGATGATCGGCATCGCGAACAACAGCAAGAACGAAGTGACGAGCGACATCCAGATGAAGACGGGCAGACGCATGAAGGTCATCCCGGGAGCCCGCATGTTGATGATCGTGATGATGAAGTTGACTGCACCAGCCAGCGAGGCCACACCGAGGATCTGAAGCCCAAGCGAGTAGAACGTCATGCCGTTCCCGGGCAACGTCGTACTCAACGGCGCGTAGCCGAACCAACCGCCGTCCGGTGCCCCGCCGAGGAAGAAGCTCGAATAGAGGAACAAGCCGCCCAGGAGGAAGACCCAGTAGCTGAACGCGTTCAGCCGGGGGAACGCGACGTCGCGCGCACCGATCATCAACGGGATGAAGTAGTTCATGATCGCCACACCAAGGGGCATGACGACCAGGAAGATCATCGTGATCCCGTGCATCGTGAAGAACTGGTTGTAGACCTCCGCGGTCAACACCTCGCCGTTCGGCGTCGCCAGCTGGAGCCTGATCGCCAGCGCCTCGAGCCCGCCCAGGATGAAGAAGAAGATCGCGGTCGCGCCGTACAGGATCCCGATCTTCTTGTGGTCGACGGTCGTCATCCATCCCCACACGCCGGTCTTCGCGGTGGGACGGGCGAACAGGCCCCTCCGCGGCGCTGTCGTCACTGCGGTTGCCATCAGGCAGACACTCCCATCAGTCCAGACTCATCAGATAGGCCACTAGCTTCTCGATCTGGTCCTCGGTCAAACCGTAATCGGGCATGGGGGCGCCCGGTTTCATCGCGGGTGGGTCGCGCAGCCACTCCGCCAGGTTCTCCTCGTTGACCTCGAACATGGCCCCCGCGAACGTCTCGCGGCTGGCGAAATGCGTGAGGTCGGGGGCCGTGGTCGCGGCGGCGTCGGTCCCCTCGATCGCGTGACAGTTGACGCACTCGCCTTCCAAGAACAGCTTCTCCCCGGCCGCGACGTCGCCTGATGCCGGGTCGGCCGGCTTCTGCTGCTCCGACACCCACGTCTGGAACTCCGCGGGCTCGTGCGCGAACACGATCAGGCGCATGTTCGCGTGGCTCAACCCGCAGAATTCCTTGCACTGACCCATGTAGCGGCCGGGAACGTCGGCCGAGAACGTCAGCTCGTTGCGCCGTCCCGGAACGAGGTCCTGCGTGCCGGTCAGCCGCGGGATCCAGTAGCTGTGGATCACGTCTGCCGCCTCGAACGTCAGGTGCACCGGCGTGTCGATCGGGATATGAAGCTCGTTCGCGGTCTGGAAGTCGAAGTCTTGGTATTCGTACTGCCACCAGAACTGCCGGCCCGTCACCGTCACCTCGAGCGCGCCTTCCGGCTTGCTCGCGATGTCGAAGATCGTCCGCAGCGTCGGCACGGCGAGACCCGCGAGGATCAGCGCGGGGATCAGCGTCAGCACGACCTCGAGCTTCGTGTTGCCGTGGAACTGCTCCGCCACCCGCCCCGGCTTGTGGCGGAACCGGATCAGAGCGAAGACCAGCAGGCCCTCGACCACGAAGAAGATGACGACCGCGATCAGGAACGTGATGTCCCAGATGCGGTCGGCCTTCTCCGCGTTCGGGCCCATCTGGTGATTGAGGAAGTCTTGCGGGGCGTCTTCGGCACAGCCGCCGAAAACAAGCGCGAGGGCCAGCAGAGCTGCACCCAGCAGAACTCGTCTCGATCGCCCCGGGCTCGTCATGGAATCCAGGCGGAATATATATGTTCGAGCCCTCCGCCAAACGCGCACCAGACGATAGCGTCGCACCGTGATCCCGTCCGGATACGTCGACGCGCGTCGCAAGCGCACAAGCTCTCTGACGAAGGTCGCGGTCGCGGTCGCGGCGATGCTGCTGATCGCATCGATCGCCTACGGCGTCACGCAACCGGCGCGGATCGATCCTGCTTCGAGATCCCTGCCCGAGTTCACCCTGACGACGCTCGACGGTGAGCGGACGATCTCGCGCGCCGACTTCGCGGGTCGACCACTGGTCATCAACTTCTGGGCCTCCTGGTGTATCCCGTGCCGTGACGAAGCGCCGCTACTGGAGCGGAAGTGGCGCGAGTACCGCGACGAGGGTGTCGTCTTCCTCGGGGTCGTGGTGAAGGACACGCCCAAAGACGCGCTCGCGTTCGCCCGCAGCCACGACCTCACCTACCCGATGGTGTGGGACCCGGATCAGACGCTGGCGAAGGCGCTGGGGTTGGTGGGGCTTCCGCAGACCTTCTTCGTCGACGCCTCCGGCCGCTTCAAGGGCGACGCGACCGAGGGCCGCGCGGGAGCGCTCGCGGGCGACGACATACCGACGCTGGGCGCGATCGAGGAAGACGAGCTCGAACGCCAGATCGCGCGGATCCTGGAGACGTCCTCGTGAGCACGGTTGTGAGGAAGAAGAAGGTGGACCCCTCCGTGATCGGGATGATCCTGTTCATCACCTCCGAGGTCATGTTCTTCGGCGGCCTGCTCTCCGCCTACTTCGCGGCGCGCGGCGGCCACGAGGCATGGCCTCCGAAAGGTGAGGTCGCTCCGGGGCTGGTGTGGCCGGCGGTGTTCACCGCGGCCCTGCTCGCATCGTCGGTGACACAGCACCGCGCCCTCGAAGCGGGCACCTCTCGCACGCGGCGGTGGGTCGCGGCGACGATCGTCCTCGGCCTGGTTTTCCTCGCGGGGCAGGCATGGGAGTGGACCGAGCTCCGGTCGGAGGGCCTGTCGATCAGCTCCGGCATCTTCGGCACGCTCTTCTTCACGATCACGGGAGCGCACGGCCTACACGTGATCGGCGGGCTGGCGATGCTGGGGGTCGTCGCCTCTCGGTGGGCCGGAGACCCTCGTCGCGACCACCTCGAAGCAGCGACCTATTACTGGCACTTCGTCGACGTCGTGTGGCTCGTCGTCTTCGTCTCTCTCTACGTGCGCCCGTAGGTCGCTAGCGAGCAGCATCATTTAGGCTCGGTCCTCTCATGGAGGAGCCCCACAGCACGACCACACCGCCTCGCCGCCGCGCCAAGTTCTGGGCCGGAGGCGGCATCGTTCTCGCCACTCTGGCCGGGCTGTTGGTATGGGGGATGGCTCAGCCGGGGGCGGCATCGCAATACGTGTCACCCACCGAGCTCGTCGGCGAGGGTGCGGACGGCGCGACCGAGGTCCGGCTCAGCGGGACCGTCGTCCCCGGGTCGATCGAGAGACAGGGACTCACGACCACGTTCACCGTCACCGACGACCGGACCGACGTGGTGGTGACGACGGATAGCCCGATGCCGGATGCCTTCAAGGGCTCCTCCGAGGTGGTGGCGATCGGGAGCTTCGACGGAGAGACGTTCGCAGCAGGACGAGTCTTCGCGAAGTGTCCGTCGAAGTTCAAGGCGAAGGTCTAACCCTGGTGGGTTCACCGGCCGGGCTCGGCGCCGTCTCGCTGCGAGCCGCACTCGCGTTCTGCATCGCTGCGCTCCTATTGTCGGTTGCCGGCGCGCTGCGGCGGGATCGGGCGGTCGCCGACGCCGGTAGGCGCTCACTGGCCGCGAGCTTCGGCTTCACGGGCCTTGCATCCGCGGCTCTGCTCGCGGCGTTGTTCACCCACGACTTCTCGATCGCGTACGTAGCGAAGTACTCGTCCCGCTCCTTGTCGGCGCCGTACATGTTCGGCGCGTTCTGGGGTGGGATGGAGGGATCGCTGCTCTTCTGGACCGTCTTGTTGACCGGCTTCGCCACGATTGCGCTCGGCCGCGCTCGCACCCAGACCCCGCGACTGATCGCGTGGGCCGGCGCGGTCTTGGCCGGCGTCGCGGCGTTCTTCCTCCTGCTGCTCGTTCTTCCCGCGGACCCGTTCGCGACCTTGAGCAGCGTGCCGAACGACGGTGCCGGGCTGAACCCACTGCTGCAATCGCCGGGCATGCTGGTCCACCCACCGCTGCTCTATACCGGGTTCGTCGGGTTCTCGATCCCGTTCGCGTTCGCCATGGCCGCGCTCATCTCGAAGCGTCTCGATACCGCTTGGCTGACCGCGACGCGCAGGTGGACGCTGTTCGGCTGGTCCGCGTTGTCGGTTGGGATCGTGCTCGGCGGCGCGTGGGCCTACACGGAGCTCGGTTGGGGCGGGTATTGGGCGTGGGACCCGGTCGAGAACGCGTCGTTCATGCCGTGGCTCACCGCCACCGCGTTCCTGCACTCGGTGGTGATCCAGGAGAAGCGACGGATGCTGAAGGTCTGGAACGTCTCGCTCATCCTGATCACCTACGCACTCGCGATCTTCGGGACTTTCCTGACGCGGTCGGGGATCCTCTCGAGCATCCACACGTTCACGGAAGGGCCGATCGGAAAGTGGTTCCTGCCGTTCCTCGGCTTCATGCTCCTGGGCGGGATCGCGATCGTCCTCGCGCGGCTGAACGAGCTGCGCAGCGACAACAGGTTCGACTCTGTGATGTCGAGGGAGTCGGCGTTCCTCGCCAACAACGTTCTGTTCGTTGCCGCCGCCTTCACGGTGCTGTGGGGAACGATCTATCCGATCGTCGCCGAGGTCATCACGGGAGTGAGGCTTTCGGTCGGGCCACCGTTCTTCAACTCCGTGTTCGTCCCGCTGGGTCTGGCGATCTTGGGTCTGACCGGAATCGGCCCGTTGATCTCTTGGCGGCGCATGAGCAAGGGAGCGTTCTCGCGCGTCATCCGCGCGCCGCTCGCGGCCGGAGGCATCGTCGTGGTAACGCTCGCGCTCGGCGGCATCCGAAGCCCCGGCGCGCTCCTCGCGTTCGGGCTCTGCACGTTCACGACCGTCGCGATCGTCTCCGAGTTCGTGCGCGGGAGCCGCGTTCATCGCAAGCGTGATCGCTCGTCGTGGCCGGTCGCTCTGTCGACGACGATCGCGCGCAATCGCAGACGCTACGGCGGCTACGTCGTCCATCTCGGAGTCGTTCTGATCGTCATCGGTCTCGCCGGCGCCGCGTTCGGCACCGAACGACATGCCCTCGTCGACGTCGCTGACTCGATGCGCGTAGGCAGCTACACGTTGACCTACGAAGATCAGCGCGACTCATCGACGGCCGAGAAGCAGATCAACACGGCGGTGATCGGCGTGAGGAAGGGAGGCGAGACGCTGGGACAGCTGTTCCCGCAGCGGAACTTCCACTTCGCGCAACGCCAGCCGCAATCGGAAGTCGCGATACGAACCGGGCCGATAGAGGACCTCTATGTCGTCATCACGTCGTTCGACCAGGACGGGGCGGCCGCGATCCGCGCGTTCGTCAACCCCCTGACGTGGTGGATCTGGGCCGGAGCGGCCGTGATGCTCGGCGGCATGACGATCCTGTTGTCGTCGCCGGCACCGGTGCGCGCGGCGGCTCGCGTCCGGACCGAGGTTCGGGAGCCCGCGGTGGCCGCGCGATGAGGCTCGTCGCGTTCGTGCTGGTCATGATGCCGCTCGCGGTTCCGAGCGCGCTCGCGGCGCCCCAGGATGTCGCGAACCAGATCTCTGCAGACGTCATGTCGCCGTTCTGCCCGGGACTGACGCTCCACGACTGCCCCTCGGACGCTGCCGTCGCGCTGCGGGAGCGCATAACGAAGATGGCGGAGGCTGGTTACGACCGTGCCGCGATCATGACGGAGCTCGAGCGCGACTATGGACCCACGATCAGGGCAGTTCCTGATCCACGCGGCAGCGGACTGCTCGCCTGGCTGCTGCCGATCACCGTCACCATCGCTGCGGGCGCGACCGCGTGGCTGCTGCTACGGCGGTGGGCCCGTGAGCCCGCCCCGGTCGAGGGATACGACCCGGACGTCCACATCACGCCTAAGGACCGGCGGCGCATCGACCACGAGCTCGCCAAGCTCCGGGGTGAGGCATGACGTCGACCCTCGTCGTGACGTTCCTGGTGGTCATCGCGCTCGCGTACGTCGCGGCCCCTCTGAGGCGCGGGTCGCGCGCCGACGCCGGCGATGACCGCACCGACGAGCTCGAGGCCCGGAAGCACGCAGCCCTGCTCGCGATCCTCGACCTGGAGGCGGAGCGCGACGTCGGGAAGTTGACCGACGAGGACCTGAAAGACCTGCGAGCGAGCTACGAATCCGAGGCCCTCGCGGCCCTTGCCGAGCTCGATGCAGCCGGCGAAGCTCCCGACGCGCTCGAGCGGGAGATCGCGGCGGTGCGCCGCCGGCTGCAGCGGCCTGACTGAGCCGCGGGCGTGGAACGACGATCGGCTCGCAGACGAAGAGCCATGCTCTTGCTGGCGGTCGCGGCCGGCGCCGTCGTGACCGGCGCGCCCCGCGGACACGCCGCTCCGACGGGCGTCATCGAGGGCAAGGTCGTCAACGCGACGACCGGGCGCCCGCAGCCCGGGGTCGAGTTGACGTTGACGACCGGCACCGAGGAGGGAGACAACGGCAAGGTTGCGGTGGCGCGCTCCGACCGGCGCGGACGCTACCGGTTCGTGGGCCTCGCGACGGGTGAAGACCGTTTCTACGCGCTCGACGCGCGCTTCGAAGGCGGGCTGTTCGCGGGACGGCCGGTGTCGCTGCCATCGGACACCTCCACGCGCCCGGTCATCACCTCGACGATGCGGGTCTGGCCCACGACGACGGACCCCGCGGTGATCCGTATCCGGCGCGACAACCTCTTCGTCGTCCCCAGCGAAACGGGCGTCGGCGTGATCGAGTCGGTAACGGTCGTCAACGGGAGTGACAGGGCGTACATAGGGCGTGGCGCAGGTCTGATCGGTGACGCCGCAAGCGGGGCAACCGTCGCGTTCGCGCTCCCTTCCGGCGCGACCGGGATCAACGTCTTCGAGTCGGACCTCGACATCCCCGACCTGGTCGACGTCGACCAGGGGTTCGCGGCGACGATCGCGTTCCCGCCCGGCGACACCCGGACGACCTTCTCTTACGTCTTGAGCGGCGAGGGTGGGAGCTTCGATCTGTCTCGTCCCGTCCTCTACGACACCGACGAGCTCTCGATCTTCGCGGCGGCACCGCTCGAAGTGCGTAGCAACCGGCTGCACGCGGGAGAAGCCGTGACGCTGGAAGGCAAGACCTACGAGCGCTGGAGCACGAACGATCCGATCGCGGCCGGCGATCCCCTGCAAGCGATCGCCGTCGCCAACGCGGATATGTCGGTTGGACCGCTGCTCGCGAGCCTCGGTGGACTCGTAGTGCTCGTCGGCGCCGGTGCGTGGTTGTTCGGCCGGCGCCGGCGTCCGCGCGAGGTTCCCGTGGATCCGCCGAGCCGCGAACGCTTGCTGGAGGAGGTGGCCGCGCTCGATATCGCGTTCGAATCCGGCGACCTCGACGAACGCGCGTGGCACACGCGGCGGGCACCGCTGGTCGACCGATTGCGCTCGCTCGAGACGCTTCGGTCGTGATCGACCTCGCCGGCGTACGAGTCGTCTATGGGCGCACCATCGCGCTCGACGATGTGACGCTGTCGATCGGGGAGGGCGTGACGGGCGTCTACGGGCCGAACGGGTCGGGAAAGTCGACCTTGCTCCGCGTCATCAGCGGCCTGTTCCGCCCTGCATCCGGCGACGTCTCCTTCGACGGGGTGCCGCGCCACCCGGCAGACGAATCGTTGCGGCGGCGGATCGGTTACGCGGGTCACGAGGCGGGTCTCTATCCCCGACTGACGGTGAGGGAGAACCTGAGCCTGTTCGCGGCGTTGTGGGGAGCTCCGGCCGCGAGCGTCGGCCTCGGCCCCCGCGCCGACGCGCGGGTCGGCGAGCTGTCGTCGGGGCTCAAGCGCCGCGCGTCCGTCGCGCGCGCCCTAGTTCACCAGCCGTCGATCCTTCTGCTCGACAAGCCCTTCGCGGGGCTCGACGACGACGCGGCCGACCTCGTCACGGACGCGATAAAGCAGTGGCGTGCTCCCGGGCGTACGGCGATCATCGCGACCCACGGCGCCAAGCGCCTCAAGAGCTTCGCCGACGCCGGGATCGTGCTGCGTCGCGGTCGTGTCGCGAGCGACCACGCGCGTACCGCGGCAGGGATCGTGCGATGACGCTCGCGGTGGCCGAGAAGTCCCTCGGCTTCACGGGAAAGACCCTGCTGCTCGTGCGCAAGGATCTGGCGGTCGAGGCACGAGGGCGCGAGACGTTGCCGGGGATGCTCGCGTTCGCGTTCACGGTCACGCTGCTGCTCGCATTCACGCTGCCGCCCGGCGCGGCCGTCGGTAGCGCGGTTCGTCTCGGGCAGGGCTCGGTAGCGGTGACCGAGGTCCTGAGCGGGTTCCTCTGGGTGACCATCCTGTTCGCCGGCCTGATCGGCTTCGCGCGCGCGTTCGAGGTCGAACGCACGGAGGGCGCGCTGGAGCCATTGTTCCTCGCGCCGGTGGACCGCTCGGCCCTGTTCGCCTCGAAGGCAGCTTCGAACCTCGTGACGCTGGCCGTCGTCGAGGTCTTCCTCGTGCCGGCGTTCGCGTTGTTGTTCTCGATCGACCTCGGAGGAGGCCGCTGGCTCGGGGTCGTCGCGGTGGTGCTCCTCGTCGACATCGGCTTCGTCATGGTCGGGACGCTGTTCTCGGCGCTCGCCGCGCAGACGCGCAGCCGCGAGGTCATGCTGCCGATCCTGGCCCTACCCGTCCTCGTGCCGATATTCATCGCGGCCACGGAGTTGACCGCCGACGTGTTCGCGGGAGGTGGGCTGGGAACCGTCGCGGCTCGCGGCTGGTTCGGCATCCTCGTCGCATCGGATGTCGTGTTCGCCGTCATCGGCGCGCTGGCGTTCGAGTTCGCGGTTGATCGATGAGACGTCTACTGGTCGCGACGCTTACTGTCATCGTCGCCGCGTCGTGCGGCGGACGCCAGGCGGTGCTGTGGGACCCACCGCAGGACCGATCCGCAGCGTTCGCGCTGCCGGACCCGATCCGCGCCGACCCCGCATGGGTGGCGATCCTCGACGAGCCCGCATCGGCGATCCGTCTGAAGCAAGCCGCCAAGACGCCCGGCGTGGCGGTGCTGGCGCCCGTCAGCGTCAAGCGGATATCGGTCCGCGGTCCTGCAGCGCGCCGGAAGCTGCGCGTCGCGGCGGTAGACCCGCTTCCGTTCCGTTCCGTGGCCCCGTCGTCGACGCGCGACGCGGAGTTCGTCTGGACGGCCTTGATGTCGGACCGAGCAGTGCTGACGTTCGACGCCGCGGACAAATTGCACGTCGAGCCGGCCGACGAGCTACGGGTCGGAACCACCTCGCTCGGCATAGGCGCGTTCGCCGACAACGGGACGCCGAACCTCGCCGACATCATGGTCTCGTCGAAGGTCGCTCGCACGATGCGTCTCGGCCCGCCGCGACTGCTCGTATTCGGGGCCAAGCCGGGGGCGGCGATCGATGCACTGGGGCGCGAGCTGGAACGACGCCTGCCCCATGCGACCCTCCGCCGGATCGCGGCCGAACCGGCGGCAGACAGATCAGGGGCGGCGCCGCAGGCGGTCGGGACGGCGAGCGGCGCGGCGATCGGAACGATGACGTTCCGCATCCTGTCGAACGGGTTCATCGACCCTGATCCGGCGTGGGTCGCATCGAACATCGCCACCGGAACCGTGCCGATCCTCGGCACCGTCCGATGCCACAGGATCATGATCCCCCAGCTCGCTGCGGCGCTGGCAGAGATCGAGGACACGGACTTGGCCGACGAGATACGGCCCGGCGACTACGCGGGTTGCTACGTCCCTCGCTTCATCGGCCGCGATCCACGAAGAGGACTGTCGATGCATGCGTTCGGACTCGCTCTGGACCTGAACGCGTCGACGAACCACCTCGGCACCCGCGGTGACATGCACCCGGACGTCGTGCGCATCTTTCAGAGGTGGGGCTTCACGTGGGGCGGGATCTGGTCCCCGCCCGACCCGATGCACTTCGAGCTGGCGCGCATCGTCCGCGCGTAGCCATCACGCCGAAGAGGGCGCCATTTCGTCGATCGCGCGCTCGACCGCTTGCGGACCTTTCTGCGACAGCAACATGAGAATGGGCGTGTCGAGACCTGCTTCGCGGAAGGACGCGATGCGCTCGCGGCACGCTTGTGCAGGTCCGGCGATCACGAGCGCGTCGACGAGCCGGTCCGATATCGCCGCGCCCGCGCCCTTCCTGTCCCCGGCACCCCACGCGGTCGCCACCGCTCGTGCTTCGACTTCGAAACCCTGCGCCGCCACGAAGCGGTTGTAGCCGGGAACGGTCAGGTAAGGCGTCAGCAGCCAGCGCGCGAAGTCGCGCACCTCGGAAGGATCGTCGCCGACGAAGCAGATAAGGCGCGCGAGCGTCTCGCAACTCGGCGCGCGTTCCTTCGCGTAGCGGACCCCCTCTTCCGACGCCAGGAACAACGCGACACCGTCGGCCTTCTCCTCGGCAAGTGCCAGCATCTTCGGCCCGAGCGCGGCGAGGAACAGGGGGACCTTTCCGATCACCGCTTGCTCCATGCGGAACCCCTTGACCCTGACGGTGTCGCCCTCGTAGTCGACCTTGTCACCAGTCACTGCGGCTTGGACAGCCTCGATCGTCTCGCGCGCGCGCGTCAACGGCTTGTCGAAGTCGAGCCCCATCCAGCGTTCCACGATCGTCGGTGACGACGCACCGAGCCCGAGACAGAAGCGGCCGGCGCATGCTTGTTGCGCGGCCAGCGTGCTCATCGCGAGCAACGCCGGCGGTCGCGTGAAGATGGGGACGATCGCGATGCCGACGCGCATGCGGTCGGTAGCGATACCGACCGCGGACGCGACCGAGAACCCGTCGGTTCCGGAGGCCTCCGCGGCCCAGGCGTCGGTGTACCCGAGTCCCTCGGCGTGACGTGCGAGCTCGCACGAATGCCGCACGTCGAAGGGAAGGACGGGAACCGTCAGGCCGAGGCGCATAAGGGTGCGAGATTAGTGGAGCCGGATTAGTAGGGTTCCGGCGGCATGACTTCCGACTCGCGGCTAGAACGTCTCGGCTACATCGCGTGGGCTCTCGTGGCGATCGCTCTGTACCTCACGTTCTTCGTCGCTCGCGAGGCGGTCGACGAGATGGGCGGGCAGCTCCAGCGCATCTTCTACGTCCATGTGCCGTCGGCGTGGGTCGCCTACCTCGGGTTCGCGATCGTGTTCATCGCGTCGATCGCATACCTCCGTACTGGGTCCCGCCGCTGGGACCTGCTGGCACACTCTGCGGCCGAGGTCGGGGTGGTCTTCTGCACGCTGGTGCTCGTCACGGGCCCGATCTGGGCCCGTCCGGTGTGGGGGACGTTCTGGCAGTGGGACGCTCGCTTGACCTCGTCGCTCGTGCTGTGGCTCACCTACGTCGGGTATCTGTTCCTGCGCGGGCTCGCGACCGACCCGTCGCGCGTGGGACGCGCCGCCGCCGTCGTCGGGATCGTCGGGTTCGTCAACGTCCCGATCGTGCACTTCTCGGTGTACTGGTGGACCACGCTGCACCCGAGCGGGCCGACCCCGGCCAACCCGACGGAGGCGTCGGGGCTCGGTGCGCCGGAGATGGTCACCTTCTTCACCTCTCTGGTCGCCTTCACGTTGCTGTCGATGTGGCTGGTCGCGGTGAGGGTGCGACTCGGCCGTCTGGCGGACGAGGTCGACGACCTGGAGCTGTCGTCTCCCGAGGCGGCAACCGCGTGAGCGACGTGGCATGGCTCGCGATCGCGTTCGGAGCCGTCTGGCTCGCGCTCGGTGGGTACCTGATGTCGATCCACCTCAGGCAGAAAGACCTGGAGCGGCGGATACGGCAGCTACGACCAGGTCGGTCGCCGGACCTCTAACGCTCCCGCGACGCGAGTGCTAGGCAAACAGCCGCGATCGACAACAGGACGAGGTCGATAGCCACCCACATGAAGGATTCCTGGATGTGGGCGGGGTCGTTCCCGTCGACTTTCTCCACGATGCCCCAGATCCCGCCTACCAAAGCCAGGCCACCCGCGACCAACGCGACCGTCGACAGCGTCTTCTTGTCCATGCTCGTCCCCTTCTTTCGCGGCGCCTCGCGCCGGCATCTGGAATCGTGAGAGCTCGAACAACCGCGGTCAAGGACCTTCCGCGGTCGCGCGGTCACAAGGTCGCAAAGTTCCTGCTCAAACGCACAATGTCGACACCGCGCCGGCTTGTTCGCAGCGTGTCCCGCGCCTATAAGATGCAGCGCGATGGCGCTCCTTCCGTTCCCGAAGATCCCCGACAGGGTCTACAAGATGGCGGACCGTCCCATGACGTGGACGACCGCCATCATCCTCGGGTTCGTCATCTGGATCCTCGCGATCGCGTTGCTCGGCCAGATCCCGTCGCTGATCATCTACAAGTTCGACCAGTACATCGCAGAGATCATCGACTTCTCCAAGAGGATCCCGGCGGTCAACGACGAGGGCCTCAACCCCGTGCAGGTCAAGATCGTGCGCGACATCATCGCCAACGCGGTGCAGATGAACTTCCTCATCCTGATGCTCGCGATCATGTACTTCTGGCAGGAGGGCAAGCGCAAGCGCACCGGGGGCCGCGGCGTCCAGGACGTCGTCAAGGGCTACATGCCGGGGAAATAGCTAGATGCCCAAACCTCCCGAGCCGAAAAAGATGGAGATCATCGAGAAGCCCATCTTCCGCGACGACTACCAGATGGGCCTGGTGGACGCCGATTGGCTGAAGAGCGCGGTCAAGCCGAAGAACTTCATCGACTTCATCCCCGAGCAGTGCATCCTGTGCGAGGGCTGCGTCGACATCTGCCCCTGGTATTGCATCTTCATGGTGGACCCGTCGTCCGTGGCAGACTCCGGCAACGTGGAGCTCGCACGCCAGATGAGCCCGACGGACATCCTTTTCCTGATCGACGACAACGCGTGTACCCGCTGCAACCTCTGCGTCGAGCGGTGCCCCACGGGCGCTCTCGTCCAGAGCTCGGTTCCGAAAGGTGCGAAGAAAGGCGCTCGTGCCATGGGCACGGTGCCGGCCTCGCAGAAGGCGTAGTTCGTTGGCACTGAACGAAAGGGCGTAAGTGGCACAGGCAGAGAGGCCGGGTCTGAGGGGCAAGGCTTCCCAGGTCCTCGACGAGCTCCACAACAGCCAGGTCTGGCGCGCGATATTCCGGCCCGGCTCGATCTTCCGGCGCGGGTATGCGGACTCCCCACGGAACCGCGCCTACGTCGTGATGAACTCGCTGCTGTACCACCTGCACCCGGTCAAGGTGAAGCGGCACGGGATCAAGCTGTCCTACACGCTGTGCCTCGGGGGGCTGTCGTTCTTCCTGTTCATCCTGTTGACGATCACCGGCATCTACCTGATGTTCTTCTACCGGCCTGCGGTTTCCGAGGTGTACTCCGACATGCAGCGGATCCACACGCAGGTCTCGTTCGGCCTCCTGGTCCGTAACCTCCACCGATGGGGCGCACACCTCATGGTGATCAGCGTCTTCTTGCACATGGCGCGCGTCTTCTACACCGGCGCGTACAAGCCTCCGCGGGAATTCAACTGGATCGTCGGCGTGATCCTGTTCCTGCTGACCTTGTTGCTGGCGTTCACCGGCTACCTCCTCCCCTGGGACCAGCTGGCCGTATGGGCCATCGCGGTTGCCTCCGGGATGATGGAGAACTCGCCTATCGTCGGTAAACAGGTGCAGTTCGCTCTGCTCGGGGGGCCGGTGATCGGGCCCGAGACGCTCCTTCGTTGGTACACGCTGCACGTGTTGATGTTGCCGTTCGTGATCGTGATCTTCATCTCCATCCACTTCTGGCGGGTGCGCAAGGACGGAGGTATCTCCGGGCCCATGTAGGGCCGGGAGGAGAGGGCGATGCCGACACCAGACGAGATCTACGAGCAGGTACTGGCCGACGAGACGGCCAAGGGTTCGTCACCCGCGGTCGCGCAATCACGCGCGAAGGCGGCACGCGTCCGGGCACAGAAGGGGGCCGCGGACCCGACCAAGGCCGTGGCCGCGAAACCCGCCGGTGGGAGTGCAACCGCGACGGAGGACAAGCCTGCCGACGCTAAGCCCGCCGCGGCGGCCGCGCCCGCTGCAGGCGCTACCGCGAAGCCCGCCGCCGCGAAGCCTGCCGCCCGCGGAGGTGGCGCCCCCGCGAAGAAGGCGGTCGGCAACGGAGCCGCCGTCCCCGAGCGGGTGCAACGGCTGCTCGCGGTCGTCAAGCCGGAGGCGATCCAGAAGATCGAGCGCCAGCCGATGGACCGCGTGAACGTGTGGCCGCACCTGATGGCGGCCGAGCTGGTGGCGCTGTTGGTGGTGATGGTTGCGCTGACGTTCTTCTCGGTCGTAGTGGACGCGCCGCTGCGGCAGCTTGCGAACTTCAACCAGACGCCGAACCCGTCGAAAGCTCCGTGGTATTTCCTCGGTCTGCAGGAGCTGCTGCGTTACTGGCACCCGCAGGTCGCCGGAGTGACGATCCCTACGGTGATCATCATCGGGCTGTTCGCGGCCCCCTTCATCGACCGGAACCCGTCGACGCGTCCCGACGACCGCAAGCTCGCGATCGTGCTGTTCTCTTTCTTCGTCCTCAGCTTCGCGATCCTCAACATCATCGGGATGTTCTTCCGGGGGCCGGGGTTCAACTTCGTCTTCCCCTGGGAGGGCGGCATCTTCTTCGAGTTATGACGAACGAAAGGCTTAGCGCGTGAGTCCTTCAACGATCGCCCTGATCGTGATCGCCGTGAGCGTCGCGCTGTGGGGGCTGTTCATGGCGAACGTGACGATCAGACGCCAGCGACGCGACCCGTCGAACGCCGCCGCAACCCGCGAGCACCCCGCGGAAGCGGGACACGACCCGGTCACGAGCCCTGCTCAATCCGCCAGCGAGCCTCGACCGGCTGTGACGGTAGAGAAGGTCCCGCCGGCAGAGCGCAAGCCGTTGAGCCCCGGCGAGCTCGCGGTGTCCCGCCGCCAGTTCCTCAACCGCGCGTGGACCGCGTCGTTCACTGCGTTCCTCGGGTTCTTCGGGATGTCGTCGTTGTCGTTCTTGTGGCCGACGCTGACCGGCGGGTTCGGCACGAAGATCAACGCCGGCAACTACGAAGACATCCTGGCCAAGGTCGGGCCCGACGGCGGGTTCACACCGTTGTTCATCCCCGAGGGTCGGTTCTACCTGACCTACTACGAGGGGACCGGCGACGCGCCGGTGTACACCGCCGTGAACGCGGTCGACACGAAGCTCCAGGCGCTGTACCGGAAGTGCGTGCACCTCGGGTGCTCCGTCCCGAAGTGCGATGCGTCGAAGCTATTCGAGTGCCCCTGCCACGGGTCGAAGTACCGGCTGCACGGCGAGTTCTACGCAGGTCCCGCGCCGCGCGGCCTCGACCGGTTCCCGATCACGATCGAGGACGGAAAGGTGATGGTGGACACCGGATCCTTGCAGGAAGGGCCGCCGCGTGGAACGAGCACGTGGGATCGTTTCGCGGAGCCGCAGGGCCCGTTCTGCGTGCCGGTCTAGGTCGAGCGAGATCTGGAGCGTACTGACAAGTGACCACAGCGCAGGTCCTCACGCTGATCCTGGTGGTAATCGTCCCCGCGGCGCTGCTGTGGGCGATCTTCATCGCGCGCACCGGAAGGCCGGGTGCCCCGCGGCGACCGCGCATCGGTATCCCCCACGCGCTCCGGCCCGGCCAGCCCGACGAGGTCCTCGAAGGGCCGCGGCTCGACCGTCTGCTCGTGTGGGGTTGGATCACCACGATCGTCGCGGCCGCGTTCATCCCGGCTTACTGGCTGCCCGAGCGAACGCGGCAGGCCGCGTTCCAGGAGCGGTTCGACCACGAGGCGGTCGAGCGCGGCGAACTGATCTTCCAGGTCGCTCCGCCGCTCGACGAGGAGGCGAGCGCGGCCGAGTTCAAAGAGGAAGAGAAGGCGATCTCGCTGGGTCAAGGCTGCGCGAACTGCCACGGCGGCGACGCCTCCGGCGGGTTGTCGCAGCCGGCGTACGTCGACCCGACGACGGCCGGGGGCGCGGTCGCGTACCGAGCGCCGCCTCTGAACAACGTCTTCCAACGGTGGGACGAGGAGGTCGTCCGCTTCACGATCGAGCGCGGACGTCCGGGCACCCCGATGCCGGCATGGGGTGTCGAGTACGGCGGGTCGATGACAGAGCAGATGATCACGGACGTGATCGCGTGGCTCAAGACGCTGCCCGGCAACCAGGAGGCTCCGCCGCCTATCTCAGATGCGTGCGAGACGCCGAACCAGTCGCAGTTCATGTCGTGCGGTGCCGAGATCTTCGAAGCGCGTTGCGCGGTCTGCCACGGCCCGCAGGGTCAGGGTAAGGAGGCGAAGGGCACGGACCCGACGCTGGACTTCAACAACTCGGGGCCCGACGAGATCTCGGACCCGTGGTACCAGGGCATGGCGTTGTGGAACGGGGACGTGCGCCACCTGAGCAGGTCGCAACACCTGTTCACGGTCCGCAACGGCCGTCGCTTCGCGTTCATGCCGCCGTTCGCCGCGGCGCCCGCAGCCGGCATCCCGGCGCCGCTGTATCCGCTGACCGACGAGCAGATCGAGGCCGTCGTCGCCTACGAAAGGTCGCTCTAGTGGACCTGCTGTTCATCGAAGGTGTCGCAGCCGTGGTTGCTGCGTTGGTCGTCTTCGTCGGCAGCGTGTGGATGTTGCTCGCGGTGATCATGGGAGCGCGCCTGGCCTATTTCGTCACGGCATCGGTGACGCTGGCCTTCATCTTCATCATGACGCTCGTGTGGTCCTACGGCGACCCGCTCGGGCCAGTCGGTGAGCTTCCGGACTGGGAAGGCGTCTCTATCACGCAGACGGCAGCGCAGAGCGAGTTCGGGCCCGCCGGCGAGTATCCCGAGCAGCCGTGGGAGGTTGCGGCCGAAGACGACGACGAGGCGAAGACGAAGGCGGCCGAGCTCGAGAGCGCGGCGATCGACTACCTCGAGGAGGCGATCAACGAAGGCGAAGGTGGGCCGTTCCTCCAGGCATCCGATGCGACGGTCGCGGCAGATTCGGCGCGACTGTTCCAAGACGGCGAGAAGGAGTACGGCGCGATCGAGCTCGAAGCGTCGACGGCCGCGATCGAGAAAGCCGAGGAGGCCGATCCCGACCAGGACGTCACGCCCCCCAACGCGTCGCTGATCGTCGTGATGGGGTACGACCCCGGTAATCCGATGGGCAAAGCCCGCATGATCGCCGGCGGCACGTTCCTCGTGTTCGCGTTGCACCTGTTCGGCCTGAGCCGCGCCGAGCGCAAGACGGCCGAGGAGATGGCGTTCGGAGAGGGAGCGCGATGAACAAGTTGCTCGGCGGGGTCACGTCACTGCTGTTGTTGGCCGGGTGCGGGACCGGCATCGACGCGGGAGGTGAATCCCTCGGCGAGAACGGCGGGGTCGCGTGGATCCTGATGGCCACGATGCTCGTCGTGATCGGCGTCGTGATGTGGTGGATCATGGGTCGCGAGGACTGAGCGGCTAAGAAGCGTCCTCGGCAGGAGCCTGTTCTTCCGAACCTTCGCTCATCTCGCGCGCCCTAGCCAGCTTCTCGCGCTGCTCGCTGCGTGCTCGCATCGCGAGGAAGAACCCGTAGGCGAGGAACCCATAGCCGGCGATCAACGACGCGTTCGCGACCGATGCGGGCGCGTCGCCGCCCATCACGGCCGCGACGATCGAGCCCGCCAGCAGGATCAGCGCGCCCGCCATCATCGTCCGCCGCCACTTCGGCCAGTACGAGTACCACTTCGGTTTCGCAGGTGGCGGCGCGTCGCCGCGATCAGGGAGTTGCGAAGACACGCCCTGCCGCCTCTGAGATGTGGTCTACGTGTGCCTCGGTGTGCGCAGCAGAAACGAAGAGGGCCTCGAAGCGCGACGGCGGGAGGTACACACCGTGGGCGAGCATCCCCCTGAAGAAACGCGCGTACGGATCAGGGTCTGTGTCCTTCGCATCCTCGTAGTTCGTCACCTCTTCGTTGCGGAAGAAGAACCCGGCGAGCCCGCCGATCGCGGCGGCAACCATCGGGACCTCGTGTTGTTCGGCGGCATCGACGAGCCCGCGCACGAGTGACCGCGCGGTCTGCTGGATGCGATCGTAGACGTCCGGCGTCGAGCGGATCAGCGAGAGCGTCGCGATTCCGGCCGCCATCGCGACGGGATTGCCCGACAGGGTTCCTGCTTGGTAGATGGACCCGGCCGGCGCGAGATGATCCATCAGATCGCCGCGGCCCCCGATCGCGCCGACGGGAAGCCCCCCGCCGATGATCTTGCCCAGCAAGACCAAGTCGGCGTCGATGCCGAAGCGTTCCTGAGCACCTCCCGGACCGACGCGGAACCCGGTGATCACCTCGTCGAAGACGAGGATCGCTCCGGTGTCGTCCGCGATGGCGCGCAAGCCGGCGAGGAAGCCGTCGTCCGGAAGGACCAGCCCCATGTTGGCAGCGACCGGCTCGACGAGGATCGCGGCGAGGTCGTCGCGGTGCGCCTCGACGAGCGTCGTCACTGCGGCGAGGTCGTTGTACGGCGCTAGGAGGGTGTCGGCCGTGGCTCCGGTCGTGACGCCCGGACTGCCCGGGATGCCGAGCGTCGCGACGCCCGACCCGGCCTCGACGAGGAGCGCGTCGCTGTGACCGTGGTAGCAGCCCGCAAACTTGACGATCTTCGACCGGCCGGTGGCGCCGCGCGCGAGCCGGATCGCGGTCATCGCGGCCTCGGTCCCGGACGACACGAACCGCACGCGCTGGACGTTCGGCACCATGCCGGTCACGAGCCTCGCCAGCTCGACCTCGAGCTCGGACGGGGTTCCGAACGACGTCCCTTTACCTGCTGCCTCCGCGACAGCTTCGACGATCGTCGGGTGCGCGTGTCCGAACAGCAACGCTCCCCAGCTCTGGACCAGGTCGACGTAGGTGTTGCCGTCCACGTCCGTCATCTCGGCACCGGATGCATGCGCGACGAAGAACGGGTCGGAGCCGACGGCGTCGAAAGCCCTGACCGGTGAGGACACTCCTCCGGGCATGAGCGCGCGGGCGTCGGCCAGGAGCTTGTCCGAGTTGTCGCGGAGAACCTTGCGCGGCGTCAGCTCAGCCACTCGGCAGCTTTCTTCGCGTGGTACGTGACGACCAGGTCCGCTCCCGCACGTCGGATCGACGTTAGCACCTCGAGCGTCGCCTGGCGCTCGTCGATCCAGCCGCGCTCGGCAGCCGCCATCAACATCGAGTACTCACCGCTGACGTTGTACGCGGCGACGGGGTACCCGAAGCGCTCCTTGACCGCGGAGACGACGTCCAGATAGCCGATCGCAGGCTTGACCATCACGGCATCGGCTCCCTCGGCGATATCGAGCTCGACCTCGCGCAGCGCCTCCAGCACGTTGGCGGGATCCTGCTGGTAGGCGCGGCGGTCGCCGAACCGGGGAGCGCCTTCCGCCGCCTCGCGAAACGGCCCGTAGAACGAAGACGCGTACTTCGCCGCGTACGCCAGCACGACCGTGCCGGTATGCCCGGCCGAGTCGAGCGCGGCCCTGATCGCGGCGACCTGCCCATCCATCATTCCGGACGGCGCGACGACGTCGGCACCCGCCCGCGCTTGGCTGACCGCGATACGACCGTAGACCTCGATCGTCTCGTCGTTCGCGACCTCGTCTGCCTGGAGGATGCCGCAGTGCCCGTGGTCGGTGTACTCGCACATGCAGAGGTCCGCGATGACGACGAAGTCGTCCCCCAGCTCGTCCTTCACCGCACGAAGCGCTTGCTGCGAGATGCCGTTGTCGTTGTGCGACTCGGTGCCGGTCGCGTCCTTCGATGCGGGGACGCCGAAGAGCAAGACACCGGCGACGTCGCGCGCCGCAAGCTCCCGGGCCTCCTTCACGAGCGACTCGATCGTGTGCTGGTGGTGCCCCGGCATCGACGAGATGGGTGCCGGCTCGCTGATGCCCTGCTTCACGAAGAGCGGCGCGACGAGGTCGGACGGAGCGAGGCTCGTCTCCGCGAACGCGCGGCGGAGACCCGGGGTCCGGCGGAGACGCCGCAGGCGGTGGAGCGGCTCGGTGCTCATGTCCCCATCGTGCCAGCTATCCGGTGGTCGTGGCTACCGCGACGATCGCCTCGACGAGGCCGCCGACATCGTGAGGTTGCGCGGTGGCCGCGACGTCGATGCCTTGCGCGGCCGCGGCACTCGTCGTGGACGGTCCGATCGAGACCACCGTTACGTCCTTCAGCAGGGTGGCGGGACCGACGAGCGTCACGAAGTTGTCCACCGTCGACCGGCTGGTGAACGTGACGATGCCGACCTCGCGGTCGCGCACCCTCGCGACCGCCGCTTCGTCGGGATGTCCCGGCACGTTTCGGTACGCGACCACGTCGTCTACAACCCATCCGGAAGCGCGGAGCAGCGCGGGGGGTTCGTCGGGCGCGCCCGCGACGCGGGGTAACAGGACGCGCCCCGTGCCCTCGCCGATCGCCGCGGCGGCAGCAACCGCGGTGGAAGGTTCCGCGACGAGATCCGGGCGCAGCCCCAGCTCGGCCAGCGCCGCGCTTGTCGCGCTGCCGACCGCGGCGATCCGGCATCCCGCGAAAGCACGCGCATCGACTCCTGCACGTTCGAGGCGCTCGCGCAGGGCGTTCACGGCGTTGACCGATGAGAACAGCGCCCAGTCGTAGTCGCCGTGCGCGAGAGCCTTGATCGCGGCGTCGAGAGGCTCCCACGTTTCGGGGCCCGCGATCTCGATCAAGGGCAGCGCCACGACCTCTGCCCCGAGCCCCTCCAGCTGCTGTACGAGCTGCGCCGCTTGACGACGCGGGCGTGTGACCGCGACGGTGCGCCCGAGCAGAGGGCGTCGTTCGAACCACGCGAGCCGCTCGCGCAACCCGACGACAGAGCCGATCACGGTCGTAGCCGGAGCGGGAAGGCGCTGCTCCCGCACGAGACCCGCGATCGTGCCGAGGTCCCCGACGACGACCTGTTGCCGGCCGGTCGTACCCCACGCGATCGCGGCCGCCGGCTCGCGGACGTCGCGACCACCGTCGATCAGACGAGCCGCGGTGCGTTCCAGCGCGGCCACGCCCATCAACAACACGATCGTGTCGGCGCCTATGGTCAGTGCTTCGGGCGCCGCGGTCTCGGTCTCCTCCCGTCCGGTGAGGACGACGAAGGAGGCGGATGCGCCCCTGTGCGTGACCGGGATCCCCGCGTACGCGGGCACCGCGATCGCGGAGCTGACACCCGGAACCACCTCGAACGGGATGTCCGACGAGCTCAGCAAGAGCGCCTCCTCGCCCCCTCGTCCAAACACGAACGGATCGCCACCCTTCAGACGCACGACGCTCCTCCCCGCGCGGGGGCGAGTCACCAACAAGGCGTCGGACACGACCTGACGGCTGTGCGTCTCTCCGGGCGTCTTGCCGACGAAGACGATCTCGGCCCCCGCGCGCGCCTCCTCCAGCAGTGAAGGGGCGACGAGGCGGTCGTAGAGGACGACATCGCAGGAACCCAAGAGCTCGAGACCGCGGCGCGTGATGAGGCCGGGATCACCCGGTCCCGCCCCGACGAGATAGACCCAGCCGGGTCGTGCGCTCACGGCTCTTCGACCGTCGGCGTGTCGACCGCGTCGAGAGCGGCAAGTACCTCGTTGCCGCCCGCAGCGAGAACGTCGTCCGCGAGGCCGATGCCGATCGCGCTCGCATCGCCGCGCGCTCCCGCAGCCGACCGGCGGATGCTGCGACCGCCGCTGCCGCCGAGGTAGCCGATCACGGAGACACCGTCGCCGGAAACGGTCGCGCTGCACCCGAGGGGCACCGAGCATCCCCCCTCCAGGCGTCGCGCGAAGGCGCGTTCGGCCGCGAGCTCGATCGCGCTTGCCGCGTCGTTGACCTTCGCGAGCAGTGCTCGCAGGTCGTCGCGGTCGGACATCGCCTCGACGGCCAGGACGCCCTGTCCGGGGGCCGGCACCCATCGATCCGGTTGCAGCACACCCGCATCGGCGTCGACGTCTCCCAGACGCTCGAGGCCCGCCGCCGCGACGATGGCCGCGTCGACTGCACCACCGGCGACCTTCGCGATGCGCGTGTCGAGGTTCCCGCGGAATTCGACCGCCTCCAGGTCCGGGCGAAGCTCGCCCAGCAGGGCACGCCGCCTCATGCTGGAGGTCCCGACTCGGGCCCCGGTGCGCAACGACAGCAAGCGCTCCTCGCCGGTCCCACCACTCCCCCCGAGGACGACGTCGGCGCGGTCGGCGCGTTGCGGCACGCACAGGATGTCGCAGCCGGGGCCGAGGTCTGCTGTCAGGTCCTTGGCGGAGTGGATCGCGATGTCGGCGCGGCCCTCGACGACAGCACGTTGCACCTCCGAGGTGAAGATGCCCTTGCCCCCGATCGCCGCGAATGGCCTCGAGTCGCGGTCACCTTCGGTGGTGACCTCGACGATCTCTACGGTAAGGCCCGGATGCGCGGCGGTAATGCGGTCGATTACGAGGCGGGTCTGCGTGAGAGCGAGGCGGGACGCTCTCGTGGCGACGACGATCCGGTCAGACGTCCTCATCGTCTAGCTCGAACAACTCACGCAAAGCAGCCAGATAGGTGTGGCCTTGCTTCGAAGCGGCTAGCTCTTTCACCTTCTCCAGCGCCGGGTGAAGGAGCTTGGCGACGAGCTGCTTCGAAACGTGGTCGAGCGCGTCGCGCTCCTCTGGCGTAGCGGATGCGGCGGCGTTCGCAACCTCACGCGCGCGCAGCGTCTCGACACGCTCTACCAGCTGGGCGATCGTGGGTGCGACCTCGGTAGAGCGCTGCCAGTCGAGGAAGCTCGCGACCTCTTGCCCGATGATCTCCTCGACCCGCGAGATCTCCGTCAACCTGCTGCCGATACTCGTCTCGACGACACCGCGGAGGTCGTCGATGTCGCGCAACACCACGTTTTCCATGTCCCGCACGCTGGCTTCCACGTCGCGCGGAACCGCGATGTCCACGATGAAAAGGGGTCCTGGTTTCTGTCGCGTTGCAAGGACACGTTCGACCATCGCGCGGTCGACGATCGTCTCGGGAGCCGTCGTCGACGTGATCACGATGTCGGACGCGGCCATGACCGCTGGCAATTCGTCCATGCCGGTTGCGGTTGCGGCGAAGCGTGTGGCGACCTCCTGCGCACGCTCTTCGGTGCGATTCACGACCGTTACGTCCGAAGCTCCGGCCGCGCTCAACGCTTGCGCGGCAAGCCGACCCATCTTGCCCGCCCCGACGATGGCGACGTTCTTGCCGGCGAGTGTGGAGTCTTCGAAGGTCCGGCGGGCGAGCTCGACCGCCGCGGACGAGATCGAAACGGGGTTCCGCCCGATCGCCGTCTCGGTGCGGGCCCGTTTGCCGACCCGCAGCGCCTTACGGAAGGCAGCACCGAGCACCCGTTGCACCGTGCCTTCCTCCTGTGCGGCTAGGAACGCGCGCCGGACCTGACCGAGGATCTCCGACTCGCCCACGATCATGGAGTCGATCCCGGCGGCGACGCGGAACAGGTGACGGATGGCGGCATCGTCGTGGTACGTGTAGAGGCGATCGGTGAAGTCTTCCGGAGCCACATGGCAGAACTCGGCGAGGAAGTTGCGTAGGTCCTGCGCGCCGCCGTGGAACTTCGACACGCACGCGTAGACCTCGATGCGGTTGCACGTCGAGAGGACCGCGCCCTCGAGGACGTGCTCGTAGTTGAGCAATTGCTGCAGCGCCTTCGGCGTGCGCTCTTCGGCGATCGCAAGGCGCTCGAGGAGGTCGACGGGGGCCGAGTTGTGGTTGACGCCGACGATGACGATCGACATGGGACTCACGCTACCGCCTGGGTCAGCGGGTCGCGCCGAGCCGGCGGTTCGCTTCGCGGGCCGCGGCGATCGCCTGGATCCGCTGTTGGAAGAACGAAAGGATCTGGAGCTCCGTCGACAGGTCGACCTTCCGAACCGTCACGTCGGGCGGGAGGCTCACGACCGCGGGGGCGAAGTTCAGGATCGACTTCACTCCCGCGTCGGCGAGGCGTTCGCCGACCTCCTGCGCCGCCGCGGGTGGCGTCGCGATGACGCCGATCGAGATGCCGTCGTCGGTCACTGCTTCTTTGAGGTCGTCGAGGTGACGGACCGGGAGGCCGGCGATCTCGGTCCCGACGACGTTCGGGTCCACGTCGAACAGCGCCATGATGCGAAAGCCGCGCTCGCTGAAGCCCTTGTAGGAGGCAAGGGCGCGGCCGAGGTTACCGACGCCGACGATCGCGACCGGCCAGTCCTGGGTCAGGCCCAGCTCGCGTGTGATCTGGTAGAGCAGGTACTCGACGTCGTAGCCAACTCCGCGGGTCCCGTAGGAGCCGAGGTAGGAGAGGTCCTTGCGGACCTTGGCGGCGTTCACACCGGCGAGGCTTGCGAGCTCCTCCGACGAGACCGTCAGCTGCCCCCGCCCCTCGGCGAGGTCCAGGAGGCTGCGGAGGTACACCGGGAGCCGCGCGACGGTGGCCTCAGGGATCGGTCGGCTGGGCATCACCGCCATGGTAGCCGACTTTGTGACCGGTATCACAAGCTCCGAAACACACCTTTACCAGGGCTTTTAGCACTTGGAATCCAGGTACAACAGCACCTCTGTGAATTTGTGCACCGAGGCTAGCGGTCGTGCCTTGCGTGGAATGAGCGTCGGCCCCGGCGCGAGTAAGGCAAAACAAGTCGCTACCTGTACGGGGGGTAGCAAGTCACGTCCGCCACCAGGACCAGCTTCAGTCGCAGCGTTCCCCTGCCGACTACTCAGAACATCACGGACACGGGGGGTGGAATTGAGAAACGATCACACCGCAGCGGAAAAAGCTCAGATTGGCCTGGGGGCAGGTTTTTCAGGAGTCCTCGCCTGTCGAATGCTTCTGCTCTTCTCACAAAGCCAGCTCGTTGATCTTCTCGCTGTCGGCGTCGGTCTGATCGCCGCGGTCATCTTCTGTTATGGCGTCGGCCAACTGGCAGTCTCACGAGGTCACTCAGCGGCATGGGGGTTTGCCGGTTTCTTCGGCTACCTGATCGTTAGCTTCGTCCTGAAGCCCAAGAGACCAGCGACTTGGCAGCTGTCTCCCGAATTCCCGTACCCGAGCGAGCCGGTTGCTAGGCGAACACCGCCGCCCCCACCACCACCTGGCTTCGTCCCCACGAACTGAAAGGTGCGATCAACAACGCTGGGTGTTGGCCGCCATCAGTTCGAGTCGCGAGATTCAGTCGAGGACGTAGAGCACCAATAGAACGTCGGCGAAGGCTAAGGCCAGCAGGCCGACCATCGATCCGTAATCCTTCAGTCGGTCCATACGCTCCTCTAGCTCGGCCCGCCGACAGCGCTACGGGCGCAATTGTAGGTGGCGCGAGGATGGGAGAGCCCGGAGCAACGCACGAGACTGCCCGCTGAGCGGCGTTTACGTCCAACGCCGCCACGTCGCGGCGGATGGATGCCGCGGACGCCGGGCCATGCTCGCCTAGGTCGTGTCTGGGGGGCAGTTGTCGGGG
>DASZOC010000079.1:0-26018 GCA_035550975.1 Actinomycetota bacterium | reverse complement strand
TCGTTGCCGTCGATGCCCGACCGGACGAGTCCTGCGCAGGAGCGGATCAAGCCGATCCTCACGAAGCTCGCCAAGGCATATCCGGGCGCGGGGATCGCGCTCCGGTACTCGACGCCGCTGGAGTGCGTCGTCGCGGTGATCCTCTCGGCCCAGTCCACCGACGCCCGCGTCAACATCGTCACGCCGGGGCTGTTCGCCAAGTACCGGCGGCCCGAGGACTACCTCGCGGTCCCGGAAGAGGAGCTCCAGAAAGACATCCAGTCGACGGGGTTCTTCCGCCAGAAGACCAAGGCGATCAGGGGGATGTGCCAGAAGCTGATCGACGAGTTCGACGGCGAGGTCCCAAAGACGATCGCCGAGCTGATCACACTCCCGGGCGTGGCGCGCAAGACGGCGAACGTCGTGCAGCTGAACCTCTTCCCTGAGGTTGCCACGACCGATCCCGACGCAGGCGTCGCGGTCGACACGCACGTCGGACGCGTCTCGGTCCGTCTGGGCCTGACGGAGTGGGGCCCGAAAGATGCCGTCCGTATCGAGCAAGACCTCATGGCCATCGTCCCGAAGAAGAAGTGGCTGGTCGTGACCGACCTGTTCATCGAGCACGGGCGCAACATCTGCGACGCGAAGAAGCCGCTCTGCGAGCGCTGCCCGATCGAGTCCCTCTGCCCCTCGTCCCAAGAGGCGGGGCTGCCCGATCTCTACCGCATCGCGATGTCGGCTAAGCCGAACAGGGCCCGCGCCTGACGAGGCCTCTCGCAGAACCGCGCGTGACGGCTCGGATCTCGAGAAGAGTTTGGTTGCTTTCTCCAACCCGTACGCTGGGTGGGTGGACGCGATGAAGAAGAAGGTCATCCTTGCGGCTCCGCGCGGGTATTGCGCGGGGGTGGACCGGGCCGTTCAGATGGTCGAGCGGGCCCTCGACACCCTCGGCGCGCCGGTCTACGTGCGCAAGGAAATCGTGCACAACCGCCACGTCGTCGAAGAGCTGGAGAAGCGCGGCGCGATCTTCGTCGAGTCCGAAGACCAGATCCCCGAAGGAGCCGTGTGCATCTTCTCGGCGCACGGGATCTCACCCGAGGTTCGGAGGAACGCCGACGCGCGCAACCTCCAGGTGATCGATGCGACGTGTCCGTTGGTGACGAAGGTCCACCTGGAGGCGAAGCGGTTCGATCGCGCAGGACGCAAGATCGTCCTGGTGGGCCACGAAGGACATGAGGAGATCGAAGGGACCGCAGGTGAAGCCCCGGCTTCCACGTTCGTCATCGAGAGCCCCGAGCAGATAGAGACGTTGCCGATCGCTGCCGACGAGCCGGTGTCGTACCTGACCCAGACGACCCTGTCGGTGGATGACACGCTGAAGACCGTAGAGGCGTTGCGCGACCATTTCACGGATCTGACCGGCCCCCGCAGCGACGACATCTGCTACGCGACGCAGAACCGCCAGGTAGCGGTGAAAGCGATCGCTCCGGAGGCCGACGTCGTGCTGATCGTCGGCGCACTGAATTCCAGTAACTCCAACCGCATGGTCGAGGTTGCGAAGGTCGCCGGGACGCGCTCGTACCTGGTCCCCGACGTCTCGCAGCTGGACCCGGCGTGGCTCGAGGGGGCCGAGACCGTCGGCGTCAGCTCGGGAGCGAGCGCGCCGGAGGTGCTGGTGGACCGTCTGCTGGAACGGCTAGCGGAGCTCGGCTACTCGGATGTCGAGACGCGAGAGATAACGACCGAAGACGTGACGTTCTCGTTGCCGCCGTGGCTCCGGGGGGACGCAGAGGTGCCGACGCCTAACTAGCGATGGTTTGTTCGACCTCGTTCGCGAAGTCGAAGTCCCACGGCGTCAGGCCACCCTCGGCGTGGGTCGTGAGCGCGAGCTTGACCTTGTTCCAGCGGATGTCGATGTCGGGATGATGGTCCTTCTGCTCGGCGAACTTCGCGACGTCGTTGACGAACTTCATCGCTTGGGCGAAATCGTCGAACTCGAACACCTTCTCGATCGAGTCGCCCTCGCGTTCCCAATCGCCGAGCTCGTCTAGGCGCTGTTCGATCTCTTCGTCGTCGAGCAGGTCGCTCACTGATGCCTCCTGGGTGCAACCGGACTTCTCGCCGGGGAATGTACACAATGCCGGGGCCGACGCGAGCCTCGCTCCGCCGGGCCGTCAGGTGCCGACGGCTATAGTCCGACGCCTATGGATTACGGGATAGGGATCGGCGGCCCGATGTCGATGATCGGCCCGATGGCGAAGATGGTCGAGGACGCCGGTTTCGAGTCCTGCTGGGCCGCAGAGACGACGACCACCGCGTTCATCACGGCGGCCGTAGCGATACAGGCAACGTCGAAGATCAAGGTCGGCACCTCGATCGCGCTGGCGTTCCCGCGTTCCCCGACGATCACCGCGATGGAGACGTCGGATCTCGACGAGCTGTCGGGAGGCCGGTTCATCATCGGCCTCGGCACCCAGGTCAAGCGGATAAACGAAGAGCGCTTCTCGGTCCGGTTCGAGCATCCCGCGCCCAAGATGAAGGAGTACGCACAGGTGATGCGCACCGTGTGGGCGGCGAACCGTGGCGACGACGTCGTCCACGAGGGCCGCTTCTACACCGTGACGCGTCCCGTATTCGGGGCGAGGAGGAACCCTCCGCCGCGGGACGTCCCGATCTACTTCGCAGCGGTTGGCAAGATCATGGCGCGGACCTGCGGCGAGGTCGCCGACGGGTTGCTGGCGCACCCGATCGCATCGCCGCTCTACATCGAAGAGGTCATCCGACCTGCCGTGGCCGAAGGGGCTGAGCGCGCCGGACGGAAGCCGGACGAGTGCAGCATCAGCGCGGACTGGTTGATCTCGATCTCCGACGACGTCGACCTCGCGCGCCGCGAAGTGAAACTGCAGATCGCGTTCTACGCGACCACGCGCACCTACAGCCCGATCCTCGAGCTCCACGGGAAGGCGCATATCGTCCCCGACCTCCGAGCGGCGCTCGATGCCAAGGACAAGGAACGCATGATCGAGCTCATAGACGACGAGCTTTGCGACGCTATGGCGATCGCGGGACCTGCCGGCGAGTGCAAGCAGAAGGCAGACGAGTGGGGTGCGTCCGCCGACCGCCTGATGTGCGCGGGACCGTGGTACGGGCCGGAGCCTGGACGGATGATGGAGAACTACACCGCGATCGTCGAGACGTTCGGGACGCGTGCCGCGTAGCTAGACCTGCTGCGTGCTCAACACCTCCACACGATCGGCTTTCCATCCTCCTTCGGACGTGTCGATCAACGTGATCTTGAGGATGTAGTCGATCGTCGAGCCGCCCGGGTTCGTATTCGACTGTGCCGTCTGCGTGACGTGCGTGATCGCGATCGCTTCCGACGCGCTGTTGAAATAGACGTCCGGGCCCTCGAGGATCTCGCCGCGCGACGAGGCAGAGGCTTCCTCGAGCGCCGTGCCGAGTCCACCACCTTGTGCGAGCACCTCTTCGTACTGTTCGCGGAAATTGCCGGTGGCGACCTCCAGCATCTGTTGGGATACCGCTTCCAGGTTCGTGGAGTCGTAGTTCAACAACAGGTTCGCGACGCGGGTTGCGGTATCCCGCACCTCGGGTGCTTCGTCCGCGAGCACGTCGCTGACTTCTGTCGGCGACGTCTCCTGCGTCAGGTACAGCGTCGCGAACACCGCGGCCGAGATCGTGGTGACGACGAGCGCGGCGACCAGCAGGGGGACCTTGAGCGCACCTGCACGCGGCGCGGCCGGTGCAGGTTCGGTAGCAGACGTAGCGGTACCGCCTCGCACGGCGCGGGTCGGTTCGCCTTCGGTGTGTGACGCCGCGGCCCCCGACGACGCGACGCCGTAACCACCCGGGGTCTCACGATCGACGGGAAGGTCACCGCCCAGCTCGTCCTCGCGCGCGCGCTCTTCCATCACTTCATCCTAGGAGTGGCGAGCTCGGGTCGAGCTCAGACCCCGTGCAGGTAGAACAGCGTCCACGACCAGTCCGACATGCGCGCGGGCAGGCCGGGCGCGGCCCGATCGGTATCTCCGAGCCCGCCGAGCAGACCCGTCGTGGCGACGTCGCCGGGTGCTGCCGCCGGTCCGCGACCGCCCGATGACCGCTGCTGGTCGCCCGGCGTTTCGCAGCGGAGGTTCTTGGGTGGCCGCCGGGGGCCGCGGTCGCTAGGCCCTCTGCGCTCGCTTCCGTAGCTGCACGACGCGCTGGCAGGCTCGCCGATGAGTCCGAACCGGACGAGTCCCGTAGAAGGCTCGAACGACTTGTTCACCGAGGCCAGAGCGGTCGGGAGGTGGTTCAGGATCCGGCTGATGTCGTCGACGTGCTGTGCCTGCAGAGCGTTGACTTCGGCGAACTTGGTGAGGAAGCTGTGCACCGCTTCCCTGTCTTCGCGCAGGAGCGCGATCGCCTCGTCGGACGTCATGTTCGTGTTGCGCAGGAGCCTCTCGAGGTTGCCCGTGCTGACCGACAAGGACTCGCTCACCGCGACGAGCTGCCGGATCGCGGTCACGAAATCCTCCTTCGATGCGAGGAACGCGCTGCCGACCCTGGTCCCGTTGCGGAGGATCGCTTCGAACTCTGGGGCGCGGCGAGCGAACAGCTCGGCGAGGTCGGCCGTCGATTCGAGGATCGTCGCGATATCCGGGCCCGTGCCCGTCAGCCCCGCTCCCAACGCGTCGATCGCGCCCTCGAGCGCCTCGGGCGGGACGCCGCGCAGGACGGCCTCGAGTGTCGTGAGCAGCTCCTGGGTGCTGACCGGGATGCTCGTCTGGCTGATCGGGATCGTGTCGCCATGCTCCAGGTACGGCTCGCCGTCCTCGGCCGGCAACAGGTCTACGAACTGCTCTCCGACCGCGCTCTTGAACATCACGCGCGCCTCGACGTCCTCGCGCGGGATCTTCGTCTCACTGTTTATGAGGAGCTCGATCTGAACCCCTTCCTCGACGACGTCCAGCCGGCCGACCTGTCCGACGGTCACGCCGCGGTAGGTGACCTCTTGGTTCGTAAAGACACCACCCGCGTCCGGGAAGATCGCGTTGACCGAGTAACGGTCCTGGAGCACGGTCAGGACGTGGTTGGCCATCGCGTAAGACAGGCCGAGCCCGAGGACGAAGAACGCGATCAGGTTGATCCTGACGCGCGTCTTCGGATTGATGTTCACCGACTACCTCCAAGGGGCTGCATCAGGATCATCTCGGCGCCGTTCGCGTTCTGTGACGTCCTCGCGGGTGCATCGGGGTCGTCGTTGCCTATCGCCTGCGGACACTCGTCGCCCGGCCCGAAGTCGCCCTCGCCTGCCTGGCACACGTCGAGTTGCAGGTAGTCGCCGGGCATCGTTTCCGGGAAGTACCGGCTGAACGTCGCCAGTGTCTTGAGCGTCGCGTGCAGGTTCGCGCTGTTGGCGACCAACGTCCTCAACACGGGGCGCAGGTCGGCGAACTGCTCGTTCAGGCCCGCCTCCGTCTGGTCGAGGAGCTGTACGGAGATGTTCGTGAAGCGGTCGAGCGAGAACAACAGGTCGCGCAACCCGTTCTTCTGCTCTGCGAGGATCTCCGACGAACGGGCGAACGACTGCAGGAACCGTTCCAGCACGGGTGACTGGTCCAGCAGCGTACGAGCGACCGAATCGAGGTTGTCGACCGCACGCCCGAGCTGGCCCTTGCGGTCGGCGAGAACGTCCGTGAACTCGCGGAGATCCACCAGGACTTGACGTAGCTCGGTGGCGTGACCGTCGAGGATGCGCGCCTGCGCGGAGGTGAAGCGGTTGATCTGCTCCAGGTTGCCCGTTCCGAGGACACCGGCCAGCTTCGCAAACACGTCTTCGAGCTCGGCAGCCTTATCCGTCTCGTCGCTGTCGAGGATGTCGCCGTCGGACAGGAACGGCGCGCCGTCCGACTGTGGCTGGAGGTCGATGAACTTCTCGCCCAGCAGCGACGTCGTCCGCACGACCGCCTTCGAGTCGCGCGGGATCTGCTCTTCCTCGTCCAGGCACATCGTGACCTGCGCTTCCCATCCATCGAGCTCGATCTTCTGGACCATTCCGATCTCGACGTCGGACGACTGCACGTTCGAGTTCTCGACCAGGTCACCTACCTGCTCGAAGTTCGCGATGATCTCGATCCCCGAGCACGGCATCGGGAACCCCAACACCGCGCACGAAGACAGCAGCGCCATGGCGACGCCGCCCGCAACGGCGCGCAGCACCAGCCGGCGCATCACGAGGACCCACCCAGGAAGCTGAAGAAACCGGCGAGCCACCGGCGGAAGCCACCACCGCTGGAGGACGGCGGAACGATCGTCGGTCCCGCGGCGTTGCCCGTCAGGCTCGCAGCGTCATCGGGGGGTTCCTCGAGCGACGGGATCCCTCCGATGTCGTCGCTGAGCTCGTCCAGGAGCGCTCCCGGATCCTCTATCGCCTTGCCCAGCTCTTTGCACTCCCTCGCGAGCTTGCGCAGCTTCTTCTTCAACGGCTTGACGACGTCGTCGAGGACCGAGGCCGGCAGGTCGACGCGCTCGAGCCTGTGCAGCTGACGCTTCACCTTCCGTACGCCCTCGCGGCAGCTCCGCGGCTCCCGCTCGTCGGCTTCGGGCGCGACCTGCGCGTCCTGCGCGTCCGGAGGAGGCTCTCCCGTGTGCTCGCGGCACAGCTGCTCGAACGCGTCCTTCACGGGGTTGTCCGGAAGCTCGTCCAGGATGTCGCACTTCAAGCGCGCGGCCGCGTTGTCGCGAACATCGATGTCGTCGTGGTCCGGGTTGTAGGCATTGCTCAGCCCAATCGCGACGACCGGCAACCACGACAGCGATTCCTCGACCGAAGCTCGGTTCTGGAGCAGCGTGTCGAGCACCCTTGACGCGAGCGCGAGGTCGGTTCCCAGTCGCTCGCGGTTCGATCGCAGGACGCGCCCGATCTCGCCCGTCATGTCCCCGAGGTTCGCGAGGGTCGCCTCGAGGTCGGAGCGGCTCTCCGCCAAGGTCGACATGACGATCGCGAAGTTCTGGTTGAGACTCCCGATCGTGCCGGCGCGCTGCGCTAGCTTCCCGAACAGCCGGTCGAGGTTCACGAGGAGGTCGGACAGGTCGGTTTGAGCATCGGCCAACGTCCCGGTGAGTTGCGCGGTGTTCGTGACCGCTCCTTTGAGGTCCGTTTCGCGATCCCTCAGTGCATCGTCCAGCTGGACGATCAACTCGCCGAGGGCGCCCGGCTCGCCTTCCTCTCCGGGCTCGATCGCTTCAAGCAGCTTCTTCAGCTGCTTGAAGACGTCGTCGAGCTCGGCGGGGATCTGCGTGCGATCGGTGTCGAGGACCGTTCCGTCTTCCATCACGGGCCCGCCGGTATACGGAGGGTGCAGCTGTACGAAGCGGTCGGCGATCACCGATATCGGGACGATCTGAGCGAACGCATCCGCCGGCACTTCGTGTTCGTCCGAGACCTCCAACACGACCTTGACCCTCGAACCCTCCGGTTCGATGCGCGTGACCGTTCCGACCGGGACGCCCAGGATCGTGACGTCGGAGTTGGGGAAGAGCCCGATCGCTTTCTCGAAGTACGCCGTGATCCGGTACGTGCCGGTTCGGTCGGAGCGGAGGACGAGGCCTGCGCCCCCGCCCGCGAGGAGCAGCGCGACGACGATGGCGAGCGGCTTGATGAATCGCTGCATCAGCCCTCCTCGCACGTGGGGGAGAGGACGAGTCCGCACGAGTAGATGTCGCCCCACCTGCCTTGCTGGAAGATCGACCCGAAGTAGCGCGCCGACGGTCCCGCGTACTCCATCGCGACATCGAGGTGCTCGACGTTCGCTTCCAGCACCACGAGCGCCCGATGCAGCTCCTTGAGGATCCCGTCGACGTTGGCGCGGTTGTCGCGCAGCAGGTCGGCGAGTTGTCCGGACATCAACCTCGTCGCCTCCAACAGCGACTGCACGTCTTCACGTTTGCGCGCGAGCACCCCGAGCACCAGGTCGGATTCGGCGATCAACCGGTTGATCTCGTCACCCTCGTCCGCTAAGAGGTCGGTTAGCTCGCCCGCGCCGGCGAGCAAGCTCCTGAGGTCCTCGTCCTTCGCATTCAGCCCCGCGCCGAGCTCGTTCAACCCGCTCAACGCCGCGCCCAGCTCCTCTTTCGAGGTCTCGACCAGCTTCGCGAGCTGTGCGATCGCATCGTTCAGAGCGGGCCCGTCGAGCTCTTCGAGGACGTTCGTCCCCTGATTCGACGCCTGATAGATCTCGTACGGGATCGACGTGTTCTCGATGCCGATGACGTCGCCCGCTTCGAGGAACGGCCCGCCGCCTTTCGCCTCGATGTCGACGAACTTCGTACCCAGCAACGTTGCCAGCTTGATCTCGGCGAACGCGTCGTCGGGTATGCGGATCCCGTTGTCGATCTCCATAGCGACGACGACCTTGTCACCGTCGAGCTCGATGCGCGAGACGGTTCCGACCTTGATGCCGGCGACCCGGACCTGGTTCTCGGTCTTCAGCCCTGCTGCATCGCGGAACTCTCCCTCGATCTCGTATGCGTTCTTCAACGCCGGAAGCTTGTCGATCGAGAATGCGAAGGTCGTTCCCGCTGCGAGCGCGAGGATCGAGACGATCCCGATCAGGATCGGCGAACGCTCGCGGAAGTTCTTGATGCTCATGCGGTCACCTGTTGCACGCCAGCGTGCCGGCGCCCTCGGGGCAGAAGTTCGGGACGTAGAGGTTCCACCACTTCCCGTAGGACTGCGACCGCGCGGTCGCAAGCAGGATCTCCTTGAGGTTCTTCGCGATCACATCGAGCGGCCCCAGCTCGTCACCGATGATCGCAAGGACGGTCTCGAGGTCTTCCAGTTCTTGATCGAGATTCGCTCGATTGCGGACGAGGATCCCGCCGAACTTCGTCGAGGCTGTGTCCAGTTGGTCGACCACCCGCTCGATGGTGGGTGTGGCGTCGCCCAGCGATTCCATCAGCTCGCCGAATCGGCCGACACCCGATCGGATCGACCCCGACTGGCGGTTCAGGACCTGCGTGAGTCGGTCGAGATTCGTCACGAGCCGCGCGAGACGCTGGTCCTTCGCCGAAAGCTCGTCGGTGATCTCTGCGAAGTTTCCCAGGATCTTCGCTACGTCGCCCTCGCGGCCTTTGAAAACCTCGAGCACCGCCCGCGATACCAGGTTGATCTCTTCCGGGTTCGTCGACTGGATGAGGGGTCGGAGGTTGTTGAACACGACCGACAGGTCGAGGGCTCCCTCCGTGTTCTGGATCGGGATCGTCGCACCCGCTTCCAGCGGTTCCGAAGAAGGAACGTCGGGTCGGACGAGGTTCACGATGCGTTGCCCGAGGAGGTTGCGGAAGGCTATCTCCGCTCGCACGTTTTCCGGTAGGTCGACGTCACCCGAAAGCTCCATCGTGACGATCGCTTCACCTTGCTGGACCTCGAACGACACGACCTTGCCGACGTCGACGCCGGCGATCTTCACCGGGTCACCGTTGAGGATGCCCGTGGCATCGGTGAAGCGCGCGCTGACCTGATACGTGTCGTCGAAGGGTGACAGCTTGCCGATGATCGAAGCAAGGGCGAACGTGATCAAGATCGTGAAGACCGTGAAGATGGCGAGCTTGATCGCGGTCGCTCTCATCGGGCTCCTCCGACCGCCGGCCTGAACAGCAAGCGCTCGAGCTCCGTCGGGTCGTCGAGCCCGAGCGCCGCGTAACCGGAGGACGCCGAGCTTTCCGGCTGCGGCTCGTTGCCGGGGGCATACGGCCCGCGGCTGCTCGTGAGGAGGTTGTGGACTCGCCAGCAGCGTCCGGGTATGCGGTCGCCGATCGACTTGCCCGGCTCGCTCGGAGCCTGGCGGTACCGGCACACGTGACTGAGGTTCCTGATCCAGTTCGAGTTGAAGCGCGGTAGCTCGCTCAATAGACGGTCGAGGTCGCCGCTCTGCGCCGCGACGAGGCTGATCACGGTCGCGCCCGCGTTCACCATCCGCGTGAGGTCGCCGAAGCGGGTCTCGAACAGGCTCGATAGCTCACGCAGCAGCGTGGGAGCTTTGTCGAGGTTCGTCTCGATGAGGTCCGCGTTCGCGATCGTGAACTCGTTCAGGCGATCGAGGTTGGCCATCGCGTCCAACAGGTCGTTGTCGACCCTGCTCAAGACCTCGCCCGACTCCGCGAGCTGGTCGATCCCCCTGTTGAACAACGCGGTGTTCTCGTTGGCCACGCGCACCGCCTCGGTCCCGCTCTCGATCCCACGGATAGCGGCGTCCTCGTGTCCGACGAACCCTCCCGCGAGAGCCTCGAGCGTCCCTGCGAGATACTCGGGGTCGATCGCATCGAGGATCGGCAAGGCCGTGTTAAGGATCGTCTCGACCTCCAACGGGTCGATCGTCTCTTCGATGACTTGTCCGGCAGCGAACTTCTCGTCCGACGGCTCTTCGGGATAGATGACCTCGACCCATTTCTCGCCGAAGATCGTCTTGGCGCGGATCTGCGCCGCTACGTTCGCCGGAACCTGCTCCGCCTTGTCGGGGAAGAGCGCCAGACGGACGTTGCACTCGCCGCTGTCGAGACGCTCGATCGTCTCGATGCGTCCGATGAGGACCCCGCGCGTCTTGACGTCGCCGCCTTCGCGCAACCCTTGGCCACACGTGCCGAAGACGGCCGAACCCGGCACGCTGGCAGCCGTGATCTGCCCCGTGAGGAACATCCACGTCAACGCGACGAGGCCGCCCGCGATCGCGAGCGCCACGATTCCGACGAATGCATGCCGCAGCCTAGTGATCGTTCATCCCTTCCTACCCGCCCGCTTTGGTTCGTCGCGCGTTCCGCCGGCTACCCGGCGATACGGACGGTCTCGGTCACCCCCCACATGAATGCAGACATCATCAGGTTGATGACGTTGACTGCGACGATCGACGCCCGGATCGCCTTACCGACCGCGATCCCGACACCAGCGGGCCCACCGCTCGCGTTGAAGCCGTAGTAACAGTGGATCAACGCCACGACCACCGCGAAGGTCGCGGCCTTGATCAGCGAATACAGGACGTCGACCGGAGGCAGGAACAGCGAGAAGTAGTGCGCATACGTCCCGCCGGATAGCCCGAGGAGCTCCACCACCACCCATTCGGTCGCGATGTAGCTGGCGAACAACCCGATCAGATAAAGAGGCGTGATCGCCACGAGGGCTGCGATGATCCTGGTCGACACGAGGTAAGGAACCGGCCGCACGGCCATCACCTCGAGCGCATCGATCTCTTCGTTGACGCGCATCGCTCCCAGCTCGGCAGTGAACCCGGCGCCAACCTGCGCGGCCAGCGTCACGCCTGCGATCAACGGGGTGATCTCCCGGGTGTTCGCGAAGGCCGATACGAACCCGGTGAATGCCTCGGCGCCGATCAGCTGCAGACCCTTGAAGCCTTCGAGACCGACCTGGGTCCCGGTGAAGAACGCCATGAAGAAGATGACTCCGACGGTTCCGGCCCCGACGATCAACGCGCCTGCACCGAGCGTGATCTCGGAGATCAGGCGGGCGACCTCACCGGAGTGCTTGACCGCGAAGGTGACGTCTTTGAGTGACTTCGCCATGAACCCGAGCTGCTCGCCGAGGTTCGCGAGACTGTCGAGCAACCTGTTCCCCACGCGCGCAGGGATGGCGAAGGTGTTCGAGAGCCTGCCTGCCTGCGTTGCCAACTGCTCCCCCTATCCGAACTTCTGAGGAACGATCGCGAAGTAGAGCGCCGTGAGGATGAAATTCACGAAGAAGATGAGCATGAACGTGACGACGACGGCGCGGTTGACCGCGTCGCCTACACCTTTGGGACCGCCCTTGGCGTAGAACCCGAAATAGACCGCGACCATCGCGGCGATCAGCCCGAACACGCCGGCCTTGAGGATCGCGACGATCAGGTCGGCCGTCTGTGCCAGGAGGCCGAACGATGCGAGGTACGCCCCCGGCGTTCCTCCCTGGATCACGACGTTGAAGAAGTAGCCACCGGCGATACCTGCGACCGAGACGAAGCCGTCCAGGAGCATCGCCACGAATACCGCGGCCCAGATCCGCGGCACGACGAGCGTCTGGACCGGGTTGACCGCCAGAACCTCCATCGCGGAGATCTCGTCGCGGATCTTGCGCGACCCGATGTCGGCGCACATCGCGGAGCCGCCCGCGCCCGCGATCAGCAGCGCCGCCACGATAGGAGCTGCTTCCCTTACGACCGCGAGGACCATCGCGGCGCCCGTCTGTGACTCCGCACCGAGCTGTCGCGCGACGTTGCCGACCTGGAGCGCGATCGTCGCCCCGAACGCGATCGAAACCAGCACCGCCGGGATCATCGAGACGCTCGCGATGAACCACGACTGGCGGACGAACTCGCGCCACGGGTACGGAGGCCGCCACATCAGACGGAACGCCTCGAGCGTGATGGCGAACATGTTGCCGGTCTCGACGACGAGGGTCTTCAGCATGTCCTAGGGAGCACCGGCCGCGCGCTCTAGCTCCTCGGTCTCGTCGGCCGACAGGCCGGAAGTCGATCGGACGTCGACGCTGTCGGTCTTGGCCGAGTCCTTTTCCTCCGACATCCCGATCGGCCCCTCGGTGTCGCCGGAGAGGAACTGGCGTACCACGGGGATCTCGGACGTGAACATCTCGCGTGCGGGACCGAACCGGACCAGGTTCCGTCGGTAGAGCATGCCGATGTAGTCCGCGACCTGCTTGGCGGTCGCGATGTCGTGCGTGACGACGATGAAGGTCGCGTCGAGCTGCTTGTTCAGATCCATCGTCAGCTCGTTGAGGAAGGCCGTCCGTACGGGGTCGAGGCCCGAGTCGGGCTCGTCGAACAGGACGATCTCGGGATCGAGCACGAGCGCCCGCGCGAGGCCGGCCCTCTTCTTCATCCCGCCCGAGATCTCGCCGGGGAGCTTCTTCTCTGCACCCGTGAGCCCGACCATCTTGAGCTTCTCGGTCACGATGTCGTTGATCTCGCTTTCCTTCTTCTTGGTGTGCTCGCGCAGCGGGAAGGCGACGTTGTCGTAGATGTTCATCGAGCCGAAGAGCGCACCGTCCTGGAACAGGACGCCGAACTTGCGCCGTACCTCGTAGAGCTCTTTCTCCGACAGCGCAGGCACGTTCTTGCCGTCGATCCAGATCTCGCCACGATCCGGCTTGAGCAGGCCGACGAGGTGCTTGAGGAAGACCGACTTCCCGGTCCCGGAGGGGCCGAGCATCAGGGTGATCTTCCCCTTGGGGATGTCCAGCGTGATGTCTTCGAGCACGGTCTGGGGCCCGAACGATTTCGTCAGGCCTTTGATGCTGATCTCGGTCTCAGGCATGGTCCCCCCACCCAGAGAGTTGAGCTCTCCCTCGCCGCCCGGCGAGGGAGGCAAACATTACCTCTCGTTGGGCGGGACTCCGCAGGCGGCTAGCGCGCGATCTCGAAGCGGAACCGGTAGTGGACCTGGTTCGTGTCGGGGTCGATCCAGTAGCGCCCGGCCGGTGCGTCGACCAAGAGCAATACGTACGCCCCCTGGCTCAGGAATCCCATGTCGGTCCAGCGTCCGCCCCTCATCTTCGTTCCCAAGACGGTGCCCGACGCGGCAGCCATCCTGTCGACGGACGCGAATGCGGCGGCGCCGAAGGCGGGATCCGCGAACGGCATCGCGCTCGGGTGCGGAGGATCTTCACCGCGCCAGCGCAGGCGAGCATCCTTGTGATCGAGGCGCGCCGAGTCCATCAGCGGGTCGAACCGGAAACGGTCGGATGCGATCTTGTGGGCGCGTGAGCTCCCGGCGCAGGCGATAGCCGTCGAGTTCTTCGTCTTCGCGACGGCGCACTTGCTGCGATCGGCCCACGCGAAGGTTCTCGTCTTCTGTTTGGCGAGGTTGGTCGCGTGTGCGGCGCCGGCGAAGTACATGAACGTGTCTCCGCCTTCTTTGTGCAGCCACACCCCCATCGCCGACTGGTAGGCCGACGAGAAGACGCCGGGTCCCGCAGGCTCCGCGACCGCTCGTCCCGCGAACAGACCGCAAAGCGCGAGGAGGCTGGCTAGCAGCGCGGACAGCGTCCTGGGCATGGTCGCTCCTTGACCGCGGCCTTTCCGGCCGATATCCGAGGGTTCGCCCGCTCCCGAGCTTCTCCTGCCGTCTCCCATGTCTAAGATGCCGCCGTGGACTTTCGCGACACTCCCGAGGAAGCGAAGTTCCGCGCCGAGCTACGCGCGTGGCTCGAGGCGAACGTCCCTGCGGCTCACACCGAGCGAGGCGACGTCGCAGGTCGCGGTGACGAGGACATCTCCCGCGAATGGTCGAAGAAGCTCTACGACTCGGGCTATTCCGGCCTGACGTGGCCGAAGGAATACGGCGGGGCCGGCGCGCCGTATACCCACCAGGCGATCTTCCTCGAAGAGAGCGCACGAGCCGAGACGCCCGACCACATCGGCGTGATCGGCCTCGGGATGGCAGGGCCGACCATCATCGCCCACGGAACCGACGAGCAGAAGCGCAAACACCTGAAGAAGATCCTGTCGGGTGAAGAGGTGTGGTGCCAGGGTTTCTCGGAGCCCGGTTCGGGCTCGGATCTCGCGTCGCTGCGCACCCGTGGCGAACTCGATGGCGACTCGTTCGTCGTCAACGGTCAGAAGGTGTGGTCGTCGTTCGCGCATATCGCCGACTACTGCATCTTGCTCGTGCGGACCGACCCGGACGCGCCGAAGCATCAAGGCATCACATATCTGCTCGTCGAGATGCACTCACCCGGTGTGGAGGTCCGTCCGCTCAAGCAGATAACGGGCGATCCGGAATTCAACGAGATCTTCTTCAGCGACGTGCGCGTGCCGCGCGAGAACGTCCTCGGCGAGATCAACCAGGGGTGGGCGGTCGCGATGACGACGCTGTTGCACGAGCGGGGGACGCTCGGCTTCGCGCTCACCGCTCGGCTCGAGGTCGGTGTGCGCAAGTTGATCGCTCTCGCGAAGCAGACGTCGGTCGACGGGCATACCGCGGCCGAAGACCCGCAGTTCCGCGACCGCGTCGCGCAGCAGTGGATCGATCTCCAGGCGCTGAGGTTCACGAACTACCGCGCGCTTACGGGTCTCGTGAAGACGGGTGTTCCCGGACCCGAAGGGTCGATCGCGAAGCTGCACTGGTCGGAGTCGAACCAGCGGCTGGGGAAGCTGGCGCTCGACATCTTGGGGCCTCTGTCACAGCTGGACGAGGACGGACCGTGGTCGGGCTACTGGCAGTACCAGCAGCTGCGCAGCCGGGGCAACACGATCGAAGCAGGGACCTCCGAGGTCCTTCGCAACATCATCGCGGAGCGCGTCCTCGGTCTCCCGAGGAGTCGATGATGCCGCGCCGGCATAGCGTTCGGGTGGGCTGATGGATTTCGCTTTCTCGGAGGAACAGAACATGCTGCGCGACCAGGCGCGCTCGTTCCTCGCCGATCGCGTGGGACCGGATCGGGTTGCAGATCTAGCGGCGGCGGACCAAGGCTGGGACCCGGAGATCTACCGGCAGATGGCCGAGCTCGGGTGGATCGGCCTGGCGGCCCCCGAAGAGGCAGGCGGCGCGGGCATGAGCTTCATCGACGAGGCCGTCCTGTTCGAAGAGCTCGGGCGAGCTCTGTTCCCCGGCCCCTTCTTCTCGACCGTCGCCCTCGCCACGCCGTTGCTCGAGCGCTCCGGTGTCTCGCTCGACGCGGTCGTTGCCGGCCAACGCAGCGCGACGCTCGCGTGGGCGGAGCCGTCGGGCCCGGCGCATCTCGCGGATGCCGCCAGCGTGACGACGAAGGCGGAAGCGTCGAATGGAAGCTGGACCCTCAGCGGCGAGAAATACCTCATCCCGGACGGCGGGATCGTCGACGACGTCTTGGTCGTCGCTGCAGCCTCGGACGGCATCGGCGTGTGGTCGGTGTCGCGGAGCGAGGCGGCTGCGACCGAACATTCGACCATGGACCGTACGCGGCGCCTGGGGTCACTGCGACTTTCGGCTACGCGCGGAGAGCCGGTCGTGGTCGCCGGTGAGGCCGAGCCGTTGTTGCGTGCGGTGCGGCTGCGTGCCCTCGCCGCCGTCGCGCTCGAGGCCGTCGGCATCGGACAGCGCGCGCTCGAGCTGTCCATCGATTACGTGAAGGAGCGTAAGCAGTTCGGCAAACCGATCGGCGCCTATCAGGCCGTGTCGCATCAGGTCGCCGACATCTATGCAGAGGTGGAACTGGCGCGGTCACTCTCCTACTGGGCGGCATGGTGCGTCGCCGAAGACGACGAGCAGGCCGGCTCCGCCGTTTCGGCCGCGAAATCTTCGGCCGGCGCAGCGGCGGTTGCTGCCTGCGAGCGCGCGATCCAGGTACACGGCGGTATCGGGTTCACGTGGGAGCACCCGTTGCATCTCTTCTACAAGCGGGCGCAGTGGATAAACACGTTCGAGGGGCCGGGAACCGTCCATCGGGCGGAGCTCGCCGAACGTCTGCTCGGCTGACCCGGGAAATGCTCTTGGTAAGCGCGCTGCGCCCATAAACTTGACCGCGATGGGGGACAGCGCGGTCGTTCGCTCGCTCGACAGCCTCCCCGCACGTTTCCGCGGGGAGGACACCGACCTCGCAGCCCGCTTCCGCATCGAGATCGGCCGTGCGGTACGCGACATCGTCGTGTCGAACGGACGGTGCACGGTCGACAGAGCGAACGGCGCACGGCCGGACGTCGTCATCAAGACCGATCCCGGCACGTGGCTCGAGATCGACGAGGGGCGGCTATCCGGGATCGAGGCGTTCGCCACCGGCAAGCTCAACGTGCGAGGGAGCATCGAGAGATCGCTGATGTTCGAGCCGCTCTTCGAGCATCCGTCCGCGGGGGCCCTCGAGTACTCAGTCGAGATGATCGGGCACAGGGGGAATCGGATCTCCGCGCTGGTAGCGGGGGACGAGGCGGCCGAACCCGTGGTCATGCTGCACGGGCTCGGGGGGACGAAGTCGTCGTGGCTCCCGATCGTCCCCGCGCTGGCCCGGCGTCACAGGGTCATCGCATTGGACCTTCCCGGCTTCGGATCCTCTTCGAAGCCGCGAGGCAGGTACGACGCCCGGTGGTTCAGCCGCCGGGTTTTCTCTTTCCTGGACGAGATGGACGTCGACGCGGCATTCGTCGCCGGGAACTCGATGGGGGGCCGCATCGCGATGGAGATGGCGATGACGAATCCGGCCCGGGTCCGGGCGATCGCCTGCTTGTGTCCGGCCACCGCATTCTCGAAGCGCCCCGGCCTGTGGCTCGTGAAGCTGTTGCGCCCGGAGCTTGCGTTCGCCGCGTCACGCCTCCCGCGTAGCTATGTCCTCGATGGACTGAAGCAATTGTTCGCCGACCCGGCCCGTGTCGAAGACGAGTGGTTCGAAGCCGCGGTCGACGACTTCCTGACCATCTGGCGCAGCCCCCGGGCGCGAATGGCGTTCTCGGCTGCCGCTCGGCACATCTACATGGAAGAGCCGACGGGCGAGACCGGGTTCTGGGCGAGGCTCGCCGCGATGGACCCGCCGGCGCTGTATCTCTACGGGACGCGCGACGTCTTGATCAACCATCACAGCTCGCGCGGGGTGCGGAAGGCGCTGCCCGGCTGCGAGGTCGTCGTGTGGCAGGACTCCGGCCACGTCCCTCAGATCGAGCACCCCGAGAGGACCTCGTCGACGATCCTCGGTTTCTTCGAACGCGCCACGGCAGAGTTGAAAGTGGGCTAGGTCGAGGAACAGCGGTCATCTCAAGCTGCGGGCGATCGCGAGGGCCTTGTCCAGCGAGACGTTCGCTTCGATGCGGAACGTCACGCCCTCGTGCTCCCACAGAAGGACCTCGTCGACCACGCGGAAAGGTTCCTCGCCGATCACGCCGTCGACGGTGCGGTAGTAGAACGCGTGCGGGGCACCGGAGAGCCAATACGCTTCGACCCCGTCGACCCTCACTCGTTCGACGACGGTCGTCGCCGGCACCCCCTTCTGGAAGACCTGTCCCGGCCGCATCAGTCGCGCCGAGAACTGGGTTATCAAGACGCTGATGCCGGTCTCCGCGGATGCTTCGAAACCGGTGCGATCGCCGTACACGAGAGAGACCATGCCGCCCGGAGGAGTGTCGCGGTCGAGGTAGATGGCGTCGGGAGGGCCGAGGTCGCGTAGCGACGGGACCCGCACCGGGAACGCGACCGCGGCGCGCGCACCCTCCAGCGTGGTCGGTGAACCGAGGCGGAGCGAGCGACCTCGCATCGGGGTCTCGATCGCATCGGGGTCGACCGTTTCGATGCGAACTCCACCGAGCCCGATGAAGTCCGCTACCGCCTCGCGCGTCGCGGGTGACAAGGCGAGGATCGTGATGAAGACGGGGACGAGCGCGGCGAATGCCATGGCGACGCGTCGCAGGGGCGGTCCTTCTGCGCTCTCGTCAGCCGAGATGCGGCTCGTGACACGCTGCGTGAATCCGGTCGAGGGTTCAGGCCATTCGATCTGACGACCGACGTCGTGCAGGACGATGTCGAGGTCGGACCTATCCATCCAAAACCCCTCGATCTTCCAACTGCGCCCGGAGCCGCGCTTGGGCGCGTGAGAGCCGCGACTTGATCGTCCCGCGTGCCACGCCGAGTGCGGCAGCCATGTCGCTCTCCGACAGGTCGAGGAAATATCGATACGCGAGAACGAGGCGATCCTTGTCGCTCATCCGGTTCATCGCTTCCACGACCATGCGGTGTCGATCGGCGTCCAGTGCCGCGGCCTCGGGGGATGGGGCCGCACCCCCCGAGGCGCGAGCCTCCTCGGCGCGCAACAGCAGCGCTGCACGCCTCGAGCCGGACATCCACCGGTTCTTCGCCTCGTTCGCAACGATCGTGAGCAGCCACGGACGGAACGGCGCTCCCGAACGGAAGCGACCGAGAGCGCGATGCGCCTTGACGAAGGCTTCCTGCGCCGCATCCTCGGCTTCCCCTCGATCGCGGGTGATGAGGTAGGCCACCCGGATCGCGAGGTGCTGGTAACGCTTGACGAGCTCCTCGTACGCCGCAACATCGCCTCGCCTCGCACGGTCGACTAGTTGGTCTTCCTCCGTCGGTCGGCCCTCCACGGAGTTGTCTTTGTCCTCGTGACTACCGTGTGCACGGCGCCGAGGTTCCTTCCGGAAAACGGAACCTCCGAGGCTCGCCGGCGGTAACACGACTAACGAGCTGTCCGGAGGACTGGAGGAGATCCGATGAGGCGATCGACAGTCTTGACGTGGTGTGCGGCATTGCTGGCGGCGTGCGGCACCGCCCAAGGGATCGAAGGCCCCGGGTCGAGCGACGTGCTGTTCGTGCGCACGGCCGCCGGCTTGAGCGCCTTACCGGTCGCGGGTGGAGCGCCTAGAACGCTGCCGGGCGGCGTTGCTTCGTTCGACCTCGGGACGCTGGCGACGACGGAGTGGGGTGACGACTCGACGACTCTGAAGCGCCTCTCGCCCCGCGGAGAACAGCTTGCAAGTGCGACCCTCGAGGGCCGGCTGCGTGCACGACTCGTCTCGGGTAGCGGCGAGCTGGTCGCGCTGACGGCCTCCGAAGACGGCGGCGACGTATATATGCCGGCCCCCAGGCCTCGCACCCGGATCGTCGTCGTCGACGAGACCGGGCGCGAGGCTAGGTACGCGCTGAACGGCAACTTCGAGCCCGAGGCCTTCTCCACCGACGATCGTGAGCTGTTCATGATCGAGTATGTCCCGCCCCTGGCCCCCGAGCGTTATCGGGTCCGCCGGCTTCGCCTGCGCGATGGTCGAGTCCTGCCGATCGGGCGACTGAAGCTCAACGCTCCCGGACAGATGCAGGGGACCGGGCGGACTCAGGTGCATTCGCCGGGCGGCGAAGAGCTCTACACGCTGTATACGCAGCAAGACGATGCAGGCCATGCTGCCGAGGATCACGGGTCCGAGGCGCACGCCTTCGTCCACGTCCTCAACCTCGAGGATTCATGGGCACACTGTATCGACCTGCCGCAGGTGTTCGGTCGTGGATCGGCGAGCGCCAGTGCGATAACGACCGACCCTTACGGGCTTAACGTGTTCGTGGTCGATTGGACCCACGGAGTGGTGGCGTCGCTGAACCCCTCGAAGGTTCGAGTGCGTGAGACCGCGCACCTGCACCTTGGTGATCCCGACGAGCAGACTTTCGCAACCGCGACCGACGATCGCCTCTTCGTTGGAGGTAACGACGAGGTGGTGGTGATCGACACCGAGGATATGCAGATCGTGGACCGATGGAACATGGACGGCGAGGTGATCGGGTTGAGGACGAGCCGCGATCGTGAGCGTGTATACGTTGCGACCCCCGGCCGCGTTACGGCCATCGACCTCGATGGCAACGACTTATTCGGTTTCGATGCCCCGGGAGCGACCGGGTTCGAGGAGGTCTGGCAGCCCTAGAGCCGCGCCAGTGCCCCACTAGGTGAACGCGCTCTCGCCGGTGAGGAGGCGTCCGATGATCAGCTTCTGGATCTGGCTGGTGCCCTCGTAGAGCGTCGCGACGCGCGCGTCCTTCAGGTACTTGCCGACGGGGTACTCGTCGATGTAGCCGTAGCCCCCGTGGACCTGAACCGCGTTGTTCGCGGCCCTGACCGCGGTCTCGCTCGCGAAGTACTTCGCGTACGACGACTGGAGGGTGTGCTTCTCGCCCCGATCGGCCATCGTCGCGACGCGCCAGGTCAACAGGCGCGCGGCCTCGATCTCGACGGCCATATCGGCGATCAGCTCCTGGACGAGCTGGAAACGCGCGATCGGCCGCGCGAACTGCTCGCGTTCGGTCGCGTACGTGACGCTCGCTTCCAGGCATCCCTGCGCTATGCCGACGCTGCCGGCGGCAAGCGACATGCGACCGGAGTCGAGTGCCGACATGGCGACCTTGAAACCGGCGCCGTCGTCACCGAGGCGTGCCGAATCCGGAACCCGCACCTCCTCCAGAACCAGCTCGCCCGTGTCCTGGGCGCGCAATCCGAGCTTCCCGGTGACCTTATGAGCCGAAAACCCGCGTGAATCGGTGGGGACTAAGAACGCGGTGATGCCGCGCGGGCCTTCTTCTCCGGTCCGGGCGAAGATCAACGCGACTCCGGCCCAGGTGCCGTTAGTGATGAACATCTTCGACCCTGTCAGGACCCAGTCGTCGCCATCCCGGACCGCCTTCGTGCGCAGGCTAGCGGCGTCGGAGCCGGAGTGTGGCTCCGTCAAGCCGTAGCAACCGAGCTTCTCGCCGCTGCACAGCTGGGGGAGCCATTCCTTCTTCTGCTCCTCGGTCCCCCACTTCAGGATCGTCTTGCCGACGAGCCCGACGTTGACCGACACGACCCCGCGCACCGACGAGTCCGCCCGGCCCAGCTCCTCGATGACACAGCAGTAGGAGACGTTGTCGATGCCCATCCCGCCGTAATCCTCGGGAAGTGGAGCGCCGAGGAATCCGACCTCGGCCAGCTTGGCGACGATCGAGCGGTCCATCGTCTCGGTGCGATCCCACTCGGTGGCGAAGGGGACGATCTCCCGGTCGACGAAGTCCCGTGCCGTCTTCCGGATGGCCGTCTGTTCTTCGTCGAGTTCGAAATCCACGCGCTGAGGATAGAAGATGTGGTCATGGCGCCCGCTTTGATGTACGCAGATCGGTCCGAGCGCGGGAAGCTTCGCTTCACCGGGCCGCAACGCGCGTGGTTCCTGCACCAGATCCTGACCCAGGACTTCGAGACGATCGCTCCGGGCGAGAGCCGCCCTGCGGCGTTGCTCACCGCGCACGGACGGATGGTCGGCTTCATGGAAGTCGTCGCGACCGAAGACGCGTTGCTGATGCATTTCGAACCGGAGCTGTCGACGACCTTGCCGGACGCGATCTCTCGGTACGTCCTTGCCACGGATGTCCAGATCGAAGACGTCACCGACTCGATGGGCCTGCTTCTGGTCGCCGGGAAAGGTGCGCTCGACGTCGTCCGCGACCTCGGTCCAGCGGTCACGGTGCACGAGACCGACGAGCTCGGCATCCCGGCGGCGTACGTCTGGATCGAGCGAGGTCACGTCGGCGCCGTGGCCGCGGCGGTTGCGGAGAAGGGGGCGGTTACCGCGACCGAGGAACAACTCGAAGGCATCCGGATAGCGAACGGGATACCTCGGTGGGGCCGCGACATGGACGACAAGACCTTCCCGCAAGAGGTCGGGATCGACGAACGTGCGGTCCACTACGACAAAGGTTGTTACGTCGGTCAGGAAGCGATGGCCAAGATCCACCTGCGCGGCAAGGTCAACCGGCGATTGCGTGTGCTCGAGGCTCGGGAGCCACTGGCACCGTCCTCCGAGCTGGTCGCCGGTACCGAGACGGTCGGGACGGTCACGAGCGTGGCCGGCAACAAGGCGCTCGGCATGATGCGCTACACGGTGTATCCGGGGGACGTCGTGAGGGCGGGGGACCGGGAAGTGAGGGTGACGGGGTGACGCATCACCACCACGACGACGATGTCATCGTGCGCAAGATCGAGGTCGGAGAGATGGAGAACAACGTCTACGTCCTCGAGTGCCCGCACACGCACGAGGCCTTCCTCGTCGACGCGTCCTTCGAAGCCGAGAAGATCCTGGCGGAGGCGTCCGGTTGTGACATCGTCGCGATCCTGCAGACGCACGGGCACTTCGACCACGTCCAGGCGCTGGCCGAGCTGAAGGAGCGTCTTGCGGTGCCCGTCTACGCGCATCCGAGTGACGACTACCCGGTCGCGATCGACCGCGTGCTGTCCGACGGAGACGTCCTGACGTTCGGCAAAGGCCATGAGGTAAAGGTCCTGCACACCCCCGGCCATACCCCCGGCGGCGTTTGCTTCCTCACCGGCAACCACCTGATCGCGGGCGACACGCTGTTCCCGGGGGGGCCGGGCAACACGTGGGGCGATCCCGATGCGTTCGCCCAGATAATCGACCAGATCGAAGCGAAGCTGTTCACGTTGCCGGACGAGACGATCGTGTACCCCGGCCACGGGAAGGGGACCACGATAGGCGCCGAGAAGCCGCATCTACAGGAGTGGAAGGACCGGGGCTGGTAGTTCCGCCCCTGGACGCGACGCTCGCCGCGGTCGCCCGGACCACGAAGGGCTTCCTGCCCGACGACGAAGGTCTCGCGCTCTATGCCGCCGCGTGCCGGACCGTCCCTTCGGGTCCGCTGGTCGAGATCGGTAGCTACTGCGGCCGATCGACCGTCTATCTGGGGGCGGCCGCGCGCGCGACGCGGCGGGTCGTGTTCTCGATCGACCACCACAGGGGCAGCGAGGAGAACCAACCGGGCGAGGAGTACCACGACCCCGACCTCGTCGACGCCCACGGTCGCGTCGACACGCTCGGATGTTTCCGCGCGACCATCGCGCGCGCCGGTCTCGACGATTACGTCGTGGCGATCGTTGGCGAATCGACCGTCGTCGCGCGTGCGTGGTCGACGCCCGTGGCTCTGCTCTTCATCGATGGCGGTCACAGCGCGGCAGCGACTCATGCCGACTACGAGTCATGGGCGCCGGAGCTCGTGACGGGGGGAATGCTCGCGATCCACGACGTCTTCCCGGATCCCGCCGATGGGGGCAGGCCGCCCTTCGAGATCTACCGGCGTGCGCTGGCCTCCGGCGCGTTCGAGGAGACGGATGGGTGCGGGAGCTTGCGTGTGCTACGACGGGTCGCCGACGGGATCTGATCGGGTTAGCAGCGCGGTGCGAGACGAGCGCGCGAAGGCCTCGGCAAGAGCACCTCTGCCGGCGACGATGTCAGTCGCGATCACCATCGCCGCCGCGCTCCAGTTGGAGCGTTCGTTGGGGAAGTGACGTCCGTCCGGGAACGTCGCGCCGGTCCAGTACGAACCGTCTTCGTGCCTGAGGTACTGGACCCACTCGAGTAGCTCGCGCGCTTCGGTGTCGAGCCCACAGGCGTTCAGCGCGATCGCCAGCTCTGCGGTCTCTGCCGACGTCACCCACGGCCGGTCGTCGACGCAGCGCGCCCCCAGACCTTCGACCACGAAGACGTCCCACCGGCTCTGGATGCGGTCGCGCGCGGAAAGGTCGTCGAGCGCCCCCGATAGCACCGGGTAGTACCAGTCCATCGAATAGCGCGAGCGCGACGCGAAGTTCGCCTCGTCTGTGATGGCCGCGGCGAGCGACGTGATCGCCAGCTCCCAGTCCGGGCGCTCCTCTCCCAGGTGGTGCGCTATCTCCAGAGCTGCCGTCAGGCTGACGAGGATGCACGAAGACGACGCGACCAGGGCGTGCCCGCCGGCGCGCCCGTCCAGGTCGCGCGCCCACGCGATGGCACCATTCGGCAGTTGCAGGTCCAGCGCGAACTCCACCGCCCGCGCGACCATCCGCCATCCACGGTGAAGCGCGCCCTCGTCACCCGTAGCGAGGAACTGGTGCCAGATACCGACCGCGACGTACGTGGCGGCGTTCGAATCGAGGACCAGCGCCGACGCGTCGCCGCCCACGATCGGGCACGCCCACGCGCCGTCATGGCGTTGCGTTCGTGCGAGATGCCGGTACGCGGCGTCCGCATGCTCGTGGAATCCGCCTGCATCGAGAGCCAGCGCGCACTCCACGTGGTCCCACGGGTCCCACCTCTCGCCCACCGTCCACGGGATCGTCCCGTTACTCAGCTGTGCGTGCGCGATCGACGCGACGGTTGCAGCGCGGGCAGCGGGCGACAACATCAACGGGGCTTCCGCGCGTAGACGACGAGGCTCTTGCCCATCAGCGGGTTCAGAGCCTTCTCGACCCACCGGATGACCCGCGGCTTGTTGATTATGTCCCAGGCGAGGAAGGAGTGGTAGGCGTTCGTCAACCGCGTGTCGCGCTTGACTCCCACCGCGCACTTCAACCACCAGTACGGCGAGTGCAGTGCATGCGCGTGATGGTGCCCGAAGGGCCGCAAACCCACCCGTGCGACCTTCGCCTCCAGCTCGCTGCGCCGGTAGATCCGTACGTGCCCGCCGGCGGCCGCGTGGTAGTCCGACGACAGCTTCCAGCAGACCTGCTCCGGCCACGTGCGGGGGACCGTCACCGCGAGGAGCCCTCCCGGGGTGAGGACCCGGTACAGCTCGCGCAGGGCGGCCTCGTCTTCTACGACGTGCTCCATGATCTCGGATGCGATGACGCGATCGAAGGCGGCGTCCCCGAACGGCAGCCGCAGGACGTTCGCTCGCACACACTGGAGCGCTGCGCCGGCCGGCGGTCGACCTTCGGCGACGATCGCGGCGGCCCACTGAGCGACCTCTTTCAACGCGACATCGTCCAGGTCGGCGGCCACTACCGAAGCTCCGCGCAACAAGGCTTCGAACGAGTGCCGGCCTGCCCCGCACCCGATATCAAGGACCCGTCGCGTGCGATCGACCTCGAGGATGTCGTAGTCGACCGTCAACACGGCGAGATCACCTGTCGGTAGACGTCGACCGTCCGTTCGGCCGTGCGTTGCCACGTGAACATGCGGAGCACGCGTTCGCGGCCGGCCGCGCCCATCCGAGCTCGCGCGGCGGGCACATCCAGCAGCGCGGCGATCGCGGTGGCCAACGCGCCGGCATCGCGCGACGCAACGAGCGTCCCGCATGTGCCGTCCGTCCCGACGACCTCCGGGAGGGCACCGCCGGTTGTAGCCACGACCGGGACACCGCTCGCCATCGCCTCCGCCGCGGGCAGCGAGAAACCCTCGTAGAGCGAGGGGACCACCGCGACCTCCGACGTGGCGTACAGCTCGACCAGCCTCAGGTTGTCGACCTCGGCCTCGAACGTGACGTGCTCGGACATCGCGAAGCGATCGATCGCCGCGAGGACGCGGCCGCCGGGACGCGGACGTCCGACGACGACGAGGTGAGCGTCGCGTTCGGTACGCACCTTCGCTAGCGCTTCTATGAGATAGACGAGGCCTTTCAGCGCTACGTCGGCACTCGTGGTCGTGATGATGCGACCCGGCACCTGCCCCACGCCCGTCAGCGGCCTGAAGAGGTCACTGTCGACGCCGTTGTGCACGACGGTGATCTTGTGCGGGTCGATCCCGAGCTCTCTGGACGCGTCGGCGGCGCCCGACGCGGAC
>DASZOC010000078.1:0-87053 GCA_035550975.1 Actinomycetota bacterium | reverse complement strand
GGCGAGACGTTCACCTACGATTTCATCGCGGAGCCTTTCGGCACCCACCTGTATCACTGCCATTCGCTGCCGTTGAAACAGCACATCCCCCGCGGCCTGTACGGAGCGTTCATCGTCGATCCGAAGAAGGGCAGGCCCGACGCGCACGAGATGGTCATGGTGATGAATGCCTTCGACACGAACTTCGACGGCGAGAACGAGATCTACGCCCTGAACACCGTTGCGTTCGCGTACGTCAACGACCCGATCAGGATCACCGCGGGCGAGCTGCAGAGGGCGCACGTGATCAACGTGACGGAGTTCGACCCGGTCAACTCGATCCACCTGCACGCGAACTTCTTTCACCTGTACCGCACGGGTACGTCACTGACGCCGCACGAGTTCACCGACACGATCTCGATGGGTCAGGCCGAGCGGCACATGATCGAGTTCACGTATAAGCAACCGGGGAGCTTCATGTTCCACGCGCATCAGACGGAGTTCGTCGAGCTGGGTTGGATGAGTTTCTTCGAGGTCGTCTGATGGCGAGCGACGCGGCGCGCTGGCCGGTCTGGACCGCTGCGCTCCTGCCGCTCGTCGTTATCGCGGTGCTGGTCGTGGTCTTCGTGCAGCTAGACCCGATCGGATCGTTGCGTGCGGTGCCGCCGGTCGAGGCCATCGCGGTCGAGCGCATGACGCTGACCGACGACCACATCGAGCTGCGGGTACGCAACGACGGGCCGGATCCGGTGACGATCGCGCAGGTCCTGGTCGACGATGCCTACTGGACCTTCGAGATCGGCGACCGGACGCTCGGGCGCCTCGAGGCGACGACGGTCGAGCTGGACTATCCGTGGGACCCGGGGTTGCCGATACACATCGGACTGGTGACGTCGACCGGTCTCGTCATCGAGCACGAGGTGGAGGCCGCAAGCGTTACGCCGCAGCTCGACCGGCAGACGCTCACGGTCTACGCGTTGCTGGGCGTCTACATCGGTGTCATCCCGGTGGCGGTCGGATTGTTGTGGTTCCCCGCGTTGCAGAGAGCCTCGGAGCGCGCGGTGACGTTCTTCCTCGCGTTCACCGTCGGCCTGCTGGCTTTCCTGCTGATCGACACCGTCGGCGAAGGTCTCGAGATGGCCGGGGCCACTGCGGGCGCGCTCGACGGCGTCGGCGTGTTCTTCGTCGGTGTCCTCCTGACCGTGGTCGCGTTGACGTGGATGTCGTCGTTCTTCACCCAGCGGCAGACGCGGTCTTCGGGGCTCGTCCTCGCGTACCTCGTTGCTGCGGGCATAGGTCTGCACAACCTCGGGGAGGGGCTGGCAGTCGGGGCCGCCCTCGCTGCGGGTGAGATCGCCCTCGGGACCTTCCTCGTCGTCGGCTTCGCGTTACACAACACGACGGAGGGGCTTGCGATCGTCGCTCCGCTCGGACGGGCGCGCCGGCGACCGTCCGTGTGGCACTTCGTCGGTCTCGGAGCGGTCGCGGGTCTGCCGACGATCGTCGGCGCGTGGGCCGGTGGGTTCGCGTTCACCCCCGTCTGGGCGGCGCTTGCTTTCGGTGTCGCTGCGGGGGCGATCGCCCAGGTCGTGTGGGCGATCGGCCGTTCGATGGGGCCGCGAGCGTCTTCCGGCGCAGCCGCCCTCGGATTCGCGGGAGGCTTGGTCGCGATGTACGCGACCGGACTACTCGCCTAGTGGAAGAGGTTTCTCTTCCCGTCATCTGTGATGGCATCCGCCTCGCCGCCGGGGGAATCGTCCCGGACGAGGCGCGGGGTGCAGCCGTCCTGCTTCACGGGATCCCGTCGGTGACGCCGCCCGACTCGGGCGACACCGGCTATCCCGGGTTCGCCAAGCGCTTCGCCGAACGAAGCTGGGCCGCGGCGTGGGTGGACATGCGCGCCGTTCGTGGCTCGAAGGGCTTCTTCTCGATCGAGGGCTGGGTGCGAGACGCGCGGGCCGTGATCGAGGCCGTCCGCGGCACCGAAGGCTTCTCGGGCCTGCCGCTCGCTCTGATCGGGTCTTCGGCCGGTGGTGCGGTTGCCTGCGAGGTCGTGGCGCGGGGCACCAGCGTCGACGCTCTCGTCCTGCTCGCGGCCCCCGCAACGTGGTTGAGCTTCGCGGCCGACGGCGCGGCGGCCGTAACGCGCATCACGCAGGATGCCGGCATGGCTTTGGCTCCCGAGACGGTGGCCGACCCGACGAGCTGGGCCGAGGAATTCTCGCGCGTCACGCCCGAGCGATCGATCGTCAACGTCCGCGTCCCGACGCTGATCGTGCACGGCAGCGACGACGACGTCGTTCCCGTCGACCACGCCGAGCTGCTGGGTGAACGCGCGCCCCGGGCGGACGTGCGTGTCGTCAGGGGCGCGGGGCACCAGTTGCGAACCGACGACGAGGCGATGTCGATCGTCTTCGAGTGGCTCGAACGGAACCTCCGATGAGTCGTGCCGTGGCGGGGATCGTGATCGCGGGCCTCGCGATGGCGCTCGTGCTCGGGTATCGCGTCGGGTTCGACGCGACCGCTTTAGTCATCCTCGTGATCCTGGTTGCCGTCGGCGCGGTCGCGGTCGTCGTCGCACGCCGGTCCGAGACCGGCGCGGCCGGGCCGGTGACCTGCCGGTCGTGCGGGGGGTTGTTGTCGCCGAACGCGCCGTACTGCAAGCACTGCGGTGACGACGTCCGAACCTAGCGGCGCGGTCCTCGTTCGTCCTCGGCGGGGTGCTCGATCACCGCGACGACCCGCGCCGCCATGAAGCGGCCGCTGCGCACGATGACGCCGGTGCGGGTGACTTCCGAGACCTCGATCGTGCCGCGGATGTTCGTCACCTCGACGCGGCGTCCGGCCTTCGTCGCGAGGATCTCGTAGGTCTTCGTCCCGTCGCCGATGTCGACGACGATCTCGACGCGGTCACCTCTCATAGGAGCATCGTCGCGCTTTTCTGCTACTTGGGTGAGGACGCCCGAAAGACCGTCGTTCGGTCGCCCGTGGTGGCGGTATCGGCATCGAGGCGGGACAATCGAGCATCGACGACAGGAGGTTGTCCGACATGACGAGCAAGTCTCTGCAAGAAGCAATGAACAAGCAGCTGAACAAAGAGCTCTATTCCGGCTACCTGTACCTCTCTATGGCGGCGTATTTCGAGGCGACGAACTATCCCGGGTTCGCAGCGTGGATGCGGGCGCAGTCGCAGGAAGAGAACGCGCACGCGATGAAATTCTGGGAGTTCATCTACGACCGCGGCGGCGAGGTCACGCTGCTGGCGATCGACCAGCCGCCGTCGACGTTCAAGAGTCCGGTCGACGCGTTCGAGCAAGCGCTTGCCGCAGAACAGGACAACACCGCCGAGATCCACAAGCTCTACGAGGCCGCGGTCGCGGAGAAGGACTACGCGAGTCAGGTGTTCCTGCAGCTGTTCATCGCGGAACAGGTCGAGGAAGAGAAGATGGCCTCCGACCACCTCGACACGTTGCGACGGATCGGTGACTCGAGCGCGGCCCTGCTGATCCTCGACCGCGAGATGGGAAACCGCAGGGAGGACCCGAGTCCGCTCGCGTAACCGCGCCTGCAGCAGGAGCTAGGGCGAGCAAGGGGTATCGTCGACTCGCTTCTCCCATCCATTCTGCGAGGAGGCGTTTGTCGGTGGCAGAAGGTTCCGAGTCCTTCGACGTAGTCGTCCTCGGCGGCGGTAACGGCGGCTATTCGGCCGCCTTCCGTGCCGTCGGTCTCGGCATGAAGGTCGCCCTGGTCGAAAAGGACAAGGTCGGCGGCACCTGCCTGCACCGCGGTTGCATCCCCACCAAGGCCCTTTTACATGCAGCGGATCTGATCGATGAGATCCGCTCCGCCGGAGACTTCGGGGTGTTGGTCCAAGACCCCGAAGCCGATTGGGGCAAGGTCCTCGACTTCAAGGACTCGGTGGTCGGTCGCATGTACAAGGGCCTGTCGGGGCTGGTCGCGCGCAAGAAGATCGAGCTGGTCGAGGGCGAAGGGCGCCTGCTCGACGCGAACACCGTCGTCGTCAACACGAAAGACGGCGAGCGCACGCTAGAGGCAGGCAAGGGCGTCGTCCTGGCGACGGGCTCGTACCCGCGTGACCTGCCGTTCATCAAGGCCGACGGCGACAAGGTGCACAACTCGAACCACGGTCTGGTCGCAAGCGACATCCCCTCGTCGGTGATCGTGGTCGGCGGCAACTACATCGGGCTCGAGTTCGCGAGCATCTACAGGAGCTTCGGCGCGGAGGTGCAGGTCGTCGAGATGCTGCCCAAGATTGCTCCGGCCGAGGACTCCGACATCTCCGAGGCGCTCCACAAGCTGCTGGCCAAGCGCGGCATCAAGTTCCACCTCGGCGTCTCGGTGACGGGTGCAACGCCGACCGACTCGGGCGTAGAGGTCCAGATCGAGAAGGACGGTACGAACGAGAGGTTGACGGCCGACCGCATGTTCGTCGCGATCGGCCGCGGCCCCCGCACGGACAACATCGGGCTCGACGAAGCGGGCGTCAAGACCGACAAGGGCTTCATCGTCGTCGATCAGGCATTCCGCACGAGCGCGGAGGGCGTCTACGCGATCGGCGACGCCATCTACGTCCCGGATGCGAACTGGCCGCACCCGCAACTCGCGCACGTGGCGTTCCTCGAGGGCATCAAGGTCGCCGAGGAGATCGCGGGCGAGGACCCGATGCCGGTCGACTACAAGAACATCGCGCACGTCATCTATTGCCAGCCCGAGGTCGCGGCCGTGGGTCTCACGGAAGACAAGGCGAAAGAGCTCGGCATGGAGGTAGAGACCTCGCGCTATCCGTTCTCGGCGAACGCACGGGCGCTGATGCTCGGTGGCGGGCAGGGCTTCGTGAAGACGGTTGCGGAGAAAGGTGGCGCCGTCGTCGGCGTCCACATCGTGGGACCGCGCGCCTCGGACCTCATCACCGAAGCGCAGCTCGTGACATCGTGGGAGGCCTACCCGAGCGAGCTCGGCGAGCTGATCCACGCCCACCCGACGCTGTCGGAGGCCTTGGGAGAGACGTTCCTCGGGCTGGTGGGCAAACCCCTGCACGGTTAAGGCACGAAGCCAAGCTCGCCGAAGAGGAGAAAGATCATGCGGAACCGCCGCCTCGTTCCACTCGCCATAGTCGCGCTCTTGCTCGGCGCGGCGTGCGGTTCCCCGCCGGCCGCCGACGCAGACCCCCTCCAAGCGATCACGGCGGCATCGGCGCAGACGAACGAGGCAGGCACGGCCAGGGTCGAGATGCAGATGGAGGTCGAAGCCGCGGGCCAGTCGATGGCTATCGCGGGCGAAGGCGCGATGGACATGGATGCGCAGATCGCTCACATGACGATGTCGATGGACTCCGACGACCCCGCGATGCCGATGGCCGACATGGGCGAGATCGAGATGGTGACGGACGGTCTCAAGGTCTATACGAAGTACCCGGCCGAGGTGATGGCCTCGCTACCCGGCAACAAGCCGTGGGCGCTGATCGACATGCAAGCGCTCGGCGAGTCGCAGGGGATGGACTACGCCGCGATGGCCCAGACGAGCGGGAGCGACCCGTCGCAGATGCTGCAGTACCTGAACGGCGTCTCGGGCGACGTCAAGACGGTTGGTCAGGAAGAGGTCAGGGGCGTCACGGCGACGCGCTACAAGGCAACGATCGACCTCGCGAAGGTTCCCGCTCAAGCGCCTGCAGATGTGCGAGAGGCAGTACGCGCGTCGATAAAGGCGATGCAGGAACAGATCGGGAAAGCCGACTTCCCGGTCGAGGTCTGGATCGGCGACGACGGTTTCCTCCGCCGGATGAGGATGTCGATGCAGAGCGACGGAGGAACCCAAGGCGCCTTCAGCATGACCATGAGGCTCGACATGTACGACTTCGGTGAGGCCGTCACTGTCGAGGTTCCGGCGGCATCCGAGGTCACCGACCTCACGGAGATGATGATCGGACAGGGAGCCGGCGCCGCCCCCTGATCCGGTCGCGGGGGGCGGTACCCTTGGGGACGAAACCACCCACCGATCCTCAAGACCTCGAAGGGGAGGTTCAGCCTCATGGGCACCGAGATCAAGATGCCTCAGCTCGGCGAGACGGTCGTAGAGGGCACCATCACGAAGTGGCTCAAGCAAGAAGGTGACACCGTCTCCGAAGACGAGCTCCTGGTCGAGATCTCGACCGACAAGGTCGACTCCGAGGTGCCGTCGTCGGCGTCGGGCGTGATCGAGAAGATCCTCGTCCAAGAGGGCGAGACCGTGAACGTCGGAACGCCCCTTGCCGTCGTCGGCGAGGGAGGATCGTCCGGAGGAGACGCAGGCGCAAGCCAAGAGCAGCCGGACGACGCGTCGAGCGACGGGCCGAAGCAGGTCCCCGAGGACGCCCCCGCGACCGACGATCAAACAGACGAGGCCGCCATGGCCGCGACCGAGCAACGTCAGGCGACCGGCGAAGGCGGTGAGGCGCAGGCGGAGCAGGAGGGTGCCGGCGCTCAACCGCGCGAACGCAGCGACAACTCCGGCAACGGCAGCGCCGCCGCGGACGACAGTCGGCCTGCCGCCAGGGCGTCGGACGCCGACACCTCCAAGCGCGGGATCATCTCGCCGCTCGTGCGCCGGCTCGCGGACGAGCACGACGTCGACCTCGAAGGCCTCGAAGGCACCGGCACCGGCGGGCGTATCCGGAAACAAGACGTCTTGAAGTTCGTCGAGACACGCAAGTCTCGGCCCCAGGCCAAGCCCGCTGCGTCCGCCGAGGAAGCACCCGAGCGTGCGCCGGAGCGCAAGGAAGCACCCGCACAGAAGGAAGCGGCTCCGGCCGGCGCCCGCGACGTCGGCGAACGCGAAGAGCTCGTGCCGTGGAGCAACATCCGTCGCCGGACGGCCGAACACATGGTCGCGTCACACCTCGAGACCGCTCGTGCGTGGAACGCGGTCGAGGCGGACTGGACGAACGTCGTCGAGGTCCGCGGGCGCGCGAAGGGCCGCTTCAAGGACAAAGAGGGCTTCAACCTGACGTTCATGCCCTTCCTGGCGCGCGCCGTCTGCGACACGTTGCTCGAGATGCCCGAGATCAACGCGAGCTACGACGAGGAGAACCAGGCGAACCTCATACGCCGGTACGTGAACCTCGGCATCGCCGTCGCTCTGGAAGGCGGTGGGTTGATCGTCCCCGTCGTCAAGGGCGCGGACGAGAAGAACCTCACCGGCCTCGCCCGCGCGATCAACGACGTTGCCACCCGCGCGCGCACGAAGAAGCTGTCGCCGGACGACCTCACGGGCGGGACGTTCACGATCACGAACCCCGGCCCGTTCGGGTCGATCATGTCGGTGCCGATCATCCCGAAAGGCCAGACCGCGATCCTCGCGTTCGAGGCGATCCAGAAGCGTGTCATCGTCACCGACGACGACTCGATCGCGATCCGCAGCATGGGATTCCTTCCGATGTCGTGGGACCACCGCACGATCGACGGCGCCGAAGCGGCGAAGTTCCTGGCACGGTTGCGGGAGCGTATCGAGACGACCGACTGGGCGACGGACCTCGCGCCCTACTTATGAAAGAAGAGGTCCACGTCGGCGACGCCAACCCATCCGCGGTGCTGACCGCCGCGTGGCTGGGACGCGTCGAATATCCCGCGGCATGGTCGTGGCAGCGCGAGCTCTTTCTGTCACGTCTCGAAGGCGACGTCGACGACACCCTGATGCTGCTCGAGCACCCGCCGACCTACACGCTCGGTCGTCGTGCCGCCGAGGCAGACCTCGTCTACGACCGGCCGCAACGCATGACGCGGGGAATCTCGCTCTACGAGGTCGACCGGGGGGGCCGCGCCACGTACCACGGCCCCGGGCAGCTCGTGGGCTACCCGATCCTCGCCCTCGGCGAGCGCTACGACGTCGTCTCGTACCTCCGCAAGCTCGAAGAGGCACTGATCCGGACCGCCGCGGACCTCGGCGTGGCGGCGTCGCGCGACGACGAGCACACAGGCGTCTGGGTCGGGAACAACAAGATCGGCGCGATCGGCGTGAAGATCACCCGCGGCATCACGATGCACGGTTTCGCCCTGAACGTAGCGACGGACCTGTCGATGTTCGAGGGGATCGTTCCCTGTGGCATCCGGGACCGGTGGGTCACGTCGATCCAGCAGGAGACCGGAGCGGCGCCGTCGATAAAGGAAGTCGCGTCGCTGGCCGCGAACCACCTCGCGGACATCTTCGAGCGCTCGTTGGTGTGGACGCATCCGGATTCGCTGCGCTCGCGCGGGTTGTCCGCTCTCGCCGGTGCCGAGGAAGAGACATCAAGCCGACGTATGGAGCCGAGTCTCGAGGAGGAGACGCCGATATGAGCAAGGACCTGCACACGGATCTCGGTCTGAAAGAAGAAGACCTGATCGAGATGTATCGCTACATGTTGCTCGCGCGGTTCTGCGACGAGCGGCAGTGGGGGCTGAACCGCCAGGGCAAGGCCCCGTTCGTCGTCCCCGTATCGGGCCACGAGGCCGCGCAGGTCGGTTCCGGCTGGGCATTCGAGAAGGGCAAGGACGTGTTCTGCCCTTACTACAGGGACCTCGCGCTGATGCTGGTCGCGGGCCTCACTCCGAAAGACGTGTTCCTCGGCCTGTTCGGCAAGAAAGACGATCCGTCGTCGGGCGGCCGCCAGATGCCCGCGCACTGGGGATCGAAGGCGCGCAACATCATCACCGGCTCGTCGCCGATCGCGACGCAGTGCCTGCACGCAGCGGGCATCGCCTATTCGAAGAAGTACAAGAAGCAGGACGCGGTGGTGGGGACGTGGTTCGGCGAGGGCGGCACGTCCGAAGGAGACTGGCACGGTGCCATGAACTTCGCCGGGATCCACAAGCTGCCGCTCGTGTTCGTCTGCGAGAACAACCAGTACGCGATCTCCGTGCACGAGTCGAAGCAGGTCGCAGGCTCTGTGCACGGGCGCGCCGCCGGCTACGGGATGCCCGGGCACCTCGGCGACGGAAACGACGTCCTCGAGTCGTACCGGTTGGTCAAAGAAGCCGTCGACAGAGCCCGTGCGGGTGAGGGCCCCTCGCTGATCGAGCTCCGTACCTACCGCTTCTATTCGCATACCTCCGACGACGACGACAGGACCTACCGGACGAAGGAAGAGGTCGACGAGGCGAGGAAGAAAGACCCCATCCCTCGTTTCGAGAAGTACCTGCGTTCCGTCGACATACTCGACGACAAGAAGGTCGAAGAGATCACCGAGAATGCGCGCACGCAGGTGGCCGAGGATGCCAAAGAAGCCGAGGCCGCTGACTTCCCCGACGCGATCGACGCCGCGAAGCACGTCTACGCGGACCTGGAGGTGGAATAAGTGACCGAGAAGAACGTCGTCACCGCCATCCACGACACGCTCTTGGACGAGATGAAGCGCGACGACCGCGTCCTCGTGCTGGGTGAGGACGTAGGTGCGCGCGGCGGAGTGTTCCGCGTCACGATGGGTTTCGTCGACGAGTTCGGCGCCGAGCGCGTCATCGACACGCCCCTCGACGAGTGCCTCATCGCCGGCGTCGGGATCGGCCTTGCTCTCGACGACCTCCGACCCGTGGCAGAGATGCAGTTCGCGGACTTCATCTTCCCCGGGTTCCAGCAGATCGTTCAGGAGGCCGCTCGCATCCGCTACCGCAGCAACGGTGACTTCGGCGTGCCCCTTGTCATACGCGCGCCGTACGGTGGCGGCGTCCACGGTGCGCTGTACCACTCGCAATCGATCGAGGCGTTCTTCGCGCACGTTCCCGGCCTGAAGGTCGTCGTGCCTTCGACGCCCTACGACGCGAAGGGCATGTTGATCCAGGCGATCGAGGACCCCGACCCGGTTCTCTACCTCGAGCACAAGAAGACCTACCGCCTGATCAAGGGTGACGTTCCCGACGAGCGCTACACGGTCGAGTTCGGCAAGGCCGCCGTGCGTCGCGAAGGCTCGGACCTCACCTGCGTCAGCTACGGGCTGATGCATCACTACTGCGTCGAAGCGGCCGAGCGCCTCGCGAAGGACGGCATCGATGCCGAGGTCATCGACCTGCGCAGCATCTACCCGCTCGACAGCGAGACGATCCTCGAGTCGGTCGCGAAGACCGGTAAGGCCATGGTGGTCTACGAGGACAACAAGTTCCTCGGTGTGGGGGCCGAGGTGGCCGCGCAGATCTCCGAACACGCCCTGTTCGACCTCGATGCGCCGGTGGTTCGGATCGGCGGTGCCCACGTTCCCGCGATGCCGTACGCGCCGACGCTGGAGAAGTGGTTCCTGCCCGACGTCGACCGCATCGAGCAGCACATGAGGAAGCTTGCGGAGTTCTGATGCGGTCGCGACGTGTCTGAGTCACTGATCCCGACGATCCGGACGCGCGCGGACATCGAGCGCGATCTGCGGCGCGGGGCAAAGCTGTCCGCGGCGCCCGGTCCCGGCGCCCCGCGCCCGGCGCGCCGGCCGGAGTGGCTGAAGGTGAAGGTGCAGACGGGGGAGAACTTCACCGAGCTGCGCAACATCATGCGCGAGCGCGGGTTGCACACCGTCTGCGAGGAAGCTGCCTGTCCCAACATCTACGAATGCTGGGAGGCCCGCGAGGCGACCTTCCTGCTGTGCGGGGACCTCTGCACCCGGCGGTGCGGGTTCTGCGACGTCATGACCGCGAAGCCCGCCCCCCTCGATGCCGACGAGCCTGCCAAGATCGCCGAGGCCGTCCGGCTCATGGGATTGAGGTTCGCAGTCGTGACCGGCGTCGCGCGCGACGATCTCGACGACGGTGCGGCTGCCCACTGGGCCGCGACGATCGCTGCGATCCGTCAGCAGATGCCGGAGTGCGGCATCGAGGTGTTGATCCCCGATTTCAAGGTTCGCAAGCTGCACCCGTGTGACTCACTGGCCACCGTCATCGCGGCCGCCCCGGACGTCCTCGCGCACAACCTCGAGACGGTCCGCAGGATCCATCCGCAGATCCGGCCCGGCTTCGGCTACGACGCGAGCCTCGAGCTGCTGCGGTGGGCGAAGGAGCTGCGCGGCGACCAGGTCACGAAGTCGAACCTGATCGTCGGCATGGGCGAGGACGAGCAAGAGATCTACGAAGCGATGCGCGATCTGAGCGCCGCCGGTTGCGACGTCCTCACGATCGGCCAGTACCTGCAACCGAGCGTCTCGTGGCACCTCCCCGTGGACCGCTGGGTCCACCCGGACGAGTTCGCGCGCTACAAGGTCTTCGGCGAAGCAGAGCTGGGGTTCGCATGGGTGGAGTCCGGCCCCCTCGTCCGCTCGAGCTACCACGCCGGCAAGCAGTACCGCAGCGCAAGCGCCCGTCTAGCCGGGTAGGGCACTGCGCGTCTCGTGGCTCGGCACGATCGCGTGCGTCGGGCTGTTGTCCTGTGGAGGATCCGCACCGCACGCACGCCCCGAGCCGTCGACGTGTCCGCGCGAGCAACCCGTGGACGACACGTCCCTGTTGCCGCGCGATGTTCCCCTCGACGACTACGGCGACGTCGTCGCCCTGGACGTCGACGGTGGTTTCGTGACCGCCCGCGTGGTCACCGAGCAACCGATCACGGTTGTCGACCCACCACTCCAGAGAGCACTGCTGGACGCGGACTACGAGATCCTCGCGCACGACAACGAAGGGTTCGAGGCCGAGATCTTCTTCGCCCGAGGCAGCGAGACCGTCGGAACTATCCTCATGCGCGAGGGGCCGTGTCCCGGCCAGGTAAGTCTGCGGCTGCGCTACGGCGCGAGGCGATACGAGGAGGACAGCTGATGCGCCGTCTGGCTCGCAGCACGGCCATCATCCTCGGTTGCGCGGTGTTCGCGCTGCCGCTGGTGTTCATGGTGCTCGGCGCGATCCGCACTCCCGGGTTGCCCCCACCCGACGGGTTCGAGTGGATCCCGGACCCGGTCCGGTGGGCGAACTTCCGGTCGGTGTTCGGGTTCATCCCCTTGTGGGACTTCGTGGTGAACTCGCTGATCGTCGTCACGATCGCGGTTCCGCTGACGGTCCTCGTCGGTTCGTGGGCCGGTTTCGCGATCGTGTCCTCCGGCCCGCGGCTGCGCACCGCTCTGCTCGCGGGGAGCTTCCTCGCGCTGGTGATGCCGGCGACCTCGCTGTGGATCCCGAGGTTCGTCGGCTTCCGGTGGCTCGGGTTGACCGACACGCTCGTGCCGCTGATCGCGCCCGCCCTGATGGCGACCACGCCGTTCTACGTCCTGCTGTTCGCGCTCGTCTACGCACGCATCCCGAAGGCCCTATTCGAAGCCGCAGCTCTGGAGGGCTTGACTCCCTTCGCCGCCTGGCGACGCGTCGCTTTTCCGCTAGGGCGCGGAGCCACGTTCGCAGTGGCGGTGCTGGCTTTCATCTGGCACTGGTCGAACTTCGTCGACCCGCTGATCTATATCTCGACGGAGGAACGCGCGACGGTCCCGCTTGCGCTGCGAGCGTTGCAGACGCTGGAGCCGACGAACCATCCGCTGCTGATGGCGGCCGCGATCATCGCGACCGTCCCGCCGGTCGTGGCGTTCCTGCTGGTGCAACGGACGTTCTTCACCAGAGCCCTGGAGGTGTGATGCGGACGCCGATCGCATGTCTCGCCGCCGTGTTGCTGGTCGTCGCCGGTTGTTCCAACGAGACGACCGGAGCGGAGCGCGGTACGCCCGGCGACCCGTCTGCGATCACGTTGCAGGTGTCGGGAGAGCGCGAGGAGACGGCCGCCTACCGCGCGATCGTCCAGGCGTACGAGAACGACCATGCCGGCAGCGACGTCGAGCTGGTCCAGGTGGCGGAGAAGGACGACCACCTGACGAAGCTCGCGACGTCTTTCGCCGCAGGCGATCCCCCGGACGTGTTCCTCGTCAACTTCCGCGAGTACTCGCAGTTCGTCGCGCGCGGCGCGGTGCAGCCGATCGGGGATCTGCTCGAGGAGCGCGGGGTCGACCTCGGCGACTACTACGAGGCGCCGGTCGAGGCGTTCTCGCTGTCCGGTGAGCTGCAGTGCATGCCGCAGAACGTCTCGTCTCTCGTCACCTACTACAACGTCGACCTGTTCCAGCGCGCGGGCGTCGACGAACCGCGCGCCGGCTGGACGTGGGAGGAGTTCCGCGCCACAGCGGAGGCACTCACGCGGGGCGACGTGCGCGGTGTGGGGATAGAGCCGTCGATCATCCGTGTCGCTCCTTTCGTGTGGTCGAACGGTGGCGACATCGTCGACGACCTGGACGAGCCGACGCGATTCACCCTCGAGATGCCCGCAGCGCGCCAGGCGGTCGAGTTCGTGGTGCGCATGGCGCATGACGAGCTGATCCCGACCGAGCGAGAGATCGGCGCGCAGGACCTCGAGACGCGTTTCGTCACCGGCAAGCTCGGCATGTTGCTCTCGTCGCGGCGCGACACGCCGGCGTTCAGGGAGGTGCGGGGTCTCAACTGGGACGTGGGGCCGTTGCCGGTCAGCCGCGAGCAGGTCGGCATCCTGCACTCCGACGCCTATTGCATATCTACGGGGACGAACGTCGAGGCGGCTGCGGACTTCGTCGCCTTCGCAGCGGGTGAGCAGGGCCAGACGCTAGCCGCCCTTGCCGGCAGAACGGTTCCGTCGCTCAGGTCGGTGTCGTCTTCGGGAGCCTTTCTGGATCCCACGCAACCTCCTCGCAACGCACAGGTGTTCCTGGACGCCGTGAGCACCCTTCGCCGTACACCGGTGATACCGACGTGGCCCGAGATAGAAGATGTCGCGGAGGAGTATCTGACCCGCGCGTTCTACGACACGTCCTACACGGTCGATCGGTTCATCGAAGAGTTGAACGCGGCAACCGCGCCGTTGTTCGCTGAAGGTGCGGAACAGCTCCCTTGAGCATCTTCGTCGAGGCCGTATCGAAGACGTATCGCGTTCGCCGCCACGAGCCCGTGCGAGCGCTGAGCGGGATCGACCTCGAGGCGCATGATGGCGAGCTCGTCGTCGTCGTCGGCCCTTCCGGGTCCGGCAAGACGACGCTGCTGCGCTGTGTCGCGGGGCTAGAGCATCCCGACTCCGGCCGCATCGACGTCGGTGGAAGCGATGTGACGGACCTTCCTCCCGGCGAGCGCGACGTTGCGATGGTGTTCCAGGAGTACGCGTTGTTCCCGCATCTCTCGGTGCGCGACAACATCGGCTTCGGCCTGCTCGCGAGGCGCCAGCCGAAGGATCAGGTCGCGACGAAGGTCGACAACGCCGCGATGTTGATGGGGATAAGAGACGCGCTCGACCGCCGACCGGCGCAGCTCTCCGGTGGTGAGCGGCAGCGGGTCGCGCTCGCGCGGGCGATCGTCCGGTCTCCGGCGGCGTTCTTGCTGGACGAACCGCTGTCGGACCTGGACGCGGAGCTGCGAACGTTCATGCGCTCGGAGATCCGAGCGCTGCAGCGACGCCTGGAGACCACGACGCTCTACGTCACCCACGATCAGACCGAGGCATTGACGATGGGCGACCGCGTCGCGATCCTCCGCGGGGGCCGCGTCGAGCAATTCGCGGCGCCGGCCGACATCTACGCGCGGCCCGCATCGACCTTCGTGGCGCGGTTCATCGGGACGCCGCCGATGAACGTCGTCCCCGCGGGATTGCTCGGGGCCGGAGACGGTTTCGCCGGGCTCCGTCCGGAGCACGTGAGGATCACGCCCGACGGCGCCGGACGGCTGCAGGGACGCGTCGTACACGAAGACGCCTTGGGTCACGAGGTGATCGTCCACGTCGCGGTCGGCGACGAGGTCTTGCTGGCGCGCTCGCCGGTACCGCAGGCCCCGGGGCTCCACGCCACGACGGGCCTGGACTACGACGACACCGATGTGTACGCGTTCAACGCCGACGGGAAGGCGAGGCCGTGATGCGCCGGTCCGGCATCCTCGCGGCCCCCTTCCTCGCCGGGTTGGTGCTGTTGGTCGTTGCCCCCGCGATCGCCGCGATCTATCTCGCGTTCACGCAGTTCACGGCGATCGAGCCGCCGCGCTTCACGGGTCTGGACAACCTCGGGCGCCTAGTGGACGATGCCGCGTTCTGGCGGTCGCTCGGCAACTCGGCTATCTACGTCGTTCTCGCCGTGCCCCTCAGGTTGGTCGCAGCGGTCGGATTCGCCTTGCTGCTCCACCGGCGTTCCCGCGGGGTAGGCGCGGCGCGAGCGATCGCGTTCCTTCCCTCCGTCGTGCCCGAGGCCGCGTACGCGCTGCTGTGGCTGTGGTTGTTGAACCCTGTCTACGGCCCGATACCCCTCTTGCTGGGTGGGGCAGCACCGGATCTGTTGACCGACCCGTGGGGAGCCCGCATCGGGATCGCGTTGATGGGCGCGTTCCAGATCGGTGAGGCCTTCGTCATAGCGCTGGCGGCGCGCCGCGTGATCCCCGGCTCCCTCTACGAGGCTGCCGCGGTAGACGGAGCGTCGCCGTGGTGGACGTTGCGGAAGGTGACCCTTCCCCTCATGGCGCCGATCATCGCCCTGCTGGCGCTACGCGACGTCGTCCTGAGCCTCCAGGTGAACTTCGTGCCTGCACTCGTTCTGACCGACGGAGGACCGCGTTATGCGACCACGTACCTGCCGCTCTACGTCTACCGGACCGCGTTCCGGTACTTCCGCTTCGGTTATGCGTCGATGATGACGCTGACGATGTTCGTCGCAACGGCGTGCATCATCTTCGTGATGTATCGGCTGGCGCGGCGCTGGCGCCTGGTCTGAGGGGGTGAGTGATGGAGTTGCGTGAATCGGTGGCGATCGTGACGGGCGGATCCCGCGGGCTCGGCGTCCACATCGCCGATGCGCTGGCTCGCCGCGGCGCGCACATCGCGCTGGCAGCCCGTTCGGAACCCGAGCTCGAGGAGGTCGCAGCTCGGCTGCGAGAACGGGGCGTGAACGTCGTCGCGGTCGTGACGGATGTCGCCGATCGCGCGGCGTTACACCGACTCGTCGACCGCACGACCAACGAGCTCGGCCCGATCGACATCCTCGTGAACAACGCGGGGCTCGAGATCACCGGTTATTCGCACGAGCTCGATGCCGACGAGATCGACCGCGTCGTCGGCGTCAACCTCACGTCGGTCATACAGCTCTCGCGCATCGTCCTGCCCGGGATGGTCGCGCGTCGGCGCGGGCACATCTGCAACATCGCGTCGGCTGCGGGCGTGGTTGCACGTCCCTACGCGACCGTGTATTCGGCGACGAAGCATGGCGTCGTCGGCTTCTCGTGGTCGTTGCGTGCGGAGATGGCGACGCAAGGGGTCGAGGTCTCCGTCGTCTGTCCGTCGTACGTTTCGGATGCCGGGATGTTCGCCGACCGCGTGGCGCTCGTCGACGCGGGGGATCCACCACCCGCCCTGAAGCCGGTGACGCCGACGAGGGTGGCCGAAGAGACGATGCGCTCGATCGAGGCCAACCGTGCGCACTTTGTCGTGGGGCCGCCGCTGACGAAGGTCGCCGGAGCCGTGCACGCGATCTCTCCCGATGTGGCGATCGCGGTAGCTCGTCGCAGCGGCGCGCTCCGGTACATGAAGAAAGAAGCAACCGGCGACTAGGGCCGCGGCTGTCGCGCTCGTGCTGGTCCTGTTGGCGGGGTGCGACGAGAGCCAGCCGGCGGACGACCCAGAAGGGCTCTCCGGCACCTGCGGGCTTCCTACGCCGGAGCCGGGGCGGAAGGAATCCGTGGTGCCGGAGATCTTCGTGCCGGATGGAGCCGAGATCAGCCGCGCCCAGAGAGAGCGCGGTGGGTTCATCACCGCCATCAACGTCCCGCTGTCGGTCGCCGGAGCGCTCGCCTTCTACGAAGACGCGGTCGACAAGGGCGGCTACGAGGTCATCCAGAGCGACAACGAGGGTTTCGAAGCCGAGCTCTACCTCCGCAGGGGCAAGAAGCTCGCGGCGATCCAGATACGGATGTCCACCTGTGACGATCGCAGCATCGTCTTCGTCAACGAGATCGTCCCGGACGACACCTGATTTCACCTGGGCACAAGGCCTTTTTGTGTCGTGTAGCCCTGGGTATCATGCCCCCGACGAGCTACACGCTAGGAGGAAGGCTTAGAGACATGACGTACGTCATCGCGGAGCCCTGCATCGGCGTCAAAGACCGCGCGTGCGTCGACGAGTGCCCCGTCGACTGCATCTACGAGGGCGAGGAGCAGCTCTTCATCCACCCCGAGGAGTGCGTCGACTGCGACGCTTGTCTTCCTGCCTGTCCGGTCGACGCGATCTTCCCGGGCGACAACGTGCCCGCCGAGTGGGCCTCGTACACGGCTGCCAACGCGCAGTGGTTCGTGGACCATCCGGACGCATCCGGTGGCGCCATGGAGAGCCCCTACGCCCCGGCCGAAGAGCGCGGCGAGTAACGCTTCTTTCTGCACACAGTCGCGCTTTCCGAGGTCGACGCGGCCCAGTTGACGAGGTGGCCGACTTCGAGCGCCTTCCCCCCGATTCACCCGAGCGCTGGCGCGCGCTGCTGGGCCGCAAGATCTCGATCCGCTACGCGCTGACCGGCGATCCCGAGCATCCGTTCTCGGAAGCGATAGGCGTAGTCGGGTCCGTGACGGGCGAGGGTGCCGCGACGACGATCGGCGTGGTCGACCGCAAAGGCGCAACCACAGAGATCGTCGCGGCGCGCGTCCTGCAGGGCAAGGTGTTCCCGACCGCAAGCTGAACGACCGCATGACCTGCTGTTTCGCGCCGGACGAATGCGCTGCGCTGTTATGCTGACCGTCCGAGATTCTCCCGAGCACTTCTCGAGCAGCAGGGTGAGGGCTTACAGATGGCAGCACAGGCCGAGGCGCCCGCGTCGGCGACCGGCCGTACCGAGCTGGACAGGGTAGTCATCCGCTTCGCCGGTGACTCCGGTGACGGCATGCAACTCACCGGCGACCGCTTCACGAGCGCCTCGGCGATCTTCGGCAACGACCTCGCCACCTTCCCCGACTATCCCGCCGAGATCCGTGCGCCTGCCGGAACGCTCGCCGGCGTATCCGCGTTCCAGGTGCACTTCGCCGACTTCGACATCCTCACGCCCGGCGACCAGCCGAACGTCCTCGTGGCGATGAACCCGGCCGCCCTCCGTGCCCACCTGAAGGACCTGATGCCCGGAGGCCTGTTGATCGTCAACTCCGACGCGTTCGACGAGCGTAACCTCGAGAAGGTCGGTTACTCGTCGAACCCGCTGACGGACGGCACCCTTGCGGGTTATCAGTTCTTCGAGATCCCGATGACCAAGCTGACGGTCGAAGCCGTCAAGGACCTCGGTGTCAACAAGAAAGAGGCCGAGCGCTCCAAGAACATGCTCGCGTTGGGCGTCATCTCGTGGATGTACGGGCGACCGCTGGAACCGACCATCGCGTGGCTGGAGAAGAAGTTCTCGAAGAAGCCGAACATCGCGGAGGCGAACATCGCGGCGCTGAAAGCGGGTCACGCGTTCGGCGAGACGGCCGAGCTCTCTGCCTACTCGGTCAAGCCGGCGGTCCTTGCGCCGGGGAACTATCGGAGGATCACCGGCAACCAGGCGCTCGCGTTCGGTCTGATCGCAGCCAGCGTCCAGTCGAAGCTGCCGTTGTTCCTCGGGAGCTACCCGATCACTCCCGCCTCCGACATCCTTCACGAGCTGTCTCGTCACAAGAACTTCGGGGTGCGAACGGTCCAGGCAGAAGACGAGATCGCCGCCGCGGGGATGGCCCTCGGCGCCGCGTTCTCGGGGCACATCGGCGTGACGACCACGTCGGGGCCCGGGCTCGACCTGAAATCGGAGACGATCGGCCTCGCGCTGTCTCTCGAGCTACCGATGGTCATCGTGAACATCCAGCGCGGCGGCCCGTCGACGGGGTTGCCGACGAAGACCGAGCAGTCGGACCTCCTCCACGCGATGTACGGGCGTCACGGCGAAGCGCCGCTGCCGATCGTCGCCTCGTACTCGCCGTCTTCTTGCTTCTGGGCTGCGATCGAGGCGACGCGGATCGCCCTGAAGTTCATGACGCCGGTCATCCTGCTGTCCGACGGATACCTCGCGAACGGCGCCGAGCCGTGGCGGATACCGGCGATAGAAAAGCTGCCGGATCTGACCGTGAAGTTCCAGTCGCAACCGAACGTCGGCGACGAGTTCTGGCCCTACCTGCGCGACGACACCACGCTCGCACGGCCGTGGGCGATCCCCGGGACGCCCGGGCTGCAACACCGCGTCGGCGGCCTCGAGAAGGCGGACGGGACCGGGAACATCTCCTACGACCCCGACAACCACCAGCTGATGACCGATCTGCGCCAGGCGAAGATCAAGGCGATCGAGGAAGACATCGAGCCGTTGGAGTTCGACGCGGACGAGGGCGCGACGGTACTGATCGTCGGGTGGGGCTCTACCTACGGTGCGATCGGTGCTGCCGTACGGAGATTGCGTGCGAAGGACAAGAAGGTGGCGCGCGCTCATCTGAAGCACCTGAATCCGTTCCCCAAGAATCTCGGCGCCGTCCTTCGTCGCTTCGACAAGATCGTCGTGCCCGAGATGAACATGGGGCAGCTCTCGAAGCTGCTGCGCAGCGAATACCTCGTCGACACGATCAATATCAACCAGGTGAAAGGCCTGCCGTTCCGAGCAGGCGACCTCGAGACGCGACTACTGGAGATACTGGACTGATGGAGCCGAACCGACAGCCTGTTGCCGACGACGTTACGAAGGATCGCGGCGTCACCGAGGCGGGTGCGACCGCCACTCTGACACGGGAGGATTTCGTCTCGGACCAAGAGGTCCGTTGGTGCCCCGGCTGTGGCGACTACGCGATCATGGCCGCGGTACAGGGCGTCATGCCCGAGCTCGGCATCCCGCGCGAGAAGATGGTGTGGGTCTCGGGGATCGGGTGCTCGTCGCGCTTCCCGTACTACATGAACACCTACGGGATCCACGGGATCCACGGCCGTGCGCCGGCGATCGCAACCGGTGTCGCGACGGCTCGTCCCGACCTGTCCGTCTGGGTCGTCACCGGCGACGGTGACGGCCTGTCGATCGGCGGCAACCACCTGATCCATGCGCTGCGGCGCAACGTCAACCTGAAGATCTTGCTGTTCAACAACCAGATCTACGGCTTGACGAAGGGTCAGTATTCCCCGACGTCCGAGGCCGGGAAGGTCACGAAGTCGACGCCGTTGGGCTCGCTGGAGCACCCTTTCAACCCGATCTCGGTCGCACTGGGGGCCGAAGCGTCTTTCGCTGCTCGGACGCTCGACGTCGAGCGCAAGCACCTGCCGGAGATACTGCGGCGCGCCGCGGCACACAAGGGGAGCGCGTTCGTCGAGATCTACCAGAACTGCAACATCTTCAACGACGGCGCGTTCATCGCTCTTACCGGCAAAGAGGGCCGCAGTGCGAACCGCATCTACCTCGAGCACGGTAAACCGATCAGGTTCGGCGCGAACAACGAGAAGGGCGTGCGCATGACGCAAGACGGTCGCTGCGAGATCGTCGACGTTGCAGACGTCGGCGAGGACAAGCTGCTCGTGCACGACGAGCACCGTGATGATCCTTCGCTGGCGTTCGCGCTGTCACGCGTGGCAGACGGGCCGACCGGCCCGACTCCCATCGGCATCTTCCGCGACGTCGAGCGACCCGTCTACGGCGAAGGTATCGAGCAGCAGCTACGCCGAGCGGCCGAGTCACAGGGTCCCGGTGACCTCTCGAAGCTCTTGTCGACCGGCGACACCTGGACCGTGAACTAGTGGCGGATCATGGTGCCGACCCGCGTGAGATCGAGGTGTCGGCCGAGCGGGTCGAGGCGCTCGCCCAGAAGATCCTCCGCGAGCCCGAACGCGGCGTCACCGACATCGAGGCGGCCCGGGTCGCGGCGCGGCGCATGTTGCAGGAGTCCGAAGCGCGCACGTACGACCCCGCCGCGCACGACCACGAGTCGGATGACGTGATACGACGCTCCTCCAGCGAGACCGCGTCGGTAGGAGATACCGGACAGATCCGCCGCGTCACCGACGGGGAATAGCCGGACTAGCGACCCGGTCGCTCGTCGATCTCGGCCCTGAGCCCGAGTGTTCGCAGCTCGAGGTCGGCCAGCGGAGCGTAGTCCCCGGTCGCGAGAGCCTTCGCCGGATCGGCACATGCGCGCTGCAGCTCGTGGAGGGGCCGTCTCGCGATAGCTCGCAGAGCGAACAGCTGCAGGTCCTCCTGGTCGATCCGCAGGCGCGTAGCGGCACCGGCTTCGCGGATCCACGCGACCCGGCCCGGGACGAACTTGATCGCGATGTAGAGGATCGGGATCGCGGCCAGCAGTACCCCCAGCCAGATGGCAAGGGTCGCGACGACGTCTTGATGAGATTGACCGGCGGACTCCAGCGCCCGGCCACCGTCGGCGGCGGCCGCGAACGGAGCGCGCAGCGCGCCGCCGATGAAGGGGAGCTCCGGGACGTAGCCCGACACGGTGTCGAGGTTGCTGGCGAAGCTGTTGCCGGCCTGTTCCATCTCGCGGCCGGGACCGGCCAGCTTCGCGACCAGGTCGTGGACGCGGAACCCGATCCGGATCCAGACCACGACCCAGACGAGCACGGCAAGGTCGGTCAGGATCTGGCGGGTCCGGAAGGAGCCGACCTCGGCGTAGAGCTTCATGGTCTCGCCCTACCCAGACCCGTTACCTCTTTATGCCCGTTTCGTACCCTTTGGTCGTACCGGTAGAAGCGCTCCGGTCCGGGCGACGCTAGTCAAGGAGGCGAGATGAGGGGGAGATCCAGGGGGGTCGCGCTGTTGACGACGGCCGCACTCGTGGCAGCGGTTTCGGTGCTGACGATCGCGCCGGCCTCGGCGGCCGACCAGCGGGAGCGGCGCAGCCAGTCCATCCGGATCAAAGGCGACGCGCAGTTCACCCCCGCCAACGGCGTCAGGTCGGGGTCCGGGACACGCGCCGACCCCTATGTCATCTCGGGTTGGGACGTCTACGAGGTCAACATCGCCGATACCGACAAACACGTCACGATCGTCGACAACACGATCGACCGGCTGGTTCTCAACTGGAACGGTGACCGCGTCACGGTTGTCAACAACACGATCGGCGACCTGCGCGTGAATCAGAACGTGCGGCGGACGGGCGCCCCGACGAGCGGCGTGATCACGAACAACACCTTCCGAGTCGTCGGCCAGCTACGGCATTTCGACGGCGAGTTCGCCTACAACCGCGTCGGCCAGTCGAGCTCGAGCTTGCCATTCTTCACGAACCGGGCAGTCAACTTCGACGGCTTCCACGGCTCCCATTTCCACCACAACACGTTGTACGGGTATCTGGAGGTCCGTCTGCACGGGCACCACCACGGTTCGAGCTACGACGACGAGAGCCACTACCACGGCCCCCCTGCGACCGCGCACCAGCACGGCCAGCACGAGGGTCACGCGAGCGATATGGGGACCGATCACACGAAGCGGTTCCACGAGGTCTTCGTCCACGACAACACGATCCATGCGGAGGCTCGCTACGCGCTCGTCTACACGGACTCGAACCACCGTGGGAACGACAGGACCGCGACGTCGGAGACGAACCAAGAGCTCAACAAGCCACACCAACACTGGACGAGGGTCCATCTGACGGACAACAAGCTGATCGGAGCCGGGCTCAAGATCGAATACTTCAACGCGCGAGACGACCGGCACACGAACACGAACCGCGGATCGGTCGAGGTCTCGCGCAACGACATCGTCGTCAGACGGGACATGAACAGTGAGCCGTTCGACACGCAACACGGGATCAGCGTGTACTCCTCGGTAGACGTCGACCTGGAGCTGGTCGACAACGAGGTCGCCTATGAAGAAAGTGATGACGCCGTCACGCGAGCCATGTCGAACCTCGGTCGTTTCGCGGGGATCTCGTTACGCGGGTTCGACAAGTCGGACATCCTGATCGCTCGCAACTCCGTGACCGGGTTCTTCTACGGAGTGGCGGCTTTTGACATGACTGCGTCAGTTTTCTGGCAGATCGTGTCACTGGAGACACACGACGTGTCGGAGCGCGTTACCTATGACAGCTCCGTGAAGAACGCACCTGAAGAGAAGCCGTAGCCTCATGTCGCATCTGGCACCGGTTGCCTTGCTTGTGGAAGGATCCGCCACCAGCCGGGCAACCTCCTGGGAGGAGAGCCATGTCACCGGAGAAGAAGCGGGATTTCGAGGCAGAGTGGCCGTTGCTGGCACGCCGCCTGCGCCATTTCCTGAGCCGTAAGAAGGTCCTGCCGAGCCAGCAAGACGATCTGATCCAGGAGACGGCGCTTCGTCTCTACAAGATGTGGGACGCGGTCGACAGGACACGCCCGGCGTGGGCGTTGACGGTGACGATCGCGCTCAACCTGTTGCGCGACGAGTACAGGCGGTCGGTGCACGCAGACGTGGTCGCCGACCTCCCCGAGCTGGCGCACGCCTACGACGTGGAGCGGGCCGGTCTCGCGCGCGTCGAGCTGACGCGTGTCCGTGCGGCATTGGCCGAGATGAGCCCGGCACATCGCGCCGTGCTGCTGGCCGAGATCGGGCATCCAGGCTCCGGCGGCGTCGACGCGGGAGAAAAGATGCGCCGCATGCGCGCACGCCGCAAGTTGACCGCGATCCTCGAGCGCGTGTCGGCCGTCATCCTCATGCCGGTGAAGAGGCTGACGGAGGTCGTGCAGGCGGTCGTGGCCGTGCGCGATCCTCTTGCCGCAGGTACTTCGTGCTTGTTGTGCACGATGCTCGGCGTCGGGGTGGCCGTTTCGGTTCCGTTGACGCCGCGTGAAGCGCACGCAGGTGTGTCTCGACCAACCCACGCGGCTGGAGCGGATGTCTACCGGGATGGCTCGATGCACACGAGCGCGCAGCTCGTGGACGCGACGTCGTCGGTCTCGTTCGACACGGACGTTCCCGTGGCGGCACGCGCCGCGGCGAGGTCAGGAGCGCGCGCTGCCAAGCAACGGGATGCGGCGAAGCCCGCCACCAAGGCGTCGCCCGGTACCCGCACGCTCGGCGGTGTCCCGCTCCCGTCGGGCGCGTCCGACGAAGCTCCATCGTTGCCGTCGCTTCCGCCGCCACCGCAGGGTGCAGTGCCTCAACCCGATCCTCCGAACGTCGTCGCTCCCGAGGTCGAGCCACCCGATCAGGGCAGGGGCGACACGGCCGCGCCGCCGATCGAAGACGTCGCGTCGGTCGCGACAACCGCAACCGAAGAGGTCTCGGTCGTCGCAGACAACTAGACGAGTATTGTCGCCGCCATGCCGGAGCAAGGCCATGGCGGGCTCGCCGTAACTCGATCGCTGCGCGCGCTCGGCGTCGAGCACCTGTTCACCCTGACCGGGGGCCACATCTTCCCGATCCTCGACGGTTGCCACCAAGACGGCATCCGCATGATCGACACACGCCACGAGCAGACGGCGAGCTTCGGAGCCGAAGGTTACGCGCGGCTGTCTCGCGACCTCGGTGTCGTCGCCGTGACGGCGGGGCCGGGGGTGACGAACGCGATCAGTGCTCTCGCACAAGCCCGGTTCAACTGTGCGCCCGTGCTTGCTCTCGCGGGCCGCGCACCGTCGTTTAGGTGGGGGCAGGGGTCGTTGCAGGAGATCGACCACGTGCCTTTCGTCGACCCGCTGGCGCCGGCCAGAACCGTCACCGAGACGTCGGCGATCGCCGCGGAGGTCTTCGCGGCGGGCAGTCGTGCGAGGACGGTTCCGCGGGGCCCGCGCTTCGTCGACTTCCCGCTCGACGTCTTGTTCAACATGACCGACCTGCCCGACACCGCTCCCGAGCCACCGGCTGCGAGCGACCCGGACGGCGCCACGATCGGGCAGGTTGCCGAACTGATCGAGCAAGCGAGCCGGCCGGTCGTCGTCGCGGGATCGAACGTCTATCTCGATCGCGCCGAGCCCGCGCTCGTCGCACTGATAGAGGCGACGGAGCTACCCGTGTTCATGAACGGGCAGGGACGCGGGTGTATCCCGGCGGATCATCGGCTGGCATTCTCGCGCGCGCGGTCGAAGGGCTTGAAGGAAGCCGATCTCGTGATCGTCGCAGGGACGCCGCTGGACTTCCGCCTCGGATTTGGTGACTTCGGCGGCGCCGCGAACGTAGTGCACCTCGATTCGCAGCCGACGGCGAAACACGTAGACGTCGCCGCCGCGATCGAAGGACCGCTTGATCGCACGTTCCAGGCGCTGACGGACGCGGTCGAGAAGCCGGCGGACACGAAGGCGTGGATCACTGCACTGCGAGAGCAGGAGGATTCAAGACGAGACGCGGCGCAGGCGGAGCTGCATTCGTCCGCCAGCCCGATCCATCCGATGCGCATCTATGGCGAGCTGGTGCCGTTGCTCGAGCGCAATGCGATCGTCATCGGCGACGGTGGCGACTTCGTGTCGTACGCGGGCCGTGAGGTCCCGTCGTACGAGCCCGGGTGCTGGCTCGACCCCGGACCGTTCGGTTGTCTCGGCGTCGGGCCGGGCTACGCGATGGCTGCGCGTGCCCTGCATCCGGAGCGTCAGATCGTCGTGATGTTCGGTGACGGGGCGCTCGGTTTCTCCGGGATGGAGCTCGAGACGCTCGTTCGCCTGAAGCTCCCCGTCGTATGCGTCGTCGGTAACAACGGTATCTGGGGGCTCGAGAAGCACCCGATGCGCGCGCTCTACGGGTACGACGTCGTCGCCGACCTGAGGCCCGGGATCCGCTACGACCGGATGATGGAATCGTTCGGGGGCCGCGGCGAGCTCGTGGACGATCCCGAGCAGATCCGCCCGGCGCTGGAACGAGCGTTCGATTCGGGCGAGCCCACGGTCGTGAACGTGCTGACCGATCCGGAGGTCGCTTACCCGCGGTCGTCGAATCTCGCATGAACGAACCGGATCCCAAGCTCTTGGAGGAACTCTTCGATTACATCCGGATCCCATCCATCTCGTCGGGCGGCGGCGACCCGGCGGACCTGATGACGGCAGCCGAATGGGTGCGCGACAAGATCGCGCGCAGCGGGGGGGAAGCCGAGATAATCACCGACCTCGGCAACCCACTCGTCGTCGGCGAGCTCCGGTGCAGCGACGCCGGCGCGCCGACCGTTCTGATCTACGGGCACTACGACGTGCAGTCTCCGGACCCGGTGGACGCGTGGACCTCCCCGCCTTTCGAGCCGGAGATCCGAGACGGTCGCATCTACGGCCGCGGCGCGTGCGACGACAAAGGGAACTTCTATCCGGTCCTCTACGCGGCATGTGACCTCGCGTCCCGAGGCGAGCTGCCGGTTCACGTGCGCTGCTTGATCGAAGGCGAAGAGGAGGTCGGCGGCACGAGCGCGCTCCAGTGGGTGGCAGCCGACGATCGCGGTGCGGATTGCGCCATCGTGTTCGACTCCGACATGCTCGATGCCGATACTCCGGCGATCACTCTCGCGGTCCGCGGCCTGATCGCATTCGACGTCGAGGTGCGCACCTCGACACACGATCTGCATTCGGGGATGTACGGGGGCGCTGCACTGAACGCACTGCACGTGCTGCAGCAGTTGTTCGCGCAGGTGATGCCGGACCGGGACGGCCGGCTGCGCCCGGAACTACGTGACGGTATCGTTCCACCCACCCAGGAGGAGCTGGAATCGTGGGCTGGATTCCCACCTGGAACGGAAGTGATCGCGGAGGCCGGCGGACGCCCTTTGAGTGCCGATGCGGCTCTGCACTTCTACGAACGCAACTGGGCCGATGCGTCGATGGACGTGCATGGGATCGCGGGAGGCGATGCCATGCAGAAACGCACCATCATCCCGGCGCATGCACGAGGCAAGTTCTCGATCCGGCTCGCTCCGGGTCAAGATGCGCAGGCGATCGGAGCCGAAGCCGAGCGGCTCCTGCGCAGCGCCATCCCGGAAGGCGCGGACGTCACCATCAACTGGGATGGGTCGGACGGCGCCGCGTTCGACCCGAAGCACCCCGCGCTGCTGCTCGCGATCGAAGCCTTCGAGGAGGCCTGCGGTGTGGCTCCGGCCCTCCAGCGCGTCGGCGGGTCGATCCCCGTGCTCAAGGCGTTCCACGACAGAAAGATCGCGACGGTGCTGAGCGGCTTCGCGTTGCCGTCCGACGGTATCCACGGCGTCGACGAGAGCTTCCGTCTCGCCGGCGTCGCGCTGGGGGACCGGGCGGCGAGAAAACTGTACGAGCGGCTGGCGGAGCTTCGGTAGGTTCCCGACGTGAGAGACCTGCTGCGAGCGGCCCTCGACGCCGCCACCTCCTCCGGAGCGACGTATGCGGACGCCCGCGGCGTGGCGTCGACGAGCGAGGCGCTGAGTGTGCGCGGACCCACGGTCGAGGCGCTGGACAGGACCGCCTCCGAAGGGTTCGGTGTCCGGGTTCTCGTGAACGGGGCGTGGGGTTACGCGTCGTCGTCGATGCTGACGCAGGAGGAGGCAACCCGTGTGGCGACGCTCGCGACCGACGTCGCGCGCGCCAGCTCTACCGCGGTCACGAAGCCGGTCGACCTCGTGCCGGAACCGCCGCATATGGGGACCTGGTCCACGGCCATCCTCACGGATCCGTTCGAGGTCCCGCTCGAAGACAAGGTCACCCTGCTAACCGGTGCTGCGGAGACGATGGAGAAGGTGACGGGGGTCAGGGTCGGACGGGGGACGATGGACCTCCTGCGCCAGACGAGCTGGTTGTTGTCGTCGGAGGGAACCGACGTCGAGCAGACGATCTTCCACACGGGCGCCGGCATCGAAGCCACGTGCGTGTTCGACGGAGAGGTCCAGGTGCGGTCCTACCCGGGGTCTTTTAGGGGTCATTTCTCCGCCGCGGGCTACGAACTGGTCGAGGCGATGGATCTTGCCGCGCATGCCGAGGAGACGGCCGAGGAGGCGGTGGCACTGCTGTCCGCCGACGTTTGCCCCGCGACCACGACGACGGTCGTGCTCGACGGGCACCAGACGATGCTGCAGCTTCACGAGTCGGTAGGTCATCCGACGGAGCTCGACCGCGTTCTCGGGATGGAGGCTGCGTTCGCCGGCACGTCCTTCGTGGGGATCGCGGATCTCGGCGGCCTCCGCTACGGATCGGAGCACATGAACGTGACGTCCGACGCGACGATCGACGGCGGGCTGGGGACGTTCGCGTACGACGACGAGGGGGTCGAGGCGCAGTGCGTCGACCTGATCTCCGAGGGCATACTCGTCGGGTTCCAGTCGTCGCGCGAGACCGCGGCAACCATGGGTCACGACCGGTCGAACGGGACGATGCGTGCGGAGGGGTGGGAGAACTTCCCCCTGATCCGGATGACGAACATCAACATCCTGCCGGGGACCGGAACACTCGACGACCTCATAGCGGACGTCGATGACGGCATATTCATGTCGACGAACAAGTCGTGGTCGATCGACGACAAGCGCAAGAACTTCCAGTTCGGCTGCGAGATCGCGTGGGAGATCAAGAACGGCAAGCTCGGCAAGATGCTGAAGGATCCACGCTACACCGGCATCACCCCCATCTTCTGGGGCAACCTCGATGCCGTCGCAGGACCGGAGGAGTGGCGGGTGTGGGGGACGCCGAACTGCGGGAAGGGGCAGCCGGGTCAGACGATGAGGGTCGGCCACGGGACGTCCCCGACGCGCTTCCGTCACGTCTCGACCGGAACCGCGCAGTGAGCACGGCAACGCGTCCCGGGCCGCCGATCGAGCACGACGCGGCGCGGCGGGCGGTCGAGCGGGTGCTGGATCTCCCCGGCGCCGACGGGGTCGAGGTCGTCGTGACGGCCTCCGAGGACTCACTGACGCGGTACGCGAACTCCGAGATCATCCAGAACACGGTGCGCAACGAGACCCGCGCCAACGTCACGGTCATCGTGGGGCAACGAGCGGCGTCGTCTTCGACCACGCAGCTCGATGAGGACCATCTGCGAGCTGCGGCGGGTCGCGCTCTCGAGGCCGCGAGGGCGTCCGTGGCCGATGAGGAATTCCCCGGACTCGCGTCGCCCGACGAGGTCGGACGTCCGGAGCCGGTGATGCGCTGGGACGACGCGACCGCCGCCGCGACGCCCGCCGACCGCGCCGCGGCAGTCGGCGAGATCCTCGCGGTCGCGGGCGACGGCAACGCCGCGGGCATCTACCAGACCGGCGCGCACGCCTATGCGGTCTTCAACTCGCGAGGGATCGATTGCTTCGACGCCTACACGCGAGCGAACACGACCTGTCTGATCGATGTCGGCGAATCGACGGGGTGGGGCGAAGCGTCGTCGCACGAGGCAGAAGCCGTGGATGTCGTCGCGATCGCGCGCTCTGCGCGCGGCAAAGCCGACGCAGGGCGCGGAGCCGGCGATGCCGCGCCCGGCACCTACGAGGTGGTCCTGGAGCCGTCCGCGAGCGCGGGGTTGATCGACTACCTCGGCTACATGGGCTTCGGTGCGAAATCGGTGATCGAGGGAGAGAGCTTCTTGTCGAGCCTCAGGGGCGAACCCGTCGCGGCCCCTGCGGTCAGCGTTGCCGACGACGTCTTCCATCCCGACTCCGTCGGCATCGGGTTCGATTTCGAAGGCGCTCCGAAGAGACGCGTGCCGGTAATCGACGCGGGGGTCGCGACCGAACCCGTGACCGACCGCAAGACGGCGCGGAAGCTCGGGACCGAGACGACCGGTCACAACTCGGGGTCCGGCGAGTTTGGGCCCTACGCCTTCAATCTCGTGCTCGAGCCGGGCGACAAGACCCTAGAGGAGCTAGTTGCGGACGTCGACGACGGCTTTCTCGTCACGCGCTTCCACTACGTCAACGTCCTCGACCGTCCGGCGACCGAGTTGACCGGGATGACCCGGGACGGGACCTTCAGGATCCGCAACGGCGAGCTCGCCGGCGCGGTGCACAACTTCCGCTTCGCGCAGACGGCTCTGGGCGCGCTCCGCACAGTGCTGGGGGTGGGGCGAGACCTGGTGGCGATCGCTCCGGACTACACGTCGTTCGGCTCGACGGTCGCACCCGCGCTGCGGGTCGGCGAGTTCCATTTCGCCTCCGTCACGACCCATTGAGCGGTCACGACCTCTGGCATATCGCGGTTCTCGGCTCCACGTTGTTCGCCGCAGCCGGCGTGGTGATCGTCGTGCTCGCTTCGCTCCTGTACGACGAGATGCCGCCGGGCATCACGCGGGCGCGGCCCGCCGCCGCCGGGATCGTGGCCGCCGCCGGGGCGCTTCTGGGCCTGGAATGGCTCGGTGTTCACTAGCGTTTCCGTATACTGACGGCGCCTGACCAGGCTTTTTCCTCAAGGAGGCTTTCACGTGGCAATGACAGATCCGACCACCACGAGCATCGGGATCACCGAGGCCGCGGCCAAGAAGGTCGCCGAGCTCCTCGAGCGTGAGACCTCCGCGAACCCTGCCGAGCACGAGGGCAAGGAGTACGCCCTTCGGGTTGCGGTGCAGCCCGGCGGCTGCGCAGGCCTGCGCTATGCGCTCTACTTCGACGACCGAAAGATGGACGACGACACGGTCGAGACCGTCAGCGGCGTCGAGATCCGGGTCGACAAGATGAGCACCCCGTATATGCGGGGGGCCACGATCGACTACATCGACTCGCTGCAGCAGTCGGGGTTCACGATCGACAACCCCAACGCCAAAGGCTCCTGCGCCTGCGGCGACAGCGCCCAGTTCTGATCTAGCCAGCAGCGCGCCGCAGGCGCCCGCGCGGCGCGCTCCCTGTGCCTGCGGCGACAGCGCCCAGTTCTGATCTAGCCGGACTCTCGCCGCAGTCGCCCGCGCTGCATTGTCTATATAGTTGGGGCAGCTCATCTAGAGCGGGGGAGGGACCGGCCCTTCGATCCCGCCGCAACCACCGGCTCGGCGGCAGGTGCGAATCCCGGGTGGATGAGCCGATAGAGCAGCCCCAGTGGCCTCTTCCCCCGGGAAGGGGCTTTCTCTATATAGGAGGTAGTTCGTTGACCATCGAGACCACGGTCGTCGGGTCGTATCCGAAGCCGCCGGAGGAAGGCCGCCCCTTCACCGTCCGCAAGACGCTCCACGCGATCGAGAAGGGACACGCGACCCCGGAGGACCTGGCGAAGGCGCAGGACGACCTCGTGACCGAGGTGATCCGCGAGCAGGAGGCGGCGGGTATCGATCTCGTGACGGACGGCCACGCCCGGTGGGACGACATCCTCACCCCGTTCGCGCGCCGGTTCAGAGGCTTCGAGATCGGCGGACTCCTGCGCTGGTTCGACAACAACGTCTACTACCGCAAGCCGATCTGCACCGCGCCGCTCGAGTGGGGGGGCCCGGCGACGGTCGAGGCGTTCACGTTCGCGCAGTCGGTCGCGACTAACCCGGTGAAGGCAGTGATCCCCGGCCCCGTGACTTTCGCGCGCCTCTCGATCGACGAGCACTACGCCGACCACCAGAGCTTCGTCCTCGCGATCGCGCGCGTCCTCGCTCAGGAAGCCTTCGAGCTCGAAGCCGCCGGCGCTACGGTCATTCAGATCGACGAGCCTGCGCTGCTCGACGCGCCGGAGGATCTGCAGCTCGCACAGGATGCGATCTACCTGATCACTAGTGAGCTGAAGTCTGCCGAGTCCATCCTCGCCACCTATTTCGGAGACGCGAAGCGACTGGGTCCCGAGCTGTTCGACATCCGCGTCGACGGTTTCGGGTTCGACCTGATCTCAGGACCGGAGAACATCCAGTTGATCAGGGAATTGCCGGCCGAGAAGAAGCTCCAGGCCGGCATCGTCGACGCGCGCAACACGAAGCTCGAAGACGTAGAGGCGCTGTCGCGCCAGATCGAGGAGCTGTGTAGCACGGTCGGCGACGACCGGCTGCGGGTCAGCCCGTCAGCGGGTTTGGAGTTCCTCCCTCGCGACAAGGCGCGAGCCAAGGTCGAACGACTAGCGGCCGCGGCGCAGAAAGTAGGTGCATAGATGGGACAAGCAACACCTTCAAAACATCGCGCAAGGAGGACTGTATGAGTGCTGAGAAGCGTTTTGAAGATGTTGTCGACCTCGACGGCCCCGGCCTGTGGACGACGTCTGTGGGGAGCTTCCCCAAGCCGGACTACATCACAAGGGCCCGCAGCCAGTTCGCGCGCAACGAGATCTCGCGGGAGGAGCTGTTCGCTCTCGAACGCAAGGCGACGAGGGAGTGGATCGAGTTCCAAGACTCCATCGGCACCGACCTACTCGTCGACGGCGAGCAGTATCGCGGTGACATGGTTGCCTACTTCGCCGAGGAGCTTCCCGGTCTCGACATGGGCGGGCTCGTCCGTTCCTACGGAAACCGCTACTACCGCAAGCCGATCGCGACCGGCCCGATCGGGCGCGACAAGCCGATCACGGTGGAGTGGTGGCAGTACGCGCAGTCGCTGACGGACAAGCCGGTCAAGGGCATGTTGACCGGCCCCTACACGATCATGGACTGGTCGTTCAACGAGCACTACGCGACCAGACGCGACTTCACGCTCGACCTGGCGAAGGTGATCCGTGACGAGGCGCTCGATCTCGAGAAAGCCGGTGCACGCTACATCCAGATCGACGAGCCAGCGGCTTCGACGCGGATGGACGAGCTCGACCTCGTGATCGAGGCCATGCAGATCGTGACCGAGCCGCTGAGCGCGCACACGATCACCCATATCTGCTATGGCGACTTCCACAAGGCATATCCGAAGATGCTCGACATCCCGGTCGATCAGATCGATCTGGAGTTCGCGAACTCGGAGTATTCGTTGCTCGACGAGTTCTCCGACGCCCCCTTCACTAAGGCGATCGGCTTGGGTGTCACGGACGTCCACAGCCACGAGATCGAGTCGGTCGACGAGATCGCCGACGGCATCCGTCGCTCGCTCAAGCACATACCGCCCGACCGGATGTTCGTCGACCCCGACTGCGGCCTCAAGACGCGGACGGTCGACGAGGCCAAGGAGCAACTGACGAACATCAAGAAAGCCGTCGACGTAGTGAGGGCCGAGCTCTAGCTCAGCCGTTGAGCGAATAGGGTCTGCAGTACGGGGGAGCTCGGGGCACCGGGCTGAGAGGGAGCTGACGCCGCTCCGACCCACAGAACCTGATCCGGGTAATTCCGGCGGAGGGAGAGACAGTGGCTATCGCTACCGAACACGCTCCGGTCGTCGAGCCGGTCGCGCCATCGGAACGGCGCCTGCGGGCGGTCGACCTCGCGGTCCTGTGGGGCGATCTGGGGATCGGCTTGCTGGTCCTCGTCACCGGCGCCCTGCTCGTGCCCGGCCTCGGCTTCTTCCCCGCGTTCGGCGTCATCGTCGTCGGGTCGTTGATCGGCGTCACGCTGCTGGGTCTTGCCGGCGCGGTGGGCGCGCGTGACGGCCTGCCCACCATGGTGCTGTTCCGGCCGATCCTCGGCGTCCGCGGCTCGTGGGTGCCGAGCGCGCTGAACCTCGCACAGCTCGTGGGATGGACCGCGGTCGAACTGTGGGCGATGTCGTTCGTCGCGGACCTCGTGAGCGAGCAGGTGTTCGGTTTCTCGGCTCGGTGGCTATGGCTTGGTGTCGCGGCCGCGGGGTGCACGGCCCTCGCGCTGTGGGGCCCGGTCGGAGTGACGCGCGTGTGGATGGAGAGGTTCGGCGCGTGGGTCATCGGCGCGATCGCGATCGCCGTCACGTTCCTCGTCGTGACACAGGACGGCGTGATCGAAACGCTTACCGCGCCGGGGGAGGGGGGTTTCCCGACCTATGGGCTGGCACTCGACCTCGTGATCGTCATGCCTATCTCGTGGCTCCCGCTCGTCGCCGATTACAACCGTTTCGCACGAGAGCCGCGCAGCGCGTTCAGGGGCACCTTCTTCGGCTACCTCGTCGCCAACGTGTGGCTGTATTCGCTCGGGGCATTGCTGGTGCTGAGCACGGGAGCGGAGGCGAGTCCCGCCGGTATCGCGGGCGGCATCCTCGCGCTCGCGGGCGGGTCGCTCGCAGGGATCCTGTTCCTCGCCGGCCTCGTCGCGGGCGAGGCCGACGAGGCGTTCGCCGACATCTATTCCGGGGCCATGAGCTTGGGCAACATCTGGCCGCGGGTGCCGGAGCGCACCTTCATCGTCGCCATCGCAGCCGTTTCCACCGGCCTCGCCGGGTGGCTCACGATGGAGCGTTACGAGAGCTTCCTCTTCCTGCTCGGCTCGGTCTTCGTGCCTCTTTTCGGAGTCTTCCTGGCGCACCATTACCTGCGGCCGACTACCCGCGCCGGCGCGTTCATCGGATGGGGACTCGGGTTCCTCGTGTACCACTGGATCACCCCGACCGGCCCCGACGAGTGGCTCGAACTCGTCGGTTCTAGCCTCGGAACGCCGCTGGGCGTCACGTTCCCGTGGCTCAGCGCGTCGATCCCGTCGTTCCTCGTCGCGTTCGGCGTGGCGCTGGGGGCCGCGCGCATACGGCGCTCCGCAGAGTAGGTGGGGCGATCGCAAACGGCCACGATCGCGCCTTCTATCCTGGGCCGCACCCTTATCATCGGCCGGACCGCCACAGAGAGGTGAGGATGAACATCGAGGCGACCTGCAACACCTGCGATCGCACCTTCCTGTTGTCTCAGATCGGACCCGACTCCGACGCGCCGGGACGCTGCCCCTTCTGCGGCGCGCGCTTCGGTCGCCACTACACGACGGTGCTGCCGGAGGCCGTCGCGGGGGCCGAATCGGCGGCGGCGTCGTTCGTCCACCTCCTCGGCCGGCTCCAGGGTCTCGAGACCGGCTTCGACATCGACATCGACGGTCTGCTCCGCAACCTCGCGGAAGACGTCCGGCGGCACGAGCAACAGCAGCGTTCCGCCTAGTGGCGGGTTGCATCCTGGTCGTCTCGGATGACCCCGAGCTCCAGGAGGAGATGCGTTTCGGGGTTGCCGGCGACGACGAGATCGCTTTCGCTAACGACGCGCTGGCAGCTCGAAATGTCTTCGCCACTACGACTCCTGTCGCGGTCGTCGTAGATCTGCGGACGGGGAACGCGGGCGGGTTCGCCCTGACACGGGACATGTCGCAGGACCCGCGACTGCGGTCGATCCCCGTCGTGATCCTGATCGCTCGCGAGCAGGATCGATGGCTCGCGAAGACGGCGGGAGCCGCGGCCGTGCTGCGCAAGCCGGTCGGCGGACCTCAGCTCGCGGCGGCGATCTCATCCTTGCTGACAGCCGAGAGGCCCGCTTAGGTCCGCGAAAAGTCCCTCTTGCCACACCCGAATCACACTCTTAGAATTACAAGAATGTAATTCGGGGGTGCCCGGTCCGATCAGGGCGGATCGTGGACGGGCGCCGCAACGAAAGGCCGGGGGATGCAAAGGATCACGACCAAGCTTCTTCAGCCCGTCGAGTGGCAGACGCACGCGCGCTGTACCGAAGTGGACCCCGAGATCTTCTTCCCCGAGCGCGGTGGTTCTTCGAAGGCGGCACGCGCGGTTTGCTCGCAGTGCGCGGTGAGAAACGAGTGCTTGGAGTACGCGTTGAACAACAAAGAACAGTTCGGTATCTGGGGTGGAACTTCTGAACGCGAACGCCGCAGGCTGCGACGCGAACGCGCGCTGCGACGGCTACGCGCGGTCTCGTAGAACGGTTGCACTCGCGCGCGCACGTCGTCTCAGTGCAGTGCGAAAGGTTTAAGAGCCGGAAAACCGGTCTGTAAAAGTTTTCCGATTTATCGCATTAATGCTTGAACACCGCGTAGTAATCGTGCCTAAATAACTAGTGAATGCGCGTTTGTGTAACGCGCATTCGCTTATGTCGGGCCCGCGTGGATGCCGGATGCATCACTCGGGAGGGGAAAACGGGGTCGATGTAGATCTCGTCGAAGTAGAGATGGGAGGTGCTGAGCATGGCTGCAAAGAAGACCACGGGACGCAAGAAGTCCACAGGTCGCAAGACTGCAGCTCGTAAGTCGACTGGTCGGAAATCGACCGCGGGTCGGTCCACCGGCGCGCGGAAGTCAACCGGCACGCGTCGCAAGAGCACCGCTCGCAAGTCGACGGGGCGGAAGAAGAGCACGGCTCGTAAGTCCACGGGTCGCAAGAAGTCGACGGCTCGCAAGTCGACCGGTGGTCGCAAGAAGTCGACGGCCCGCAAGTCGACCGGTGGTCGCAAGAAGTCGACCGCCCGTAAGTCGACCGGTGGACGGAAGTCGACCGGTGGTCGCAAGAAGTCGACCGGTCGCAGGTCGACCAGCCGGAGCTAACCGGCTAACGCGGTTTCAAGGGAGCGGCCCGGCTCGATGAGGAGCCGGGCCGCTGCCGCGTCCGCGCGGGGCATGAACCGAGCGGGTGGCACGCCGACGATCTCCGTGCCGATCAGCTCGACCCCCAGCCGCGTCGCGCGTGACTCGATCTTCTGGAACACGTCGTCGATGCCGCGTCGCGCGGGGTCGACCAGGTTCATCGACACCTGTGCGCGGCCCTCGTCGATCTGCAGACCAAGGGCCCTAACCGCACCCGGTTCGCGTACCTCGGATGCGATCGTCTGCGCCTCGATCGCCGATGCCGCGATCCACACGTTGAACGCGACCAGCGGTTGTCGTGCTCCTACGCACGCGACTCCGATGCGGCGATCGATCGTCACGGGGCCTGCATCGGGGGGCAGGTCGCGGGCGGCTCGCACCGCCAATCGTTCGAGGCCGCCGCGTCTCAGATCCGGCAGGTCCCGCGTCTGTTGACGCAGCGCGGCAGCACCGTAGAGGTAGACGGGGAGGCCGGCTTCCGACCCGATCCGAGCCGCGGTTGCGCGAGCCGCCGTAACCGCCTCTTCCATCGCGCTGTCGTGCGGAACGAAGGGACAGACGTCCAGCGCCCCGAGCCGCGGATGGACGCCGCGGTGACGGGTCAGGTCGATCACGCGGCACGCCCGCGCCAGGTGCACCATCGCCTGCTGCAGGACCGCGGGTGAGGGCGCGGCGCAGGTAAGGACGGTCCGGTTGTGGACGCGGTCGGAATGGACGTCGATCAGGCGGGTTCCCGTGCCGGTCACCGCTTGCACGGCACGATCGAGCTCCTCACCAGCGGCCGTGGAGATGTTCGGGATCGCGATCAGAGGCATCCGGCGTTACCGTAGTGGCGATGGCCGACTACGGGTACAGCGTCGAGGTCGCCGAGGGCTATGACGAGGCCGTGATCCGCGCTCGCCTCGCGTTGAGAGGCGAGGGCTTCTCGATCCTGACGGAGTCGCACGTCGGCGGCTTGCTCGGTCCGGAGGCGGGGAACGAGCGCCAGTATCTGTTCATGGGCGCGTGGAGCTCCGGGCTGCACGACGAGCGGGACGGAGACGTCCGCATCGCGGTGAACCTCCCCTGCAACGTGGTCGTTCAGGAGTCGGGGTCGTCCGCGCTGGTCGTGGCGCTCGATCCACAGGATTCCGTGGATCCTGCCGACGACCGCTCGGTCGAGCTTGCGTCTGCGGCACGTTCCGCTCTGGGGCGGGCGTTCGAGCGCATAACGGAGCTGGGCTGATGCCGGGGCCCGTCGTGCGCTCGATCGTGGAGCGATTCCTCGGGCGCCTGGACTATGTGGTCGAACGATGCTCCGATGCGATCTTCGAAGCGATCCCCTCGTATCGCCGCCTTGGTGAGCCTTTCGAGGAGGACCTGCAGCGGGCGGTCCGCGAGAACGTCGCGGCGCTCGCGCAGGTCCTGAACCAGGGCCGGGAGATGCGCCGCGACGAGCTCGAGTCCGTCCAGCGAACGGGAGCCAGACGCGCCGAGCAGTCGCTCCCGCTAGACGATGTGCTTCATGCGTATCGGACCGTCTCACGCGTGTGCTGGGACGTGCTCGCGGAGGAGTGCCGCGCCGAGCCGGGCGACGCGCTGGAGGCAACGATCGAGCTGGCCGAGGCGGTCCTGCGCTACACCGACGAGCTGTCGTGCGGCGTGGCCGAGGCATATTCGCGCGCGCAACGGTCGCTGGTGCGTGAGCAGGAGGCGGCTCGACGCGAGTTCCTCGCCGATCTGCTGTACCGAACGGAGGCTTCCCCAGAGGGCATCCTGCGCCGCGCCCACTCGTTCGGCTACGACCTGTCTCTCGGTTACCTCGCGCTGGTCGGGTGTGGCCCGGGCGAGGACAACCGCAAAGAAGGCATCATCACGACCGCAGCCGGACGTCTCTTGCCGGATGGGGCCCCGCAGCCGATCGTGTTGCAGCGCGGCGAGTACTCGATCGCGTTGTTGCCCGTCGACGCGTCGGTCGATCCGGCGGTCCTTCCCGAGAAGCTCATCGCCGACCTCGGCAGGGAATGGTCGTTCGGCGTCGGCGGTCCGGAACCGGGGCTCGAAGGCATCCGCCGCGCGTATCTCGAGGCGCGCGAGGCGCTGGAGATCGGCATGGCGATCGAGGCCGAGGGATCTATCTTCCGGTTCGACGAGCTGCTCCCGTACCACTTCCTGCGCGTCGACCCGGCGCTGGTGGACCGCTTCGTCGACCAGACGTTGCAGCCGCTGCTCGAATACGACGAGCGCCGCGGTGGCGACCTCATGAAGACGATCGAGGCATATTTCGCGTGTGACGGAAGCGTCAAGATGGCAGGCGAGTCGCTGTTCGCGCACCCGCACACGATCACCTATCGCCTGAAGCAGGTCGAGAAGCTGACGGGCTGGTCGCTGCGCGACCCGGAGGACAAGCTGCGGCTGCAGCTCGCGCTCCGCGCCCATCGCCTGGCAGAAGCGCGGTCCGATCCTCTGTCGTCCGGCGGATAGCCGCTGCGATGGCCTTCCGGATAGCGATAGTCGGCAGCTTCTCTACGGGGAAGACGACGACCGCCGAGATACTCGCGCGGCGTCTGGAACTCCCTCTGCTGCCGGAGGTCGCGCGTGAGGTCGTCGAGCTGGGGTTCAAGCTCGACAAGGACGCCTCGCCCGAGACCGAGACGCTGATCTTCTTACGCCAGTACAACAACGAGCTCGCGACGCCGGAGTTCGTCGGTGACCGGTCGTTGATCGACGTCATGGCCTACGCCGGCTGGGTCCTGGACAACCGACCCCGCACCAAGGAGTTCTACCTGTGGGACGAGTGCGTGCAATTGGCCGAGCGGAGGCTGCGGACGAGCTACTCGCACGTGTTCTACCTGCCGATCGAGTTCCCGATCGTCCTCGACGGTTTGCGTCCGGACGACCCGGTTTTCCAGAAGGAGATCGATGACCGCATCCTCCGCATCATGCGCGCGAACGACATCGACTACGAGACGATCAGCGGCACCGTCGACGAGCGGATAGAGAAGATAGAGAAGGTGTTGTCGCGCGCCTGAGGCCCGTAGACCGCCTGCTAACCTGCCGCCCGTGTCCAAGCGCGTTCTCGTCATCGGCTGGGACGGCGTCGATTGGAAGATCCTCCAACCGATGCTGGACCGGGGAGAGTTGCCAAACCTCGCGAAGCTGATCGCTTCCGGCGCCTACGGCGATTGCCTCTCGACCGTGCCGCACCATTCCTGGTGTGCGTGGCCGTCGTACATGACCTCGTTGAACCCGGCGGGTCATGCCGTCTTCGACATCCTCGAGCACAAGCCGGGGGTATCGAAACGGCTGCCGATCACCTACCACTCGATAAAGGCACCGACGGTGTTCGAGGACTTCTCGGTCGCGGGGAAGACGACGCTCGCCCTCAACATCCCACTGACGTTCCCCACGCCTAAGATCAAGGGAAAGGTCGTCGCGGGAGGGGTGCTTCCAGCCGCGCGCAGCTACACGTATCCACCCGAGCTGCAGCAGGAGCTCGACCAGAACGCGCCGTTCCCCGTCAACGGCATGAGCTGGACGACCTTCCGCGGGCGGCCCGAGGCGTTCCTCGACGAGTGCGCGGAGATCACCGCGAAGCGTCAGAAGGCGTTCGAGTACCTGATGGACACGACCGAGTGGGACTTCGCGACGATCGTCTACGTCTCCACCGACCGCATCCAACATTGCTTGATGGAATACATCCACCCGGAGCATCCGGCATACCCCGAGATGAGCCAGACCCCGGTCGCCGACCAGTGCCGCGGGATCTATCGCCAGCTCGACGACGGTCTCGCTCGCCTGCTCGACCGGACCGACGACGACGACCTCGTGATGTTCATGTCCGACCACGGCCATCAGCCGTGCACCCGCTGCGCGACGATGGACCGGGCCCTAGCCGAGATGGGCTTCCTCGAGTTCGGACGCGGTTCGATAGCGTTCAACCTCATCAGGTGGGGGCCGGGCCGGCGGATCGCCCGCCGCATCTACGACCTGCTCAAGCTGCACGGGAAGCTGGCGATCCCGGCATCGCCGATCGACTGGTCCAAGAGCCGTGCCTATACCTCCGTCGTCTCGACGGGAGAAGGCGTGTCGGTGAACCTGAAGGGCCGGGAGCCCGAGGGGATCGTCGACCCGGCGGACTACGAGAAGGTGCGCGACGAGCTCTACGAGAAGCTCAGCGCGTGGCGCGATCCGAAGACGGGTGCGGCCCCCATAGCGAAGATCTACCGAAAAGAAGAAGTGATGAAGGGTGCGTTCTTCGACACGGCTCCCGATCTGTTGCTGGTGCCCGCACCGTTCTACTCGCTGACACACGCGAAATCCACGATCGAAGACGCCGACTGGCTGTCGGGCGACCACCGGCTGGAGGGCGTGCTCGTCGCCACCGGTCCGGAGGTGAGGCCGGGCCCCCTCACGGAGACCGCCGAGCTGATCGACTTGGCCCCCACTGCCATGGCGGCGCTCGGCGTCCCCAGCGGCACGCCTCGAGACGGCAAGGTCCTCGAGACGCTCGTTGGACCCGGGAGACAACTGCAGGTCGAGCAGCGTGGCACGACCGGGCACGACGGCTACGGCGGAACAGGTCTAACCTCTGACGAAGAAGGCGAGATCGAGGACCACCTCAGGGGCCTCGGTTACGTCGAATAAGCCACCGTCTTAGGAGGAACGTTGCGCGCACGCAGGTCGTGTCTATCGGTACCGGGCTCGAGCCCGAAGATGCTCTCGAAGGCCCCCGGCCTCCCGGCCGACCAGATCTTCATGGATCTCGAAGATTCCGTTGCGCCGCTCGCGAAGGCAGATGCGCGAGGCAACGTGATCGACGCGTTGAAGAACAACGACTGGGGCGACAAGACGGTCGTGGTCCGGATCAACTCGATCGACACGCAGTGGGCCGCGGACGACCTGAAGACGGTCGTCGAAGCCGCGGGGGATTACCTCGACTGCATCATGATCCCGAAGGTCCAGCACGAGCACGAGGTGCTCTTCGTCGATCACATGCTCAGGATGATCGAGACGAATGTCGGCCTCGACAAGCGCATCGGTTTGGAGGTCCAGATAGAGACGGCGACGGGTCTCAAGAACATCTACGAGATCGCGCACGCGTCCGATCGCATGGAGACGCTGATCTTCGGACCTGCGGACATGAGCGCGTCGCTCGGTCTTCCTACGGTCACCGCAGGCCTTCCGATGCCCGGCTATCCCGGTGACCACTTCCACTGGGTGCTCGAGACGATCCTCGTCGCCGCGCGTGACGCGGGGCTACAAGCGATCGACGGCCCCTACCTGTTGATCAAGGACCTCGACGGGTTCCGGGACATGGCGACGCGCGCCCGAGCGCTCGGCTACGACGGCAAGTGGGCCCTGCACCCGGGCCAGATCGACGTCTTGAACGAGGTGTTCACGCCGACCCAGGAGGAATACGACAAGGCGGAGGCGTTGCTAGACGCGTACAAGCACGCCACCGAGGTCGAGCGAACCGGTGCCGTCATGTTCGGCAAGGAGATGATCGACGAGGCATCGCGCAAGATGGCGATCCAGTTCGCAGAACGCGGCCGTGCCGCAGGCATGACGCGCGCCAAGAAGCTCGAGGACTTCGAGCGGGAGTGGACCGAACAGTGATGCTCGTCTGATGTTGCAGCTAACCGATACGCAGAAGGCGATCGTCGAGACCGTACGCGACCTCGTCGAGAGCGAGGTGATCCCTGTCGCGGACGAGATGGAGCACTCGGACGAATATCCCGAGGCGATCGTCGAGAAGATGAAAGAGGTCGGCCTGTTCGGTCTGACCGTGCCCGAGGAATACGACGGCATCGGCGAGTCGTTGACGACCTACGCGCTGGTCGTGGTCGAGCTCGCACGCGGGTGGATGAGCCTGTCGGGCGTGCTGAACACCCACTTCATGGGCTGCTACCTGATCAACAAGTTCGGCACGGACGAGCAGAAGCAGCGCTACCTGCCGCGGATGGCGACCGGTGAATGGCGCGCCGCGCTCGCGATGTCCGAGCCCGAGGCGGGATCGGACGTGCAGGCGATCCGGACGAAGGCGATCCGCGACGGCGACGACTACGTCGTGAACGGCTCGAAGATGTGGCTCACGAACGGGCTGCGTTCGTCACTCGTGATGACACTCGTGAAGACGGATCCCGAGACGGACCCGCCGCACAAGGGCATGAGCATGCTGATCGTCGAGAAGGAAGGGGGGGTCGCTCAGCCCGCTCCTGGCCTCGACGTCGGTAAGAACATCGAGAAGATGGGTTACAAGGGCGTCGAGACGACCGAGATGACGTTCTCCGATTACCGCCTACCGACGACGAACCTGCTGGGGACCGAAGAAGGCCAGGGCTTCCGGCAGGTCCTCGACGGCATCGAGGTGGGGCGCGTGAACGTCGCCGCTCGGGCCGTCGGCCTCTCGACGCGCGCCTTCGAGGAAGCGATCCGCTACAGCCAGGAACGGAAAGCTTTCGGCAAACCGATCAGCGGCCACCAGGCCGTCCAGATCCACCTCGCCGAGATGGCTACGCAGCTAGAGGCAGCGCGCCTGATGCTGTTCAATGCAGCAGAGAAGAAGTCTGCGGGCGAGCGCAGCGATCTCGAAGCCGCGATGGCAAAGCTGTTCGCGTCCGAGGCATGCCACGAGATCGTCACGAAGGCGTTGCGCGTTCACGGTGGTTACGGGTACTCGAAGGAGTTCACGATCGAGCGCCTCTACCGCGATGCACCGTTCCTGCTGATCGGCGAGGGGACGTCTGAGATCCAGAAGACGGTCATCGCGCGCCGGCTCCTCGAGCGTCACAAGATCTAGCGCCGAACCGAGAAAAGCTGCTAGTCGAGGTCTCCTGCTTCGACGCGTTCGAGCCGGCGGTCGCGCACCAGCTGGTGTCCGGTCAGCGTCGTTAGCTGCGCCGGCTCCTCCATCCCCTGCGCGACCAGGCTCAACAGGTCTCTCAACGAGATGATCCCCACCACCTTGTTGTCTGCCGTGGTGACCGGCAGGTGGCGGAACCACTTGTCGAACATGATGCGGGCCGCGTCCTGGATGCTCGAGTCGGGGTCGACCGTCACCGGATCGGTCGTCATCACGTCGCGAAGGCTCACGTTTTTCGGGTCCTTGCCCTCGCCTACGACCTTCAGGAGGTCGCGTTCGGTGACGATGCCGGCGAGAGAGTCGCCCTCCATGATGAGGAGCGAGCCGGTCTGCTGCTGGCGCATCTTCGAGGCAGCTTCCGCCAACGTGTCGTCGGGGGCATCGGTCACCGCGGCCTGCGTCATGAGGTCCGAGACTTTCATCGTCTGGGCAGTCTAGTACGGGCCTAGGATGGACCCACATGCGCTTCGGGTTTGCACTGCCCCACTACGACACGAGCTTCGCGGGTCGACCCGCTTCGTGGGACGCCATACGTGCAGCTGCGACAACCGCCGAATCGACGGGGTTCGACTCGGTGTGGGTCTCCGACCACCTCTTCCTCGACTGGGGCAAGTACGGGGGCCGCGACGAAGCGGAAGGGTCGTTCGAGTGCTGGACCACGATGACCGCGGTCGCCGCCGTGACCGAAAGAGTCAGGGTGGGATCTCTGACGTTGTGCAACGACTTCCGGAATCCCGCAATCCTCGCGAAGATGGCTGCGACGCTGGATCTGCTGTGCGGCGCCCGGCTCGACATCGGCCTGGGCGCGGGATGGTACGAGCCCGAGTACGAAGCGGCAGGTATCCCCTTCGACCGTCCCGCCCGTCGCATCAAGCGGCTCGGTGAAGCAGCGGCGATCGTGGCCCGGCTGCTGGAAGGCGAGGTTCTCGAGTTCGACGGCGAGTTCTACAAGCTCGATGGAGCGCTCTGCCGGCCCCGTCCGGTGCAACGGCCGCGGCCCCCGATCTGGATCGGCGGCAAGGGGGACTTGCTGCTGGACACGGTCGCGAAGGTCGCCGACGGATGGAACTGGTCGTGGCTGGGTTCGCTCGCGACCTACCGTGATCGCTGTGCGGCGGCAGATCGTGCGTGCGAGGCGAACGACCGCGATCCGGCGACGCTCCGCCGGTCCGTCGGCGTCTACCTCCTCGCGGGTTCCGACGATCCCGACGCCCTCCGCCGTTTCACGAGGCTGGCGGACAGGACGCCTGCGGGGGTATTGCAAGGGACTAACCAGGAGGCGGAAGTATCCTGGGACGCGTTCCGGAGAGACCGCGTCGCCGGCACCGTCGGTGAGGTGGTCGACCGGATCGGAGAGCTCGTCGACCTCGGGGTAGAAGAGGTGATCGTGTCGCTCGGAGCCCTGCCGTTCCAGATCGCCGATCTCGAGGACATCGAGCTGGTCGGCACCGAGGTGGCCGGTGCATTCAGAACGGAGGTATTCGGATGAGCCAGATCGGACCGGTCGAGATCCTGTTGGTCCTGTTAGTGCTGTTGCTGATGTTCGGCGCCTCGCGGCTGCCGAAGCTCGCGCGCTCGATGGGACAAGCGGGTAAGGAGTTCAAGACGGGGCTGAAAGAGGGCTACAAGGCCGAACCCGTCGAGGGGCCGTGCCCGTTCTGCAATGCCGATGTGCCTCCCGAGTCGAAGTTCTGTCCCGGGTGTGCGCGCTCGGCGGACGACATCATCGCGGCCCGCGCGAACCAACCGGCGGCCGGCGCGCAGTCCGCGTAGTCGTTTACGGGGTCAGGACCACTTTCGTCGCCTCGCGCGACGCGAACAGCTCGTAACCCTTCTCGGCGTCGTCCAGCGCGAGCCTGTGGGTGATGACCGCGGTGGGGTCGAGGTCTCCCTTCGCTACCGCCAGCAGCGCATCGTCCCAGTGCCCCTGGACGTTCGCCATCCCGGCGAAGCGAAGATCGAGGCCCCGGATCCAGACGCGGCCCATCGGTAGGTCGTAGCGCTCGGTGCCGTAGACGCCGACGACGGCGACGCGCCCCCCGTCGCGGACGCACTTCATCGCGGATTTCAAGGCCTCGATGGAACCGACCGCTTCTATCGCGACATCGGCCATCTCGCCGCCGGTGGCGTCACCGATCGCGGCCTCGGCGTCGGACGACGAGACATCGAGGGCTTCCAGTCCGAGCTTGTCGCTAGCGAACTGCGCCCGCTTCGGATCCGTGTCGACGATCAATACCCGGGCCGGGTTGTAACGACGAGCCGCGGCCGCGCAGAACATGCCCACCGGTCCCGCCCCGATCACGACCACCGTCTCGTCCCGCTCGATGCCGGCCAGAGAGGCTGCATAGAAACCCGTCGCGAGGACGTCTCCGCCGAACAGAGCCTCTTCCTCCGTCAGCCCGGCGAGGCCACCGGAGAGCGTGCGCAGGTTGAGATCGGCTTGTGGAACCCGCACGAGCTCCGCCTGTGCGCCGTCGAGGTCGCCCGTCAACGTTCCCAACCCCAGCGCGCGCCGGTTCTTGCAGTGGTTGAAGCGGCGGGCAAGGCATGACGTACATTCGCCGCACGCGATGAGGAACGAGCCAAGCACCCGCGTGTCCTCGTGATGCCTGCTCACGTCCTTGCCGAGGCGAACGACATGACCGACGAATTCGTGCCCGATCACGCCACCCTCACGCATCCCGGGCGTCTTGCCGTTCAACAGATGAAGGTCGGATGCGCAGATCGCGGTCTTCTTGACTGCGACGATGGCGTCGGTCGTCTCTTCTATCTGGGGCTCGGGAACATCGTCGACCGTCACGCCGTTGCCGGTGAAGACGACTGCTCTCATAGCGGCACCTCGCTCGCCTACTCGTATCCTGCGTCAACGGCGCCGGTTCCGGGAAAGGATCCACCATGATCCACGACCCCGCTGCGGCTTCCGACCCGATCACCGTCTACTCCACGACCTGGTGCGGGCACTGTAAGCGTTTGCTCCGGCAGCTCGACGAGGCGGGCATCGCCTACCGCGTCATCGACCTCGACGAGTACCCCCAGCACGCGCCGAAGATCGAGGCGAAGACCGGCGGCTACCGCACCGTTCCGACGCTGGAGGTGGCCGGCGACCTCCTCGTGAACCCGTCCATCGCCCAGGTCCGGGCCGCGCTGGCGTCCTGAGGCCCTTTTGCACCTATAGTAAGGTAGATAGATGGCTAACTTCCGGGACGTCCTCCACCGGCTCCGCGAGGAGATCCCTCGTACCACCGCCGAGGAGGTCCGGCGCCGGCGCGAGCAAGGCGAGCGTTTCGAGATCCTCGACGTTCGGGAGCCCGACGAGGTCGCGCACGGAGCGATACCGGGCGCGCGGCACCTATCGCGCGCGCATTTCGAGAGCCGCGTCGAAGACGTCTTGCCCGACAAGGATGCCGAGGTCGTCGTGTATTGCGCCGGAGGTGTGCGCAGCGTCTTCGCGACCCGAACCCTCGAAGAGCTCGGTTATTCGAACGTGTCGTCCATGGATGGTGGCTTCACTCGCTGGAAAGACCTCGGTTTCGAGTTCGACATGCCGCGCGTGCTGGGACCGGATCAGAAGGACCGCTACTCGCGCCATCTGTTGCTGCCGGAAGTAGGAGAGGCGGGTCAGGTCGAGCTCCTCGACTCCAAGGTGCTCTGCATCGGCGCGGGCGGACTCGGCTCGCCTGCGTTGCTGTACCTGGCGGCCGCGGGGGTAGGCACGATCGGCATCGTGGACTCGGACGTCGTGGAGGAAAGCAACCTGCAGCGGCAGGTCATCCATGACACCGAGAGCGTGGGCGTGCTGAAGGCAGAGTCCGCCGCCGACGCGATCCGGAAGCTCAACCCGGACGTGAAGGTCGTCACCCACGGCTTCCGTATCGACGCAACGAACGCGCGCGAGCTGCTGGCCGGTTACGACGTCATCGTCGACGGCTGCGACAACTTCGAGACGCGCTATACCGTCAACGACGCCGCGGTCGCCCTGCGTAAGCCCGTCATCCACGGGTCGATCTTCCGTTTCGAGGGCATGGCGTCGACGTTCGTTCCTTACGAGGGGCCCTGCTACCGCTGCCTGTATCCCGAGGCCCCCCCACCGGAGCTGGCGCCCACCTGAAGCGAGGCAGGGGTCCTGGGCGTGCTCCCGGGAATCGTCGGGTGTCTCCAAGCGAACGAGACGTTGAAGCTGATCGTCGGCTACGGCCAGCCCCTGGTGGGACGGCTGCTCACGTTCGACGCGCAATCGACGCGCTTCGGCGAGGTCAAGGTGCGACGCGACCCCGGCTGTCCGACATGCGGGGAACCCGCCGAGGTCGCCCGGCCGCTCGAGGGGGCAGGAACGCCCGGCGTCTAAGGCGAACCCACAGGGGACATCACTCGCCGAAAGGACTCCTGGGGTGCGACGCGCCGTCGTCTGGTTCCTAGCCGCCGCGCTGCTGTGCGCTGGCGCGCCGACGGCGCTGTCCGCCGCGCGTCGTCCTGCGCCGGTCGAGATCGGAGAGGGGCTTCGGATCTACAACCCGAAGGGGCCGGGTGACGCCACCGTCGTCGCGGTGATCGACTTCAACTTCGTGCCCTACCACTGGGACTTCCTCGCGTCGCGGATGCCGCAGCAGCTGGACAAAGACGGCAGCAACGACCTTCCGCTGACGTCCCCACCCGACGAATGGCTCCCGGGATTCCCGTCGCGCGGTGCGTTGGCCTCCTACGAGAAGCTCGACGTGAAGCTCGAGGAGAAGAACCCGGATGCGCCGCTGGCTGCGATCGCGGCTACGGAGAAACCGAAGTGGGACAAGGTCAAGCAGAGCACGTCGGAGAAGGTGAACTATTACTGGTTGCCGGGGACGAAGGTGATCGGGGCAGTCGACTTCGGCGGCAACAAGATCCTCGGAGCAAGCGACGACCACGGGCAGGGAACCGCCAGCTCGTCGGTCGGCAACCTCCACGGCACGTGCCCCGAGTGTCTGCTGGTCTTCATCAACATCGCCGGCAAAGCCGATGGCGAAGCAGCGATCGAGTGGGCGATGGCGCAACCGTGGATCGACGTCATCACGAACTCCTACGGGTTCAGCCTCGCGGCGCGCGACCGGCTGTACTCGGGCTCGAACGTGAAGGCTCAACGTCGGGCGAGCGAACGCGGCCAGACGATCTTCTTCTCCGCGGGCAACGGGCAGGACGGCGCGTTCGTGGCGCCGAACACGACGAGCTTCTCGTCGCAGGAGGGCCCGGACTGGATCGTCACCGTCGGTGCAGTCAGCCCCGGGGAGGACAATTACTACTACCGCAAGGGTTATCTCGGCGACCAGGCCGACAAGCTCGCGTACCACGCCTCTTACTCCGGTCACGGGAAACCTGCAGACATCGCCGGGATCGGCAGCAACTACCCCACGTCGTACGGTGCCGATTCGGTCAGCGGCACGGGCAGGTTCGGGTTCGGAGGGACGTCGAACGCGACGCCTCAGGTCGCCGGCACCTATTCCCGCGCTCTCTATCTCGCCCGCCGCGACCTCCGCGGCGTCAGCCGGACCCAAACGAGCGGCGTGATCGCGACGGGACGTGGTTTTCGCTGCGGACGCGCTCGCGCCGATTGCGAGCTGGGCGACGGGCGCCTGACGGCAACGGAGCTGCGCGAACGCCTGTTCCACGGCGCGCTCCACACTCCGGCCGGCATGACGCCGGCGGGATACGGCACCGTCCCGAAAGTAGGCGAGGACGAGTTCTTGAACGAAGGACACGGCAGCTACTTCGGGCGCGAGACCGGACGCACGAAAGACTGGCTGAAGGAGTTCGACCGCATCATGGCTCCGCTGGAGGGGCGAGCCAAGACGCTCGATCGTCCCGACGGTGAGCACGAGTGGATGATCGTCGACTCGTACTGCCGCCAGCACCTGTGGGGCTTCTGGAAGCACGGCTACTACGTCGAGGACAAGACGGAGCTTCCCGGAGCCGACCCGGCGTATCCGATCCGCTCGGCCCTCGAGCCGGTCTGCCCGCATCTCATCCCACCGGTCTAGGAGCCGCCACTTGACATCGCGGCCGTGAAGGTCGCCGTCATCGCCGATACGCACACGCGCGGCATGACCCGCACCGTCCCCTTCAGCGCATGGCCGTTCCTGGAGACGGCCGACCACATCCTGCACGCGGGCGACGTGGTCGACCCCGCGCTGTTGGACGAGATGAAGGCGCTGGCTCCCGTGACCGTGGTGATGGGCAACTGCGATGCCGCGGACGTACGGGAGTGGGGAGCGACGGAGGACGCGTCGCTCGAGCTGGGAGGCGTCCGGATAGGGATGGTCCACGACTCGGGGACGTCCACGGGTCGCCGCGAGCGGATGCGAGAGCGCTTCCCCGACGCACGGGTCGTCGTCTTCGGCCACTCGCACATGCCGATGAACGAGGACGCCGACGGGTTGCTCCTGTTCAATCCCGGAAGCCCCACGTGGAAGCGGCGTGCGCCGTTCCCGTCGATGGGGCTGCTCTGGATCGAAGACGGCTCCGTCGAAGGTGAGATCTTTCCCGTCTGATGGCACGAGACTCGCGGTAGCACCTTCTCCGCACTAGGGTTCCGGCGTGAGAGACGAACTCGAAGCCGCTCCGCCGGGAGTCCGACCGGTCAAGGGTCTGCCCGTGTGGCGGTGGATCATCACCAGCGTCCTGGTGGTCGCGCTCGCGGTCGCGGCGGTGCTCGTTCCGATCCCGATCTTCTATCTCTACGTCCCCGGCCCCGTCCGCGACGCCGAAGACCTCGTCGAGATCGAGCAGCACAAGACCTACTCGTCCGAGGGCAGCCTGTACATGACGACGGTGTCGGTCGACACTAATGTCACGCTCCTCGAGCTCGTCGTTGCGGCCGCCGACGGCGAGCAGGCAGTGGTGCTGAAAGACGACGTGACCGGGGGGAGCACTCTCGAGCAGCTGCGCGAACAACAGAAGGCGGAGATGGACGAGTCGCAGAACAGCGCACGACAGGTTGCGCTGAGCGAGCTCGGGTTCGACCGGCCCAAGGGCGAGGGCGCGCTGATCATCACGACCCTTACGGGCTCGCCGGCGGACGGTGTCCTTCAACCGGATGACGTCATCGTCGCGGTCGACGGGCAGCCCGTCGCCACGACATGCGAAGTGGGCGCGGCGATCGGGCGCCACCAGACCGGGGAGCACGTCCGCATCACGGTGCTGAGGGACGGCGCGGAACGCTCGTTCCGGCTGAAGGTCGAGCGGAACCCGTTCGACGGGTCACCGGCGTACATAGGGGCGCACATGCAGACCGTCAATTTTTCGTTCGCGCCGGGTGTGAAGGTGGAGTTCAAGACCGGTCAGATCGCAGGTCCGTCGGCCGGGCTCATGCTGGCCCTGGCCCTCTACGACCAGCTCACGCCGGAGGATCTGACGGGCGGACGTGAGATCGCCGGGACCGGCACCCTCGAATGCGACGGAGGGGTTGGGCCGATCGGGGGCATCCAGCAGAAGGTCGCGGGGGCCCAGGCTCAGGGTGCAGACATCTTCTTCGCGCCGTTGCTCAATGCCGAGGAAGCCGAGCAGGTCGCGCGGGACATCGAGATCGTCCCGGTCCGGACGTTCGCCGAGGCGATCGAGTATCTGGGTGAAGTGAGCTGAATCTGCGAAACTGATTCGACATGTTCGAACGTTTCCTGGCGGTGCCGCTGCACTTCACGATCGAGTTCCTCGGCTTCCTCGTCGTAGCCGGGGGAGCGTTCCTCGTCATGTCGCGTCCGGCTCTGATCCCCAGCGGTCGTTCGGGGCGCTCGAGCGCAGCGTTGGGATTCGCCGCCTTGGCCGCGGCCCAGGTCATCCACGGAGGCGCGTTCCCGATAGGCGAGTCCGACGCGAGTCAGCTGCTGGTCGCGCTCAAGGCGCTCGGGATGGCCCTCATCCTGATCGGGGTCGTCGGCGCCGCCCGGCCCTCGGTGGCCGCCGCGTTCGCGCAGGGCGCTCGACCCAGCGAGGACCTCGTCGCGTTCGCGCCGTCGATGGCGTCTGCTGCCGTCGTCGTCATGGCCCTCGCGAGCTCGACGCGCGGGTCGCGCGAGCTGCGCAGGCTCGCGCTCGCCGCCCTCCTGCTGGGGGCGGGAGAGGCGTTGATCCCCTTCGCGCCGACGACGAGCTCCCAACTGCTTGCGGACAGTCACTCGCTCGCGTCGCACCTGTTGCGTACCGCGGGTTACCTCGCGATGGCGTCGTGGTTGTGGACCGGCGTCCGTTCCAGCATCCGAACCCGCTTCGTCGCGTCCTTCGTCACGCTCCTCGTCGCGGTCATCCTGGCCCTCTCGTCGGCGCTGACGGGGGTGATCGCGAACAACGTCGAGAGCTCGGAGCTCGTGAAGGTTTCGGGACAGCTCACGAACGTCGTCCGCGGGTTCGCGGCAGAGACCCGCGCGATCGGGCAGCTGGCGAGCCTCGCTGCAGAGAACCCCGTGGTCCGGGGGGCGGTGGCCGGCGGTGATCCGGCGGGCGCGGCCCGCGCGGTCCTCAGCTCGCAGCTGTTCGGTGCGGACACGGTCGTGATGATGACCCCGCGCGGCAAGCTCCTGGCGCGGGCCGGCAAGGGTGGGAACATCAATCGTTCGAAGCGCGAGCGACTCCTCGACGAAGACGTCGTGTCGATCCTCGGTGCGGCACCCGTGCAGGTCGTCGTCAACGACCCGACGGTCGACAAGGCGGCAGACCTAGCGCGCATCGAGGACTCGGTGGCTCTGATCGGTGCTGCCGAGGTACCGCACCCGACGATCCCGAACCGAATCGCCGGCGCGATCGCACTCGTGGACTTCGTCGACTTTCTCACGGTCGACGACCTGAAGCGGAACGTCGGTAACGAGGTTTCTCTCGTCGTAGGAGGCAACGTCGTCGCGACGACCCTGCGCCGCAACGTCACGGCGTCCGACATCGTGCCGAGGGACGTGAAGGAGGAGGTCCAGCTCGCAGAGGACGGCATCGCGGCCCGCGCTAGCTCGGTGGGCGGCGCGACGTTCTACAACGCCGTCGTGAGGTTGACGAGCCAGGACGGCTTCGGCGTCGGTTACCTCGTCCTGTCGTCTCCGTCCGAGCTCGTGACCGACGCCCGCGAAGACGTCACGCGCACGCTGTTCCTGGTGGCACTCGGCGTCGCGGCCATCGTGTTGGTCCTTGCCTACTACTCCGGCAGCCGGATCACGCGGCCTATCCAGACCCTCACCGAGACCGCCCAGCGCATCCGCGAAGGTGACCTGAAGGCGCAAGCGGAGGTGGCGGGCGAGGACGAGGTGGGGCAGCTCGGCGAGACGTTCAACGAGATGACGTCGTCGCTGTTCAGGATGACGAACGACCTCCGCGAGGCGGCGCGCGAGGAGCACGAGCTGCGATCGAGGATCGAAACCATCATCCAGTCGATGGCGGACGGCCTTGTCGCGGTCGGAGCGGATGGGCGCGTGCTGGCGTTCAACCGCGAGGCAGAGCAACTCACGGGTCTCGCGTCGGAGGCCGCTCTGGGAGCTTCGATCGAGCAGGTACTGGACGCGCGCGACGCGCAGGGCGAAAAGGTCAACCTGCCGATCTTCGATCTTGCCGAAGGCTCGGTCGCAGGCATCTTCATCAAGAACACGTCCGGCGACAACGTCCCGGTGTCGCTGGTGAGTGCTGCGTTGCGCGACGAAGAGGGCGAGACCGCGGGCGGTGTCGCCGTGCTGCGCGACATGACCCGCGAGCGTGAGGTCGAACGCATGAAGTCGGAGTTCCTCTCGAACATCTCCCACGAGTTGAGAACGCCGTTGACGCCGATCAAGGGTTACGCGGAGATCCTGGATCGCAAGCGCGACCTTCCGCCGGAGAAGGCGAAGCAATTCACTGCGGGCATCCTCGAATCGACGGCCAAGCTCGAGCGCATCGTCGAGCTCCTGGTCGACTTCGCGGCCCTCGAAGCGGGGCGCCTATCACCTCGTTCCGCCTCGGTCGACGTAGCAGAGATCATCCAGAAGCTCGCGCGTGAATGGGAGCAGCGGACGCCGCGCCATAGCGTCGTTGCCGATGTCGGCGGCGAACTTCCCGAGGTGATCGGCGACGAACGCCTCCTACGGAGATCGTTCGAAGAGATCCTCGACAACGCGGTCAAGTTCTCTCCCCACGGCGGCACGATCCGGCTCGAGGTCCGCGGGAGCGCCCGCCAGAACGGCGGCGAGCGGCGGCGGCGGATGCGGTCGGTCGAGGTCACGGTGTCGGACGAGGGCATAGGGATCCAGCCCGAGGACGTGAACAAGATCTTCTCGGATTTCCATCAGCTGGACGGGTCGGAGACGCGCTCCTACGGGGGCCTGGGGCTTGGTCTGGCTTTCGTCCGCAGGATCGTGGAGGCGCACGACGGCACCGTCAGCGTGCAGAGCGAGCCGGACGAGGGAACGCGCCTGATCGTGTCCATCCCGGCCGCTAAACCCGCCCGTAAAGGTGCCGATAACTAGTCCGAACGGGCTATTCACAGAGCCTTTCCGAGCACGCAGAATTACGTATATGGGGCGTAAGCCGGGCAAAAGGCCTACCGGAGTAGGGAAGTCATGAAGAAGATCTCGATCCCTCTCGTTCTGTGTCTGTTCGCGGGCGTCGCGTGCTGGCCGTTCGACGGCGACGACGTTCTCGCGGCGATGACGCTTCGCAAGGTCAACAAGGGCCGCGTCGAGATCCAGCGGGGGGCCGAGCGCATCCGGGTCGAGGAGGAGGACGTAGGCGTCGAGGCGGGCGACGTCGTGCGGACCTTCGCCGGCGCTCTCGCGCAGGTTGCGCTCGAGGGTGATCGTGTCGCATGGGTCGGCGGGATCAAGCAACTGGTCCCGGGCGCGCCGTCCGGGCAGATGAGGATCGTCGACACCAGGAGCGTCGAGAACGAGTCGGGCACGGTCATGGCCGAGGCGGATGACCCGATGGAGGTCGCATTCGGCGACGCCGTGGCAACGGCCGACGACGCGACGTTCCGTGTCGACCGGAGGTCGGGCTCGTCGCGCGCGGCGAGTTACACCGGGACGATCCGGCTGAGCGCTCCCGGCGAAGCGAACATCACGCTCGACAGACTGCTCGAGGTCCCCGCTACGGCGGGTGATCTTCGTTCGCCGCAGCCGTACCGGCTGAACCCCGAGGATCCTTTCGACGTGAGGCGACTCGAGACGGTCATCGACCTAGAAGCTCGGCTCGGCCAGCTGTCGGCCGGATTCGCCAACCAGCTGGGCCGGCAGAAACCGGATCTCGCCTACTTCAAGGCGCTGGCGAGAGGCAAGGACGTCAGTGTCATGCGCCGTTATCTGCGCAAGCCCGCCATCGACCTCGTCCTGGGATTCACCGTCGCGGACAACGCGCGTGGGATCCCGTTCGCGAAAGCGGTGCCGCGTGCATTCCGGTATCGCGACGACGGTGGGACGTGGGGCATCGTGGCGGCACTGTTGGACTCGCAACCGCGGGCGCTCGTTGCCGACCTGCAAGACATCATCGTCGGGAGCCAAGTCGTCGCGGGCGGAACCGGCAACGACGCGACCTTCACGGTCGCGGCGGGACAGGCCGCGGCGCTCGGCACCGCGCCGCAACCGCCCACCGGTCCCGGTGGGACGGCGGCGCAACCCCCGCCCGACGGCGGCGGTGGCGGTGATGGTGGTGGCACCGACGGCGGAGACGGTGGCGGCGACCCCGAGGACCCCGAGGATCCGCCGGAGTGCACGAGCGGCCCCGAATGCGACGTGCAGGAGGTAAGGGACCGGATCCTGCCGTCACCGAGTCCTTCGGACCTCGTGAGCGGCGCTTTGGGCGGCTGAGGACACCACTAGTACATTTCGGGCCATGGCTCCGGTGGTGCTGGTCGCGGAAGACGACGCCAGCGTTCGCATGACGATCGAGTTCGTGCTTCAGGACGAAGGCTTCGAGGTCCTCCTGGCCGAGGATGGGGAGGAAGCCTTGCGCCGGGCGCTCGAGTCGAAGCCGGACGTCATCCTCCTGGACCAGATCATGCCCAAGATGGACGGCAAGGAGGTGCTGTCGGCGTTGCGCGCCGACGACACCACGTCTTCGATACCGGTTCTGGTCCTGACCGGGATGGGTCGCGGCGAACCCTCCGACTGGCCGGGCGCGACTTTCGTCGGCAAACCTTTCTCCCCCGAGATGTTGGTCGAGCGGATCCGCGAGGTCCTGGCTTCCTAAGCGAGCGTTTAGGTTCGGGCACATGCGAGCTAGCGAGCGTCGGCGAAGGCCGCGGCCCGGCCTGTTCGTGGCCGCCTTCTTCGTCCTTTTCCTGGCTTCCGGAGCGATCGCGCGCTTCTACACCGACGTCTTGTGGTTCCGCGAGGTCGGGTTCGACGCGGTCCTGTGGACGAGCCTCGGGAGCCAGTTCGGGCTGGCGATCGCAGTCGGTCTCGCAGCCGCGCTCGTCGTATGGGCGAACATGAAACTGGCCGACGTCCTTTCTCCGGCCTATCGCGTAGGCATCGCCGGTCGGCCCGACCCGTTCGACCGGTACCGCGAGATGCTGGGGCCGTTCGTCGGCTGGTTGCGGCTGGGAGTCGCGCTGTTCACCGGCTTGTCGATAGGTCTCACGGCCGGCGCGGGGTGGCAGACGTTTTTGTTGTGGCGGAACCGGGTGCCGTTCGGGCAGGACGACCCGCAGTTCGGCAAGGACATCGCTTTCTACGTGTTCGAGCTGCCCTTCTTGGACCAGGCGGTCGACTGGCTGTGGGCGGTCGTGGTCGCGTCGTTGATCACGTCGCTCGCGGCGCACTATTTCCACGGGTCGATCCGTCCCGAGGCGGGCATCAAGGGGTTCTCGTCGGGAGCGATGGCGCACATCTCGGTGCTCTTGGGGCTCCTCGCGCTGCTGAAGGCGGCGCAGTACTGGTTGGGTCAGTACCAGCTGAACTTCTCGCCGCGGGGGCAGGTTACGGGAGCGAGCTACACCGACGTCCACGCGCAGCTTCCCGCTCTCAAGCTGCTCATGGCGATCTCGATCCTGTCCGCGGTGCTGTTCCTGCTCAACATCTGGTTCCGGCGTTACGCGCTGCCGCTGGCGGCGGTGGGCCTGTGGGTGATCTTCTCGATCGTCGCCGGCGGCCTGTGGCCGTTCGCGGTCCAGCGTTTCTCGGTCGATCCACAGGAGCTACAACGCGAGCGTCCCTTCATCGCCCGCAACCTCGCTGCGACCAGAGAAGCGTTCGGCGTCGACGACGTCGAGTCGCGTCCGTTCGCGGCATCGACGGACCTGACCGCCGAAGAGGTTCGCGCGAACACAACGCTGTTCGAGAACATCCGCCTGTGGGACCCCGAGATCCTCAAGCTTGCATACGAGCAGCTGCAGGCGATCCGCACCTACTACCAGTTCGAAGACGTCGATATCGACCGCTACGAGATCGGAGGCGAGCCTCGTCAGGTCTTGCTCTCGGCGCGCGAGCTGTCGATCGACAACCTGCCGGAGAACTCCCGCACATGGTCGAACGAGCATCTGCAGTTCACGCACGGCTTCGGCCTCGTCGCCAGCCTCGCCAACGCCCGTACGTCCGCCGGCCAGCCGAGCTTCTTGGTCAAAGACGTGCCGGGGACGGTGATCCCGGAGGCCGAAACGCTCGAGGCCGACCAGCCGCGTCTCTACTACGGCGAGTCCTACGAGCCGGGCAACTACTCCATCGTCGACTCGCGTCAGGACGAGCTGGACTATCCGACGCAAGATAGCGTCGAGCGCAGCAACTATGAGGGCCGCGGCGGGATCACGGTGGGGGGGCCGCTTCGCAGGGTCGCGTTCGCTCTACGTGAAGGCGACCCGAACCTGGTGTTGTCCAGCCTGATCACGAGCGAGTCGCGCATCCTCATCTACCGCAACGTGCGGGACCGCGTCTTGCGCGCCGCCCCCTTCCTCAGTCTCGACGAGGACGCGTACCCGGCCGTCGTCGACGGGAGGGTCGTGTGGATAATCGACGCTTACACGTCCACACCCTTCTATCCCTACTCGCAGCGCTTCGTGCCTGCGGAGGTTCTCGAGGGCGCCGCCAAAGGCATGCTGGCCGGACCGGTCAACTACGTCCGCAACTCGGTCAAGGTCGTGGTCGACGCGTACGACGGGACGATGGATTTCTACGTCGTCGACGACGAGGACCCGCTGATCGCGGCATGGCAGAAGGTGTTCCCGGATCTGTTCACCGCGGGCGAGCCCTCTGACGACCTGCGCGCTCACTTCCGCTACCCCGAGGACCTGTTCGCGGTTCAGTCCGAGGTCTTCCTGACGTATCACATGAACGATCCGGACGACTTCTACGCGAAAGAGGATGCGTGGGAGGTGCCGAACAACCCAGGGGCCCAGGGTTCGATGCTCGCGATCGAGAGGCCCGCGCGCGTCCCGCCCACGTACCTGTTGCTGCAGCTTCCGGGGGAAACCGAGCACGAGTTCGTGTTGTCACGCCCGTTCACGCCGCGCGCCCGCAACAACATGATCGCTCTCATGGTGGCGCGGTCTGACCCGGAGAACTACGGCGAGTTCATCGCGTTCGAGTTCCCCAGCGGCAAACAGGTACCGGGGCCGATCCAGGTCGACAACGCGATCAACCAGGATGTCGAGATCAGCCAGACGTTGTCGCTGCTGCGGCAGGGGGGCTCGGAGGTCGACTTCGGCTCGCTCGTGAACCTGCCGGTCGAGGACTCGATCCTGTACGTCCAGCCCCTGTTCGTGACCGCCGAGAACGTAGGGATCCCGGAGCTGAAGCGGGTGATCCTGGCACTGGGAGCAGACGTCGTCATGGAGGAGAGCTTCGAGGCCGCGCTCGCGACGTTGTTCGATCTCGATGCCGAGCCGGAGCCCGACGACCCCGAGGAGCCTCCGGTCGACCCGGGAGACGACCCGGAGCCGGTCGGAGACTTGCAGGCGCTGATACAGGAAGCTGCCGACCTCTACGAGCGGGCGCAGGAGGCCCTTGCCGCGGGCGACTTCGAGACCTACGGGCGCCTGATCGAGGAGCTGGGCGAGGTCCTGACCGAAGCCGCTCAGACCCGCCCCTGAGGGCCGTCGGGGCCGCGGGCGGAGGCTTGGTAACCTGGCGGGGCAGGGTGGAGCAGTCTGGTAGCTCGCCGGGCTCATAACCCGGAGGTCGCGGGTTCAAATCCCGCCCCTGCAACCACAGAAGTGAAGAAAAGCCCCTGGTCACAGGGCCTTTTCTCGTTTCCACGGGGCACCGCCCCGCGGCTCCCTTTCTTGTCGCATCTATTTGCGCATAGCGAAAGTCATTGCGACAAGAACGAGAGGCCCTGACGCGTGAGCACGAGCGTTTGATCCTGCTCATGGCGGTATCCAACGGCTGCGACGGAAAACATGGAGCTGATCCGCGCGTTAGGCGTGGCGCGGACTACTGCGCTTGCGCCTGCGCGACCGCCTCGCAGAAATCTCGGTAGGCCTGAAGCTCCTGTTCCAGCGGCCGTATCACTCGTTCGGCGGCAACGCCGTCTACCTCTTCGAACAGTCGCTTGTAGGCCCGGCGCCTTCGTCGTGCTGCACCGACCCGAGCGAACAGGGCGAAGACGGCTCCCAGGACGAATCCGGCCAGCAAGCCGCCGACGAGTAGCAGCGTCGGCACCGGGATGCGGTCGGCGACGTCGGGCGTCGGAGGTTTGGGGATCTGCAACCATTCGAGGCCGAAGAGCAACGCCAGCCACAGGAAACCGACGACCGCCGCGACGATCAACAGTAGCTGGATCGCCCCGGCGACACGCCACCACAGCGGGCGGTCGCCTCCGCCGATCTCGGTTCGCGACACCGCGGCGTCGAGCTCGCCGAGGATCGCGCCTGTATGCCGCGCGACACGATCGTGGGCTGCCGTCGGCCACGGATCGGGCAGGTCGGCCGTTTCTCGTTTCGTCACATGGCGGATGCTGCTCTCCACCTGTGCACGTTCGACCGCGCCTGCAGCGCGCAGCGAGGTCGGTCCTGCTGCTTGGGGGCCGAGGTGGAGTCGCTTCAATGGGTCGGGTCGCAGTTTGCGCAGCCACCGTGTAACCGGCCAGCCCGTCGCCAGGGCAGCGTCCCTTCGATGGCTCTTGGCGACGGCCTCGGTGACGACGTGGACGCCGGCAGCGTCGGCGAGAGCGGTCGTGAGGTCCCGGCGTTCACCTCGGTCGATCCCCTTGCCGGGGTCGCCGCCACAGAATCGCGACAGCCGCAGCCCCATCTGATGCGCGTCGGCGCTCAAACGGTCGGTTACAGCACGGCGCTGTTCGACGCGGTCGTGGATCGCGCTTCGCAACTCGTCGAGGCCTTCGCCCGTTCGTGCAGATGTAGCCACGACCGGGAGCTTCTTCATGCCGTCGGCTTCGACGAGACGCGCTAGGTCGGAGAGACAGCGCCGGCGTTCTTCGGGGCTCAGGAGGTCTACCTGGTTCAACACCATGAGTGAGACGGGAGCGTGCGTGGCAAGAGGGCGGAGGTAGCCGTCGTGGAGCGCCGCGTCCGCGTACTTCTGAGGATCGACTACCCATACGAAGAGATCGACGAGCTCGATCAGACGGTCTACTTCAACGCGGTGCTCGAGTTCGGTCGAGTCATGATCCGGAAGGTCCAGAAGCACGAGCCCATCCAGGGCAGCGTCGTTGACGTGGTGCCGGTGCGGTACCTGGAGCCAATCGAGCAACGGCGAGCCGTCGGCGCTGCCCCACACGCACGCTCTCGCGCTAGAGGTGGTGGGTCGCCGCACGCCCACCTCCGCTAGATCGGCCCCGACGAGCCCGTTGAATAGTGACGACTTGCCGCTTCCGGTCGCGCCCGCGAGCGCGACGACCGTGAGGTCGACACCGAGACCGAGTCGCTCGCCGGCTCGGGTGAGCAGCGCGAGGAGTGCGTTCAGCTCGGAGTCATCCAGTCGGCCCTCGGCGTTGTCCGCTGCGACGCGCAATGCAACCAGCTTTCGGTCGAGCTTCGCCGGCTCGTGACCGGTTTTCATGCCGACCGCGAACTTTCGACGTCTGCGACGGCGCTGCGTAGTCCCACTGCCAGGCTGACGTCGTCTACTGCCTCGCGCGCAGGCGTTTCGAAGCGCGCCGACTGCGAGGTCACGATTCCCTGTAATCGCGCGAGAAGGTCGGCCCGCGCCTTTGCGGTCAGGTCCCGGACGGCTTGGTCGCCGAACAGCGCTTCGAGTAGGCGTTGGCTCACTGCCGCGCTGCCCCCCGCGATCGCGACCTCGCCACCGGTAAGACCGCCGGTTTGAGCGAAGACGACGATCATGAGCGCGGCCCCGACTGCGTTGACTCCGATCGACACGACGCGCCCCGCGAGGCGCTTGGAGGCACCGAGCGCCGAGACCAGCTCCAAGACGCTGCTCTGCCACGCACGGATCTCATGGTCGATCGCCTCGTGCAGCTCCGCCGCGCTCCGTTCGGGAACGAAACCCGCGTCCAGCAGGGCTCGACCCGGGGGCGAGGAACGCCACGAGGCCCGTGTGTTCTCCTCCGCCTTGTCGCACGCGGCGACGACGAGCGTCTGGATGCTTTGCTCGATCGCGGTCCGGACCTCCGCCTCGACCGGCGGCCGCCCGAGGAGCGTGTCTCTGACGCGATCCCTCGCGCGGCCGATCGCTCCTTGAACGCTGCGCATCAGGTCGCCGGTGCCGATGAACTCGTGCCATCGAGCGAGGACCTCGCCGCGCAATAGCGGACCTTCGGCGAGCCCGTTTTCGATCACCTGCAACGCGTCTGCATACGACTGCGACGCCGTCCCGGCCAGTGCTTCAGCCGCCGCTGCCTGCGTCTCGATCTGGAGGGCGATCGTCTCCACCCGTGGTCGGAAACTCGCGAGAGCGCCCTCGAGGGTTCGCCGCACGACCGCGGCCCGTGCGTCGGCATCGTTTCCCAGAGCCCGAAGCCAGTCCCGGACCGGGGCGAGAGCCTCGTCGGGGATGAGCCCGTCGGCTAGATGTGTCTCGGGGACCACCAAGACCTCGGCATCGAGCCCGTTGGTCTCGAGCAGCTGACCCAGGTGCGCGGGTACCTCGACGGCAGCTTCGGGCGGAACGCGGTTCAAGACCAGAGCCAGCGCGGTGCTTCGTTCCCGCGCCTTGCGCAGGTACTCCCACGGGACCGCATCTCCGTATCGAGCGGCTGTAGTGACGAACAGCCACAGGTCGCCGGCAGCAAGCAGTTGTGAGGCCAGTTCGCGGTTGCTTGCCACCACCGAGTCGATGTCGGGCGCGTCCAATAGCGCGAGCCCTGCCGGGATGTCGTCGTCGCGAAGCAAGAACAACCCGTGCGCGCCTTGTTTGACGGCGCCGGTGAGGCGCGGCAGGCCTGGGAGGATCCGGTCGTCCTGGAACCATTCGATGTCAGAGCGGTTACAGACCAGGACCGGGGTCGTCGTCGTCGGGCGCAGGACGCCGGAAGGCGAGGCTTCTCTGCCGATCAAGCTGTTCAAGAGAGTGGATTTGCCGGCGCCGGTAGAGCCACCGATCACCACTACCAGCGGCGCTCCGAGTGCTTCGAGACGCGGAAGCACGTGATCGTCGATCTGGCCGATCAACTCGTCCCGGGACTTCCTCGCCTCGTCTGCACCGGCAACCGGGAGCGACAGCTGCGCGTCGTGGAGGCGCACGCGCAGGACCTCTACCGCTTCGAGGATGGCGCGCGACTGAAGGCTCATGACCGCTCCATACCCCAAATGCCCACACGTGCGGGATCGTTTCGGCGCGAGCGACGGTCGTCTTGCTCCGGGCGGGGGCATCTGGCCCCCGTTCTAAGGGCGGCGTCCTGCCGGCGTCCCTCGGCTCCCGTGTCGTCCGACCGATCTTGGGTCCGACACCGACGAGAGCTGTTTCCACGTCTTCTTGCTCGTGATCGGGAAGTCGTAGAGGCTCGCGCCCAGGACCCGGTGCTTCTCGACCGCTTCGACGAAGCCACGGGCGGCGGCCACGCCGACGTCGTCGGCGATGCCGCCGATCACGTGGATCGGCATCTGCTTGCCCGCTTTCTTGCGGATCACCTTGATGTTCGCGGTCGTGTACCTCCGCACCCCGTCGTAGTCGCGGGTGCGGAACGTGAAATACCCCATAGGGACCATCACGTCGTAGCGCCGCGCCAGCTCCCGGTACGGGAACCGCGGCCAGTAGGTGGAGTGCGTGTCCGGGATGATCGCGCCGAGCGTGTAGTCGTCGCCCGCGACCTTCCGCAAACGGTCCGAGATCTTGATCAACCTCGCGTTGCGGGTATCGATATCTCTGATGATCGCAGCCTCGATATCTAGAGCGAACGAATCGAGACGCTCGCCTGCTTTCGTCTCGAACAGCAACGCCGCCTTCGCGCGTCGGAAGTCCTGGCGCCACTGCGTGAACGAGGGGACCGACCAGCCGACCACCGTCATGTTCCGTCGATGGGCCGCAGCGATGAACTCGCCGACCTTGCGTCGGTAGACGATGTGGCGAGGCGAACCGTAGGTCGCGGTCTGCAGGTAGATCGTCCGGACGCTCCGGTCGTCGGCCCGTGCGACCGTCCCGCTCGGGTTCTTCCACGGTCCTTTGTCGAACAGGTCGATCCACGAGCCGAGCCCGTGGTACGCGGTCAGGTCGGGCGCGCGACCGGTCGTAGCGGTCGTCTGCAGCGTCGCCTCACGCGTTCGGTCGGCGCGATCGCGACCCCGTGAGCTGGACGCCACCTTGGCTCCCGCAGCGTCGCGTGTCCCGGCCGCCATCGCCACCGACGCGCGCGCGGCGCGTGCCGGCGACAGGGGCTCGGTCAGCAGGATCGAGAACGTGTGCGCGGCGAACACCGCGACGACCGCGAGTGCCGTGCGGGTGACGTCGGGGCGCTCCACGAACCCTCCTCCCGTTCGTCCGGAAATGTCGGGTTCACGCTAGGGACCGCGCGGCCGAAGAGCGATACGCACACTAAGAAGGCAAGCCGGATCGGTGCCGCTACACGGCTTCCGCGATCTCCCTACGGCGATGGCCGAACCCGGGCGCTCGATGCGTGCAGAGGCCGGCCACCAACCCGAGCGTGAGATTCATCGTGAGCAGGCCGACGATGCCGACCGTGACGGCCGTGACGAGATCCCGGCCCCGGAGGCTCGCGGCCAACGACGAGTGGAACACGCCGGTGAATCCGAGCGCCCCAGCGAGGACCGAAGCGGGAATGGCTCCCAGGATGCCGACCGCGGCAGGTCCGAGGAAGAGACCGAGGATCAACAGTGCCATGCCGATCACCAGGTTCATCCGGAACGACCGTGCGCCCGCGCGGAAATGCGCGGTCAGGCCCCCGGAGCCGTGGCACATCGGCATCGCTCCGATAGCTCCTGCGACGACGTTCACGATCCCGCTGGACGCGGCGAAGCGCTGTGGCGTCGCACGTCGGGCGGAGCCGGGGTAATACCGCTGCTCCAGTTCTGCCACCGCGACGACGGCGTTGCCGAGCGTCAACGGGATCTGGGGCACGACCAGAAGCATCACTGCCGACAGGATCGTCGCCGCGTCCACCTCGCCGGTCGCCAGCGACGGCGACCACAGGCTGAGTTCCAGGTGCGGGAAAGCGCCGCCGCTGGCAGCTGCCGCGGCCCCCACGGCCACTATCGGAAGTGCCAGCGGTAAGGGATGTGGACGTCGCGCTGCGATGACGAGGACTACCACGATGCCCGCAGCGATCAGCACAGACGTTGCCGAGCCCGCGACGTCGAGCGCGCTCCTGAGCAGCATCAAGCCGACCCCGAGCTGAAGACCGCGCACGAGCGGAAGCTCGAACAGGCGCTCGAGCCGGGGAACGAGGCCGGCGGCGGCAACGAATGTCAAGACCGCTCCGAGGACGATCCCTGCGACCGCGATCGTTTCTGCCGGCAGATCGCGCGCGATCGCCACCGCGGCGGCGGCCTTGATCGGCTGGACGGGGACCGGCAGCCGGAAGTACAGCCCCGACAGGATGTAGACGGCGCCGAAGCCGACGAGGACCGTGGCCGCGTCGAGGCCGTTGCCGAGGGTGATCGCCGCGACCAGAGGGACGAGCACGCCCAGATCCGCGACCGACGCGGATGCATCTGCGGCCCAGCATCTGATCGAACCCATGCCGCGCGGTCGGCGCCCCGGTGAGGGTTGCCGTGACCTTGCGGTCACGACGCCGGGAGCGATATCTCGAAGCACGCGCCGCCGGATTCGTTCGGCTGGTAGGAGACCCGCCCCCCCTGCGCGTCGACGAGCGCCTTCACGATCGCCAAGCCGTAACCTGTCGAACCGGGTTTCCTGCGCTTTCCGAACGGCTCGAAGAGGCGGTCCAGCTCTGCTTCGGCGACGCCCGGCCCCTCGTCGGAGACCGCGACCACCACGTATCCGTCGTCTTTCCGGGCGTCGAGCGAGACCGGCGGCGCTCCGTGTTTGAGCGCGTTGGACACGAGGTTGATCAGGACCTGCTCGAGTCGCGCGGGATCCGCCAGGACCATGATGTCCTCGGGTACGGAGACCTCCACCGCGTCGGCCCCTTCGATGTAGCTGATCGCCTGCCGCACGAGAGGCGCCAGCGCTACCTGCTCCGTCTCGATCTGCAGGCGGCCCTCGTCCATACGGGCGAGGTCGAGCAGGTCGGTCGCCAGTTGCTCGAGTCGGCGAGCTTGACGGTCTGCGGCTTGCAACAATCCCGTGCGGTCCGCTGGTGTGATGCGGTCGCCGTGATTGAGGATCGTCTGGATGGAGCCGCGGATGACGGTGAGGGGGCTCCGCACGTCGTGGCCGAGCGTCGAGACGAGCCCGGCCCGCATCGTGTCGATGCGGCGCACCTGTTCCAGGGCGAGGCTGACCTTCGTGCGTTGGCGCAGAAGATCGCGCGCCATCAATCCCGCCACGAGTGCCACTATCCCGATGACTCCCATCCGGAACGTGATGCTCTGCCACACCAGAGGGTTGGCGTGCTCCTGCGCCGCCCAGACGTCGCGGGCCGCGTATAGCGCGGTCGTCGCGGCCCACGCCCGCAGCGCGCCGGCAAGCTGGAACAGGATCGCGCCTTCCAACGGCACGATGGCCAGGACGGCCCATATCTGCGTCTCGTAATCGAACGCGTAGAGCCATACGAAAGCCGAGATAAGCGCGACGTCGAAGACGAGACCCGCGACCGCGAGCTCGGTCGCCAACGACACGCCGCGGGGAGAGCGGTGGAGCCACCAGATCACGGCGTTTCCGATGACGAGCGCTGCCGCTAGCGACACCGCGATGCTCTTATATCCGGGCGGGTACGGCACCTGATAGCTCAGCACCTGAACCAGCACCCACGGCACCGCCAGCCAGCGAACGAGGATCATCGTCCGCTCGGAGCGATGGAGGTCTTCCCGGCTGGGCCGATGAAGGGAGGCGTCCCCCGCGTCCAGCTCTAGCGCCCCCGCCGTCTCGTCCACCGTCAGAGGTTCGCTTGCGGAGCGGGACGGGTCAAGCTCCGGCGGGGGATTGGGATACTCCCCCCACATGGAAGGAGCATGGACGATCGAGGTCGCGGGGCAGAAAGCGCGCGTGCTCGAGCGCGGCAGCGGGGAGGCGGTGCTGGTCCTCCACGGGTGGGGCGGGCGTATCGAGTCGATGGCTCCCGTCGTCGACTGCCTGACGGAGGCGTTCCGTGTCGTCGCGCTGGACCTGCCCGGCTTCGGGCACTCGCCGGTCCCGGCGACGGTCTGGGGCACCGACGATTACGCCCTGTTCGTGCGGGATGTCATGGTCTCGCTCGAGATCCCGCGCGCCCACATGGTCGGACATTCGTTCGGTGCCAAGACCTCGCTGTGTCTCGCGGCGACCCATCCCGAGGCCGTTGGCAAGATGATCCTCGTGGCCTCGTCGGGTCTCCGCAGCGCGCCGTCGATGAAGGCTCGCGCGAAGCGCGCCGCGTCGCGGGCCGCGCGCGCAGCCGGACGCGCCGGGCCGCCGGGGCGCGCGCTGAAGGAGGCCGCGTACAAGCGCCTCGCGTCGGAGGACTATCGGAACTCTGGGCCTCTTCGCCCGATACTCGTGAAGGTCGTGAACGAGGACCTGGGGCATCTCCTCGGCTCGGTCAAGGCGTCGACGCTGCTCGTCTGGGGAACCGGCGACGATGCCGTTCCGGTGTCACACGCGCGACGGATGGAAGCCGCGATGCCCGACGCAGGTCTCGTGTTGTTCGAGGGGGCGGGCCACTTCGCCTACCTCGACGAACCGCAGAGGTTCTGTCGTATCGCGCGCCACTTCCTGAGCGGTTCGATGCAATGAGGTTCGCCGACCCGTTCTACGGATACAGTTTCATGTTGCGCACGATCGTCTACGTTCTGGTTCCGGCGTTCACCGTCTTCCAGTTCGTCCGTCTCCGTCGCGCTTTGCACGTCTTCCAGCTGGAAGGTTACAAGCGCCGACGCTTCCTGCAGTGGTGCAGGGAGAACCCGCGCCGCGCCCGTTTCCTCGCCCCCGCGGGCAGCAAGAAGCCGTTGGTGATGACCGGCCGCGCGTGGCGGATCGTGGTCCTGGCAACCTTGCTGAACGTCGGTGCCGTCCTGCTGTTGCCGGCGATGGCGCACCTATCCACGGGCGCGCCGTGGGACATCCTGACGTGGGTCGTCGTGACGATCCTGTTGTTCTTCGGCGCCCCGCAGCTGTTGACCGCGGCGGACTGGTTACTTACGCCGGTGCAACACGCGATCAACGGCCGTTACCGACGCAGGGCGCAGGCGAAGATCACGAGGTTCGCTCCCGCAGTGATCGGGATCACGGGCTCGTTCGGAAAGACCTCGACGAAGTTCGCGATCGCGGGCCTCCTCGGGACTCCCGACGAGGCATTTGCAACCCCGGGCTCCTACAACACGCCCATGGGGGTGGTGCGCGCGATCAACGAGGGCCTCGAGGAGAGCCATCGCTACCTCGTCGTGGAGATGGGGGCTTACCGAGAAGGTGACATCGCAGAGCTCGTCTCGTTCGTGCGCCCCACCGTTGGCGTCCTGACCGCGATCGGCCCGGCGCACCTGGAGCGGTTTGGCTCGATGGACGCGATACGCAGGGCCAAATACGAGATCGTCGCCGGGCTCCCGTCGGGCGGCACGGCGGTGATGAACGTCGACGACGCGGAAGTGCGCGCGCTCGCCGACGCGACGGACCAGGTCAACGTCATCCGTTACGGGATCGACACGGCCGCGTCTCCCGACGTCACCGCGCACTCGCACTCGTATTCCTCCGAAGGGACGCAGATGACGATCGTCGACGCTGACGGTGGCGAGCTTTCCGTCACCACCAGGTTGCTCGGCCCCCACGCGATCGGTCACATCCTGGCGGGGGTCGCGGTCGCTCGGGTTCACGGCATCGCGCTCGCCGACATCGGTCCGCGCATCGCCGCGCTCGAGCCGGTCGAACACCGGCTGCAGCTAATCCGCGGTGCGGGAGGCGTCACCGTGATCGACGACGCGTTCAACTCCAACCCCGCGGGTGCTGCCGCGGCCCTCGAAGTGCTCGCGGGGATGGGGCCGGGCAAGAGGATCGTGATCACTCCGGGGATCGTCGAGCTGGGCGAGCTTCAGGCACAAGAGAACGAACGTTTCGCCGAGCATGCCGCGCACGTGGCAGACGTCCTCATCATAGTCGGCCGGTTGAACCGCGCTCCGATCGTCGCGGGGGCCGCGCGCGGCGACGCCGATGTGATCGTCGTCGACCGGCTCGATGAGGCGACGGAGCGTTTGAGCGCGGTCGTCCGGCCCGGCGACGTCGTGCTGTTCGAGAACGACCTGCCCGACCAGTACGAGGACTGACCGCGCCACGACGGCCCCGACTACACTCCCGACCCATGAGGATCGGAGTGATCTTCGGAGGCCGCTCGGTCGAGCACGACGTCTCGATCGTCACCGCGCATCAAGTGATGGCGGTGCTCGCCGCGCGCCACGACGTCGTGCCGGTCTACGTGACGAAACAGGGGCGGTGGCTCACTTCTCCCGGCCTGAACGACCTCGCCGTCTACCGCGACGGCCGCGCCGACGCGGTCGGTGAGGAAGCGCACATCCCGCCGGTCGCCGGCTACGGGGGCCTCCTCACGGTGGGCGGCCGGCTCAAGGGACCGCGCCGGATCCCGCTCGACGTCGTCGTCCCCGCGATCCACGGCACCTACGGCGAGGACGGGACGATCCAAGGGCTCTTCGAGCTCGCCGACATCCCCTATACGGGGTCGGGCGTACTCGGGTCGGCCGTCGGGATGGACAAGGTGGCGATGAAAGCCGCGTTCAAGCAGGCGGCGTTGCCGGTCGTGCCCGACGTTCTCGCCGAGGCGTTCGATCTGCACGATCTCGACGCTCTGGTCGCTCGGGTCGAGGCCGAGGTCGGGTACCCGGCGTTCGTCAAGCCGACGAAGCTCGGTTCGAGCGTGGGTATAGGTAAGGCGAAGGACAGAGCCGGGCTCGAGGCAGCGATAGATGTCGCGCGCCGTTACGACCACCGTTTGCTGATCGAGCGTTCGATGGAGGGATGTATCGAAGTGAACTGCTCCGTGCTCGGCGGCCCCGGGATCGAGACACGCCCGTCGGTGTGCGAGCAGCCGATCGCGTGGCAAGAGTTCCTCTCGTTCGCGGACAAATACATGCGGCCCAGCGACTCGACGAAAGCCGCGGCGATGCCGAAACAGGCCGGTATGGCAGCGCAGAACCGTCGCATACCGGCACCCATCCCGGACGACCTCACCGAACGGGTGCAAGCGAATGCAGTGGCTGCTTTCGAGGCGGTAGGTGCCGCAGGGGTGGCGCGCATCGACTCGTTCGTCGACCCGGACTCGGGCGAGTCGTGGGTGATGGAGATCAACACCGTTCCCGGTTCGTTCTCGTTCTATCTGTGGGAGGCATCGGGGACCTCGTTCGAAGACCTGATGTCGTGTCTGCTGGACATCGCGATCACGACACATCAGCGGAAGTCGGAGCTGATGTTCAGCTTCGACTCCGGGATGCTTGCCACCGCGGGGGTGAAGAGCGGTGGCTGACCCCTCACCCGTCGATCTCAGCACGGCCGACAAACAACGCTTCCAGCGAGATGCCCTGCCCCTGCTGGACTCGCTCTATGCGGGTGCGCTTCGGATGACCCGCAATCCTGCCGATGCCGAAGACCTCGTGCAGGAGACGATGATGCGTGCCTATCGCAGCTTCGATCGTTTCGAGGAGGGCACCAACCTCAAGGCGTGGTTGTTCCGCATCATGACGAACGCGTACATCAACACCTACCGCAAGAAGCAGCGGGAGCCAAAGAAGGTCAGTCATGACGAGATCGAGGACTTCGACCTCTACCGCGAGCTCAAAGAGCACGACCCCCAGTGGGACGCGACGCCCGAGAACATCGTGCTCGCGAACCTGGTGGACTCCGACATCCTCGAAGCGATCGACGACCTCCCCGAGCAGTTCCGTCTCGCCGTCGTGCTGTCGGACGTGGAAGGGTTCTCGTACGCGGAGATGGCCGAGATCATGGACGTCCCGCTCGGGACCGTCATGTCCCGCTTGCATCGGGGAAGAAAGGCGCTCCAGAAGCGGTTATGGCAGGTAGCCCGGGACCGGGGGATCGTCAAGGGGGAGAGTCCGAGGTCATGATGGCCCTATGAGCGAGCGCTGTAAGGAGATCTTCGAGAACGCCTACCAGCGGGCTTACATGCTGCTCGACGGCGAGGGGCTCAGCGAGGCCGAACGGATCGAGATCGAGACCCACCTCGAGGAGTGCGGCCCCTGCCTCGAGCGGGTCGGCGTCGAGCGAGAGGTCATCTCGGTCGTGATTACCCGCCTGAGGGGCGCCACCCCGTGTCCCGAAGCGCTCAAGCAACGGATCTTTTCGCTCCTCGAAGACGCCTGAGCCTTCCCTTTTCCTTCCTCCGAAGGCTCAGGTAATCGCCCGAAGCCGCCGATAGGACTGAGACGGACCAACGCGACACAGGAGCGTCTCAACTATGGGCATGCCGGACCCCCAGGCATCGGACGGTAACGGGGCCTACATCCGTACGGCCGAGGCCGCCAAGCTTCTTCGCGTCTCCCCCAAGACCGTCTCCCGCTGGGCCAAGCAGGGGAAGTTGCCCCACGTCGTCACGCTCGGCGGGCACAGGCGCTTCCCCGCCGACGCGATCCAACAGCTGGCGACCAAGCTCGAGGTCGTTTAGCTCTAACCTTCCTCCGGCATGGCCGGAGCAGTCACCTACGAAGCCGAACCTCCCGTAGCGCGCATCACGATCGCGCGCGAGGAGCGCCGCAACGCGATCAACGCCGAGGTCGTGAGAGGCATCGCCGGCGCGCTCGATCGGGCGGAGCACGACGAGGCGGTCAAGGTCGTGGTTCTGACCGGAGCAGGAGAGCGAGCTTTCTGCGCCGGGGGCGATCTGGGCGGGATGGCCGAAGGCACCCGCGTGGCACAGCACTTCGTCCGTGCCGAGGTCGGCGACCTCTTCAAGCAGATGCGCTCGTGCCGGCTCCCGATCGTCGCCCGCGTCAACGGACACGCGCTTGCCGGCGGGTTCGGCTTGATGCTCGCCTGTGACCTCGTGGTCGCGGCCGACGACGCCGAGTTCGGCACCCCGGAGGTCAACATCGGGCTGTGGCCCTTCATGATCTCGACCCTGATCCAGCGGAACATCTCGAGCAAGATCGCCCTCGAGATGATGTTGACCGGTCGCAGGATGACCGCCGCAGAGGCGGCACGGTGGGGGTTCGTCAACCGGGTCACGCCGCGGGCGGGGCTCGACGATGCGGTCGCCGAGCTGACGCGGGTGCTCGCGGCGAAGAGTCCTCTGATCGTGTCGCTCGGCAAACGCTCGTTCTATGCGAGCGAGGACATGGAGCTGCCGGGAGCGCTCGACTACCTGGCGGGCATGCTGACGTTGTGCCTCGAGTCGGAGGACACGGTCGAGGGCGTCACCGCGTTCCTCGAGAAACGTCCGCCGGACTGGAAAGGCCGTTAGGGACAGGACTCTCCTGCACAACGACGGTCTTCGTTGAGCGGGATCGCGATGCGCGGGTCCGGGTCATTCGTCACGTCAGCGTCGCCGTAGAGGTTCTCGAGCTGCCAAGGGTCCGAGATCAGGTCGTAGTACTCGCGCTCCAGCAAGACACCATGCTCGTCGTAGTACTCGGTGTACTGCGCGTGCTTGGTTATCGTCGACGCCCAGTTGGGCAATACCCCGCCCATCTCCTGGAAGAACTCGAGCAGCAATCGGTCGCGGTCGTGGCCTTCGAATAGCGAACGTCCGTCGGGCGAGGGCAGCTCGACCCCCGCAACGTGCGCGAACGTCGGAGCGACGTCGATGTTGGCGGCAATGCGCTCGTCCGCCGCGCTTCGGGCGACGTGGCCGGGCCATCTCATGAAGAACGGGACGTGGACCGACGGCAGGTAGGGGAACCGCTTCGTGTCTAGCCCGTGGTCGCCCCACAGGTAGCCGTTGTCCGAGATATAGATGGCGAGCGTGTCTCTGTTCTCGCCGAGCTCCCGTGCCTTCGCGAGCACCGCGCCCACCATGTCGTCGACCGACATCAGCGTTCGTAGCTGCTTGCGCCGGATGCGCTGCCCCCTCCACAGCGAGACGCTGCGAGCCTGGACCCAGGCGGGCTTGTCCGTGCGGTCCGTTTCGAACGTCGCGCGGTTGCCGAACCAGTCGCCGACGTCGGCGCCCCTGTATCTCTCCTGCGGTGTGAACGGAGCGTGCGGAGCCGCCGGGGCGAGCACCATGTACCACGGCTGCTCGTCGGCGGTCTCCTCCTGCCGCGTGATGAACGATCGGGCGCGCGAGCGGATATAGCTGGTCGAGTAGCGGTCGATACGCTCGATCGTCCCGTTGACGTTCCAGTGCCCGTAGCGGTATCCGTGGGGAGCGGAGTTGGAGAAGATCGACCAGTCGTCCCAGTACGACGGCGCCTTGCTGATGTCCCAGCTGTTGAGCATCTTGCCGTACATCGCGGTTGCATAGCCCGCTTCCTGCAGGGCCTTCTGGATCGTGAGCTCCTGCATCGGCTCGCTGGCGGCCCTGCGGTCCGTGCTCCCCGACAAGATGCCGTGGTTGTGCGCGTACATCCCCGTCATGATCGAGGCGCGCGAGGGGCAGCAGAAGGGGGTGGTCACGTAACCGTGGGTGAACTCGGTGCCGTTCTTCTCGAACAGCCGTTTCGTCTTCGGCATCACTTCGAGGCGGTCCAGGCGCTGGTCGTCGGGGATGATCAACAGGATGTTCGGGCGTGTGCCGGCGACGTCATCCCTCTGCAGCTGCTGCGAGCTGAGTTGCCGGGCCGCGACGCGTCCGTCCGCTTCGCCCAGCAGGGCGAGCGTCGTCGCGATGGCCACGAGACATATGAAGGATCGCTTCGTTGCTTTGAAGATGCTCAGCGCGCAGCTCCTCGCGAGCGCTTGGAGGTGATTGCTCGACCGGCAGGATAAGCGCCGCGTGCCGCGTATGCGAGCAATGCAGGGCGCGGTCGCTCTGCTGCGGCGATACGCTCGGCGCCAGCGAGGCCCGGGAAAGCATCGGCTTCTAGAGCCGGCGAAGGGCCCCAAGGAGGTATCGCCGATGGACGAGCGCGCCGACGGGTCTGGCTCCGCCCCCCGCACCGCCATCACCTACACCTACGACGGCCCCTCGATGCGCGAGGCGGCGGAGGCGCTGCGACAGAAGAAGGTCGATTTCCGCCAGATGGGCGGGCAGCAACGAGTCGAGCGGCAGCATTCGCTCGGGAAGCTGACCGCACGCGAGCGCATCGACATGCTGTTCGACCCCGACTCTTTCACCGAGCTCTCGCTGCTGGCGCACCACCAGTCGCAGTCACCGCAGATGCAAGGCAAGGTCACTCCCGCCGACGGGGTCGTGACCGGCATCGGCAAGATCGACGGGCGCAACGCCGGCGTGATCGCCTACGACTTCACGGTCATGGCCGGGTCGATCGGGATGGTGACGGAGATAAAGGCGACGCGGATGCGAGAGCTCGCTCTGCGCGAACGCATGCCTCTCGTGTGGTTGATCGATTCGGCGGGCGCTCGGATCCAGGAGGCGACCGGCTCGATGTTCGCGCGGACGGGCGACCTGTTCCGCGAGCAGGTGATCATGTCGGGGGTCGTCCCGCAGGTCGCGGCGATGATGGGGCCTGGCGCGGCGGGAACGGCATACATCCCGGGGCTCGCGGACTTCGTGCCCATGGTCAAGGGAACCTCCAACATGGCGCTCGCCGGGCCTCATCTCGTGAAGGCTGCCGTCGGCGAGGACGTCACGGCCGAAGAGATGGGCGGGTCGCAGGTCCACTGCAAGGTTTCGGGCGTAGCCGACCTCGAGGTCGCCGACGACCGTGCGTGCATAGACGCGGTTCGGAAGTACCTCTCCTACTTGCCCTCGTCGAACACCGACGATCTACCCATGACCGATAGCGACGACCCGGCGGATCGGCGCTGCGAGGACCTCTACGACATCGTGCCTTCGAACCCACGTCAGGCGTACGACGTCCATAGGGTGATCGCGTCGATCGCGGACGACGGCGACTTCTTCCCGATGAAACCTGACTGGGCGCGCAACCTCGTTACTGGTTTCGCCCGGTTCGGCGGCCGGCCGGTCGGCGTGGTCGCGAATCAACCGAAGTTCCTCGGGGGAGCACTCGATGTGAACTCGGCAGACAAGGCAGCTCGGTTCGTCTGGTTGTGCGACGCGTTCAACGTCCCGTTGCTCTTCCTGATGGATTGTCCCGGGTTCCTCGTGGGGAGCGCGGTCGAGAAGCAGGGGATCATCCGTCACGGGGCCAAGATGTTGTTCGCCGTGGCCGAGGCAACGGTGCCGAAGATCACCGTCGTGCTGCGCAAGGGTTACGGCGCCGGGTACTACGTGATGAACGGGCGAGCCTACGAGCCGGATCTGATCGTCGGGTGGCCGACCGCGGAGATCTCGGTCATGGGCCCGGAGGGGGCCGTCAACATCATCTTCCGCAAGCAGATCGAGGCACTGCCGGAGGACCAGCAGGCGGAGGCGCGCAACAACATGGTCGCGATGATCCGCGAGCAGATCTCACCCGAGGTGGCCGCGGGATGGGCGTTCATCGACGATCTCATCGACCCCGCCGACACGCGGTCGGTGATCGTGCGCGGCCTCGACGCGGCGCAGGGAAAGATCATGGACCGCCCGTGGCGCAAGCACGGCGTTCTCCCCGTTTGACGACGCACCAGGTGCGGCGGCGCGACGGCATGGTAGGAGGAAGCGCATGACTTCGGATGCTTGCATCATCACGTGCGCGATGAGTGGCGTCGCGGCGAACCGCGACCAGTGCCCGGCGATCCCGTATACGCCGGACGACTATGCAGCGGAGGCTCGCCGCGCGTACGAGGCCGGTGCATCGGTACTCCACATCCACGCGCGCTACCCCGATGGCCGCCCAAGCTTCAGGATCGAGGAGTACCGGCTCATCACGCAGGCGATCCTCGACGAGGTGCCCGACGTCATCGTCAACCTGTCGACGGGCGCCGTTGGGATCCCGATCGAAGAACGCGTCCACCACATCAGCGCGCTGAAGCCGGAGCTAGGGGCGCTGAACATGGGCTCCATGAACTACGCGAAGTACTCGTCGAAGCGCAAGACCCTCGTATTCGACCTGGTTTTCGCCAACCCGTTCCAAGACATCACTTACCTGCTCGAGCAGATGCGCGCCGCCGGCGTCAAACCCGAGTGCGAGTGCTTCGACACGGGCCACATCGGCAACGTCTTCCCGCTGATCGACATGGGTCTGATCGAGACGCCGATCCAGTTCTCGTTGATCCTCGGGGTCCTCGGAGGCGCGCCGCCGGAGGTGCGCACGCTCGCGCACATGAGCGAACTCCTGCCGCAGCCCAGCACCTGGGAGGTGATCGCGATCAGCCGGCAGCAGTGGAAGCTGGTGACCGCCGCGGCATCGCTCGGCGGCAACGTCCGCGTAGGTCTGGAGGACAACTTCTACCTGCCGTCCGGGGAGATGGCATCGTCCAACGGCGACCTGGTCGACGCTGCGGCGCAGGCGGTGGAGGTCTCGGGACGCTCGGTGGCGGGCCCCGCGGACGCACGCCGCCTGCTGGAGCTCGCGGACCCGCCCGACCGCAGCGCCTACGAGAACGTCGAGGAGGCAACCGGTGTCTGAGGAAGTCCTTGCGGAGATGGTTGCGAACGTCTGGAAGGTCACGGTGGCGACGGGCGACGCGGTCTCCGAAGGTGACACCATCTGCATCCTCGAGTCGATGAAGATGGAGATCCCGGTCGAGGCCACGGCAAGCGGCACCGTTACCGAGCTCAACGTGGCCCAAGGCGGCGTCGTTCAAGAAGGCGACGTCATAGCCGTCATCGAATGAACGCCGGCACATGGCGCTCGTAGAGCTCTCGCGCGAAGGCTCGGTCGCGACCCTGGAGCTGAACCGCCCCGAGGCGCGAAACGCGTTATCGGTCGACGTCTGCGATGCGGTGGTCATGGCGCTCGCGGACGTCGCCCGCGATCCTCAGGCGCGCGTCCTCGTCATCTCCGGCGAAGGCAGCTCGTTCTGCGCGGGTGCCGACCTCGCCGCGGTCTCGGGCGCCGAGGGTCTGCACTTCCTGCCCCGTTTCGAGCGGATGCTTGAGGGGATAGCGCGCCACCGCTTACCGACGATAGCGGCGATACACGGCGCGGCGCTCGGCGGAGGACTGCAGCTAGCGACCGTGTGCGACTTCCGCGTCGCCACGAGCGACGCGACGATCGGGATCCCGTCGGCGAAGCTCGGGATCCTCGTGAACTTCGAGAACATCCAGCGGCTGGTCCTGCTCGCGGGCGTCGCGGTCGCGAAGCAGGTCTTGATGACCGGTCGTAGCTATACGGGCGAAGAGGCCGCGTCCGCGGGCTTGGTCGATCGCGCCGTGCCTGCCGACGACCTCGCAGCCGCGGTCGGCGACCTGTCCGGCGACATAGCTGCACGCGCTCCTCTTTCCGTGCAGGGGACGAAGCGAGCGATCCAGGTGGTCGTCGACCACCTCTCGATCGACCGCAGCCGCGCTCCCGACGAGCTCGCGGAGGTGGACCGGCTCGTCGAGGCGGCGTACAAGAGCCGCGACCTGCAGGCGGGCATACGCGCGTTGAGAGAGAAGACGCCGCCGGAGTTCCAGGGGATCTAGAGCGGCCGGCGACCTCCGAAACCCTCGTCCCGAGGGTGCCAGAACGCGACATCAGGTTCGCCCAGCCGCCAGCACAGCCACGCGACCTCTCCTTCGACGATCGCGGGGAAGTCGACGAGCCCGGTCGAGATGTCCCGTAGCTCGAGGCCCCACTCCGACAGCCTGTCTGCAAGCTCGCCGACCCGCGCGAGCGTCTCGGCCCACCGATCGCGCGACGCCGACCATCCGTTCGAGCGCGACGCGGCCGCCATCATCTCCTTGATGCGGGCGGCTTGCTCGTACTTCTCGCGCAGCTCGACCAGCGTCGGCGCGAGGTAGGGGAGCAGAGCGTTCGCTTCCTCGACCGTGTAGACGCGTTGCTCGTTCACCGGTCGCCCAGGAGCTTCAAGAACAGGTCGGAGGCGGGGCCGCCCATCGTTCGAGCTTGTGCCTTCACGCCGCGCCGGTCGAACAGGACCCGTTTGTGAATCAGCGTCAGCTCCGGCCCCACCGCCTCGACGAGCAGATAACAGGCAGAGATCCCGTCGAGCGGAAGTCCTACAGACCCCGCGTTCGCAACTATGGTCCCGTCGCGCAAGCGGCGTACGCCGGCCTTGTGGACGTGGCCGTAGATCACGAGCGAAGCACGGCCCTCGTAGATCTCGAACTCGGCGGGGGAGCCATCGGGTTGTGGCGCCGTGAACGGCGACGCGGGGGTTCCGTGGACGAGCAGGATCGAGCCGGGTCCGGAGTGACCAAGCGGAAGCCCGAGCAGCCACTGAGCCTGCTCGGACGCGATCGCGTGCTGCCGCGCTATCTCCTCGTGCCGTGCCCGCTCGGCTGGATCGGTGATCGTCTGCGGGTCGCCGGTGATCCAGACGTCGGCGTTGCCTCGTACGGTCTTCCAGCCGTACGAACGGACGCGGTCGATGCATTCCGACGCCCATGGGCCGGCCCAACCGATGTCACCTCCGCACCAGACGTCGTCGACCCCCTGTTGCTCGATGTCGCTGACGACCGCGTCCAGCGCGAGCAGGTTCCCGTGGATGTCGGACACGACGGCGATCTTCATCAGGGCCGCACGTTACCCGTGGGCCCGCGGCGATAATCCAGCGATGGCCACGCTCGCCGACCGCATCCGAGACATCACCGACCTCGATCAGGACCAGGCGGAGCACCTGCGGACCCTCTGCTCGTCGTGGCAGGTCCTCGCCGACCTCTCCTTCTCCGACCTCCTGCTCTATGTCCGTCGCAGCGGTGACGAGGTCTTCGAGATCGCCGCGCAACTACGGCCGTTCACATCGCAGACGCTCTACCCGCAAGACATGGTGGGGACCCGCGTGTCGCAACCCGAGCAGCCGATCGTGGAGCGCGCGTTCAGGGAGGGCCGCATCTGGGCACAGGACGAGCCGGTCTTGGTCGATGGGATCCCTATCCGCATGGATGCCGTTCCGGTACGACATCGGGACGAGGTGATCGCGGTCGTGACGAAGGAAGGCAGCCCCGCGACATCGCGGCGCCCGGGGCGTCTCGAGGAGGTCTACCTCGAGGCGGCGGAGCACGTCTCGCGTATGATTGCGGCCGGTCGCTTTCCGTGGCCGGACCGTCCGGAGGGGGACTGGCCCCGGGTTGGCGATGGTCTGTTCGTGCTCGACGAGCGCGGTGCCGTCACGTGGGCGTCGCCGAACGCTCTCTCGGCTCTGCGGCGGATGGGCGTCGCGCAGAACGTGCTCGGCGCGCGTCTCGACGAGCTAGGCCTGGGGGGGACGCCCATAGCGCACGCGCTGCGGGCCCAGCAGCTCACGGATGGAGAGCTCGAACGCGGGGACGCGACGGTCAGGCTGCGTGTCCTCCCGTTGCTGGACGGCGGCGGCGTGGTGGGTGCACTCGCGCTCGCACGCGACGTCAGCGAAGTGCGGCAGAAAGAACGCGTCATATCGGTGAAGGACGCAACCATCCGCGAGATACATCACCGGGTGAAGAACAACCTGCAGACGATCGCGAGCTTGCTACGTCTGCAAGGCCGACGGTTGACGTCGGATGAGGCGAAGGAAGCCCTACGCGAGAGTGTGCTGCGCATCGGCTCGATCGCGCTCGTGCACGAGACGTTGTCCGAAGATCCGTCGGACGCGGCCGAGTTCGGTGAGGTCGCTCGGCGCATCGGCCGGATGGTCGCCGAGGGGCTGCTACTGCCGGAGCGTCAGATCGAGATCAAGGTCACCGGACAAGCCGGTCCCGTCGGCGCCGACGTCGCAACGCCGCTCGCGGTCATGGTCACGGAGTTGTTGCAGAACGCGATTGAGCACGCGTTTCCGGATGGACGCCCCGGGACGATCGCGGTGGAGGTGTCGCGCGAATCAGACGACGTGGTCGTCGTGGTCCGGGATGACGGCGTCGGGATGCCTGCGGATGCCTTGGATGGCGCGCGCCTCGGGCTGCAGATCGTGCGGTCCTTGATCGAAGAGCTATCCGGGACGTTCGACGTCACCGGTGAGGGCGGTACCCGCGTAGAGGTACGGGTTCCGGTCCGGGAGCGCTAGCCGGTCCAGCGTTTGCGCGTCCGGCGGCGTCGCGGCGCTCGCCACCCCCAAGGGAACGAAGCCCCTAGACCTGGACCTCGACCTTGTAGACGAAATGATCACCTTCACGCCTGTCGAAGACGAACCCGACCTTCTCCAAGACGCGGATCGATCCTGTGTTGTGTTGCGCGACCCACCCGTAGAGAGGCCGCTCTTCGACTACCTCGAGCAATGCCCGCAGCGCCCCGGTCGCTATACCTCGACCCCAGTACGGTTTCCCGATCCAGTAGCCCACTTCGCGCTCGGCGTCCTGAAGCCAGCTCCCGATGTTCCCGGCAACCTCGCCGTCCGCGACGATGGTCTTCGTGACGCAGGTTTCATCGTTGCGGATCTTGGCCCAGTGCGCGAAGTGAGCCTCCCTATCCCGTGCCGGAAACGCCGCCATCCCGGTCGCCTCTTCGTCCAGCTGGTGCTCGTAGAACACCTCGACGTCGGCGTCCTCGACGTCGCGCAGTCGAATCGTCCTGTGGGGTCGCGGCTCGTTCTCATCCGTCAGTTTGCATCCCCCCAATCGGCAACACGCGCACCTCAGCCCCCTTAGTTTGCATGAACGGATCTAGCCCGTCGCGATCATGATCACGCCAGCGACCGCGCACGCCAGACCCGCGAGTTGTGTCGCGACCAACCGCTCCTTCAGGACGATCCTCGCCAGCAGGACGGTGCTTGCGGGGTACATCGACGTGATGACGGCGACCAGCGACAACAACCCTGCCCGGCTTGCAAGCAGGTAGAAGACGTTCGCGGTGAAGTCCAAGGCACCCGCCCCCGCTATGGCGCGGCCCGTCCCCCGAGGTACGCGTAGCGTACGGATAGAGACGAGGATCGCGGTTCCGGCGATCGACAGGGACGCGATGCGCGCGCCGACGAGCGGCCACAGACCCGCGTAGTCGCCGGCGTGGTCGAGGAAGATGAAGAACGCTCCGAACGCGGCACCGGCTCCGAGCGCGTGCGGAACCCCCGCAGGAAGACGCCCCTGCCGCACGTGAGGTTGTCCGGGCGGTGCCGGTTCCGGCGCGGCGGATATCAGCCCCACCGCGATCACCGCGACCACGATCCCCATCAACGCGATCGCACCGGGGCGCTCGCCGCGGATCAATCCGAAGATGACGGGTACGCACGCTGCTTCGACCGCGGTTATCGGAGCGACGACACTCATGCGGCCTGCAGCGAGGCCGGCGTACAACAGGATCACGCCGGTGGCTCCACCCACCCCCGCGGCTGCTCCCCAGGCAAGGGCGGCGCGGCTGAAGCCGGCGTCGTTGATCAGTGGGAACGCGATGAGGAACGGGATCGTCCCGAAGGCCTGCGACAGGAACACGACCGCGAGCACGTGTGCTCGCTTCGTGACGTAGCCGCCGACGAAATCGGCCGCGCCGTAGGTAGCCGCCGCCAGGAGGCTGAGGAGGATCGCCAACTATGTCAGCTGCGCGACGGCGTCGGTTGTGGCCTCTTCGACTCGCGCGTCGGCTCCGGACGCGGCTCTCTGTCGTCCGGCTCCGGAGTTGTCTCGCCCGGCCGCGGCGTCCGAGGCTCCTCGCTCGTGCCGACGGTGGGGAGAGGCAACGGCGTCACGGGCACAGGCGGCATCGGGCAGTACTCGACCGGCGCGAGCTGGCGGAGCATCGTCATCATCTCGCCCGGGCACCAGGGAGCGGCGAGCAGCCCCGTGACGGGATCGATCTCGACCTTGACGAGGTCGCTGCGAGGGATCTTGAACGGACGGGGAGGCACGTCCTCGAGTGCCGCGATCATGAAGGCGCGCCAGATCTGTGCCGGGAATGTCCCTCCGAAGACGCGGATCCCGTGGACGGAGGTCATCGGGATGCTGCCCTGCGGGTAGCCGACCCAGACGGCCGCAACGAGGTCCGGCGTGTACCCCGCGAACCACGCGTCGACGTAGTCGTTGGTCGTTCCCGTCTTGCCCGCGGCAGGACGGCCGATACGCGCCGCGGTTCCCGTCCCGCGCTGGATCACCTGTTCGAGCACCTTCGTCAGCAGATATGCGTTGCCCGGTGACATCGCGCCTTCGACACGTTTCTGGTCGGGTTCGAGGACGGACCCGTCGGCACGCACGATGCGCCTGATCGTCGTCGGCTCGATCGCGGTCCCGTAGTTGGCCAGCGTCGCGTATGCGGTGGCTATGTCGACGACGCTGACCTGCGAGGTCCCTAGGACGATCGACGGGTAGTTGCTGGAGACCGGCGAGCGCACGCCCATCAGCTTCGCCTGTGTCGCGATCGTGCCGGGCCCGATATCGAGTGCGAGACGCGCGTAGACGCCGTTGATCGAACGGACGGTCGCTTCACCGAGGGGGACGAGGCCTGCCCCCGAGCCCTCGGAGTTCGTCACCGACCACGGCTCGGCGTTCGGGAACGTGAATACCGCGGGTGCCGACTGGTAACGCGTCTCCAGAGACACGCCCGCCTCCAGCGCGGCCGCCGCGGCGATCGGTTTGAACGCAGAACCCGATTGCCGTCCCGACCCGCCGCCCTCACGGCCGAGCGCGAGGTTCACTTGTGACGCGTTCCAGTCGCGTCCCGCGATCATCGCGACGATCTGCCCGGTGGACGGCCTGATCGCGACCAGCGCCGCCTCCGGGTCGCCGGGTTGGTTCAAGACCGCGTCGACGGCGCGTCTCGCCGCCGCCTGCAGCTTCGGTACGAGCGTCGTCTCGACCTCGAGACCACCTTGGAACAGAGCTTTGTCTCGTTCGTCGCGGTCGGCACCGAGGCGCCGGTCGCGCAGGATCTCCTGACGCACCGCCTCGACGAAGTACGGCTGCCGCGTCGAGAACCGCGGTGGGTCCTCGATCACGGCGAGAGGGGCGCCTCGAGCCGCGACGGCCTCGGCCTCGGATGCCGAGCCGACGGCGACCATGCGGTCGATGACGTAGTCGCGTCGCCGCAGCGCGCGCTGCGGATGGTCGCGAGGGTCGTAGATCGCGGGCGCCTTTATGAGAGCCGCGAGCAGGGCCGCCTCGTGCAACGCGAGCCGACCGACGTCGCGACCGAAGAACTCCTCGGCCGCGGCCTTCGCGCCGTAGGCGCCGGACCCGAAGTAGACGGTGTTCAGGTAGCGCTCGAGGATCTCTGTCTTGCCGTAGGCCCGCTCGACCTCGATCGCGAGCCGAAGCTCGCGCGCTTTGCGGGTGAGGTCTTTCGGGGGATCCTTGAAGAAAACGTTCTTGACGTATTGCTGCGTGATCGTGCTGCCGCCTTGGACGATCTCGTCCCTTCGAGCATTCACGATCGCAGCGCGAGTGATCGAGCGAAGGTCGTAACCGGGGTGATCGAAGAAGCGCGCGTCCTCCGTGGCGATCACCGCGTCGACGAGGTCGGGTGAGATGTCCTCGAGGTCGACCAGCTCACGGTTCTCGCTGTACAGGCGCGCCAGCAGCGATCCATCCGCCGCCGTGACGGTCGAACGCAGGGCCGGCACCTCTTCTTCGGTCAGGTCGATCGGCGCGAGCGAGCAGGAGCTGATCAGCACGCCGGCAAGGGCCAAGGCCGCCGGCGTGGCTCGGCCTCGCATTGTCGTCAGTCCTCGAACGCTTCGCGTAATTGCGTCAGCGTGCGGTTCAAGAGTCGGGACACGTGCATCTGCGAGATGCCGAGGCGATCGGCGATCTCGGACTGAGTCATGCCCTTGAAGAACCGGTAATAGAGGATCCGACGATCTCGCTCGGGCAGTTTCGACATCACGGGGGCGAGCGAGGCGCGGTATTCGAGGTTCTCGAGATGCTCGTCGTCTTCGCCGAGCTGATCCGCGAACGACGTCGAGCCGCCCTCTTCGGTGTCGATCGGCGCGTCCAGCGAAGTGAAGTTGTAGGCCTGCGCGATCTCGAGGCCCTCGAGGACCTCTTCCTCACTGATGCTGGCCGCATCCGCTATCTCGGACACGGTCGGAGAGCGACCGAGGTCGTGCCCCAGGTAGCTCACCACCTTCGTGAGCTCGAGATGCAGCTCCTGGAGACGTCGCGGCACGCGCACCGCCCACCCCTTGTCGCGGAAGTGACGTTTGAGCTCGCCGACGATGGTCGGCGTGGCGTACGTGGAGAACTCGACCTCGCGCTCGAGGTCGAACCGGTCTATGGCCTTCAACAACCCGATCGTGCCGACTTGGACGAGGTCTTCCAAAGGCTCTCCGCGGTTGCGGAAACGACGAGCCAGGAACTCCACGAGCCCGATGAATTGCTCTACGAGGCGCTCCCGGTGCGCGAGCCGCTCGTCCTCGTCGTCCGCTCCCTGGTACGCCTTGAAGAGCTCGCGGACCTCTTCCTTCTCGAGCATCGCCCGCTCGCTCACGCGCGCTTCGTCACCTTCGTGAGCGTGAACGACGGGACGCCGTCCGTCTGGTGCAGCGTCGCGCTGTCAACGACGGTGTCGAGGATCATCTTCGACATCTCGGTGAGGTCCGTCCGCACCTTCGTCCCCGCGCTGAAATGGCCGGCCCCGGAGATCTCGATCCGGTCGTCGTAGATCTGGAAACCGATCTGCAGTGACCCGTCACGACCCTGGGCCCCCGTGAGGTACGCGCTGAGCTCGTCGACCGCGATCTTCAGGTCCTCGATGTCGTCGATCGTGAACCTGAGACGCGACGCCAAGCCCGAGACGATCAGACGGACGACCTTCAGGTATTCAGGTGACGCGGGAATGCTTACCGAGATCGTGTCCATGAGCGCCCGGCTGCGCGAGCTAGGAGGCAGACGCTTTGGTGGCGGGACGAGTTGCTTTCTTCTTCGCCGCGCCGTCGTCGCTGCCCCTGCGCTTCTTCGCCTCTTCGACCGACGCTTTCAACGCCTCCATGAGGTCGACGACCTTCGTGGGCTCTTCCTCCGGCTCGGCCGCGATCGTCACCTCTTGACCTTCGACCTTCGCCTGCACCAGCTCTTCGAGCTTGGCGCGGTACTCGTCGGCGAACTCGGAGGGCTCGAAGCTGGCGGAGAGCTGCTGGATCAACTGACGCGCCATCTTGACCTCTGAATCCTGGATCTTGACGGTCTTGTCGAGCTCTTCGAACTCGGGCTCGCGGATCTCGTCCGGCCAGTGCATCGTCTCGAGCACGAAGACATCGTCTTTCAGACGGACGGTGGCTAGGTGCTCTTTGTCCCGCAGCGCGATCTTCGCGACCCCGACCTGACCCTCGGCCTCGAGGGCGTCGGCGAGGAGCTTGTATGCCTTGATCCCGGCGGCCTCCGGGGCGACGTAGTAGGTCTTGTTGAAATAGATCGGGTCGATGTCGGCCAGCGGCACGAACGCGACGACGTCGATCGCCCTGATCGAGTCCACGTCGAGGGCCCCCAGCTCGTCCTCCGTGAAGGTCACGTAGTGGTCCTTCGAGTACTCGTAGCCCTTGACCAGGTCGTCCCACGAGACCTTCTTGCCGCACTTGGAGCAGACCCGCTCGTATCTGATGCGGCCGCCGTCCTCCTCGTGCATCAGGTGGAACTTGAGGCTCTTCTCGGATACGGCCGAATACAGGCGCACCGGGATGCTGATCAGCCCGAACGTGATGGCGCCTTTCCACAGCGGTCGCATGCCTCGATTCTACGGGCAGGCCCCACCAAAGCGGACGAATGCGGAAAGTGACCGTCACGGGGAGGATGTTCACTCTCCGTGGCGAATGTATGCCGTACGGTATCGATATGACCACTTACGGTGACCGTCCGGTCTGAAACGGACGTCCGACGACTACGAGGAGTGTGAGGCACCATGGGCGACGAATACTCGAAGTCCCTCGGCGAGCAGCTGAGGAAGATCCGCGTCCAGAAGGGGATGTCGCTCCAGGACGTGCAGGCGGCATCCGAGGGTCGGTGGAAGGCCGCGGTCGTCGGAGCCTACGAGCGCGGTGACCGTAACGTCACCGTCGCGCGTCTGTCGGAGCTCGCTGCCTTCTACGGTGTGCCCGTCTCCGAGATCCTTCCGAACGACGGTTCCCCGGCACCCGCGGTCGAAGCCCGTCGGCGCGTGGTTCTCGACCTGGAGGGTCTCGCCAAGGTACCGGAGACCGATCGCGACCCGCTGTCGCGCTTCACGCACGCGATCCAGATCCAGCGCGGCGACTACAACGGGCGGGTCCTCACGATCCGTGAGGACGACCTGATGGCGCTCGCGCTCCTGTACCAAACGACGTCCGACGAGCTCGCTCGCCGCCTCAAGGACTGGGGTCTGCTCTACAGCGAGAACTAGGGCTTACGCGGCGACCGCGCTGATCGCGATCACGGCGAGCCCGAGCCAGTAGCACGCGGTGAACGAGTAGTCGATCCACCCGGGTCGCGCCGGTAACAGCACCGCGAGCACCCACAGCGGCATGACCGCGACGCCGAACAACAGCGCGTAGATCAACGCGGCCCAGCGCGGCCAACCCGCCCCCGTCGCGGCGAAGACCGCGATGACCGCAAGCAAGGCCGCGAGGATCGCCTGGCCGATCACGTCTCCTATCGGCCCCCCCTTCGTCAGGCGAAACACGCGGTACCCGAAACCCGTGGCCGCATTGACCGCGAGCGCGGCGACGAGGATCGTTTGCCAGCTGTCGGCGTCCACTTCGGCGCCAGGTTAGCCTCCCGGTCGTGGCGAAGAAGAAGGCCAAGAAGAAGAAACCTGCAGATCCGGCGATAGATCCGAACGAGCGCCGGCGCGAGCGGCTGGAGGCTCGTCGCCAGGCGAAGGCGGAGGTCGTTGCCGCCCAGCAGAAGGCGGCGCGCCGCGAGCGGATCATCAGATGGGTTTCGATCGCCGGCCTCGTCGCGGTCGCTTTCTGGTTCGTCTTTATCCGCGGTCAAGCACCGGACTCCGTGGCCGGAGAGGGCGGACGCCAGTACACGATCGACCACTTCACGACGCGTGGCTCGGGTCAGCACGTCCAGGGAACGGTGAGCTACCCGATGACGCCGCCGGTCTCCGGAGAGCACTCGGCCACCCCCGCGCCGTGCGGGGTGTACGGAGAGTCGATCCCGAACGAGAACATGGTGCACACGTTGGAGCACGGCGCTGTCGGGCTCCTGTACAAGCCCGACCTCGCCCTCGAGACGATCGAGCAGATCGAGGAACTCACCCGGTCGTATGAGTCCCACACGTTCTCGATGCCGTACGACACGCTCGAGCAGCCGATCACGCTCATAGCGTGGGGCCACATGATGAAGCTCGAAGTGTGGGACGAGACCGCGGCGAAGAACTTCATCGACGTCTTCCGCCGTCAGGGTGACGCGCCCGAGGCGTTCCAGGAGTGCCCGAACGACGAAGACACGCCCTTCACCAACGTGACGCCGACGCCCGTCCCGCTACCGACCGTGACCGCGGAGGTCTCACCGTCTCCCGCTAGAACACCGAAGAAATGACCCGCCGGCCGCTACTCGGGGCCGTTTCGATCATCGCATTCCTGCTTCTGCCTGCGCCCGCGTCGGCGGTCGAGCCGGCGGTCGTGGTCGACGGCCTCGCCTTTCCCGCCGGCATCGCGTTCGGCTCGACGGGCACCATGTACGTATCGGAACGCAGCGGGCGCCTGCTCGCGTTCGACGGGTCCGGCGGCCGCACGGTCGTCGGTAGCGTTCCCACGATCACCGCAGGAGAGACGGGCTTGCTCGGCATCGCGGTGTCACCGGACGACGACTACGTCTACGCGTTCGCGACCGAGCCCGACAACACGAACACGATCTGGCGCTTCGCCGTCTCCGGCGGCGATCCGGAGCGTGTCGTGACGGGGCTTCCCGGCGGGACGTATCACAACGGCGGGGGAGTGGCCTTTGGCCACGACCGCATGCTCTACGTGTCGAACGGCGAGACGCATACGACGACGATCGCGCAGGATCCGGACGTGCTGGGTGGCAAGGTCTATCGGTATACGCCCGACGGCGACGTTCCCGGCGACAACCCCTTCGCCGGCTCACCCGCGTTCGGGCTCGGCTATCGCAACCCTTTCGGCCTCGCGATCGACCCCGTCTCGGGTGATCCGTTCGTGACCGAGAACGGCCCGGAGAGTCACGACGAGATCAACCGCGTCGTTCGCGGCGGGAACGGCGGATGGCCCCTGATCAGTGGCCCGGCACGAGGGACGGACACGAGTGACCTGCGGGGTCGCTACGTCGATCCGATCCTCGACTACGAGGACGTGATCGTCCCGACCGGCATCGCGTTCGCTCCGCCCGATGAGCGCAGTGGCAGGCATGGCGGTGGTCTCTTCTTCGGCGCGTACGCGGAACAGGCGATCCACCGCGTGACGTTGGACGACACACGCACGGCTGCGGTCGACGACGAGGTCTTCTACCGCGCGCGCGAGCCGATCGTTGCAGTCGCATGGGGGCCACGAGGTTTGTACTTCTCGACGCCCGACTCGATCCAGGTGATCCCGCTGGGCGCGATCGGGGGCAACAGCCGGCGAGCCACGTCGTCTCCGGCGGCCTCCGCCGACGACCCGATACGCGCAGCGCCCGAGCAGCGCTCGTCGAGCATCGCGTTCGTCCTGTTCGCAGTAGCGGCCATGATCCTCACCGGAGCGCTCGTCTACGCCTTCGGGCCCAAGAGAAGAGGG
>DASZOC010000077.1:0-6720 GCA_035550975.1 Actinomycetota bacterium | reverse complement strand
CTCCCAGGGCGCCGGGGCACCTCCCTCCTGGGGTGGAGCGGGCAACCGTTATCCTCGGTCTTCGTTCATGCGCCCGTAGCTCAGTGGATTAGAGCGTCCGGCTACGGACCGGAAGGTCGGGGGTTCGAATCCCTCCGGGCGTACGAGGCGCGGAGCGCCGCGACCGCTCCGCGTCGGCGGTGGATTCGCTGCGTAGGTCGCGGCGTCCCTTAGCCTCTACCGGCAAGCCACTCGACCGGAAGGAAGGCCCGCAGCTGTGACCTCTATGGTCCGGCGCCTCAGCAGCCAGCGTGAGAACCTCATCCTGGCCCAAGCGCGCCCGTATCTGAGCGACGGCGAGACCGTCCTCAAATGGGTCCGGGGCCGCCGCACCGACGGCCGCGGCGAGGGCTTCGTGTTCTTGACGAAGGATCGTTGCGTCGTCCACTGGACCGGCCGCCGTGACGGCCCCGGAACGTTCCGCTGGGTCGACATCAAAGGGTGGGGCATCGTTCCGGACACGAAGGGCGGCCCGATCCTCGGCATCGAGGCCGACGAAGGCACCTGCACGGTCCAACTACGAGCAACGACGAAAGCGATGGCGGAACGGGTCGCGGATTTCGTCCAGGAGTTCGCCGACCGCGCTCCTTTCGGGCGCGAGCCGATGAATCTCAGTCACGGGCACGCGAGCTTCGAGGCCGTCGCCGCCGTCGACGTGCCGCCGCATCGTCTCTCCACCACGGAGAAGGTCCAGCGGATAGCGATCACGGTGGGCGGCGCGGCGCTCATGCTCGGCGGGATCATCCTGACGCCGCTTCCGGGCCCCTGGTCGTTGCCGATCGTCATCGCGGGGCTGGCACTTCTCGCGCGCGAGTACGACTGGGCCAAAGACGCTCGTGAGTGGGTGAGGTCGAAGTCCAGGGCGGTCGCAGACAAGCTGAAGGCGCGCCGAAGCTCCACGTGACCGACGAAAACCTGATGCGCGTCGCGCTGGCGGAAGCCGAGCGTGCGCTTGGTCACGGCGACGTTCCGATCGGGGCGGTCGTGGCGATCGACGGCGAGGTCGTTGCGACCGCGTGTAACGAGCGCGAGAAAGCCGCCGACCCGACGGCCCACGCCGAAGTCCTGGCGCTGCGACGTGCCGCCGCGGCGACGGGAACCTGGCGACTGGCGACGGCCACGCTCTACGTGACGCTCGAACCGTGCGCGATGTGCGCGGGGGCCGCGGTTCTCGCCCGCATCGCGCGGCTCGTTTACGGCCCCCAGGATCCACGCGCGGGGGCCGCCTACAGCCTCTACAACATCGTGCAGGACCCGCGCCTCAACCACTACGTCGAGATCACGACGGGCGTGCTCGAGGAAGAGTCGGCCGAGTTGTTGCGTTCGTTCTTCGAGCACAAGCGGCACTAGTGCTCCATCAGGTGACTTTGGTGAGCGCGGCAAACGCTGCCTGATGGGCACTAAACTCGCTGGCTCCGGGTGGGGTACCGAAGTGGCCATAACGGGCTCGCCTCGAAAGCGAGTGTGGGTTCACGCCCACCGTGGGTTCAAATCCCACCCCCACCGCTCCGCAGGGCGCATCGTCCGCGCCGGCGCGTCCGCGCCGCCGGTCAACTCTGGCCAGTGACTTTCGCTATGCGCAACTCATCGGCCAGAGAAGCGTCGGCGGTGCATCCTCCGTGCCGGCGCGTCCGCGGCGACGGCGTCGGGCTTCACGGAATCTCCACATGCGTCGCTAGTTGCGGGCATATCTCGTCTCTACACTCTCGCCATGAGCAAGCGGTCGGTGGTCGTGATCGAGGACGAGCCGACGATCGCATCGTCGATCGCGGCTCGCTTGCGTCAGGAAGGCTTCGACGTCGAGCTGGCCGCAGACGGTCCGTCGGGCGTGGAGCTGTGTAACCGCGTCGAGCCCGACCTCGTGATCTTGGACCTGATGTTGCCCGGCTTCGACGGGCTCGAGGTGTGCCGCCGGATCCAACGAGACCGACCGGTGCCCGTCTTGATGTTGACGGCTCGAGACTCCGAGACCGACGTACTCGTCGGCCTCGGCATAGGTGCCGACGATTACATGACCAAGCCGTTCAGCCCCCGCGAGATGGTGGCGCGCGTACAAGCGATCCTGCGACGGGCCGAACGAGCGCCGTTGCCACCGAGCCAGATCGTCCTCGGCCCGGTTGTCATCGATGTCGATGCCCGCCAGGTGACGCGCGACGGTACCCAGCTCCACCTGACCCGGACCGAGTTCGATCTCTTGTTGCACCTTGCGAAGAACCCACGGGCGGTCTTCTCCCGCGAGCAACTGCTCTCGTCGGTGTGGGGTTACGAAGAGACCGTCGGTGGACGAACCATCGATTCCCACATCCGCGCGCTCCGCAAGAAGCTGGGTGACGACATCGTCCGGACGGTGCACGGCGTCGGCTACGCGCTGGGCGACGTCACGTGAGACCACTCGACCGGCTCGGGTCGATCAAGCTGAAGCTTGGAGCGACGATCGTCGCTGCCGTCATCGTGACTACGGCCTCGGTCTACCTCGGTCTCGAGGCTGGCCTCGGCTGGATCAGCGCGCTCGTGGCTCTGATCCTGTCGTTGGCGGCGATCAAGTTGCTCGCCCGGGGGATGACCTCGCCGCTGCGCGAGATGGCGCGCGCGGCCAGCGCGATGGCAAGGGGTGACTACTCTCGCCGCGTCTCGGCGACATCGAGAGACGAGGTGGGCGAGCTCGCGCGCAGCTTCAACCAGATGTCAGCAGAGCTCGCCGAAGTCGACAGGTTCCGCAGGGATCTCATTGCCGACGTCTCGCACGAGCTACGGACTCCTATCGCCGCGCTGCAAGCGATGCTGGAGAACATCGTCGACGGCGTGGAGCGACCCGACAACCAGAGCTTCCGGGCCATGTTGTCGCAGGTCGAGCGACTCGGCGGCCTCGTCACGCAGCTGCTCGACCTTTCGAAGCTCGAGGCGGGCGCCGTTCCCTTGAACAAGCGTGACTTTCGCTTGGCCGCGCTCGTCGACGACGTGTTCGCCGCCTCCGAGCTACACAAGAAGGCTCTGGACCGTCATGTCGAGGTGGCGCGCGTTATCGACGACGACATCATCGGTCGCGGCGATCCCGATCGGTTGCACCAGGTCCTCTCGAACCTCGTGGATAACGCGATCCGGCATTCGCCCGACGGGGGCCATGTTGTCGTGAGCGCGCATCGCGACGCCGCCGGGCTAACGATCGAGGTCTCGGATGAAGGTCCGGGGATCCCGCACGCCGACTCTGCCCACGTGTTCGATCGCTTCTACCGATCCGACGACGGCGGCACCGGGCTCGGCCTCTCGATCGCCCGGTGGATCGTCGATCTGCACGGTGGTGACATACGTGTGGCGCAAGGAATGGGCCGCGGCTGCGTGATGGTCGTGTCGCTCCCGAGTGAGGCGCCATGACGCCCCCGGCACCCCGCGGGAGGTTCGCAGTGGCGGCCGCGGCGACGAGCCTGTTCGCGGCGGCCACCCTCGTGGACGTCGCCCCCGGCCTCAACGTGGTCGTGGTCGGCGCGCTGATGGGGTTTTCCGTCTTGCTCTGGGCACCCCCTGACTTGTCGCGCGGTGACTGGGCGTTCGGAGTCGTCGCGTTCGTCCTCCTCTCGATGTTCGCCGTGCGTGCGTCGGAGATGCTGTTGTTCGTCGACCTCTGCGCGGCGGCCGGTCTCGCGTCGCTCGCGCTGCGAGGCGGGACCACCTGGCGTGCGGTCGTCCGCGGCGTGCTAGACGTCCTGACGAAGCTCCACCGGGGATTCGGCCTTGTGGTCGCGCCGTTGTTCGAGCGCGCCGCGCGGCACGAGCGATGGAACCCCGCGTGGATCCGCGGAAGCGCAGTGGGAATCTCCCTTGCCCTCGTGTTCGGCATGCTCTTCGCGAGCGCAGACCGTGCCTTCGCGCAGATGGCGCGGGATGCGTTCGTGCCGGAGTGGGACGTCGGTCTGATCCCGGCGCGCATCTTCGTCGCAACGATGGTTGCCGCCTTCACCGGTGGATACGCGTTGGTCGCGCGCCGCGCGCTCGTGGCGAAGACGGCATCTCCCTGGACCTCGGTCGCGGCTCCCACTCCAGGACGACGTCGATTGCAGACGGTGGAATGGGTGATCCCGATCGCGCTCATCGACCTCGTGTTCGCGGCTTTCGTCACCGTCCAGCTCGCGGTCTTGTTCGGAGGGCAGCAGCACGTCCTGCAAACGGCCGGGCTGACCTACGCGCAGTACGCGCGCTCCGGCTTCTTCCAACTAGTGGTCGTCGCGGCTCTCGTCCTGGTCGTCATCGCGATCACCGTTTCGCTCGCGAAGCCGCTAGAAGGGCGCGAGCGCGTGGCGATGAGAGCCCTTCTCGGAGCGCTGTGCGCGCTCACGCTGGTGGTGCTCGTGTCGGCGCTGTACCGGTTGGGTCTCTACGAGGAGGCGTATGGGTTCACGCACCTGCGCTTCGCGGTTCACGTCGCCATCCTGTGGCTGGGGGCGGTCATTGGGCTCGTCGTGCTCGCGGGGGCCCTATGGCGTGCGGACTGGCTCCCACGTGTGGCCGTTGCCATGACCGCGGTCGTCCTGCTCGCGGTCAACGGCGTCGCACCCGACCGCTTCATCGCCGACCACAACATCGCCCGCTTCGAGCGCACCGGCAAGCTCGACGTCTCGTACCTCGCATCGCTGAGCGCCGACGCGGCTCCCGCTCTCGTGACGTTGCCGGCCGATGAGCTCGCCTGCGTGCTGTCGCTTCGGTCCGAAGAACCGATTTCGGAGCCACTCCTGGCCTTCAACCTGGCGCGCGCCCGGGCACGCGACCTGCTCGGCGATTTCCGCGGCCTGGCGAGCCGATGTCGTTCGTACAATCCCTGACGGAGACGTGCGTGAGCGGCCGAAACGGCACGACTGGAAATCGTGTGATCCGAGAGGGTCCAAGGGTTCAAATCCCTTCGTCTCCGCTTAGCAAGACGCCGCCGCTATCCTCGGCGACGGCCGTGCTAGGTGGGGGGCTCGGGGTCCCCTGTACCGGAAACCCTCGATACGCCGGGCTGATCGCTCGTGTGCGGCCTGTGGATGGCCGGGCAGCCCCCGGTGTGCAGCGTTGATGGTCGGGTCCCACGCGACCCGGAGCCGTGAACCCGGTCAGGCCCGGAAGGGAGCAGCCGTAAGCGGTGTCCCGGGAGTGCCGTGGGAGGGCCCGGCCGGAGCCGGCTACCGGGGATAGCGCCGGTCGTGCGCGGGTCCAGCACGAGCTGCACGGCCGTTTTCCTTCCACGGCCTTCCGTCAACCGAGGGAGCGCAGGCGGCGGTGTCGACACGGCGAGTTACGCCCCCCGGCGCAGCCGGCGGGTGGATGTCTGAGCTTAGGGGCGACACCGCCGCCGGAGCGACCAACAGGCGCGAGCGAACGCGGCGGTGCCGGGACACCCCGCTACTAGGATGAGCGCGATGGCTTACGTCTCTCTCTATCGCAAGTACCGGTCGCAGACCTTCGACGAGCTGATCGGCCAAGAGCACGTCTCGCGCACCCTGAAGAACGCGATCGCCGAGGGGCGGGTCGCCCACGCCTATCTGTTCACCGGCCCCCGCGGGACGGGAAAGACCAGCACCGCGCGCATCCTGGCGAAAGCACTGAACTGCGTGAAGGGGCCGACGCCCGAGCCGTGCGGCGTCTGTGACTCGTGCGTCGCGATCACCGACGGGTCGTCCCTCGACGTGTTCGAGCTCGACGCCGCGTCCCATTCCGGCGTCGACGAGACGCGCGAGATCCTGTCCGGCGTGCCGCTGGCGACGGCGGGGGGCCACAAGAAGGTCTACGTCATCGACGAGGTCCACATGCTCACGACGCAGTCGTTCAACGCGTTGTTGAAGACGCTCGAAGAGCCTCCCGAGCACGTCATCTTCGTGCTCGCCACGACCGACCCGCACAAGGTCTTGCCCACGATCGTCTCGCGCACGCAGCGCTTCGACTTCCGCCGGATCACGGTCGAAGACCTCGAGAAGCACCTCGCCGCGATAGCCGCTCGCGAGCAGATCGAGATCGACCCCGACGCTCTCACGGTCATCGCACGGCACGCGGAAGGAAGCGCCCGCGACGCGCTGTCCGCCCTCGACCAGCTGGCAAGCATCGACACCCGCGTCACCGCTCTCGACGCCGAGAGGCTCCTGGGAGGCCGGGACGACGACGCTCTGGTCGAGGTGTTCGATTCCATCTCCGATCACGACCTCGGCGTGGTGTTCGCGAAGCTGCACTCGCTCGTCGCGCAGGGATCGGACCCGAGACAGCTGGCGTTCGCCGCGATGGAGCACGCACGCCAGTTGTTGTTGCTGCGGACGGCTCCCGACGCAGGCTCGCTGCTGGACGTCTCCGAGACCGACCGCGGCGCTCTCGGCCTCCAGGCGGAACGTTTCACGCCCGAAGGGTTGGTCCGCATCCTCGACCTGCTGGGCCGCTCGATCACCGAGATGCGCAACGCCCCGAACCACCGGTTGCTGCTCGAGGTCGCGTTGGTACGAGCGACCGCGCCCGAGACCGACCCCACGGCGACCGGCCTGCTGGGCCGCATCGAGCGCCTCGAGCGCCGGATGGGGATCGAAGGGCCGTCCGAGCCCGAGACCTCGCCGCCCGGTCCGGCGCGCCCCGCTGCTGCACCCGCCTCGCGCCCGGCCAAGAAGCCGCTGCGGGGCTCGGTGGTGCAGGAGGCGAAACCGAAACGCGCGGCCCCCGACGCCGCTCCCC
>DASZOC010000076.1:0-112382 GCA_035550975.1 Actinomycetota bacterium | reverse complement strand
GCTCGACCGGGTGGTCGGGGACCGGGCAGTCCATCTGTGATGGACCGGGTGCACGGAATGGATGAAGTGCGAAGCGAGGGCGAGGGAGGTGTTGTGGATGTCTGAGGTACTCGCTAGGAAAGTGGAGGGTATTGGGGGAGGGCGAGCTGATAAGGGGATAGTTCGTTTAACTGATCGCGATATCGCAAGTCTTCGTTGGGTCGGTGAGCAGTACGCGATCCGCATCGATCAACTGGCCCTCCTCCTTGGACGACCTGCCAACGCCGTGTCGGACTCGACCGCCCGCGGTGTCGTCTCGCGCTGGGTCCGCGGCGGACTCGCCGAGTACCGGAAGTTGATCGCCGGGGAACCCGGCTTCGTTTGGCTTACCCGGCGTGGCCTCAGGCACATCGATCTCCCATTCAAGCCGTGGGAGCCTTGCGCCACGGTTCTCAACCACATCTACTGGGTGAACCAGGTGCGCTTCTCTGTCGAGAATCGGCATGAAGGATCGAAGTGGCGTTCCGAACGCGAGCTGCGCCAGGGCGCCGCGATGCAGACATTCGACAACGGTGGCCACATCGTCGACGCCGAAGCGATGCTCAACGAGGTCGTCGTCGCCGTTGAGGTCGAGTTGACGTCTAAGAGCTCCGCACGGCGAACGAGCATCATGGCGGAACTTGCGAAGAGTTACGCCACCGTTTGGTATTTCGCGCCACGGGATGTGGGGGCTCTGCTCGAGAAGGCTCGTGCTCAGATCTCGAATAGCGAGCGCGTCCGGGTCTATCCGTTGGAGCGGGTCCGATGAACGGCTACCCGCAGGCTCGATCAACACCCATCACTCAGCACCCGGATGAGCCCTGGGTCGATCTTCTCTTCAAGCTCATCGTCGGGGGAGTGGTTGCGGTCCTGGCCGCTGTCCTGCTGCCAGTAGTGATCGTTGCGGTCATCGTCTTTGTGGCGATCAAGCTGCTGCGTATCCCGTGGTGGGTCTTCTTCCTCTTCTTCTTGGTCTTGTTCTTCGTCTTCATCTCGCTGGATATGTCTCCCGTCGACTCGCTATCGAAGGTGTTCCGGAAGTTGATGCGTTTGGTGAACGGTGAGCGAGCTCTTGAATTCGACCTGCTGATGAGAAAGTTCTCGAAATGGTGGGGGCTGCAGTTCCCCGAGATCGTTTCGGTCGGAGGTTTGCTGGGCTCGATCCTTGTCGGCCTTCTCCCATTGACCGCACCTCCATGGCATCCGAAGGCCGAACAGCAGAAGCTCCGCGCTATCGACGTTGCACGAAGGGATGCGCTTCGGTCGGTCAGGCACGCCCCTGAAGCGCTCAGGGGCGTGCCGGTCTTGGGGGCCGATATCGGAGGTGATTTGAGATCGATGGTGAGACGAGATGCACGCGGTCGACGATGGCTTGTCGGGCCGGAATCGCTCTTTGCCCATCCGAGCCTCGTCGTTGGCCAACCTGGCACCGGCAAGACCACGACCCTCCTTCGGATCGCCCATCTCGCGTCCAAGGTCCTTGGTTACCGCGTCTACTTCCTCGACGGCAAGGGCGATGTCGCTACCCAGCGGGACTTCGTCGCGAGCATGCTGGGCGCTGGGCTGGAGCCCGACGAGATCGGTGCGTTTCCCCAGGGCGCGTTCGATGGGTGGAGGACGTCAGGTTCGCCGGAGGAGCGCTACACACAGCTGCTCAGTCGACTGCTGGCCGTCGTGCGTTCTACCGAGCCGTACTACGAGGACACGACGCGTCACTTCATTGCTCGCGCTCTAAAGGAAGAGGACCATTTGCCCACTTGTTCCACAGAGCTACTTGCTCGCTTGGAAGCGGTGGCTGCCCCGTTGTCGGGGAATCGCAAGGAGCGAGCGTTGGAAACGCAGATGCGTTTCGAAGCCTTTTTCGATTCCTTCCATGGCGGGCTCGATGGTGGGTGGGACTTTAGCGACAAGCGCGCGGCATACGTCTTGCTGCAAGGGGCCAGCCAGGAAAGGGAAGCCGGCCGGCTTGCCGAGTACCTCTTCGAGTGCTTCAAGCACTTCGCCACTGAGACCAAGCCTGCATTCGATAAAGCCTTGCTGATCGTTGACGAGTTCCCGGCACTACAGAGAGATGCAGATGTCGCAGGCCTGCTCGAGCGACTTCGGTCCTTCGGGTGCTCTGTTGTTTTATCCGCTCAATCCTTCGACGGACTCGGAAGCGAACGAGACCGCATCGTTGGGTCGGCGCAGACCGTCCTCTTGCATAGGACTCCTCTCGCGGACGAGCTTGTCAGGGTCGCGGGCACTATCCAAGCGAGCGCGGTAACGACCCAGATCCACTTAGAGGCCGGCATGACCGGGCGTGGCACAGCCACTCAGGAGCACCGTTTCCGCGTGGACCCGAACGACGTTCGCACGCTCGACAGGGGAGAAGTAGTCCTGATCTCGGCTGGACGTGCTGAGCGGGGTCGTATCGCGCCGTTCTTACCTGGACGAGACGCAGAGGACCGCGCAGCTCGATTGCTCGCCTCGCTTGCGGCCCCAGTAAGTCGACCTCCAAGTCATTGGACCGAGCCCGCTGTGGTCGAGCACTGACCGACAAGCATCGCGGGAGTTTCCTGGATGTGTAACTGTCCCAGGGAGCCGCGAAGATGAAGGGGCAGCAGCGGATCGGGGAGCGCAAGGGGGTGGGCCTCGTTGGTACGGGATGACATTGAGTGGTTTCGGCGTCTTGCCGACGTACCAGGGGTCGATTACAGAGGACGACCCGAGATCGACCGAACCCGTCTACCCGGTCACGACGCAACTCCAGAAGTGCATGCGTTTGAAATGGATGGAGTAGTTCATCGTTCCTTGTCATGGAGAGGGCTCGACCGGGGAACGTTTTCGACTTCCTCAGCTCCAGCCCGGCAGTGGAGAGACAGATCCACGGATCGGAAGCTGCCGGAGATGGTGCAGCTCCTCTATGAATCCTTAGAGCTCCCGGGCCAGCTAAGCGACTACCACTTCAATCTTCTGGGCACATACGACGTCCTTTGGAACCATCGTTCGGAGGAGCCGTGGATTCCAGCAGCAATTGAAGAGCTCTGCCTCCTTGACATGGCACTTGTCGAGGCGCGCATGGACGCGGTCGAGGCTGATTCAGAGCACGCAAAGGGTGATTACTACGTCATTCCTGGGTTCCATCATTTGGTCCGCCTATATGAGCAAGAGGGCTACCTACAGGAGGCACTCGCCATTGCGCATCGGGCCGCAAAGTTCGGGCAATTGGCAGCTGATGTTGAGCGATTAACGGCTCGCATTCAGAATCTGGAAGCGGCCGATGCAAACTGAAGCTGCGCCCCATGAGGCGCTTTCATCTGATTCCTTCCTCGAGTACGCCTTTTTGCGTTGGGTCTTAACACCAGCTGCCTCCCGCGAGATCGTGCGATTCGTGACACCTCAAGCAAGGGCGAATGTCAATGATCACGACTATCGCATCGACTACGAGATTCGAGGTGAACAGCATGTTCTGGCGGTCGAGCTGGATGGATTTCAATTCCATGGAAACCGCTTTGCATTCAGCTACGACAGATTGAGGCAGAACGACTTGCAGTCAACAGGAAGAGTTGTCGTTCGCTTCTCCTATGACTCCATAAGGCAGGAAACGCAGCGATGTGTTGAACAGCTTCAAGCGATGTTGGCGATGGATTCGGCTCTACGTGAGTTCATCTTGCCAAATCCAGTAGTGGAACGTCCCGAGATGGACCCCGACCCATTGCGGAGCCTTGACCCGTCGCCTCGAAAGGTGAAACGAATGCTCGTAGAAACGTACTTCGATCAGGTCCGAGAGAAACTCGATCAAAAGACCCTCAGGGACTGTCAGACCCAAGCCTTTGCTGCCTTGGCGAATTATTTCGGTAAGGGAGATAGGAACGCGGCGTGTGTGATGTCCGTCGGCGCTGGCAAGACTGCTCTAGGCGTTGCCGTTGTTCTGGGCCATGCTCGGCGACGCGCTCTGATAATCACGCCAGGCAGTGTGATTCGCGGGACGTTCGACCGCGCGCTCGATCACGAATTTCCAGGCAATGTTCTCTATGGTCTTCCGGGAGGTCCACTCATTCCGGGGTGCAAACCACCAAAGGTGCTAACCCTCGACCGTAGTGAGGGCGCTATCCGTTCGATCACTCGCGAGAAGCTCTTGGAAGCGGATGTGATTCTTACTAACTTCCATTCACTCGGTACCGGGGAGGACCCGGACGATCTTCTAACCAAGCTGGACTCCACGGATATCGATCTCATCATTGTTGATGAGGCACATATCGCCGCGGCCGAGTCTTACCAGCGAACCTTCAGGCACTTCTCGGAGGCTCGAACTCTTCTCATGTCCGCGTGCTTCCAACGTCTGGACGGAAGACCGATTGATGCTGATGTGGTCTATCGGTATCGCCTTATTGATTCCATCGCCGATGGGAACGCCAAGAACCTCCGGGTCCATCGGTTTGCTCCATCTGGTGAGGAGACCATTTACGAGATGGTCTGGCCCGATGGAGCACGGGAAGAGATCATCGGCAGAGAGGCGTTGCTAGAGCTTGTCAAAGACGAACGGAAACTAGCGCGCATAACAGCTAAGTCAGATGCTCCCATTAAGCAAATCATGCGTGTGGTGAGGGACGAGCTAGACCGACAAGCGGAGCTTCTCTATCCAATAAAGCCGCGGGTCCTCTTTTCTGCGCTGGGAGAACGACACGCCGAACAAATCGCTCGAATCGCAAACGAGCTGGGAATCCCCTGCGACCATGTCCACCACTCCATGACCGAAGCAAGGATCAAGGGTGTGCGCGAACGATTCGAGAAAGAATCAGGCGATCTGCAGGGCATCGTCCAACTCAAGATGCTTGGACAAGGGTACGACTTTCCTCCCATTACGGTCGTCGTTCCCATGCGGCCCTATGGAAGCTTTAGCGAGTTCTATCAGTTCATCGGCCGCGGCATTCGAGTCCTGCTTCACCCGGCCCTGGTAGGCCGAGTCGGTGCTGGTGAGCAATTCCTCGACGTCATTTACCACGCTGAATTAGGACTGGATGATCATGTGAACACGATCTATCTGGAAAACGACATGGACCCATCAACGGTTCATGACATCCCGGATAGTTGGAAACCCGCGGGCGGTGCGGATGGACTCCCAGGATCCACCGGACGAGATACCGCTGAACACCCTGAAGCCTTCGTTCTCTTTGAGCGCGGGGTTATTGATCAGAAGGTGGTCCACGATGAGACGCGCGTCCAGCAGAGACGCGTTGAGCGCGAGCGAGAGGCACTTGCCCAGAGGTACGCCAATTACGCGCAGAGCACCGAGAACCCGGTTTCGTTTGAGCAGTTCATCGAACTCATGAGGCAATTCGTTGAGTGAGGAAAGCCTCGGCCGGACTCTCCTTCGGAGTCCGAACGCGCAGTCTTGGTTAGAACTTGAGAATGACTCCGAACAGTCAACTGTCTTCGCGCGTGTCGATGCTCTCCTCGACGATGTCTTGCGGAGAGGGCTGATCGGAGAGCGTGTGCTTCAGCTGGAGCGGAAGGATCGAATCGACGTCCTCCGCGCTCCGGCGCTCACTAGGTCTCAACGTGATCTTGTAACGGAAGTCTTTAGCTTGAAGGACCACCAAGCTCGCGGAGCTTGGTTCATGACAGAGGAAGCGACCCTCAGAATCGGGCTTACCAACCTGGGATACGCGTTTCGTGAGTTTGGTCGGTTTCCCGGGGAGGTTCTTTGGGGCCGAGGATCGCGAGCAAAGTTGTCACTTCACGAAACGCCTGCCCTATTGACGTGGGCTCTTCTTGAGCCCTTGTTTCTTCTCTTATCCATTCCCTTTGAGCTACGAGGACCAAAGCTGGGTCAAAAGAGCTCAACAGACGATCAGAAATCATGGAGAAAGTTCGAAGTGTTTCGCGATGCCGTCACCTTAGACATTGACATGCAGATAGGCGCACTAAGAGATTCGCGGTGGCACGAGCTCGGGGCAGATGAGCAGTTAAACAAGAAGTTGCACTTAATCGAAGCGATGACGGATGCAGCCCAACCCGGAGTAGCAGCGCGATTTCGGTCTTTCAGGTTGCGGCCGCTTCTAGAGCGCTACTACAAGAAGGCGGATACAGAAGGTCGTGCTCTAAGGAAGAGTGCTCTGACGAACGCACTCGAGCCCACCTTGTCTGCGTATTTTCAGGGCGACTGGTTATCGTTCCTGCGCTACATCGGTGAGAATCCGCATCCTGCCGAAGAAATTCTGACGTCACTACCCGAAGCCAAGTTGTACGTGGCTGCGCCATCCCGAGTAGATGAGGTTGCCGCTGCGCACGGGGTTTCACCCAGCGAGATTGAGAAGATGCTCGCCGCTTTCTGGAATCAGGAGAGTGCTACCTCCCCACTTCACCGACGTGTAGATGCGCTCAGGGAATTCTGGAAGGAATTTGACCGTCTCCACTCATTGCAGAAGCCGGGGGATCGCTCATTGTGGGGTCTCGTCGATGAGCGGTACTTCACGTTCTCAGAGGCATTCGGAGAATCACCCAGGCCCGGGCTCTACCGGGACCTCATGCCTCCTTCACTTGTGCAGACGATCGACGAGCTATGGGGGACCTGCGTGCTACCCCGGTTCCCGGATCGCATCGTTGGGGAGGCTTTCCCGCATGCGGTTATGGCGGACGCCTTTGGGCCCGCTCTTCACCTTTGGCAAGAAGTAGGACTGACGACGTGGTTCTTTTCCGAGGGGCCGTACTCCCGCACGGACTTGGCAGGTCTTGGGGCCCGGTGTGCAGATGACGTCGCGGCCCTGGAGAAACTGGGCACGCCGGTGCCACGTGAGCTATTCGAGGAGCTCAAGAACCTGCAGAGGTCGATGCCGGAACCAGAGATGGAATATGAGGAGATTTCTTCACAGGAAGTGGCCGGCATCTCCTTGACCTTCTCGATGGGTGGAAGAGGGGTGCGACGGGGAGGCTTCGAGAAGTCGCGCGAAATCGTAAGTCGTTACCGCAAGGAGTGGGCTGAAGCGCACCTTGAAACCTACCTAACGACTCGATGGCAAACGGAGCTGCGAGAGACGGCTAGGTCCTATGCGCTAATGCGCGAGGACAAGGGAAAGACGCCAACTGCAAAGCAGTTTGCCAAGCATGCCACCGGGCCGGCAAACCATTGGTTCGGTGGGGAGCTGAGTCAGCTGTATGCGGCGATGGGGGAGAAGTCACCTGTGGCCCCCTTAAACGAAGGCTGGTTTCCAGATGACCGCTTGGTATTTGCATGGTCTGTCTACGTAGCCTTGGGGGGCCCGCCTTTCGGTAAGCAACCGTCGGGCGATCGATCGTCGATTGATAAGAGCAAGCTTGCACTGAAGAGCTTCGACTACTTGCAGCTTGAGCAAGCGCTCGGCAGGCAACCCACTCTTAAAGACTTCACGGTGAGCCGGTTCCAATGGGACAGCAAGATCCTGTCCGACGACATCGAAGTAGCGTGGGAGATGTACGTCAAAGGGATCCAGCTCGCCAAGGAAAACCCGACCAGATTCCCAGGTTGGTCCGATTGGAAGAGCAAGCCGAGACCTTCTTCGCCTTCCGGTGTCGTTGCAACGGCCAAGTCTGAACCACGTCTGAAGAAGAAGGGGATTTGGGATCGGATCAAAGGCAAATAGTTGGCCGGCCCTCGTAACTGCCGCACTCGCACGGAGCGAACGCGGGTCAAGGCTGGCGAAGCCACGAGCGCAGCGAGCTTGGCCTTGACGCGCGGAAGTGAGCGGAGTGCTTGGATCTTTGACGAGGGGATCCTGTGTTTCGCGTTCGCGCTGCTGCATTTTTGCTGCATTTTCGGTTTTTCAAGGACCGGTCGAACAGACGTTCTTTCGACTAAACGCCATCTGACCAGGTCTTTTCCTCGGCGCGCCCGGAGGGATTCGAACCCCCGACATTCGGATTAGAAGTCCGACGCTCTATCCGGCTGAGCTACGGGCGCAGGTACGCTCGCCAGTCTACGAAGCATGATCCTTGGATTGCTTCAAGCCACGAGTTTCCTTTATTTCTCTGGGTGGGTAAGGCTTGCAGGATCAACACAGGCGAAGTGGGGAGGGAACCGTGCAGCGCAAAGTGATCGTAGTCGTGGTGGCGGCCGTCGTTCTTGCGGGCTCGGCGGCCCCCGCATGGGCGGACCACACCCACCCGAGGGAACGTCTCGCCGCGACGGAAGATCCAGGGTCGACCGAGCTGATCACGAGAGGCGAGGGGACGTGGGAGTTCATCCGGAACTTCCCGCCCAACCCGGGGACAGACATCAAGCTGTTCAAGAAGAAGGGTCGTCTTTTTGCCGTCACCGGAACCCTCGGCCAGGCCAACGAGCAGCATGTGGGGCAGCGCTTCATCCGGCTCATCAACCTCTACGGGAAGATCAAACCGATGTGGCGCGCCGACCACGGATCGTCGAACTGTCCGACGGCGAACCCGGCCGGCACGACCGGTCTCCAACACGATCAAACGGTGACGCCCGCGAAGAACCCCGTTCTCATGATCGATACGACCGATGCGACCGGACGCTGTCACGATCCGGGAGGCGGCGGTCTTGAGATCGTCGACATCAGCCGTATCCACAAGAAGAAGTTCCAGCCGCGAGAGATCCATCTCACGCGCCACGCCGGCACCTCGCACACGGTGACGCTCGACGCCACGCGGCCGTGGATCCTCTACAACAACGCATCGCAGAGCTCGGGCATGTCGTGGATAGACGTGGTCGACATCAGAAGCTGCCTCAAGGCGGTCAAAGCAAAGACGCTGGGCGGGAAACGCAAAGCCTGTCGTCCGAAGGTGTCCCGGATCCCATTCCGCCCGGAGTGGAGCCAGCGCATCAACGGTGCCGGGGAGAGGATCGAGGGGACAGAGTCTTCCTGCCATGACATCACCGCGCGGCCCGGTCGCATCTACTGCGCCAATCTCAACTCGACGATCGTGTTGGACGTCAAGAATCTGACCAACGACCGCGGCGCCATCCGCGGGAGCTCGTTGCCGTGCAAGGTCGTCGACGGCACCAGGACCAAGGCGAAGGTGACCGATTGTGCCGATCCCGAGCTCAGCGGCGGGCTCGCGAGGGGTTGGAAGTACATCGGCCACGTCAACCATCCGGGGCGCAACGGCTCGCACAACACGAACACCGAATACGAGCGAACGGAGGGCGTTGCGGTCTCGCACGAGGCAGAACCCACACCCGACGGCAAGTGGATGTTCGTAACCGACGAACGCGGTGGAGGGATCGTCCCCGGCGGGGCCTCGTGCTCGGAGGTGCCCAACCCCTACGAGAACGGCGGGGTCCACGTTTTCAACATCAGCCAGGGCGGCGAGTTCCAATATGCCCAAGATGTAGACGGGAACAACGCCGTCTTCTTAGGCGAGGTGGTCGTGCCGTCGCCGACGTTCTGCACGGCGCACGTGATGGAACAGATCGCCGGCGAGCAGCGCTTCTCAATCGCTTGGTACACACAGGGCACGAAGATCGTCGACTGGTTCGTGAACCCGCAGAGCCAGTGGAGCTTCCGTGAGACCGCTTCGGTGGTGCCGCAGGGGCCGCCCGCGACGACGTGGACGTCGCTGGTGTTCAAGAAGCTCCGGAACGATGACGGAACCGTGACCTACTACTTCATCGCGTCGGACATCGCTCGCGGGATCGATGTCTTCTCGTGGACCGGACCGGCGAACCCGAACGGTTCGCCGCCTCCAACGCTTCCTGTGGAGTAAGACACCGTTGGCGTAACCGCCGGCGTAAGGTCGGCGCATGGTCGTAGAGGTAACGAGCGCAGCGGCGCGCGCGAACATCGTGCTGCGCCGTCCCGAGGTCCTGAACGCGATGGACTGGGAGGTCTTCGACGGCCTCGCTCGCGCCGCGGACGAGATCGCCGCTGCGGCCGACGTGCGTGTCGCCGTCGTTTCCGGCGAAGGACGGTCGTTCTCCAGCGGTATCGACACATCGACGTTCGGTGACTTGACCGGAAGCGCCGCCGAACGGATCCAGCGCGCTCAGGCAGGGTTCCGCAAGATCGCCGCGCTGCCGATGCCGACGGTGGCGCAGGTGAGGGGGCACGCGCTGGGCGCCGGGCTCCAGCTTGCCCTCGCCTGTGACATCCGCGTCGTCGCCGAGGACGCGTCGCTCGGGCTGCTGGAGGCGAAGTACGGGATCATCCCGGACCTAGGTGGGACCCAACAGCTGCCGCGACTGGTCGGCCGCGGGCGAGCCAAGAAGATGATCTGGCTCGCCGAGCGGATCACCGGACATGAGGCCGGCGCGATCGGCCTGGCCGAGCTGGTCGTGGCGCCCGGAGAGCTCGATCGCGCGGTCGACGAGCTGGCCGAGCGGATCGCCAAGGCGCCGCCGTTGGCGGTGCGGCGCGCGAAGGAGCTGGTCGATCTGGCCGACTCCGTCGCGGTCGCGGAGGGGATGGATGCCGAAGCCGGCGCACAGCTGTCGCTGCTTGCCAGCTCCGATTTCGGCGAGGCGATCGGCGCGTTCATCGAGGGGCGAGACCCCAGCTTCACCGGATCCTAGCGGTCGTCGCAGCACGCCCCGCGTCATCCGCAGCGCGGCCGCGTTCGTAACGAAGGTTCAGTCGGTGCGCGCGAACAGATCGAGGTACGACACGGTGTATTCGATGATCTTGAGGTAGTCCTCGACGCTGCAGTTCTCGTTCGGCGCGTGGATGTCCGAGGTAGGACGGTAGACGCCGGCCGGCGAGACGGTCGGGACGCCGAGCGCGCGCGCGATGACGTGCATCGGCCCCGTGGCGATCATCATCGGCGCCACCGCGGGGGGCAGGTCGAAGACTTCCTCCGCTGCGCTTATCGCGGCTTTGCCTAGAGCGAAACCGGGGCGCGACCGAACCGGATGCTCCATCGAGAAGGTGTCGATCGTGATGTCGCCGTACCCGCGGTCGTCGAGATGTTTACGCAGCTTCTCGACGATGTCGTCGGGATCCTGGTTCGGTACCAGCCGCATGTCGAGCTTCGCCATCGCCTGCTTCGGCAGGACCGTCTTCGACGCGCCCCGGACGGTGTACCCCGACACGATCCCCGCAATGTTGCAGGTCGGCTCGAAGAAGTATCGCTTCAGGAACTCCAGCCCCGTCACGTCGCCCACGAACCGAGACGTGCCGAGTCGCTCCCGCTCCGCCTCCTCTTCGAACGGGAAGCGGGAGAGGATCGCGATGTCTTCGTCGGTCGGAGCCTCGACGTCGTCGTAGAAGCCGTCGATCAAGACGCGGCCGTCCGGCGCTCGTAGCGTCGCGAGCGCTTCGACCATGTGCCAGACCGGGCTCGGCGCGTAGACCGCGAACGACGAATGCTGGTCCTCCTTGAGGCCGCGGTAGTTGAGCTCCACGTATGCCAGGCCCTTCGCACCGAAGACCAGCGCGGGTCGGCCGGCGTGGTCGATGCCCTGGCCTTCCCAGATGCACCCGTCGGCCGCGAGCTTGTCGCGATTGCGCTCGACGATCTCGTGGAAGCTCTTCGAGCCGGTCTCCTCTTCGCCCTCGACGAGGAACTTCACCGCGTAGGGGAGGGGGCCGTGGACCTCCTGGTAGACCTCAAGGGCCGCGAGCCGCGCGACGAGATCACCTTTGTTGTCGGCCGCGCCTCGTGCGAAGAACAGGCCGTCGCGGATCTCGGGTGTGAACGGGGGTGAACGCCACTCGTCCAGTGGGTCTACCGGCTGCACGTCGTAGTGGTCGTAGAAGAGGAGGGTCTTGTCGCCTGTTCCGAGGACGCCGAGCAGCGTGTCGGGGGCCTCTTCGTGAACGAGACGCTCGACGCCGGCGCCCAGCGCAGTCAGCTTGTCCTCGACCCACTTCGCCATCGCCGACAGCCCCGGCGGATCGCCTGCCATCGAAGGTATCGAGCACGCCTCCGTGAGCCACCCGACGTACCTATCGACGCGCTCGCGCACAAGCCCAGCAACGTCAGTCATGGAGCGGGTGAGGGGAATCGAACCCCTGTCTCAACCTTGGAAGGGTCGAGCTCTACCATTGAGCTACACCCGCAGGCCGCCGATGTTACCGGCGCTATTCGTCTGCTGAGATCTAGGCAACGGTCGGGGCGGCCGGATTCGAACCGGCGACCTCGGCGTCCCAAACGCCGCGCGCTAACCAAGCTGCGCTACGCCCCGCTTTCCGCAGTTTAGGGCCGCGGCTCCACCGCAAGGTAGGCCGCGGCCCCCGAATAGGATGCGCCGGATGGTTCGCGCGCGCTGGATCCTCGCTCTCATCGCGGGAGCTGCCATGGTCGGCTCCCACTGGGTCGCGTATCTGCTCGCGGCCCCCGACGCCCACGACCGAGCGGTTCTCCTCGACGCGACCGGGCACGGGTACTGGCCGCTCGCCGCGACCCTGGCGGTGGCCGCGATCTTCATCGGGCTCGCCGCCTTCGCCGCCGAGCGTCTCCACCCAGGCGCGACTGCGACCCGGGGTGACGTCTTCAGAAGCGCGGCCCCGAAACTGCTGGGCCTCCAGGTAGTCGGCTTCGTTCTCCTCGAGGTCACGGAACGACTCGCGGCGGGTCACGCGATAGAAGCCGCGACATTCGTCGGTCCCACGATGCTGATCGGCCTTCTCGTGCAGCTCGTGGCAGCCGTGGTCGCGGCGGCCGTGCTCGGGCTCGTCGCGTACGCTATCGAGCGCTTCGTCGCGCGGCCCCCGCGCGTGCGGCGCCCGACCTTCGTCCCGCGTTTCACCTCCCTTGTTTCCGCGCCGCGTCCACTGCTCGCAACCGGTGCGCACACGCTTCGAGGTCCGCCGAACCTGTCCTAGACACAGGAACGCAGAGGCGCATGAGCGCCTCCGGACGCGCCTCAGCGCCTCCGGACACCTCGAAAAATGAAGGAGATCTATGCAGCTCTTCCGCTGCGCTATCGGCGCAGCCTCGATTGCCGTTGCCTTGCAGGGTCTGCTCGCCGCGCCTGCGTTCGCGCATGCCGCGCTTACCGGGTCGACGCCGGAGGACGGAGCGCGTCTCGGAAGACCTCCCACCGAGGTCACCGTCTCCTACGCGGAGCCGCCCACGACCGAATCGCGCTTCGCCGTCCTCGACGGCTGCGATCGCGACGTGACCGGAGACGTCGCGATCTTGAACCAGACGATCGACGCGACCGTCGACGGCGGCGAGCCCGGCAGCTGGACGATCGAATGGAGCGTCGTGTCCGCGGTCGACGGGCACCTCACGAGCGACGCCGTCTCCTTCCGCGTACGCGGACGGACAGATTGCAGCGCAGCCCCAACCGATCCTGCGACGGACGAAGCGGCTGATCGCACCGCGTCGTCTGTCCCGCTCATACCTATAGCCGCCGCGACGCTCGTGATCGTGGGGATAGCGATAGCGATCCGCGTTCGCTCTCGCGGCGACACCGATGAATGAGAGGAAACCCATGACATCTAAAAAGATCCTTGCCGGAGCAGTGATGCTCACGGCGCTGCTGACCGGCACCGCCCACGCGCACGTCACGGTTCAGCCGGAGGAAGCACCAGCGGGCGCGTTCTTCCGCTTCGTCGTGCGCGTACCGAACGAGAAAGACAACGCGAGCACGACGAAGGTCGGGGTCGAGTTCCCCGAGAACCTCATCTTCACCAGCTTCCAGCCGAAGCCGGGTTGGCAGCGCGAGGTCGAGATGAAGACGCTGGACGAGCCGATCGAGGCGTTCGGCGCACAGATCGACGAGGTCGTCGGTTCCGTGACGTGGTCGGGCGGCACGATAAAGCCGCACGAGTTCGAAGAATTCGGCTTCTCTGTGCGCGTTCCGGAAGAGCCCGGGACGCTCGAGTTCAAGGCGTACCAGACGTACTCCGACGGCGAGGTCGTGGAATGGACCAAAGCCGCCGACGCCGACAACCCCGCCGCGCACGTCGATGTCGTCGCGTTGCCAGCCGAGGAGGGTCAGGGTCAGTTGTCCGTCCTGGCCGACGTCAAGCAGCAGCTCGAGTCGATGAGTCGCGAGGCGCCCGAGGTTTCCGACGACGCCGGCACCGCGCTCCTCCTGGGGGGTGTGGGGACCGCGCTCGGAGCGATCGCCCTGCTGGTCGCGCTGCTGCGGCCGCGCAAAGCCTGACGCGCCGGCGCCGGGCAGCGACGGCGAAGTCTCCGTCGCTGCCCGGTTGGCGTTACCCGATCGTGACCATGTGGAGCGTCACACGTGCTGTCCTACTATGGTCCGGAAGCGGTCAGAATGCGTAGTTGTGTGAACGCGCAGCGATCAGGGCTAAGCTGCAAGCGAAGCAAGTACTCGAGAACCGGGTTGGGAGTCAGGGGCCGCCATCCCCACTTTCGTCCGCCTAGCGCGGTCCCTGGCTCCCAACCAGGCTCTCGGTGCCGCCCACGTGTGGAGAATCGCGCAAGACGTAGAGCCGGGCCCCCTTCGTTTCGTCGCACCCGCCCCGAAATCCTTCGCCGACGACGCGTCGACAGGCGACGAAAGCGTCCCACTCGGCCCCTAGGATGATCCGACATGCCCGAAGCGACCCTCCAGACGACGACCGAGCGGCTCGACAAAGACCGCGTCAAGCTGCGCGTCGAGCTGCCCCCGGATGCCCTCGACGGCGCGCTGTCGGCCGCGTACAAGCGGTGGGCGAACGACATCAAGATCCCTGGGTTCCGAAAGGGCAAGGTCCCGCGTCAGCTGATCGACCAGCGCGTCGGACCCGAGGTGATCCGGGAAGAGGCCCTGCGCGACGCGCTGCCGGACTTCTATATAGAGGCATTGCGGGCCGAAGATCTCGAGGCGATCGCTCCGCCCGAGATCCAGGTCGTGGAGTTCGAGCCGGACACGCCGATCGTGTTCGAGGCGACGGTCGACGTCCGGCCCGAGATCACGCTTCCCGACCCGACGACGCTGGAGATAACCGCCCCGCCTGCCGAGGTGACGGACCAGGACATCGACGAGCAGATGGAGCGCCTGCGCGACCGCTTCGCCGCGCTCGAGACGATCGGGCGCGAGGTACGTCGCGGCGACTTTGCGTTGATCGACATCAAGGGTTACCGGCACGACGAGTTGGTCGAGGGCGCCAGCGCTCCGGACTTCCTCTACGAGGTCGGATCCGGCACCGGCCCTCCGAAGCTGGACGAGGAGCTGCAAGGCAACCGGCCCGGCGCCATCCTCAAGTTCACCGACTCCGTCCACATCCACAGCGACGACGAGCCGGACGACGACCATTCACGCATGGAGGAGATCTCCTTCACGGTCCTCCTGAAAGAGGTCAAGGTCAAGAAGCTCCCGGCCCTCGACGACGACTTCGCCAAGACCGTCGGCGAGTTCGAGACGATCGAGGATCTGCGTGAAGATCTCCGCGGCCGTCTCGCCGAGGTCAAGAAGAACCTCGTCGAGGAAGAGCTTCGCGTCAGCGCTCTGACGGCATTCGTGGAGGCTTCCGATCTCGAGCCACCCCCGAAGCTGGTCGAAGGCGAGTTCGAGCACCGCCTCGAGCACTTCGAGCAGGAGCTGGCGCAGGCGGGGCTGTCGATGGACGAATACGGCAAGCGTGTGGAGCTCACCGACCTAGAGATCCGAAAGGACCTTCGAGCGCAGGCGGGAAGGTCGGTCAAGGCCGAGTTGTTGCTGGAAGAGATCGCTCGCCGGCAGGACGTAGAAGTCACCGACGAGGACTTCGGAAGAGAGATAGCGATTCTTGCTGCGCGGACGCAACGGAAGCCTCAGGAGATCGCTCAGGAGCTGGCCGATTCGGGTCGGATCCGAGCATTGGCCGCCGATATCATGCGTCGCAAAGCCCTTGACTATCTGGTTGAAAACGTCACCGTGAAGCCCAACGAAGGGACCGTCTCATGAACCCAGCGGCCAACTATCAGAACTACCTCGTCCCCATGGTCGTCGAGCAGACGAGCCGCGGCGAGCGCGCGTTCGACATCTATTCGCGCCTCCTCAAGGAGCGCATCGTCATGCTGGGGACACCCGTCGACGATCAGATCGCGAACCTGATCGTCGCGCAGCTGCTCCATCTGGAATCCGAAGACCCCGACAAAGACATCAGCCTCTACATCAACTCGCCCGGTGGAATGGTTTATGCCGGTATGGCCATCTACGACACGATGCAGTACATCAAGCCGGATGTCTCGACGATCTGCGTCGGCATGGCGATGTCGATGGGTGCGATCCTCCTCGCGGGAGGTGCCGCGAACAAGCGTTACGCGCTGCCGAACGCGAAGATCATGATCCACCAGGGTTCCGCCGGATTCTCTGGGACGCCCGCAGACATCGACATCCAGGCACGCGAGGTGCTTGCTCTGCGCGAGCGGATGGCGGAGATCCTCTCGCACCACACCGGCAAACCCAAGGATCAGGTCATGCAAGACATCGACAGAGACCGCTTCATGACCGCCGAGGACGGTAAGGCCTACGGTATTATCGACGAGGTCATCTCGAGCCGCGAGATCGCAGAGAAAGACGGCGGCACATTGCTGGCGGGGGAGCCGGGTCGCATCGCCAGAGAAGAGGCTGAAGCTTCTCCAGCCGAGAAGCCGGAAGCCTAGGGGGGAGTAGGGGTGCCCAAGTTCGGTGACGGCGGCGACCTGTTGAAGTGTTCGTTCTGCGGAAAATCGCAGAAGCAGGTCAAGAAGCTGATCGCCGGCCCCGGTGTGTACATCTGCGACGAGTGCATCGATCTCTGTAACGAGATCATCGAAGAAGAGCTCGCGGAGACACCCGAGCTCAAGCTCGAAGAGCTCCCCAAACCCAAAGAGATCTACGAGTTCCTGAACGACTACATCGTCGGCCAGGAGCAAGCCAAGAAGGTCCTTTCCGTCGCGGTCTACAACCACTACAAGCGGATCCAGGTCGGTAGTCACGTCGACGGCGAGGTCGAGCTCGCGAAGTCGAACATCGTTCTCCTCGGCCCGACCGGGTGCGGCAAGACGCTGCTGGCGCAGACGCTGGCCCGCATGCTCAACGTTCCGTTCGCGATCGCGGACGCGACTGCACTCACGGAGGCGGGATACGTCGGCGAGGACGTCGAGAACATCCTGCTGAAGCTGATCCAAGCCGCGGACTACGACGTCAAGCGCGCCGAGACCGGCATCATCTACATCGACGAGGTCGACAAGATCGCGCGCAAGTCCGAGAACCCGTCGATCACCCGCGACGTCTCGGGCGAGGGTGTCCAGCAGGCACTGCTGAAGATCCTGGAAGGCACCACCGCGAGCGTTCCTCCGCAGGGCGGCCGCAAGCACCCGCACCAGGAGTTCATCCAGATCGACACCACGAACGTGCTGTTCATCTGCGGCGGTGCCTTCGCCGGTCTCGAGAAGCTGATCGAGAACCGCATCGGTCGGAAGGGGATCGGCTTCGGAGCCGATGTCCGGAAGATGGAAGAGAAAGACGTCGGCGGCATCCTCGAGCACGTCCTGCCCGAGGACCTGCTGCGCTACGGCCTGATCCCCGAGTTCATCGGCCGCCTGCCCGTTATCACGCACGTGCACAACCTCGACACCGACGCGCTCGTGAAGATCCTGACCGAGCCGAAGAACGCGCTCATCCGCCAGTACAAGAAGTTCTTCGACTTCGACGGTGTCGAGCTCGACTTCACCGACGACGCGCTCGAAGCGGTGGCCGAGCAGTCGATGCTGCGTGGCACCGGGGCCCGCGGGCTGCGTGCGATCCTCGAAGAGGTCCTGTTGAACGTCATGTATGACCTGCCCAGCCGCGAGGACGTCGGCAAGTGCGTCATCACCCGCGAAGTCGTGCTCGAGAAGGTCAACCCGACCCTCGTACCTCGCAGCAAGGACCGCGCCGAGCGCGCCGAACGAGTAGAACGCCCCGCCCGGGGCGAACGTTCCGCCTAGCTACTTCTCGGACCACCTCACCCCCGACTCCTAGGATGCTTGTTCACCCATGACCAAGAAACCGTCGGATCTTCCCGAGATAGAGGCGAAGTGGCGCGCCGAGTGGGAACGCTCCGGCGTCTATGACTACGACCCGGCCCGGCCTCGGCAAGAGACGTTCGTCGTCGATACGCCACCGCCGACCGTCAGCGGCTCGCTGCACATCGGGCACGTCTTCTCGTTCACGCACACCGACCTGATGGTTCGGTACCGAAGGATGCGGGGCGACAACATCTTCTATCCCATGGGATGGGACGACAACGGGCTCCCCACGGAACGCAGGGTGCAGAACGTCTTCAACGTGCGCTGCGACCCGTCCTTGCCCTATGACCCCACGCTGAACCCGGAGTTCGGGCGCGAGGGAGAGACGGTCGCGGTATCGCGGCGCAACTTCATCGAACTCTGCGACCGGGTGGTCGTCGAGGACGAGAAGTCGTTCATGGACCTGTGGCAGCGCCTCGGGTTGTCGATCGACTGGCGCCAGACCTACGCGACGATCGACGAACGTTCGCGGCGCGTGAGTCAGCTCTCGTTCCTTCGGCTGATCGAGAAGGGCGAGGCCGAGCTCCGCGAGGCACCGACGATGTGGGACGTCGACTTCCAATCGGCGGTCGCACAGGCGGAAGTCGAAGATCGCGAGCGAGAGGGAGCCTTCTACAAGCTGCGCTTCGACGTCCAGGGGGGCGATCACGTGCTGATCGCGACGACGCGGCCGGAGTTGCTGCCGGCGTGCATAGCCGTGGTCACCCATCCGAAGGACACGCGCTACAGCTCTTTGATCGGCGGTACGGCGGTCACCCCACTGTTCCGCGCCCCGGTTCCGATCATCGCCGACGACGCGGCCGACCCGGAGAAGGGGACGGGCATCCTGATGGTGTGCACATTCGGCGATGCGGCCGACGTCGACTGGTGGCGGCGGTTAGGGGTGCCTGCGCGCGAGGTCATCGACAGGGCCGGCCGCATCGTGCCGGCTCCGTGGGGGGACGGGCAGTGGTCGAGCATCGACCCCGAGCAGGCCAGGAGCTATCACGACAAGCTCGCCGGGCTCAGCATCAACCAGGCCCGCAAGGAGATCGTGGCACTCCTAGGTGATGCCGGTGCCCTCGAGGGCGAGCCCGAAAGCGTCCGTCGACCGGTCAAGTTCTTCGAGAAGGGTGAACGACCTCTCGAGTTCGTCGTGTCGCGGCAGTGGTTCATCAAGGTCCTCGACAAGAAGCAGGAGCTGATCGAACAGGGGCGCAAGATCGAATGGCACCCGGACATGTTCCGCGCGCGCTACGAGAACTGGGTCGAAGGTCTCAATCAGGACTGGTGCGTATCGCGACAGCGTTACTTCGGCGTCCCGATCCCGGTCTGGTACCGCATCTCGGAAGACGGGACCGTCGACTACGACGCGTTGATCCTTCCCGCGCCGGAGGACCTCCCCGTCGACCCGTCTGCCGAGGTTCCGCCCCGATATACCGAGGATCAACGGGGAAGGGCGGGGGGATTCGTGGGTGATCCCGACATCTTCGATACGTGGGCGACGTCGTCGTTGACGCCGCTGATCCCGACGGGGTGGCCCGACGACATCGAGAAGTTCAAGTCCTTGTACCCGACCGATCTTCGTCCGCAGGGTCACGACATCATCCGGACGTGGGCGTTCACCACGATCACCCGCTCGTACCTAGAGGACGGCTCCGTCCCTTGGTGGCACATAGCGCTGTCGGGCTGGGTGCTCGATCCGGACCGCAAGAAGATGTCGAAGTCGAAGGGGAACGTGATCCTCCCGACCGACTTGCTCGACGAGTTCGGTTCCGATGCCGTTCGCTATTGGGCGGGCTCCATCCGGCTCGGCTTGGATCCCGCGACCGACTGGAACGTGATCCGTGAGGGGAAGCGACTGGTAACGAAGATTCGCAACGCCGCGCGCCTGGTTATGGGCTTCGAAGGCCCTTCCGGGGACCCAACCCATCCCCTGGATCAGGACCTGAACGCGCGGTTGCGACGCCTCGTCCAAGAGGTGACCGATCGGTGGGAAGCGTGGGACCACGCGGGGGCGCTTGCTACTACGGAGACGTGGTTCTGGCAGGACTTCTGTGACAACTACCTCGAGCTCATCAAGACGCGCGCCTACGACGGAGACCCTTCGGCCCTCGGCACGTTGCGGAGCTCGCTCGACGTCGTCTTGCGCCTGTTCGCTCCGTTCGTCCCGTTCGCGGCTGAAGAGGTGTGGTCGACGATGGGCAAAGACATCTCGATCCATGTTGCGCCCTGGCCGCGGCCCGACGAGCTTCCGGAGACCACCGATTCGGGCGTGTTCGACGTCGTGATCGCGCTCCTGTCACAGATACGCAAGTCGAAGTCCGAGGCAAAGGTTTCGATCAAGACGCCGGTCGACCGCCTGATCGTCAAGGGAAGTCCCCGGGACCTCACTTTGTTGGACCGCGCGATCGACGATCTCTTGGCGACGGCGAACGTCGTCGAACACGAGGTCGTCGCCGACGACGCGGCCGAGGAACCCGAGGCGTACGTGGAGCTGGGCGCGACGGAGATCAGAGCCTGACGATGGGTTACGCGGAGGCGACCGCCTACCTCGACGCGCTCGGCGTCGACGCGATGAAGAAGCTCGCACCGTCGACGCACCGGATCGAAGCGCTGTGCGACCTGTTGGACAATCCCGAACGCGCGATCCCCGCGATCCACATAACCGGTACGAACGGGAAGTCCTCGACCGCCCGCATCGCCACGGGCATCCTCGCGGCGGCGGGTCTGTCCGTTGCCACGTACACGTCGCCCCACCTCAGCTCGGTCCGCGAACGGCTCGCTCGAGACGGGACTCCGATTGACGAAGAAGGCTTCGCCGAGCTCTTCGACCACGTGAAGCCTTACGTGGACGCGGTGGAGGCGCGGTTGGGCGAATCCATCTCGTACTTCGAGCTACTGACGGCGATGTTCTACCTGTGGGCGGCGGAGGCTCCCGTCGACGCCGTCGTCGTCGAGGTCGGCCTCGGGGGCCGGTGGGATGCGACGAACGTGTTGACCTCGTCGATCCCCGTCATCACGAACATCGGCCTCGACCACACGGCGCAGCTGGGTCCTGATCGGGTCTCCATAGCCAAGGAGAAGGTCGGCATCGTCAAGCAGGGGTCTACCCTCGTCACCGCGGAGCGGGATCCGAAGATCCTCGAGGTGTTCGCATCGGAGGGGGCCGCCTCGGTGGCCGCGCTGGGGCGCGACTTCGAGGTGCTGGAGGATCGCATCGCGATCGGGGGCCGGTACCTGTCGCTGATCAGCTCCGGCGGTACCTACGAGGGGCTCTTCCTGCCCCTGCACGGCGCGCACCAAGCGGTCAATGCCGCTACGGCGCTGGAGGCGGTCACGAGGTTCATCCCGGCGCGAAAGCTCTCTCACGACGTCGTGCTCGAAGGCCTGGCCCGGACCACCGCCTCCGGCCGGATGGAGACGATCGTGACGGATCGGACGCCAGCACCGGTGGTCCTCGACGTCGCGCACAACCCCGATGGAATGTCGATGATGGTGACCGCGCTGATCGAGGCGTTCGCGTTCGAGCGCGTTATCTACGTGTTCGGTGCGTTGCAAGACAAAGACCACAGAGGCATGCTTGCAGAGATCGCACGGACGGACGCAACGATTGTCGCGACCGAGGCGCGTAGCGCGCGTTCGGTGCCACCGGACGATATCGCCAAGGTGTCGGTCGACCTCGGTCTGGGGGCCGAGATCGCCGGTGACGTCGACGATGCGCTCGATGTCGCGATGGACCTCGTGGGCGAGAACGATCTGATCTGCGTGACGGGGTCGCATTACGTCGTGGGTGAGGCGCGCGACCTCCTGCTAGCGTCGCCGTGACGAGACATCCACGGCATCCACGACCACCAGGAAAGAGGTATCGGTGACCGACAAGCAGCAGACGTTCATCATGGTGAAACCGGACGGGGTACGCAGGCGCTTGGTAGGCGAGGTGATCAAGCGGATCGAGGAAGCGGGTTACGAGATCGAACAGATGAAGATGTTCACGATCGACCGGCCCCTCGCGGAGCGTCACTATGCCGAGCACAAGGACAAGCCGTTCTTCGGCGAGCTGACGGAGTTCATCACGTCGGATCGCGTCGTCGCCATGGTGGTGGCGGGCGATGACGTCGTCGCGGGCATGCGCGAGCTGATGGGCGCGACGGATCCTGCTGATGCCGCGCCCGGGACGATCCGCGCGGACCTCGCGGAGAGTCTGTCGAACAACGTCGTGCACGGATCGGACTCGCCGGAGTCGGCAACCAGAGAGATCGGTTTGTTCTTCGGTTAACCTCACTGCTCCACGAACTCACGAAAAAGGCACCTTAGGAGCGTCACCGGATGGACAACTTCTTCTCTTTCATCGGCCGCGACATGGCGGTCGACCTCGGAACCGCGAACACGCTCGTCTACGTACGCGGACGTGGGATAGTCCTCAACGAACCGTCGGTCGTCGCGATCAACACGAAGACCGGCGCGATCCTCGCGGTGGGGGCCGAAGCGAAGCGCATGATCGGCCGCACGCCGGCTCACATCGTCGCGATCCGGCCGCTCAAAGACGGAGTGATCGCCGACTTCGACGTCACCGAGAAAATGCTTCGCTATTTCATACAGAAGGTGCACAGACGGTCGTTCCTCGCCAAACCTCGTGTCGTCGTCTGTGTCCCCTCGGGTATCACGGGCGTGGAGCAGCGGGCGGTCGAGGAAGCGACGATCTCTGCGGGGGCTCGGAGCGCCTACATCATCGAAGAGCCCATGGCGGCAGCGATCGGCGCCGGCCTCCCGGTCCACGAACCCACCGGGAACATGGTGGTCGACATCGGGGGCGGTACGACCGAGGTTGCGGTCGTGTCGCTCGGAGGGATCGTGACGAGCCAGTCGATCCGCATCGGCGGAGACGAGATGGACGAGTCGATCATCAACTACATCAAGAAGGAATACTCGTTGATGCTCGGTGAACGCACCGCGGAAGAGATCAAGATGGCGATCGCGTCAGCGTTCCCGATGCCGGACGAGCAATCGGCCGAGATCCGTGGGCGCGACCTCGTGACGGGTCTCCCGAAGACGATCGTCGTCGCCGCCGAAGAGATCCGGCGCGCGATCGAAGAGCCGGTGAATGCGATCGTCGACGCGGTCAAGAACACGCTCGACAAGACGCCCCCCGAGCTCGCGGCCGACATCATGGACAAGGGCATCGTCCTGGCCGGCGGCGGGTCGCTCCTCAAGGGGCTCGACGAGCGCCTGAAACACGAGACGGGGATGGCGATCCATATCGCCGAAGACCCGCTGTTCTCGGTTGCTATCGGTTCCGGCAAGTGCCTCGAGGAGTTCGAAGCGCTCAAGCGGGTCCTGATCAGCTCCACCCGGCACTAGGAATGCGGTAAGCGCAAAAGGCGCGCTGACCGCATTCCGCTGGATGCGGTAAGGCCTTCGGCCTGACCGCACTGGCGGTGAACCGGCCGCACAGCAAGCGGGGGGTGGGCTATCCTGAGGGCGCAGGGCGCTTCGCGCCCCCAAGTCTCGCTGTACAGAAGGTTGTAGATATCGCATGTATCGCCGCAACGGGCGCGGGCGCGTGCTGCTGCTCGTGTTCATATCGTTGTCCATAGTCGTCATCACCCTGGATTTCCGCCAGGGAGACGGGGGACCCCTCCAACGTGCCAAGGACGTGTCCATAGCCGTCGTGGCCCCGATCCAACGGGGGTTGACGAGCGTGTTTCGTCCCGTGGGGAACTTCTTCGCCTCGGTCGGCGAGATGGGACGGCTGCGCAGCGAGAACGCACGTCTGAAGGACGAGATCGATGCGATGCGCGAAGAGGTCCAGCAGGCGGAAGCGCAAGAGGATCAGTTCACGTCTGCTCTCGAGCTACTCGAGCTGGACGAACCGTGGACGGCGATGGAGACGGTGAACGCGTCGGTCATCGGGTACGCGCCGTCGAACTACAGGTGGGCACGATTGCTCGACAAGGGCAGTGACGACGGCATCCGCAAGAACATGGCCGTCGTCAATGCCGAGGGGCTCGTTGGCAAGATCCTCAGCGTCGGCAAGCACGAGTCCGTCGTGCTCTTGTTGATCGACCCGAAGGCGGCTGCGGGGGCAAGGGTCGAGGGTCGCAGGGATACCGGGAAGATCCAGGGCAACGGCGAAGCCGAGGGACTGTCTCTCGAGCTGATCGCGTCCGACTCCGACATCGCCGAGGGCGATCTCGTCGTCACATCCGGCTACGACGCCGGGGTCTTTCCCCCGGGGATCCCGATCGGCCTCGTGGATGAGGTCGTCGGGGACGTCCGGAGACCGGATCAGACCATCGTCGTCGACCCGTTCGTGGACTTCACGGCGCTCGACTACGTCCGGATACTGCTCGATACGGGTTCACGTGTTGCCGGCGACGACGAGGCGACCCGATGAACGTCACTGCGAAGGAGCCGAGGCCATCGTCGTTGCTCGGCGACCTGGGTGTGCCGCGCGCGTCGGCGATCGCGGGGCTCCTCATCGTGGCGCTCGCATTGCAGTCGACGGTGCTCTCCTACGCCACGATCCTAGGCGTCATCCCGCAGGTGGTGCTGGTCGTAGTCATGTGCCTCGCGTTCACGGATGGTGAACGCGTCGGCCTGGTGGCCGGGTTCTTCGCCGGGCTGCTCCAGGACCTCCAGCTCCCGGCCGGGTCGATCGTCGGGCTCTACGCGTTGGTCTACACGCTGGTCGGTTATTCAGTGGGTCTGCTGCGTGAGCTGAGCCCTGCCGAATCGGTCTGGACGCCGGTCGTCACAGTGGCGGCGGCCAGTGCCGTGGTCGAGGGCTCCTATGCGACGCTTGCGATCCTCATGGGCCAAGAATGGGTCGGCGTTGTCTTCACGACGAAGGTGATCGGGTTGGTCGTTCTGTACAACACTCTTCTGACGCCGTTGGTGTTCCCGTTGGTGAGGAAGGTGGCCGACCGCTTCCGTCCCGAGAGGGTCTATAGATGGTGAGCAACTACGGCCAGCCACCGCACGCGTCCGCGGGGATCGACCGCATGAAGTTGCGCATCGGCGTACTCGGCATCCTCGTGATCGTTGCGTTCGTCGCGCTGTTCTCCCGGCTGTGGTTCCTCCAGGTCCTCGCGTCCGAGGAATACGAAGAGCTCGCGCAGGAGAACCGGGTTCGCTACGTCTACTCGGAGCCGTCGCGGGGGCGCATCCTCGATCGGCACGGCAAGGTGCTCGTTCGCAACCGCTTCTCGCTGTCGGCGACCATCAACAAGCAGATCGTCGACGAGCCGCGGGAACGGCGTGTCGTTCTGAGGCGGTTGTCGAAGGTGCTGGACGTACCGGTCCGCGATCTGCGCCGGCGGCTGGACGATGTGACGGTTTCGCCCTACAAGCCGGTGGCCGTCGCGAACGACATCAGTGAGAACGACGCTACTTATCTCTCGATCCATCAAGAGCGTTTCCCCGGGGTAGCGACCGAGCTGCTACCGGTCCGCCACTACCCGCACAGAGACACCGCAGCACACGTCCTTGGGTACGTCGGAGAGATCTCTCCCGACGAGCTCAAACAAGACCACTTCAAGGGTGCCCGGCCCTCGTACGGACCGGGAGACCTGGTCGGCAAGGAAGGTGTCGAGTACTACTACGACCGGTTCCTGCGCGGGAAGCCGCAGATCGAAAAGGTCATCGTCAACTCGTCGAGCGACGTCGTCACCACCGAGATCCAGCAGGTCGAAGATCCCGGTCTGGACCTGGTCCTGTCGCTCGACCTCGGGATCCAGAAGGTCACGGAGAAAGCCTTGCTCGCGGGTCTGCGAGCGGCCCGGGGCGCGGATTACGCGGCCCCCGCGGGCGCGGTCGTCGTGATGGACCCAACCGATGGCGCCGTGATCGCGATGGCGAGCTACCCCGACTACGACCCTTCGATCCTCGCCGACGGCCTTACGAACAAGGAATACGCGTTTCTCGGAGCGAGAACGCCGGACGATCCCGACGACGACGCGTTGTTGAACCGAGCGGTCCAGATCACGCGACCGCCGGGCTCGACCTTCAAGGTCGTCACCGCGGGAGCGGCGCTCGCCACCGGCATCGCCGAGACGTACTCGCGCTTCGAATGCGCGGGGGCCGCGGTGTATCCGCCGCAAGGCGGCTCGGGAAGTGTCACGTTCCACAACTGGACGTCCGCGTACAGGGGATACATCGGATTCCCCGAGTCGTTGGAGCACTCCTGCAACACGTTCTATTACGAGCTCGGTTGGCGGATGGAGGATGCGTTCGGCGCCTCCAACGGCGACGGTAGTGAGCGGTTCCAGAAGTACGCGCGGCGGGCAGGGCTGGGCCACGAGACCGGGTTGGACGTGCGGTACGAGGCAGATGGTGTGGTGCCGGATCTCGCGTGGCTGGAGGACTACTGCGAAGGGATCGAGAGCGCTGGATGCGATCTCGGCTGGCTTCCCGGCTACACCGTGAACATGTCGACCGGGCAGGGCGACATGATCGTCACCCCGCTGCAGATGGCGGTCACCTACGGCGCGATCGCGAACGGCGGCCACGTGATGAGGCCGCGCCTCGGATGGGAGCTCACGACACCACTCGACGACGGGGCGAGTGCGTCGATCCGTACCTTCAAGCGCAACGTCGTCACCGAGCTTCCCCTCGAGGACGCCGAGATCGCGGCGATCAGGCAAGGTCTGCAGGCGGTGGTCACGGGATCGCAGGGAACGGCAGTGTCCGCGTTCTCCGGCTTCCCGCTCGATCGCTTCCCGATCGCCGGCAAGACCGGGACCGCGCAGCTCGACGAGGCGACGGACAAGAACGATGCCTGGTTCATCTCTTATGGCCCCGTCGGACAGCCGCGCTATGTGGTCGCGGTGTTGGTCCAGGAAGCCGGGCACGGGGGGACCAGCGCCGCGCCGATCGCGCGGCAGGTCTGGGAAGGGATCTTCGGCGTCGACAACAAGACCGACGTTCGGCTCGGCGTGGACGCATCCGGCTGATGGCGATGGAGGGGATCTTCGGCGAGGCCGTCGACCGCATAGGCGGCGAGCCGATCAGCGCGCGCATGGCCCGCCGCGCGCCGATCCGGCATCTCGACCCGACATTACTGGTCGTGACGTTGTTGCTGTCGATCTACGGCGTGGTGATGGTGCAGTCGGCAACTGCCAGCAACCAGTCCGCCGCCGGCCTGGATCCGAACGCATTCTTCTCACGGCAGGCGATGTTCCTGCTCGTAGGCGCGATCGTGTTGATCGGCGTGAGCTTCGTCGACTACCGGTTCTTCGCCGGGTTCGCATCGGTCGTGTACGGAGCAACTGTCGGCGCGTTGATCCTCGTGCTCACTCCGCTCGGCACGCTGCGGTCGGGCGCCACCCGGTGGATCGACCTGGGCCCGATGGAGGTGCAACCGTCGGAGTTCGCGAAGGTGGGCGTGATCGTCGCGCTCGCCGCATACCTCGCGCTCAGGAAGGGAGACGTACGCGCTCGCGACGTGGCCGCATGCGTGGTGTTGGTGGCGATCCCCAGCGGCTTGATCTACGTCCAGCCGGATCTCGGCAGCATGATGGTGTTCGTGGCGCTGCTCGGGGCGCTGCTCCTGTCGGGAGGTGCGAAGATCCGCCACTTCCTGTTCCTCGGGCTGTGCGGCTTCGTCGGGATCGTCGTCGTGCTGCAGATGGGCCTGCTCAAGGACTATCAGCTCCAACGCCTGACGTCGTTCCTCGACCCGGATCCGGACGTTCGCTCGGTCGGTTACAACCTGACGCAGTCGAAGATCGCCATCGGCTCCGGCGGCATGCGCGGGAAGGGCCTCGGGGGCGAGAACACGCAGACGTCGCTCGACTACGTGCCCGAACAGCACACCGACTTCATCTTCACGGCGGTCGGTGAGCAACTCGGGTTCCTCGGCTCTGCAACGTTGCTGGCGATGTTCGTGTTCCTGTTATGGAGAGCGTTGCGGATCGCCGTCATGTCGCGGGATCTGTTCGGGACGCTTCTCGCGTCCGGCATCGTTGGGCTGTGGGCGTTCCAGATATTCGTCAACGTCGGGATGACCATGGGCATCATGCCCATCACGGGCATCCCGCTTCCATTCATCTCTTACGGAGGATCCAGTTTGATAACGAACTACATCGCAGTGGGCTTGTTGCTCAACATCCACATGAGGCGTTTCCTGTGAGCGCGTCGGAAGCACCGAAGCGCAGGGAGAAGGCTGCCGATCTCGCCGGCGGCCGCGCGCCGAAGATCGGCGCCGACGACCAGAGCCCGGATGCCGGCGAGCGCGAGAGGGACGACCGCGAGGCGAAGCAGCCTCAGGACCGTGCGGGCATCTCGCCGGGCTTGTCGGACCCTGAGCCGAGCCCGCGCAAGAAGACGACGCGCCGGCGGAGCACGCCGAAGAAGAAGAGCGACGCCGGCGACGGTGTCGGGCCCGAGACGAATAGCGCCTCGAAGCAGACGCCCGACCAGCCGGCCGTGAACCGGCGCCAGCCGCGTGCGAAGACGAAGCAGCCCACGCGGCGGCCGGCGAAGCCGGAGGTGACACAACCCAAGACCGGTGGGGCGGCAGAAGAGAGGCCGAGCCGAGGCGGTCAACGAGGGCGCGGCCCTCGCAGGCGGTCGCAGCCGCCGCCATCGGCGACCGACCGCGTCATGTTGGTCCACGACGATCCTCAAGGCATCCAGGTCGCGGTCCTGGAGGAGGGTGACATCGTCGAGCACTACGTCACCCGGCCGGAGGACCGGTCGATAGTGGGCAACGTCTACCTCGGCAAGGTCCAGAACGTGCTCCCGGGCATGGAGGCGTCGTTCGTCGACATCGGCGAGGGGCGCAACGGCGTTCTGTATGCGGGCGAGGTCGGGATCGCAGGTGACGAAGGTGAAGACGTCCCGCGTATCGAGACCGTGCTGCGATCCGGCCAGCCGATCCTGGTTCAGGTGACGAAGGACCCGATGAAGCACAAAGGTGCGCGCCTCACGGCCCTGGTATCGATCGCGGGACGTCATCTCGTCCTCGTGCCGAACCAGAAGTCGCTGGGAGTGTCACGCCGCCTTCCCGACAAGGAACGCGCGCGGCTGCGCGAGATCGCGCAGGACATCATCCCGGCCAAACACGGGCTCATCATCCGAACGGCGGCTGAAGGTGCGAGCCGTCGCGACCTCGAGCGTGATCTCGAACGGGTGGTCGAGACGTGGGACGAGATCGAGAAGAAGCAACGTTCCGCGAAGGCCCCGGCGCTGTTGTACGAGGAGCCCGAGCTCGAGCTGCGTATCATCCGGGACCTCTTCAACCGAGAGGTCCAGCGGTGCATAGTCGACGACCGTGCGCTGGAGTCGAAGCTCCGCGCGTACATCCGTTCGACGACGCCGGATCTCGATCACCGTCTCGAGCTGTACGAAGGAGACCTTCCGATATTCGAGGAGTATCGGGTCCTCGAGCAGATCCGCAAATCGCTCGACCGCCGCGTCTGGCTCCCGTCGGGCGGGCATCTCGTCATCGACCGGACGGAAGCTATGACCGTCATCGACGTCAACACCGGGAAGTTCGTCGGCAAATCGAACCTCGAAGAAACGGTTTTCCGCACGAACAAGGAAGCGGCCGTCGAGGTCGCGCGCCAGCTGCGGCTGCGCGACATCGGCGGGATCATCGTCATCGACTTCATCGACATGGAGATCGCCAAGAACCGGGACGAGGTGATGAAGGTATTCCGCGCCGAGCTCGAGCGCGACAGGACTCGCACGCAGGTGTTCGACATCACACCGCTCGGTCTGGTGCAGATGACCCGCAAGAACGTCTCGGCCGGGATCGTCGAAACCTTCAGTGATCCGTGTCCGACATGCGAAGGCAGGGGGCTGTTACTTCACGACGTGGACTGACGTCCTGTATCCTTGTCGGCGTCCGATGTTCGGCCCTCATCGGGGTCGATGACTCTCCAGGGAGACGGTTTGTACGCAATCATCCGCGCCGGCGGTAAGCAGCACAAGGTCGCCAAAGGCGATGTCATAGAGGTAGAGCGGGTCAAGGACTCGAGCGACAAGATCGAGTTCACACCGCTGCTCGTGGTCGACGACAAAGGCAAGGCCGTGTCGGGCAAGACCGATCTGGCCAAAGCCCGTGTGACCGCCACGATCCTCGGCGAGGCGAAGGGGCCGAAGATCGAGGTCGTGAAGTATCGCAACAAGACGGGCTACCGGCGCAACACGGGCCACCGCCAGAAGTACACCAGCATCCAGATCTCGGACATCAAGCTGAGCGCCGGCAAGGCGAAAGCTACACACGACACGACCGACACGAAGACCGACGAGGAGTAGCTCGATGGCACACAAGAAAGGCGCTGCATCTTCACGTAACGGACGTGAATCGGAGTCGAAACGTCTCGGCGTCAAGGCCTACGGCGGCCAGACGGTGACGCCCGGGACGATCATCATCCGCCAGCGCGGAACGAAAGTGCATCCGGGGCTCAACGTCGGCAAGGGCGGCGATGACACGCTGTTCTCGATGGCTGAAGGCACCGTCAAGTTCCACCAGATGCGCGGCCGCCGCGTCGTCAGCGTCGTCTCCGAATAACCTCGAGCGGCGCGCGGGCGCCGAGCCAAACGCAGAGCGGCACCCATGGCTTTCATCGACGAAGTAACGGTCCACGTTCTCGCCGGCGCGGGTGGGAATGGCGCCGTCGCGTTCCATCGCGAGCCTTACAAGCCTCGCGGAGGTCCCGACGGCGGTAGCGGCGGCGACGGTGGCAGCATCGTCCTCTGCGCCGACGAGTCCGTCGGGACGTTGCTCGAGCTGCGCGATCACCCCCACATAAAGGCGGCACGCGGCGGACACGGAGAGGGCAAACGCAAGCACGGTGCGCGCGCGGAGGATCGGGTCGTTCTCGTGCCGCCGGGCACCGTCGTGCATGACTCGGACGGCACGCTGCTGGCCGACCTCGCGGCTCCCGGCGACAAGATGGTTGCCGCCAAGGGCGGCCGCGGGGGCCGCGGGAACGCGCATTTCGCCAGCTCGACCCGTCGCGCGCCCGGGTTCGCCGAGGAAGGTGAACCCGGTGAAGAACGACAGCTTCGTCTCGAGCTGCGTCTGCTGGCGGACATCGGCCTCGTCGGGTTCCCGAACGCCGGCAAGTCGACACTGATCTCTCGCATCTCGGCAGCGAAACCCAAAGTCGCGGACTACCCCTTCACGACGATCGCCCCTCACCTGGGCGTCGTCAAGCACGACGACCGGACCTTCGTGGTTGCTGACATCCCGGGGCTCGTGCCCGGCGCAGCGGAAGGCAAGGGCCTGGGACACCGCTTCCTGCGCCACGTGTCCCGCGCTGCGGTTCTAGCGTTCCTCGTCGACCTCGCCGCGATCGACCGCGACCCGCTGGACGACGTCGACGTGCTGAAGCGCGAGCTTGCTGCGTTCGATCCCGACCTTGCGGGCCGCCCGAGTCTCGTCATCGGTACGAAGGCGGATGTCGCGGGGGAGAGGATCGCCGAGCTCACTGCCCGTTTTCCCGATGCTCTGGTTATCTCCGCGGTCACCGGGCGCGGGGTCGACGAGCTCCTTCGCACCTTGACCTCGCTGGTGGTCGAAGCTAAGGCGCGCACACCGCGCAGAACGGGCTACGTGCGTCATGTCGTGCGTCACGATCCGACGACGGTCCGACGCGAGAACGAGGCGTGGCGGGTAACCGGTGACAACGTCGAGCGCCTCGTTGCGACGACCGACCTCGACAACGACGAGGCCGTGGTGCGTCTGCAGCGGAAGCTGATATCGATCGGTGTCGAGCGCGACCTGGCGGCGGCGGGAGCGACGCGAGGAGACGAGGTACGCATAGGTGACGCTACGTTCGAGTTCGAGCCCGAGCGCGACGACCTATGACGCGCCCCCATCTCGTCGCCGGCGATCGCCTGGTCGTCAAGATAGGAACGGCGTCGCTCGTCGGCGGTGACGGAGACCCCGACGAGGAACGTCTCGCGACCATCGCGGACGGCATCGCGCACGCCCGGGCTGCAGGCATAGAGGTCGTCCTGGTTTCGTCCGGAGCCATCGCGGCCGGCCTGAGGCCGTTGGGGCTGGATCACCGGCCGAGCGACATCCCTTCGCTGCAGGCAGCTGCAGCCGTCGGGCAGGGCCGCCTTCTACAACGGTACAGCTCCTTGCTCGCGGACCGCGGTCTCGTTTGCGCCCAGATGCTCTTGACGCAACACGACTTCATGCACCGCCAGCAGTACCTGAATGCTCGAAACACCCTGGACCGTCTGTTGGCGCTGGGGGCCGTTCCCGTCGTGAACGAGAACGACACCGTTGCGACGGACGAGATCCGCTTCGGCGACAACGACCGGCTGGCAGCGCTGGTAGCGAACCTCGGGCGCGCCCGGCTGCTGGCGTTGCTGACGGACACGAGAGGTCTGCACGCCGAAGACCCCCGCCGGAATCCGAATGCGCCCGTGATCGAGGAGGTGGATCGCATCACTCCCGAGTTGGAGCGGATGGCGGGGGGCCGCGGTTCGGACGTCTCGACCGGAGGCATGGCATCGAAGCTTGCTGCGGCCTGGGTCGCCACGTTCTCGGGTGTGGGTGTCGTCGTCGCGTCGGCCGAAGTCTCTCTGGACCGGCTGATAGCGGGCGATGTGGTGGGCACCTACTTCCACCCGCATCCGATCCGAGCGTCTGCCCGGCGGTTGTGGATCGCGTTCGCGCAGCCACCGCAGGGAACGGTAGTGGTCGACGCGGGGGCGCGTCGAGCGATGGTCCACGACAACCGCAGTCTCCTCGCGGTCGGTGTTACCCGCGTCGAGGGGGAGTTCGCGTCCGGTGCCACTGTCGACGTGATGGAACGCGACAGTCGCGAGGTCTTCGCGCGCGGGTTGGTACGCTACGACGCGCAAGACCTTGCAGCGGCCCGCGGTAAACCGACGGTGGAGCTAGCGGGTCGCGAGGTCATCCATCGCGACCAACTCGTCATCCTGGAGAGCTGATGCCGACCGTTACCGAGATTTGCCGGAACGCGCGTCGCGCGGCGCCGTCTGTAGCGCGTCTGACGTCACAGGTCAAAGACGACGCCCTGCGCGCGATGGCCGACGAGCTCGAACGGTCATCGGCAGATCTCCAGGCGGCGAACGCCGCCGACGTCGAGCGGGCGCGGGCCGACGGCGCGTCCGAGACCATCGTCGACCGGCTGAGACTGACGGACGATCGTGTGGCTTCGATGGCAGCAGGTCTCAGGTCGGTGGCGGCCCAGCCGGACCCTGTAGGTGAGATCGTCGAGGGGTGGACCCGCCCGAACGGGTTGCAGATCGAAAAGGTCCGCGTTCCCCTCGGCGTCGTCGCTGTCATCTACGAAGCCCGTCCGAACGTGACCGCCGACGTCGCGGGTCTCTGCCTGAAGTCCGGGAACGCGTGTGTCCTCCGCGGATCGTCGACGGCGGTGGATTCGAATAGAGCGATCGTCGCCGCTCTCACCGCGGCAGCCTCCGCTCACGGCGTCGGTCGTGACACGATTCAGCTGATCGATGACACGGACCGCGCCTCTGCTCTCGAGTTGATGCGAGCGAAGGGCCTCGTCGATCTGCTCGTTCCGCGGGGGGGTCGAGCTTTGATCCAAACGATCGAGGAGAACGCAACGGTTCCGTTCATCATCGACGGTGACGGCAACTGTCACGTGTACGTCGACAGCTCCGCGGACCCAGACATGGCAACCAAGATCATCGTCAATGCCAAGACGCAGCGGCCGAGCGTCTGTAACGCAGCCGAGACGCTGTTGGTCCATGCGGAAGCCGCCGAGAAATGGCTTCCGTCGGCTCTCGACGCTCTCGCAGACAGGGGGGTGACGATCCGCGGTGACGACCGGGTCCTCGACCTGTGGGAGCGTGCCGAACCTGCGACCGAGGAGGACTGGGCGACGGAGTATCTGGATCTGAGGCTCGCGGTGCGCGTCGTGGACTCGCTCGACGCCGCGATCGAGCATGTCAACCGCTTCGGGACGTCGAACGCGGATGCGATCGTGACGCAGGACCTGGGCGCGGCTCGCCGCTTCGTGCGTGAGGTGGACTCGGGGTCGGTATTCGTCAACGCGTCGACCCGCTTCTCGGACGGCTCGGAATTCGGCTACGGGTCCGAGATCGGGATCTCCACCCAGAAGTTGCACGCGCGCGGACCCATGGGCCTGCGCGAGCTCACCGCGCAGAGATACGTCGTCTGGGGCGAGGGGCAGGTCCGCACGTAGGCACGAGTGGAGGCCTTTTCCGGCTCCTAGCGCCGTGAATCGGGTTAGCTAGTCGGATGAAAGCACCGGATATGGGCACAGACGTCGGGCGGCTCGGCATCCTCGGGGGGACGTTCGACCCGATCCACCTGGGTCATCTCGTCGCGGCTTCCGAGGCTCTGTATGCCTTTTCGCTCGACCGGCTTGTGCTGGTGCCGGCCGGCCGCCCATGGCAGAAGGCTGCGTACTCCGACGCAGAAGACCGTCTGTTGATGACGACGCTGGCGGCGGCAACGCATCCGAGGCTGTCGGTCTCACGTATCGAGCTCGATCGTCCGGGTCCGACCTACACCGTCGAGACGCTCGAGGCATTCCGCGATCTGTTCCCCCACCCGGCGCTGTTCTTCATCATGGGAGCAGACGTCGTCGCGGAGATGTCGAGCTGGCACCGGGCCGGCGAGATCGCAGGTCTGGGCGAAGTCATCGCCGTGACGCGGCCGGGCCGGCATCTTCGTGCGCCTTCAGCGGACGAGACGCGGGCGACGATCCACGAGCTCGAGATCCCTGCTCTAGACATCTCGTCGACCGCTATACGCGCGCGCGTCGCGGAGGGCAAACCTTTCGACTACCTTGTCCCGGCGCAGGTCGCGCGGTTCATACGCGAACAAGGCCTGTACGTGACTCCGGGGATCTCGAAGAGTGTCTAGCAGAAGGGGCCCGCGCAGCGAGGCTCTGCGGTCGCGTCGTGCAAAGTCACGTCGCCGCACGTTGACCGCAGGCACCGCCCTCGCGATCGTGGCGGCGCTCGTCGTGGCGGGTGCTGCCGCTTATCTCACCGGTGGCGATGATCCCGCGCCGGAGACCGCGGCGCCGACGCCCACGCCGCAGGGCGAAGATCCGGTCATCTCGACTCTGTTCTTCGGTACGAAAGGCGACGGACGCTCCGCGATCTGGATGACTCTGGTCGCTTACGACACATCCGAGAACGCCGGGGCGGTCGTCTATATCCCCGCGCATGCCGCGGTCGAGGTGCCCGGCCGCGGCCTCCAGGGTGTCGGGGACGCGCTCGGTTCGGGCGGTGTCCCGTTGTTGGTCGTCAGCGCCGAGAACCTGCTGGGCATGAAGATCGACAACTACGTCGAGCTCTCCGATCAAGACGCTCGAACGCTTTTCGAGGCAACGGGCCCGATCTCTGTCGATGTGCCGGCCGAGGTAAGGGTGGCCGTAGGCCAGGATCGAGCGCGGCTGATCTTTGCAGAAGGGCCCCAGCGACTCGGCCCCGCGTTCCTTGCCGAGCTGCTCTACGTCCGGGGACTCGAGTCCGACGACGTCGAGCTGGGTAGCAGGCACCTCGCGTTCTGGGACGGTCTGTTCGACGCGTTCGAAGACGAACCGGAGAACCTCGCGGCTGCCGTGCGGGCCGCAAGTGGCGCGATGGCGCAGTCGAGTGGTGAGGTCGCACAGCAGGCGCGCCTGCTCGGTGCGCTGGCGGGGCTCGATCCGGCGAATCGCACGCTGACGACGCTGCCGGTCGAGCAGGTCAGCGTCGGGGGCAGCGAGCTCTATTCGGTAGATCAGGAAGAGGTCCGTGCTCTGTTATCGGGGATCCTGAGCGGCGTACGTCCCGCGGGGGACGAAACGAAGGTCCAGGTGCTGAACGGTAACGGCGTGCCCGGGATCGGGCAGGAGATCGCAGAGCGGCTGATCGGTGCCGGATTCAGGGTCGTGCTGACCGGCAACGCGCCGCGGCTCAACTACGAGAGAACGCTCGTCGTGACGTACGACGACTCGCCCGAAGCACAAGCCGCCGCGGAGCGCGCGCGCGACCTCATCGGCGTCGGGACGGTGCAGGTTTCGGCACAACAGCAAGGTATCGTTGACCTGACGATCGTGATCGGAAAGGACTACCTGCGGACACGCTGAGGGCTCAACCGAGAGGCGCAGACCTCGTACGCGCGGCGGCAACCGCTGCCTCCGCCAAGAAGGCCGAGCGGATCGTGATCCTCGATGTCTCCGAGCAGCTGGTCATCACCGATCATTTCCTCATCTGCAGCGGTAACACCGACCGGCAGGTCCGGACGATCGCCGACGAGGTCGAGCGGGTGCTGTCTACTGATAACGGAGTCAAGCCGTACCGCCGCGAAGGGCAGCGGGAGGGTCGGTGGGTCTTGCTGGATTACGTCGACTTCGTGGTCCACGTCTTCCACAAGGAGGACCGCGACTACTACGACCTCGAGCGACTCTGGTCCGATGCGCCGGTAGTTGCGTTCGAGGATCGATGGGAGGAACCGACTGATGAGCGGACGCGGGCGACGTCGTAGGAGGCGGCGGCCTTCAGGCGGTGGAGGAGGCAATCAGCCCGAGCGGCAGAGGACGCAGGGTGCCTCGAGACAGCCGCAGTCGCAGCAGCAGCAGGGTCAAGGTGCGCGCAGGTCCAGACGGCGGCGCGGACGGGGACGCGGCGCAGACCGCGAGCCTTCGTCTCCGAAGTCTTCCGAAGACCTGGTCCGAGCGCTGCCGCGCGAGAGACCGCAGACATTGACGCTTCCTCCCGACGGCACGACGCTCGAGGAGGTGATCGGCGACCTCCAGTCCGAATGGGGGGTTCCGCAGTACCCACAGGAGTTCCGCATCACGCTGAAGGTGGCCGAAGAACGCGATCGCGAGCGTGAGAGAGAACGGACCGCCCCTGCGGATGCTCCTGCGCGCCAACGTGCCGACTCAGGCCGGTCACCCGCCGTCGACGATGGTCCGAAGCGTGAGAAAGCGCCGTCGCTCCGCGGGCGGCGCCGCCGACGCGGCGGAGGCGGAGGAGCCGGCCCGGGAGGCGATAGCGCGGCCGGAGGCGATAGCGCGGGCGGGCCGCCTGGCGGACCAGGTGGCGCCGCCGGCGGGGGAGCGGAACCTAGCTCTTGACCGCCTTGACGATCGCCGAGTGCATCCCGTCGGCGACTGCGTGGGTCGATGTGACCGCGACCGATTCGAACCCGGCTCCGCGCAAGGCTTGTTCATATTCCGAGAACGACAGCGCTCCTGCGATACAGCCGACGTAGCTCCCGCGCTCGGCCCTGTCTGCCGGTGACAGCTCGTCGTCGGCGACGACGTCGGTGATCCCGACGCGACCACCGCGCCTGAGGACGCGAGCGATCTCGCGGAACACAGCGTCCTTGTCCGCCGACAGGTTGATGACGCAGTTCGAGATCACGACGTCGATCGACGCGTCGGGGAGCGGGATCTCTTCGATGAACCCCTCGAGGAACTCGACGTTCGTCGCACCGGCTTCGGCCTTGTTCTTGTCGGCGAGCGCGAGCATCTCGTCGGTCATGTCGAGGCCGTAGACGAACCCGCCCGAACCGACGCGTTTCGCAGACAGGAGGACGTCGATCCCCCCGCCGGACCCGAGGTCCAGGACGGTTTCGCCTTCGTTGAGATCCGCGACTGCCAGCGGGTTGCCGCACCCGAGGCTGGCGAGCTTCGCCGCATCCGGCAGGTCGGCGCTCTCCAGATCCGCGTACAGCGTCGGACCGAAGACCTGCTCGTCACCGCCGCAGCAGTCGGGGGCGCAGCAGGACGCCTGCGCCGGCGAGTCGTTCGTTCCGGTGTCTACCGCCACGGCCGCTTCCGCGTAGCGCTTGCGGACCTCTTCTCGTACCTCGCTCATCGCGCGCTCTCCTTCGTCTCGAACAGGCGGGACAGTTGCTTCATGGCTGCGGGGACGACCGAGTAGTAGGCCCACGTGGCGCGCTGCTCCCGCTGCACCAGGCCGGCGCGGAGTAGCTTCTTGAGGTGGAAGCTCACGGTCGGCTGCGACAGATCGAGCCCCTCGTTGAGCTCGCAGACGCACACGGCGTCGTCGGAGCCCAGCAGCCGGTTCAGGATGAGGACCCGGTTCGGGTCCGCCAGCGCCTTGAACAACTCCGCCGCCACATCGGCGTCCTGCGGCGAGATCCTCGCCGCGCTGAGAGGGGAGCAGCAAGCGAGGGGAGGCTCTGGCGGGCCGGTTGTGGGCGTCATCGCGCCGATAATCGCACCTGCATCGACACTTGTCAATATAGATGACGGTCTATCTAGCATGCCCGCGGCCCACACCTTTTCATCGCCGAGTGGAGATGAGGTTCGATATCCGGCCTCGGCGCTCCACTCGACGGATCACTGCTCGCTCCGACAGCCGCGTGTCCTCGACCGGACGGACGCCGACCGCACGGACCGCGCGACCAACGTGAGCGGGAAGCGTCTACGGCGCACCGCGTAGACTGTCGCCTCTCCAGGGCCCGTAGCTCACTTGGTAGAGCACCACACTGGCAGTGTGGGGGTAGCCGGTTCGATCCCGGCCGGGTCCACCACGAGAAATCGCCCCAGCTTGGTTCCCTTACGAGCGAAAATGTTGCACACTAGGCGTCGCCCGCCGGCCGCTGCCCGTTCATTCGAGCATTCTTCGGCGCGTCCATCCGGACGCCACTGAGAGGGACCCGATGAGCACCAAGACCGATCCATCCGTGCTTGCGCGCGGGCTCCGAGTCATCTGGAGCTACATAAAGATGCACCCATTGCCCTTCACGATCGCGGTGACGGGGGCCGGGACGTTCGCGGCCGCGACCGTGGCGAGCGCGGTCGTGCTCGGCAAGGTCACCGACCAGGTGATCGTCCCCGCCTTCCGAGACGGAGAGGTTCCGCGCGACAGGGTCCTGTGGGGCGTGTTCCTGGTGCTCGGCGTCGCTCTCCTGCGGGCCGGGGCGATCGTCGTCCGTCGCTATTTCGCGGGGCTGACCGCCGCCCGGGTGCAGCGCACGCTGCGGACGAGGGTCATCGACACCTACCGGAGGCTGCCGCTCGCCTATCACCGGTCCGAATCGGCCGGCGAGTTACTTGCGCACGCGGAGGCAGACGTCGAAGCGGCGACCGAGATCCTGCATCCGCTGCCCTTCTCGACGGCCGCCATCCTGTTGATCCTGTTCGCGACGGCTGCACTGGTAATCACCGACCCCTTCCTTGCCCTTATCGGATTGTCGGTGATGCCGGTGATGACCTTCTTGAACCGGTCGTTCGGCGTAAAGGTGGAGCCGCCCGCGTCGGAGGCACAGAAAGCCATGGGGAGGGTGTCCTCGGTCGCGCACGAGAGCTTCGACGGCGCACTCGTCGTCAAGACCTTGGGCCGCGAGGCCGCCGAGATCGCTCGGCTCGAGCGCGAGGCCGACGCCCTGAGACAGCACCGGGTCCGGTTCGGTCACCTGCGCGCGGGTTTCGAGCCGGCGTTCGACGGGATCCCCAACCTGGGCGTCATCGTGTTGCTCGCGCTGGGTTCATGGCGCGTTTCGACGGGCGACGTATCGATCGGTGTGTTGGTGCAGTTCGTCAGCCTGTTCCAGCTGATCGCCTTCCCGATGCGCCTGATCGGTTGGGTCCTGAGCGACATCCCCAGAGCCGTCGTGGGACGGGGCCGCCTCGAGGAGGTCTACGAACAACACAGCGAGCTGGCCGACGTCGTGGACGGGGCAACCCTGACCGACGCGCCCCTGTCGGTGCGCGGCGACGGCGTCTCCTTCGCCTACGGCGTCCACGAGGTCCTGAAGGACATCACCTTCGAGGTCGCCCCGAACGAATCGGTCGCCCTGGTCGGCTCGACGGGCTCGGGTAAGTCGACGCTGGCGGAGTTGCTCGTTCGCCTCGCCGATCCCCAGACAGGGACGATCGAGTTGGGCGGGATCGACCTGCGGAAGGTGACGACGCGAGATCTTCGGTCGAACGTGGCGATCGTTTTCCAAGAGAGCTTTTTGTTCGCAACGACGATCCGCGAGAACATCACGCTAGAGCGAAGCGTCGGTCACGCCGAGGTCGAGCGGGTCGCGCGTCTCGCTCAAGCCCATGACTTCATCGAGCGGCTGCCCGACGGCTACGACACGGTCGTCGGCGAGCGTGGTGTCACGTTGTCGGGCGGTCAGCGGCAGCGGGTGGCGCTCGCCCGAGCTCTGCTGAGCAACCCGCGACTGTTGGTCATGGACGACGCGACCTCGTCGGTCGACCCGACGATCGAACACGCGATCCTCGAGGGGCTCCGCGACGAGCTGGCAACGACCCTGATCGTCATCGCCTATCGGGTTTCGACGATCTCGCTGGCGGACCGCGTCCTGTTCCTCGAGAGCGGCCGGATCGTCGCGGAGGGCCCTCACCTCGAGCTGCTCCGTCACCCGGGCTACGAAGCCATGGTCCGGGCCTACGAAAGGGCGACCGCATGAGCTGGTGGGAGAGCTCCCATGGGGGCAAGCCGGTGCAGGGCGCGTTCAAGATCCTGAAGCGCGGGCTCGCCGACAGCGTCGAGATGCGCAAGGGGCTTGGTTACACGATCGGACTTGCGATGGCCTATTCGCTTGGCAGTCTGATGATCCCGATCCTGATCCAGCAGATCCTCGACAAGGGGCTGGTGGACGGTTTCCGGCCGCGCTTCGTCTACACGTGGTGTGCGCTGGCGGCGGTCGGTGTGGTCGCGGTCTACCTGGCCGGCCGGGCGACGTTCATCAGGATGGTTTCGGCGTCCGAGCTCGCGCTCAAATCGCTACGGACGAGGGTCTTCGCGCACATCCACCGTCTGAGCATCGCGGAGCAGAGCTCGACGCGGCGCGGTACCTACGTCACGCGGGTCACGTCGGACATCGATCAGCTGCTGCAGTTCATGGAGTGGGGAGCCTTGTCGTGGATCCTCGGCGGGACGTTGATGCTCGGGACGATGATCGCCATGTTTGCCTACTCGTGGCGGCTGGCATCCGTGGTGTTATTCATGGTCCTTCCCGTGATCCTCGTCCTGCGCTGGCTGCAGCGAGGTCTGCTCGCGGCTTATGAGGACGTTCGGACGAAGGTTGCCAACACACTGTCGGAGATATCCGAGAGCGTCACGGGAGCCGCGGTCATCCGGGCGTACGGATACGACGAACGGATGGATCAGCGCCTGAAGGGCGCGATCGAGGCCCAGTACCGCTCGGTCATCCACGCGAACCGGTTCCAGGCGACGACCCTTCCGATCAGCGATTTCTTCGGCGGCATCGCCATGGCCGCCGTGTTGTTCGTAGGGGTGGTCTACGGACCGGCATGGGGGATGACGGCGGGAGAGGTCGTGGCGTTCATGTTCCTGGTCAGCCTGTTCCTCCAACCACTGGGAGAGATGGCCGAGACCTTCGACCAGACGCAGACCGCGATCGCGGCGTGGCGCAAGGTGCTCGGCGTGATGGACATTCCCGTGGACGTCGTCGAGCCCGATCCCGGGGTCGTGCTCGCGCCGGGCCCCCTTTCCGTCGTAACCGAGAACCTCAAGTTCGCCTACCGTGAGGGTGGTCTCGTCCTCAAGGGCATCGACGTCGACGTCTATGCCGGGGCCCGGGTCGCGATCGTCGGCGAGACCGGCTGCGGCAAGACGACCTTCGCGAAGCTCATCTGTCGCTTGGCGGACCCCGACGAAGGGCGCATCCTCGTCGGAGGAGTGGATCTCCGCGAGGTCAGCACCGAGTCGCGTCGTATGGCCATCCGGATGGTCCCCCAGGACGGGTTCCTGTTCGACACGACCATCAGAGAGAACGTTCGGTACGGTCGCGACGGCGCTACGGACGCGGCCATCGAGGCGGCATTCGCCGAGCTGGGTCTAACCGAGTGGGTGCAACGGAGGCCGCACGGTCTGGACACGGAGGTCGGTGAGCGAGGCGAGAGCCTTTCGGTCGGGGAGCGACAGCTCGTTGCCCTCGTCCGCGCCCAGATCGCCGATCCGGGTCTGCTGATCCTGGACGAGGCAACCAGCGCGGTGGACCCAGAGACCGAAGCGGCGCTCACCCAGGCCCTCGAGCGATTGTCTCGCGGCCGCACGACGTTGACGATCGCGCACCGGCTCAGCACCGCCGAGCGTGCTGATTACGTGCTCGTGTTCGACCGCGGCGAGATAGTCGAACGCGGTAACCACCGCGAGCTGGTGGCGGCCGGCGGGATCTACGCGAGCCTGTACCGGTCGTGGCTGGGAAACGTGCAAGCCGCCTGACATGCGCATCGCGCTCGGGTCTGTCCTGTGCCTGGTGGCCGTTGCTTGCACCGGCGACCCCGACCGAGGCAACACGCCGGTGACGCAGGAGGTAGTGACGGGATCGGATTGTCGCAATGAAGCTTCGGTCATACGCGCCAACGAAGACCCGGAACGGTCGCTCGAGGGCGATGTCGACGGTGATGGCTCGGCGGACACGGTCTACCTTGCGCGCGACGAGGACGCCGAACCTGGATGTCGGTCCTTCGTCGTGGTCGACACGGGTGCCCGGTTGATGTCGGCACCCGTGGACCCGTCGGGAGCCGAGCGCTCCCTGCCGGAGCCGGCAGTGCGCCTCGTGGTCCCGATCAACGACGTAACGGGCGACGAGGTGGTGGTCAACATCGAGATGGGTGCATCGACGGAGTTCGTAGGGGTGTTCACGGCGACCGGCGATGGGCTCGCTCGCGTCGATCTCGACGGCAAAGGTCCCGGTCCCTTCGCGCAAGAGCTCGGGAAGGATGCTTTGCTCGCGTTCGGGGGCAGCGTTGGGCACATGGAAGCGGTCGACTGCGCGACGAGAGACGGCTTCGTCGTACTCAGCGCCGCCGTACCGTCCGGGAGCGCGGCCGACGTCTACGAGGTCGAGAGACGTTTCTTCCGCGCCGACGGCTCGCTGCTGACGCTGGTTCCCGCCCTGACCGAGAAGCACACGGTGAAAAACCTCGCCGTCGAGGACTTCTCAGAGTTCGCTGGGTCGCCCTTCGGGAGTTGTGACTGACGTTTAGGGTTCGCGCATGGAGCGCGACTACGACCATTCCGCCGTCGAACAACGGTGGATGAAGGAGTGGATCGGTCACAACTACTGGTCGGCTCCGGACTTCCCCGAGGGCGAGAAGCGCTACACGTGCACGATGTATCCCTATCCGTCTGGCGACATGCACATGGGCCACGTCGAGATCTTCTCGATCCACGACGCGATCGCTCGGTTCTACCGCATGCGCGGTTATCAGGTGATGAATCCGATCGGGTTCGACTCCTTCGGTCTGCCCGCAGAGAACGCGGCCATCCAGAGGGGCCTCGACCCGAAGGAATGGACCTACTCCAACATCGACAAGCTGTATTCATCCGCCCAGCGGCTCGGCTGCTCGTTCGACTGGGATCGCAAGATCGCCTCGAGCGACCCAGAGTTCTACAAGTGGAACCAGTGGTTCTTCCTGAAGTTCTACGAGCGAGGCCTGGCGTATAAGAAGGCCGCGCCGGCCAACTGGTGTCCCAACGACAAGACGGTCTTGGCCAACGAGCAGGTCGTTGCCGGTCGCTGCGAACGCTGCGGCGCCGAGGTGACGAAGCGCTACATGTCGCAGTGGTTCTTCAAGATCACCGACTACGCGGACCGGCTCCTGGACGACATGGAACTGAACGAGGGGTGGACCGACCGGCTCAAGAACCTGCAGGTGAATTGGATCGGGCGGTCGTTCGGAGCCGAGGTCGATTTCGCTGTCGAAGGTGGTGATCCGATCACCGTCTACACGACACGGCCGGACACGCTATGGGGTGCAACCTTCTTCGTGATGGCCCCGGAGCACCCTGTGGCAGAAGAGCTCGTGAAGGGGACCGACAACGAAGCCGCGCTAGCCCGCTTCAAAGAGGAGGTGGCGAAGCTTTCCGAGATAGATCGCACCTCGACGGAGCGTGCCAAGAACGGGATGTTCCTCGGTCGCTATGCCATCAATCCCGTAAACGACGAGCGCATACCTATCTGGGTCGCCGACTACGTGCTGATGGATTACGGGACCGGCGCCATCATGGCCGTCCCAGCCCACGACGCGCGCGACCTGGACTTCGCACGCCGGTACGACCTGCCGGTCCGGGTCGCGATCCAACCGCCAGGAGACCAACTCGATGCCGCCACGATGAGCGAGGCCTACGTCGGTCCGGGAAAGATGGTTAACAGCGGGTTGTTCGACGGCACCCGGGTGGACGAGTCGGTAAAGAAAGTCACCGACTGGCTGGAATCCGAAGGCCGCGGCAAGCACGCGAAGAATTTCCGCCTACGCGACTGGCTGATCAGCCGTCAGCGTTACTGGGGCACTCCTATCCCGATCGTCTTCTGCGACGACTGCGGCGAGGTGCCCTTGCCCTTAGACGAACTTCCGCTCGAGCTTCCCGAGTCGTCGACCGTCGACTTCAACTCTGATTCGGCCCAGGGGGAATCGCCTCTCGCAACCGCAGAGGGTTGGGTCCACGCTCCCTGTCCGAAGTGCAGAAAAGATGCGCGCCGCGAGACCGACACGCTCGACACCTTCGTCGATTCATCGTGGTACTTCCACCGCTATCTGGATCCCCACAACGACGAGATGCCATACGACCGCGCCAGATCGGACGCGTGGATGCCGATCGATCAATACACCGGCGGTATCGAGCACGCGGTGATGCACCTGATCTATGCGCGCTTCTTCCAAAAGGTGCTGATGGACATGGGCATGGCCAAGGACCCCGAGCCCTTCCCGCACTTGCTGAACCAAGGTGTTGTGACCATGGGTGGCAAGAAGATGTCGAAGTCGCTCGGCAACATCGTCGAGCCGCAAGAGGCGTTCGAGAGATACGGAGCCGACTCACTGCGGCTCTACATGTTGTTCTCCGGCCCTCCCGAGGCGAACTTCGACTGGCCTGCCGAAGGCGTCGACGCGATCGGCCCGGTCGCGCACGACTGGTTGAAACGCGTGTGGCGTCTGTGCGAGGAGAACCGGGACGTCGTCAACGTGGGCGAGCTGCATCTGAACCCCGCCGACGACGCTCTTCGTAAATATCTGCACCGGACGATCAAGGTGGTCACGGTGGATTACGGCGCGTTCTCGTTCAATACCGCGATCGCTCGTCTGCACGAGCTCGTCAACCAGGTGTACCGCTACCGCAGCGTCGGCGGCGGAAACCCGCAGGTGCTACGCGAGGTGATCACCGCGCTTCTGAAGATGCTTGCACCCATCGCTCCTTACCTCGCGGAAGAGCAGTGGCGCCGGCTGGGCCACGACACCTCGATCCATTTCGAATCGTGGCCGTCATTCGACCCCTCGCTGGCGGCCGAGGACGAGGTGACGATGGTCGTTCAGGTCAACGGCAAGGTCCGCGACACGATGAAGGTCCCGGCCGACATCACCGAGGCCCGCATGACCGAGCTCGCGCTCGCATCGCGGAAGGTGAGATCGCACCTGAACGGCGATCCGAAGAAGATCATCGCGAAACCGCCCAAGCTGATCTCGCTGGTCGCCTAGCTAGGGAACGAGCTTCACCGGCAACGAGATCGTGTGCTGCGGAGAACCGTCTTCGGCCGAATAAGTCAGGACCTCCAGGCGTCCGTCCTGCGCTTCCGTTACTTCGAACTCGAGCGCTTTCTCGAAGTCGCCCCAACATCCGGTTCCACACGTTGCCGTCGTGAAGGTCTTCACGAGGACCTTCCCGTTCGCGTCGCGCAAACGCAACGAGACGTTCGCCTCGAAGACATTCGCGAAACCCGACACGATGTCTCCACTGCGGAACTCCGCGCCCGGCCGCGGCTCTTCGACGACTATCGGAGGAGCGAAGTCCTTGAAATCGCGACGAGACAACGGTTCCGAGACGATGACGCCCTCGCCTCCGATGGCCTCGACCTCTTCGCCTTCGATCAGGATCCGGACGCGCTCGACGCCTTCGAACTGCGTCGCCGTGTAGACGACCTGTGCGACGCGCAACTGCATCGAGAGGCTCCCGCCCCCGGATTCGAACCGCGAGCTGAGGTCCACCAGTAGCACCCCGTTTTCTCGCTGGACGCGCAGCAGGTCGGTTCCGCGGGGGATCGCGGTCGTGGCGCCGACCTCCCGATCGGGTGCGGTCGGGCCGTCGAGCAGCATCCCGATCCAGAACGCGGCCTTCTGCGCTACCCGATCGTCGGGCGCCACCCCGCGCGGTAGCGTGCCGCCGACGACCGTCGCCCCCCACGAGAGCCGTTCGTCCTGGACGAACCACAGCTCCTGCTCGGTCGGGGGAACCTCGACGATCGTTTCCTGGACCGTTTCGGAAGGTCGCGGCGTGGGCTCGATCGTCTCCCTCGGCGTCGTCGCGGCTGTCTCGGGCCGCGGACCGTCCTCGCCGCCGCGGGTCAGGGTGATCGCGGCCGCGGCACCAAGCGCGACCAGCACGATCACGCCGAGCGCGATCCCTGCACGGCTGATGTCGGTGCGAGCCTTGTCGTTCGCCACGTAGAACTCCTTGCTCTAGAGCGGTCCGGTGCCGCCTCCGTCACGGCGGCGTAACCAGTAGACAACCGAGGCAAGCAAAAGGTTGCACCCGGCCCCGTGTCCCCTAGAAGATCTCCGGGTTCCACGGCTGGATGTCGGTGCGGAAGAGCTCGTCGATCCGCCGCAGGGCGCCCGGCGTCAGCTCGTCGACGCGTCCCGCGCGCGCCATCTGCGCGAACGAGAAGGCGCCGAGGTAGGCCGCACCGAGGTCGGCTGCCGACATGGCGAGCTCGGGCCCGTCGGTGGACCGCGTCACCTCGGTCCCCGTGGCCGACGCCTCCAGACGCCAGGTTCCGCCGTTCCACGGACACATGTCGTCGGCGACCGAGAACGTGACGCTGCCCTCCGACCGGTACGACCTGGCACCGAGCGCGGCGGGCAGGTCCACGACCCTCAGCCACAGCGCGTCGCTGACGCGGAGGTGCAGGTGGCGAGGCTCGTTGACCATCAGCTGTAGCGGGTCGTCGACGGGCAGGAAGTACCCACTTACCTTCGTGATCAGGTCGATCCCGAACAGGTAGCGCCACAGCTCCCTGTGTGCGGTCGGCGTGAGCGACATCGCCTCGTGGACCGCGATCGTTCCCGTGCTGATCCCGGTGTCGTAGTCCCACCCTTCCTTCACGCGGTAGATCGCGTAGCCCTCTGCCGCGCCCTCGTTCTCCCACACGACGCGGTGGAACGCACTCGCTCCCTCGCGCTCTTCTTTCGGGTCGAACAAGCGGTGGAACTGCCACCACGCCGGACTACGCGCGAGCATCCCGGGGCGTTGTGCGCGTACGCGGTCGTAGATGCCGGGGAACGTCTTGATGGCCTCGTCGTCATCGAGGAGGCGGATCCGTCCCGACTTGCCGGGATCGTTGCGGAACGATCCGTGGCCCCACTGCACCTCGACGTTGACCATCGTCGTAGCAGGTCCGTATCCGAACCGCTGGTAGATGATCTCCTGCGATGCCCACAGGATGCTGACGGGCTCGGCGTGTGCTCGCGCGTCTTCGACCTGGGCCTCCATCATCTTCTTGAGGATCCCCTTGCGGGTGTGCGTGGGAAGGACGCCCACGATCGTCAGCCCGGCTGCCGGTACCTCACCGCCCGGGACCGACATCGAGAACGAGAAGCTCCCGCCCACTCCGACCATGTCGTCGCCTTCCCACGCGGCGAAGATCCGGTCTTTCTCAAAGACTCGTTCCCATACGGGATCCCACGCCTGGTTGACGTCACCGCTTCCGAACGCGGTGGTGAGGACCCTGCGTACGCTCGGCACATCGTGCTGTTCGATGAAGCGGATCTCTACGGTCATGGACTGCATGATGAGGCTTGGCGGTGACGCGCGCCACCGGGTCGGAGCGGAAACTTTGCTGAGATGGGGTCCATGCCCGAGATCTCGCCGCCGTTGTCGTGGCGGGACGCCGTGGACGGCGTTGGCGGCAAGAGGCGCGACCTCGTCCTCGTCGCAGGCGTCGTGGCCGCGATCGTCTTCTCGGGCCTCGCTATCTCGGCGCGAGGCTCGCCCCCGCGCATCGCTCCGCCGGCGATCGCAGCCGAACCGCACACGGATCCGTCGGCGACTCCTTCAGGCGGTGTGGTGGTACACGTCGCGGGAGCGGTGCGCGAGCCGGGAGTCGTCACGCTCCCACCTGGAGCCCGCGTCGCAGACGCGATCGCGCTTGCCGGCGGCGCCCTGCGGCGAGCGGACCTGGACGGCCTGAACCTTGCAGCACCCGTCGTGGACGGCGCGCAGATCCTCGTCCCGGACCGGGCGCAGCAACCCGCTGCAGTTGCTGTTCCATCGGCCGTTTCGACGCAGGGTGCGCTGGTCAACATCAACACCGCGGACCAGGCGTTGCTCGAGACGATCCCCGGCATCGGACCTGTCACGGCGTCGGCGATCCTCGAGCACCGCACGTCGATCGGCTCGTTCGAGTCGCTCGAGCAGCTACTGGACGTGACGGGTATCGGACCCGCCACGCTCGAGTCGATGCGCGCCTACATAACGCTCTAGGAGGTGCGGGTCGATCTCGCGCGGCTATGGCTCGCGGCGGCAGGGCTGTGCGGGGGTGTCTTCGCCGGCAGAACGCGGTCGTCAGCGGTGGTGGCCGGAGCCGTCGCGTGCGTCGTCGGCGGCGCTTTACTCGGCGTCCGCCGCCGTCGCGTTGTCGCCCTCGCCGGCGTCATGCTGGTGGCCGCGGGGGCCGGGCTGCTCAGCGCGCACGCTCGCATGACCACGAGTGGCCGCCTGGCAGAGATCGCGCGCGATGTGCCTCGTTGCAGCTTCGAGGCGACCGTCACCGAACAGCTCGGTGGACTCGGGTCGCTGTGGTCTATGGACGCGATCGACTGCGGTGGCGGCTCCCTCGCCGAGCCAGGATCCGTCGTGGTCGACGATGCCGTCGCGGATCCCGGAACGAACTTACGCGGTGAGGGATGGCTCATTCCTCTCGGGTCCGATGGCTTCGATCGTGCGCGGCAGCGTCTGGGCGCACAGGCGTCTCTTCATCTAGTAGAGACGGAAATCGTGGACGAAGCGCGCGGTGCTCATGGTGTCGCACGCCGAGTGCGCGACGGGCTGCACACGGCGGTTTCGGACCTCGACCCCCGCCACGCCGCGCTGATCGAAGGACTGACGATCGGCGACACCTCGGGTTTCGCGCCCGAGACGATCTCGCAGTTCAGGGCATCGGGGCTCTCTCATGTGCTCGCGGTGTCGGGGAGCAACGTCGCGATCGTCGTGGCAGCGATGCTGGTGGCGCTGAGAGGTCTATCGCTCGTCGTCCGCGTGGCCGCAGGATTCGCTGCTCTGTGCCTGTTCGTGCTCGTCGTGGGGCCGGACGCTTCCGTCCTGCGAGCCGGTGTCATGGGCGCCGCGACGCTGTTGTGCCTGCTGCGGGGACGACAAGGGGAACCGTTGGCGATACTCGCCCTCGCAGTGATCACCGTCGTCGGGGTGCGTCCCGCGATGCTCTACTCGGTCGGGATGCACCTCTCGGTCGCGGCGACGGCAGGCATCGTGCTGTTCTCCACGCCGCTCTCGCTGCGGATGTCTTGGTTGCCGGAGCCTCTCCGCGTCATGTTGTCGGCGACGCTGGCTGCGCAGGTCGCGGTCGCGCCCATACTCATGCTCGTGTTCGGCGAGATATCCGTCACCGCTCCGCTGGCGAACTTCCTCGCTCTGCCGGTCGTCGGCGTTGCCACGGTCGTCGGGCTCGTGGCCGGATGCATAGCCGTGTTGTGGGCGCCCCTTGGCGTAGCGGTTGCGTCCCTGATCGCACCGGCCGCGTGGTGGATCGTATCGGTAGCGGAACGTTTCGGGGGCGCGACATGGTCCGCGGTCGAGGTCCCGCCGGAGTGGGGCCTGCTGACCGGATGCGTCGTCGTTGCGGCGGCGATCGAGAGCCTGAAGCGAAGCGCGCGAGCGCTGTCGGTAGGGTGACGGCATGGTCTTCCGGTGGATCCTGCACGACGAGTCCGGTACCGACCTGCGGGCGTCCGAGGATTTCTCTTCCCAAGACGAGGCCGAGGCGTGGATGGGCTCCGACTGGGCGTCGCTGCTCGAGGAGGGCGCGGAGAGCGTGACCCTGATGGACGACGGCGCGGTCGTGTACCGCATGGGGCTGCGCGAGGAATGACGGCGTCCGTCTACCTCCTCACGGGCGAGACGTTCCTCGCGGAAGAGGCGATCGACAAGATCCGAGCCGAGCATTCGACCGACCCTCTGTCCGAGCTGAGTTTCGACGCCGGCTCGGCCGCGGCAGAGATCCTCGGTGCGTTACAGACGTCGTCGTTGCTGGGAGGCAAGCGGCTCGTCGTCGTCCGGGCCGCGCACGAGCTGAAGAAAGAGCAGGCCGACGCGATCGCCGGTTACATCGAAGGACCCTCGCCGGACTCGGTCCTGGTGCTGGTCGCGAACGGGCGCACGAAGCTGGACGCGGTCGTCAAAGCTCACGGCGCGATCGTCGTTCTCGATGTACCGAAAGGTCGCAGGCTCGTCGGGTGGGTCCGTCAACGTGCAGCCGAACACAAGCTGAAAGTCGACGAGCGGGCGGCGTGGGCCCTGATCGATGCCGTCGGGAGCGAACTGCGCGACCTCGACGGCGCGATCTCGCAGCTCGTTACGTCACTCGGGCCGGGCGCGCACATCGGAGCCGCCGAGGTACGCGCCGCGTTCCCGCGCCTTGCCGACGAACGCATCTATGCCTTCACCGACGCGGTAGGCGACCGGAAGCTGTCGGAGGCGATGACGACGCTTCGGCGCCTGCTCGACCAGGGCGACGAGCCGCTGGTCCTCTTCGGGTCGCTGAATGCCCACGTGAAGCGGATGCTGCGCGCCCGGCGTTTCGCCGACCGAGGCCCGAAGGCCGTCGGCGATGCCCTGGGACTCCCCGGTTGGAAGGCCGCGCGACTGCAGCGGCAAGCGGGTAGCTACAAAGAGGAAGAGCTGGTCGCTGCCGTAGCTACGCTCGCGGAGACAGACGTCGAGATGAAAGGCGGCGATCTAGGCCCCGCGGCCGCTCTGGAGCGAGCCGTGATCCACATAGTCGCCGGCACGTCGCCACAGAAGATGTTCTAGCCGCCGCCGCGGTGGTTAGTGGCGGTGGATCACGACGTTCGAGCGGGCCGCTGTGCAGGTGATCTGGTTGCCCCACGGACCGTCGAGGACTTCCTCGTGAACAACGGCCCGGTAACGACCGGGGCGGTCGCCGACGCGTAGCCGGAAACGTCCTTCTTGGTCTCCGGTCGCATTGCCGATCCGGTCCCATCCCCACGGTCGCTTACGTTGGAAGATGACCTTCGTTGCTCCCCAGCCGCACCAACCTGAGGGATCCTGAACGCGCCCTTTCAGGACGACGTGTCGGCGTTGCGCGAGCCAGATCGAGCGTTCCACCGTTTCGTCCGGCGGCACGTGAGGCTTGTCGTTTCTCAAGTAAGCGATCTTCGTGCCGTCGGGCGACCACGCCGGACGCTGCTCCACGTGCTCGGGAGTATTCGTCAGGTTCGTGACGCCCGCACCGTCCTTCGAAACCCGGAAGATGTCATCACTCACCGTGGCGGCGAGTGCCGAACCGCTCGGGTCCCATTCCGGCGTCAACCCGTGGTCGAAGAGCTTGATCTTGCCGCTCCCATCAGGATTGACCGCGTAGATGCCGTCGCTGCCGGCGTACGCGATCTTCGATCCGTCGGGGCTCCACGCGATGTCGCCGTATGAGGTTGCTGGAGGTGTGATCTTGGTCACGGCTCCATCGGCGTCGACGACGGTCAACCGAGCGTCCTTGTCGGAGTAGGCGAGCTGCGTTCCGTCGGGGCTCCAGCTGGAGGTCGTGTACTCGAGGTCGGACGCGAGGACCCGAACGTCTCCCTGCACCGTCACGAGGGCGAGGTGGACGGGTTCTTCGGGTCCGTAGAAATACGTCGCGGCTATGCGCGAGCCAGCGGGAGACCACGAGGGCGCAACCGCCTGGGCGTCGGGGCCGATGTGGTGCCAGTCCGTCCCGTCGGGTCGCACCAGGAACAGACCCCGCGGGTCGCCCCACGCCGTCGCGACCGCGATCCACTCGCCGGTCGGCGACCACTCGACGTACTGGACCCCGTCGTGCGAGTAGACGACGCGCGTGGTGTCGGTCGTCAAGGAGTGGATCTGCAGGGTCCCGCTGCCGATGAAGGCGATCTCGGTCCCGTCGGGGGACCACGCGTGGTCGGTCAGGAAGTGCCAGCTAGCCGAACCCTCCTGCGCGAACACCGGCCGCTGTCCGGAGCCATCAGCGTTCATCAGCCACAGCTCCGGAGGCATGGGTATCGGGCTCGCCGCAGCGGACCGGAGACCTCCCGCCGACGGCACACAAAGGGTCGCCAGGAGCAACCCGACCATCACCCTCTTCATGCTCTTATCAACGACGTCACCCGCAGGAAGTTTCTCGTCTCCACGTGCGGATGACGCGCACCTGCGCCGCGCTCGGGCGGTTGGCACATGGCGCGGACTGCCGAGTTCGTCCATGGATCTGTAGGTCCGGGTAGCGCGTAGCGATCCAACTGACGCGATATGCGGCTCGCTCGACCGCCGCCGGGCTAGTGGCTGGTGGGGATTTTGCGTGCTAGGCGCGACTTCATGTTCGCGGCTTTGTTCTTGTGCACGATGCCCTTCGAAGCCGCCTTGTCGAACGCCCGTGCGGTCTCGCGGTATGCCGCCTGTGCCGCGTCGGCGTCACCGGACTCGACCGCGGAGAGGAACTTCTTGACCTGGGTCTTGAGCGTCGAGCGCGCGCTCTTGTTCCGCTCGTTCCGGATGATGGTCTGGCGGTTCCGCTTGATCTGACTCTTGATGTTTGCCATGCGCGCTTCTCAGTGCTCCTGAACTTAGGGGTCGGTGCGAAGGAGCAAGGATAACAGAGCCGTGAGGCCCGCCTTAGGCTGGAAAACATGGACCTGGCCCACCAGCGCGCGATCGCCGTGATCGCTCACATCGACCACGGCAAGTCGACGTTGTCCGACCGCCTCCTCCAGCTCACGAACACGGTCCAAGCGCGTGACATGCGCGAGCAGTACCTCGACCGGATGGACCTCGAGCGCGAGCGCGGGATCACGATCAAGGCCGCGGCCGTCCGCATGGAGTACAAGGCCGACGACGGCGAGACCTACGAGATCAACCTGATCGACACACCGGGGCACGTCGACTTCGGATACGAGGTGTCGCGCTCGCTCGCTGCGTGTGACGGCGTTCTCCTGCTCGTGGACGCTGCCCAAGGCATCGAGGCCCAGACGCTCACGAACCTGTATCTCGCCGTCGATGCGGGCCTCGAGATCATCCCGATCCTCAACAAGATCGACCTGCCGGCAGCGCAACCCGAGAAGTATGCGGAGGAGATGGCGGGGCTCGTGGGCTGCGATCCCGCGGACGTCCTGCGCATCTCGGCGAAGACGGGGGAGGGTGTTCCGGAGGTGCTCGAGCAGATCGTGGCTCGGATCCCCGCCCCCGGCGGCGACCCGAACGCGCCTCTGCGGGCGCTGGTCTTCGACTCGGTCTACGACGCCTACCGCGGTGTCATCGCGTACGTACGGGTCGTCGACGGGCACCTCACGAAGCGCATGGCGATCCGGTTCATGGTCGCGAACAAGGACGTCGAAGCCGACGAGATCGGGATCATGGCTCCCGATGCGCAGCAGGTCGACGAGCTCAGCACGGGCGAGGTCGGCTACGTCATAGCGGGGATAAAGGAGGTCTCGCTCGCGAAGGTCGGCGACACGATCACGTCGAGGGCGAACCCGGCCGAGGAGCCACTCCCCGGTTACCGGGAGCCGAAGCCGATGGTGTTCGCCGGGATCTATCCGATCGAGGGCGACGACTTCCCGCTGCTGCGCGACGCGCTCGAGAAGCTGAAGCTCAACGACGCCGCGTTCGTCTACGAGCCCGAGTCCTCCGGCGCGCTCGGCTTCGGGTTCCGCTGTGGGTTCCTCGGGCTGTTGCACATGGAGATCGTGCGCGAGCGGCTGGAGCGCGAGTTCGACCTGTCGCTCATCGCGACCGCACCATCGGTGGGTTACGAGGTCGAACTGATGGACGGCAAGAAGATCGACGTGCGGAATCCGACCGACATGCCGGATCCGGGCGGGATCGTCGAGATCTACGAGCCGTACGTGTCGGTGATGGTCGTGACGCCTTCGGAGTACATCGGCACGGTCATGCAGCTGTGCCAGGAGCGGCGCGGCGAGCTCAAGGAGATGCATTACCTGTCGCCGGAACGTGCCGAGATCCGCTACCACATGCCGCTGGGCGAGATCATCTTCGACTTCTTCGACCAGCTGAAGTCCGGTACGAAGGGCTATGCGTCGCTCGACTACGAGCCGGTGGGGCTCAAGCCGTCGAAGCTCGTCAAGGTCGACGTTTTGCTCAACCAGCAACCCGTCGACGCGTTCTCGACGATCGTGCACCGCGAGAAGGCCTACGACTACGGGAAGCGCATGACGGAACGGTTGCGCAAGCTGATCCCGCGGCAGATGTTCGACGTTCCGATCCAGGCGGCTATCGGGTCGCGAGTGATCGCACGGGAGACGGTTCGCGCGAAACGAAAAGACGTGATCGCGAAGTGCTACGGCGGTGACGTCTCTCGGAAACGGAAGCTGCTGGAGAAGCAGAAGGAAGGGAAGAAGAAGATGAAACAGATCGGCGCCGTTGAGGTGCCGCAGTCGGCGTTCATCGAGGCGCTCAAGATCGACCAGGAGGCGGCGTCGACATGAGCGTCGCTGCCGGGAGCGAGACGCGCATGGGGCGGTGGGTCGCCGACCCCGGCTTCGGCGTCTACGTCCACGTCCCGTTCTGCCGTCACCGGTGCCACTACTGCGATTTCAACACCTATGAAGGGCTCGAGCACGAGTACGACTCGTACGTCGACGCGCTGATAGCCGATATCGGCAGATGGGACGGCGAGACCCGTCCGGCGACGTCGGTCTTCTTCGGCGGAGGCACGCCGACGCTGTTGCGCCCGGTGCAGCTGGGCCGCGTCCTCGATGCGGTCCGGGATCGGTGCGGGCTGGCGCCGGGGGCGGAGGTAACGGTCGAAGCGAATCCCGAGACGGTCGACGAGCGCTACTTCGAGGCACTGCTCGACGCCGGGTTCAACCGCGTGTCGCTGGGCGTGCAGTCGCTGGTAGGCAAGGTATTGGTCGGTCTCGGCCGCACGCACGGTTCCGACGCGGCCCTCGGTGCCCTCGCGGCGGCGCGCCGCGCGGGATTCGACGACGTCAATGTCGACCTCATCTATGGGTCGCCGTGGGAGAGCGACGGCGACTGGATCACTTCTCTGCACGGGACCGTCGATGCCGCCCCCGACCACGTGTCGGCGTACGCGCTGACGGTCGAGGACGGCACACCTCTTGCGACGCTGGTCGCGACGGGGCGTATGCCGGACGTCGACCCCGACCTGCAGGCGCGCCGGCATGCGGTGGCGGACGCGGTGTTGGGTGCCGCGGGTTACACCCGTTACGAGGTGTCGAACTGGGCCCGGCCGGGCCGAGCGTCGGCACACAACGTCCTGTATTGGTGTGCGGGCGACTACCTCGGATTCGGCTCGGGTGCTCACGGTCATGTCCGCGGCGAGCGCTGGTGGACGGCGAAGCTGCCGCGCGAGTTCACCGGCTGTGTGAACCGCGGCGTAACTACCAGAGGAGGCGGCGAGACGTTGCGCGCCGATGCGCGCGCGGGGGAGGCGCTCATGCTGGGGCTTCGGCTGGCCTCGGGGATCGACGTTGCCGCGTTCGCGGCACGCTTCGGCACCCAACCTCTTGTTCGACGCGCGCCGGACCTCGATCGGCTGATCGCCGACGGGCTGCTGGAACGTGTCGACGGTACGCTGCGTTGCACCGCCAGAGGGACGATGCTGTCGAACGAGGTAGCGGTCCGGCTCCTATGAGCCCACGTACCTACATCGCGGTCGTCGGCGGGCACCACGTCGACGACGCGACGGTGCGTCGCGCTGAAGAGGTGGGGCGCGCGATCGCGGAAGCAGGAGCAGTGCTCGTCTGCGGGGGCCGCGGGGGAGTGATGGAAGCGGCGTGCCGTGGCGCGCGATCGGCAGGTGGAACGACCCTGGGGATTCTTCCCGGAGAGTCGCGCGAGGACGCGAACGACCACATCGACGTCGCGGTCGCGACGGGTTTGGGAGAGATGCGCAACATGGTCGTGGTCCACTCCGCCGATGTCGTCATCGCGCTCGCCGGTGAGTACGGGACCTTGAGCGAGATCGCGTTCGCGCTTCGTGTCGGAACCCCGGTCGTCGGCATCGACACGTGGGAGCTCGCGCGGCGCGGGCAGGGCGTTTCGGACGGGATCGTGCGGGTGGACGATCCGCGGGCGGCGGTCACCGAAGCGATGAGGCTGGCGCGCCGCTGAAGCTCCGCAGCCCGCACGACCGCGAGATCTTCCGCCTCGCGATCCCGGCGTTCGTCGCCCTGGTCGCGGAACCCCTCTATCTGCTCGTGGATACGGCCGTCGTCGGCCATCTCGGGACTCCCGAACTCGCCGGCCTCGCGATTGCCGCGACGATCCTCGTCACCGGCTACTCGCTGTTCATCTTCCTCGCCTACGGCACGACGGGAAGCGTCGCGCGGCTCGTCGGCGCAGGGCACGAACAACGAGCCGCTCATCAGGGAGTTCAAGCGCTGTGGCTCGCGGCGACACTGGGCGCCGCACTGGCGACGGCGATAGCTCTGGCGGCCGAGCCCCTGGTCGACGCGCTCGGCGCCACCGGCGAGGTTCGACGACACGCGGTGACCTATCTGCGTATCAGCCTCGTCGGACTTCCTCCGTTGATGGTCTCGCTGGCAGGTGTCGGTTACCTGCGCGGCCTCCAGGACACGAGGACGCCTCTGTTCGTGACGGTCGGCACGAACGTCCTCAACCTCGTCATCGAAGTCCCGTTGATCTACGGGCTCGGCTATGGCATCGGAGCGTCGGCTCTTGCCACCGTGGTGGCCCAGGTCGTGGGCGCGGCGATCTACGTCGGGATGATCATGCGGTCCGTCCGTCGTTCGGACGCAAGACTGGCTCCCGATCCTCCGGCGTTGCGCGCGTTGCTCCGGGTCGGATCGCACCTCTTCCTGCGAACCGTGTCGTTGCGCGCGGTGTTGCTTGCTGCTACTGCCGTTGCGGCTCGCATCGGCACGGCAGATCTCGCCGCGAACCAGATCGCGCTCGAGCTGTGGAACTTCCTCGCGTTCGTTCTCGACGCGATAGCGATCGCGGCGCAAGCCATCATCGGGCGCTTGCTGGGCGCGGGCGCCGCCGAAGAGGCACGCGGCGCGGCCAGACGCATGATCGAGCTCGGGGCCGCCCTCGGGCTGGTCCTGTCGCTGGCGATCCTCGCGACCCGTGGGCTACTGGCACCGTTGTTCAGCGGCGACCCGGAAGTCATTCGGCTCACTTTGTACCTGACGTTCTTCATCGTGGCGTTCCAGCCGATCAACGGGATCGCGTTCGCGCTGGACGGCGTCCTGATCGGCGCGGGGGACCAGCGTTTCCTCGCGTGGGGGATGGCGGGAGCCGCGGCGGTGTTCTCCGTGGGTGCCGGCTTGACACTCGCCCTGGACCTCGGTCTCGGCGCGCTGTGGCTGTCGTTGGGCAGCTTCATGTGCGTCCGCGCCGTCACGCTTCTCTATCGTTTCTCCACCCCCCACTGGCAGGTGGTGGGAGCGGTCGGTTAGGGGAAGCGGACCCACTCGAAGTGCATGCCGTCCGGTACGAGCCACCGGCCTCCCCAGGTGAAGCCGTGGCGCTCCATGATCCTGACCACGCGGTGGTCGATGTCGGGTTGCGTTCCGGGACGGTTCTCTGCCACGTTGAGGTCGATCGCGACGCCCCACGAGTGGTGCGAGATCCGTCCGTCGGGATCGGAATCGATGAACCGGGGGCTGTAACAACCTCCGAAGTCGCCGGCGTCGATCGTGAACGCCAGGCCGCTTCGTTCGACCTGCTCGAGGGCTGCCTCCAGCTGCGGAAAGAGCGCGCGGTGGCACGTGACCTTGCCCAACAGCGGAACCGACCGCGAAGTGATGTTCTGTTCCCGCCACTCGGGTGACACGGTGATCGTCCCGTCGCCGTCGGAGCGCGCGGCGAACTCGCCGAAGGTTGCCTTCATGTGCAGCTGGGGCAGAACGGCGTCGCCGTAGCGCAAGAATGGCGTCTCGCCCTGGGCCCGGATGCGCAACGACTGACCGGGGGAGAGCATCCGGCCGAGCGCCCGAGTGACCGTGCGCTGCGCGGCACGCGCACGAACCCTCATCAGCAGGAAGCGGTCCATCCGCTTCCACCAGCTTGGCGGGTTGCCGGCCAGCAGAGCTTCGTAGCCTTGGGTTGCGACGTCACTCACGACGTCGGTCACCTGCGCATCCGCGTTCCGCAGCTGGATGCGCAACCCCGTCATCCGGGCGACCGCCGTGTTCTGCGCCCGCAGTCGCGCCGAGGTCTCGGCGAGAAGCGCTTCGCCCGGCCTCAGCGCGAGAACGGCGGGCCGCTCCGAAGGTGGCACGTAACGCGCGTATTCGTGCGGGTCGACGAACGCGACCTCGAAGGGGATCGCGAAGCCTGTGTCGGGATCGTCGTGCACGGAACCGGCGAGCCGCGAACTCTGTATCCAGTCGAGCCCCGCCCGCACGGTGGTTGCGTCCAAGACGCCGGTCAATCGTTCGACCGCTCGCTCCGCGCCCGAGGGGAGGCCGCCGGGCGCCCACGCCAGAAGGACCGTCCTCTGCGGGTCGACGCCGTCCCGGGGCACGCCGATGTCGATCGCGGCCGGGTCCCGGCGGGGTGCATCGACTCGGTCCCTGACGATGTCACGCGTGGCTCCTTCGATCGACAGAACGAGTGTCGCGCCGACGATCGCTCCGACGAGAGCCGCCGCGATGTTCCCGCTCATGCGCCGGACGGTCATCGGAGGCCCCGCGCGATCCGGATCGCGGTGTAGAGATCGGCAGATGGCACCGCGACCGCGCGGTAGAAGCGGCCGTCTATCCACTCGAGCTCGCTGCGCTCCGTCGACCAACGACCGCGGACGTGTCCGAGCGCGACCTCGACGAACTCCTCGGACGAAGGCGGAAGGAACCGCACGGGAGCTGCCTGTACGAGCCGGATACCCGCGCCGTCGAACTCACCTTCGGATCGGCGCAGGTACGCCGTTACCGACGTTACGCCGTCTGCAGCGCGCGATACCGTCGCGTTCACGACCGAATAGCCGTCCGGCAGGTAGGTCGGACGAGCCGCGAACCTCTGCTCGAACGCCATCGCGGGGTCGATCCTCGTCGTGGACACACCGCCGGCACGTTCGACGACGACCGGCGCTGCCCGTCCGCGCAGGTGCAGCTGCGACGCGACATCGATAAGCGTCGCTCGCGACAGGTTCGTGTGCAGCTGCAGGACCCCACGAGTCGTCCTGATCTCGAGCCTCCTCCCCGCGGTCTCCGTTGCGGGGAGGTAGTACCCGACGCCGCGCGAACCGAGGCTGATCTCCTCGCCGGTGTGCGCCGCCTCCGGCGACAACGCTCCTCGTGACCGGACGACCTTGAGATAGCTCATCCCCGACGCATAGGCCACGAGGCGGCTGCCGTCGGCGGCCGTGCCGGAGCGATAGAGCTGGAGACCCGGAGGATCGAGCGTCGCTAGGTCGCCTGAGACCACCGCGGGACGGAAACCTCCGTCGCGGGTGATGCCCGAGGACGGCGCCCGGAACGTGCCGGGGGGGAAGCCATCCGGCTCCGAGAAGCCGCGCGCTCGGACCTCCAGCAACACGTCGCCGGGTTCGTCGTCGACCCCGTGGCGGGTGGACCACCAGTCGCGGTCGGGCGAGTCGCCGGCGACGACGCGGAAACGCAACGGGAACCACGTCTCGGTGTCGATCCACAGATCGACGCGGTCCAACGGGTGGAGCTCGCGCCACGCACCGCCTTGCTGGATCGCGCCGACCAGCGGCACCGCCTGGCGATACTCGAGGGTCAACCGATAAGCAGCGCGGCCTGCCACGGTGGCGCGCTCGCGCACCTCGAAGCCTTCGGCTGCGGCAAGAGTCTCCAGCGGCACGATGATGTCGGTCGGCAGCGGGCTCGCGCCGTCGAAGGGCTCGCGGTTCGTCACTCGCCGGGTCTCGACGACACCTGCCCACGTCGTCGGCGAGGCACAGTGCGGGAGAGCGGCCTCGGGACAGGACGACGGCTCGCGGATCCACCATGTGTCGCTCGCGGCTATCAGCGTCACGTCGTTGCGGGGCCACTCTGCGTCGGGGTAATCCGTGCGATCGGTCAGCTGCAGACGCAGGTTCTCGGGAGCCGCGAAGTCCAGGCGCGCCGTCATCCGCCGAACCGGGACCTCTGGGTGCCATCCGCGTTCGACGATGGAGAACCGCGCGCGATAGGCCTCGAGGGAGCGGGCTGCATCGCGCACGAGACGCGATATCTCACCTGCTGCAGCGACGTCGCCGCCATCGCGATCGAATGGCAACGTCGAGCCGAACACGACCAGAGCGGAGGCGGCAGCCGCGATCGCGCCGACGCGGAACCGCTCGGTCCAACCGGCGCGCGGCTTGGGTGCCGGGATCCGAGCCATGATGGCATGGGTGAGGTCCGGGACGTCTTCGATCGCCTGCACGCGCAACAGCTTGCGGACGCTCCGGATGCTGCTCTCTTCGGCCGCGCACGACCGGCACGACGCGACATGATCCTCGACCTCGTCGTGACGGTCGGTGCGCAGCTCGCCGTCGACGAACGCCGAGATGTCGGCGCGGATCTCGTCACAGCGCAGCTCAGGCTTCATCGGTGCCTCTCTCGGCTTCGCCGAGTGCGTCGGCCAGCGTGCGGCGGGCGCGGTGGACGCGGCTCTTGACGGTTCCCTCCGGGAGACGCAGGACGCGCGCCGCGTCGCGGTAGGACTCGCCGAGCATGTCGATCAGCACGACCGCCTCCCGTAGATCCAGAGGTAGAGCGGCAAGGGCCTCGCGGACCTCGACGCCGCTCGTCGGCTGCGCGATCGGTTGCAGGTCGTGTTCCACCTTCGCCCGGTCCGCCAGGACGTGGCGGCGCTTGATGCGTCGAAGCTCGTCGAGCGCGCAGTTCCTGGCGATCGCGAACAACCACGTCGAGAACTTCGAGTCGCCGCGGAAGCGAGGAAGGAACCGGTAGACGCGGACGAAGGTGTCTTGCGTGACGTCGTCCGCGAGCCCCCGATCGTTCGTGAGGTGGAGAGACAACCGCCATACGTCTGCCTGGTAGGCACGGACGAGCGACTCGAACGCGCCGCGCTCGCCGGCACGGGCGAGACCGAGCAGCTGGGGATCTGGCTCTTCCAGGACGCCCTCCACGGGCGATCGTCAGCTAGGGGATCCATCGTGCCACCTCATGCCCTTGAGACGCCGGAAGAAGACCGGAAGTTCTATGGCTTCATGAACCGCCCGTCGGTGCCATCCTTGGCGGATGGCCTACCTCGGGAACCTGACGTGCGGGGACTGCGGACTCACGTTCACCGCCCGGTGGGGCTCGTATGCAGGAGCCGACGAGTACCGGTGCTCGAACGACCACGTGGTCCACGTCGATCCCCCTACGGGGACGTTGCTCGCGGTCGACGGAGACATCACTACGCCGGCGACGCTGGCCGAGCTCCACGGCGGGTGTCCCCGGTGCGGCGAAGAGCTGAGGACCGGGCGGTTGCCCGTCTGCCCGGTGTGCGGGGGCTGCGAGCACGAGGTCTCCATCGCGGGCCAGCTTGGTTAGCACTCGGGTCGGGGGAGTGCTAAACCGGGTACGATCGGAGCGATGAGCACACCGGATCACACCCTCGACGAACGCAAGGCGCTGGTCCTGCGGGCGATCGTCTCGCACTACGTGAGCACCGGCGAGCCCGTCGGCTCGAAGACGCTGGTCGACCGCTACAAGCTCCGGGTCTCGCCGGCGACGGTTCGCAACGACATGGGCTTCTTGGAGGACCACGGCTACATCTATCAACCCCACACCTCGGCCGGGCGCATCCCGACCGACACCGGGTACCGCTACTTCGTCGACGCCTGGGGCAGTGACGTCCGCCTCCCGGCGCAGCAAGCGCAGCAGATACGCTCGTTCTTCGGCCAGCCGCGCTGGGAGCTCGAAGACTCGCTCCGTCAGACCGCCGCGCTTCTGTCCTCTCTGACCGATCACGCCGCCGTCGTCTTCGCCCCCGTTCTGGAGCGGAGCGTGGTTCGGCACGTCGAGTTGGTGCGGCTGTCGACGACGCGCGCCATGGGTGTCCTCGTCACCGATACGGGGATCGTCGAGAACCACGTTCTGCAGATCCCCGAGGAGCTCTCCGATGCACAGGTCGAGGCAGCGTCGGCGCAGCTGAACGAGGTGGTCGTGGACCAACCGCTCGATTCGGCGGGCGCGACGATCGCGGCGAACCTCGAGCGCTTTCCGGTCGAGCTGCGTGACGCGGTCGGGGCGGTCGGCAAGGCGGTCGACGCCGACCTCTCGCAGCGAGAGACCGACCGCGTGTTCCTCGAAGGCGCTGCCAACATCGTCGACGAGCAGAAGTTCGCCGATCTCGAAACCGTCCGCCAGGTGATCGGCGCGCTCGAGAATCGCCGGCTTCTGCTCGAGGTGATGGCCGACGCGTTATCGGGAGAGAACGTGTCGGTCCGCATCGGGTCGGAGAACCACGTCGAAGGGATGCAGTCGAGCACCGTGATCTCGGCCCCCTACGGGAGCGGCGGCAGCGTTCTCGGATCGCTCGGTGTGGTCGGTCCGACGCGGATGGACTATCGCAAGACGATCGCGGCGGTGTACGAGGTATCGGCGAACCTCGGCCGCATGCTCAACGAGCTCGGGATCTAACCCCGACCTATGGCCGATCACTACGCGACTCTCGGTGTCGGACGCGATGCGTCCACGGAGGAGATCAAGCGTGCCTACCGCAAGCTCGCGCGGGAGCTGCATCCCGATGCGAGGCCCGGCGACGTCGCGGCAGAGGATCGTTTCAAGGAGGTCTCCCGCGCCTATGAGGTCCTTTCGGACCCGCACAAGCGACAGCGCTACGACACCTTCGGCGACGAGCGCGCGGGGGCCGCGAACTTCAGCGATTTCGGCGGGATCTCCGATCTGTTCAACACGTTTTTCGGCGGTGACTTCGGTGGCGCGGCGCCACGCAGGGGGCCTGCTCGCGGTGCCGACATCCTTGCCGAGGTCGAGTTGACCCTCGAAGAGGCTGCCGAGGGGGCCGAGCGCGAGGTCGACGTGACGACGCTGGTCGAGTGCCCCGATTGCAACGGATCCGGAGCGGCCCCCGGAACGTTCCCCGTGTCGTGCAGCGAGTGCGGAGGAACCGGCGAGGTGCGCGAGGTACGCCGGACGATGCTCGGCAACATGATCACGGCCACCACGTGCGCCCGGTGTCGCGGCGCCGGGCAAGAGATAGTCGACCGGTGCAAGAACTGCTCGGGCAACGGCCGCGTGCAGGTGACCGACACGCTCGAGGTGCAGATCCCGCCCGGCGTCGACGACGGCGCGCAACTGCGCGTCACTGGGCGAGGCGAAGCCGGATTCCGTGGGGGCCGCGCCGGTGATCTCTACGTCGCGATCCGCATCGCACCTCACGAGGTGTTCCAACGAGCGGGGGCGGACCTGGCATGTGAAGTGCCCGTGCCGATGACGGTGGCGGCCCTCGGCGGGACCGTCGACATCCCGACACTCGAAGGTCCGGAGCCCGTCGAGATCGAGCCGGGCACGCAAGCCGGTGAGGTCATCAGGTTGCGCGGCCGCGGGATGCCCCGGCTCCAGCGAAGGGGCCGCGGCGAGCTCGTGGCGCTCCTGCGCGTCGTCACGCCGACGGATCTCACCGAGGAGCAGGAAGACCTCCTGCGCCGTTTCGCGTCGCTGCGAAACGAAGAGACATCGACCAAGAGCATGTTCGACCGCATCAAGGAAGCTTTCCAGTGACCGTCGCGGCCGTCGCGCCGGGGTGAGCAGCACGCCGTGGTTCATCGCGGCCCCCGAAGGATGGAGTACGGACGAAGTCACGCTTCCGCCGGATGAGTCGCATCACGCGCTGAAGGTCATGCGGGTGTCTCCGCCCGACGTCATCGTCGTCAGCGACGGCAGAGGAAGGGTTGCCCGCTGTGCAGCCGCGCGCGTAGAAGGCGACCGGCTCGTCGCCGAGCTGCTCGAGGTCGAGGAGAAACGCCCGCTCAAGCCGCGGCTGGTCGTGTACCAGGGCGCGGCCAAGGGCAACAAGGTCGACTCGATCGTCGAGCGCCTGGCGGAGCTCGGCATCGCCGAGGTGTGGGTCTACGAGAGCTCTCGTTCGGTCGTTCGCTGGGACGAGGCGAAGGTCGCGAGGCTCTGCGATCGCTGGCGCACGATCGCGAGGTCGGCGGCAAAGCAGTCGCGCAGTCCCTTCGTCCTGGAAGCCGGCGGGGGAGTCTCGTGGACCGAGCTGCTGCGACGCGTGGCGAAGGAGCCGCACGCGGTCGTCCTGTGGGAGGAGGCCTCGTTTCCCCTGCGGACGGCGCTCGTGGGGACGACGGAGCGCATCGCGCTCGTCGTCGGCCCCGAGGGGGGCCTGGACCGGGCCGAGGCGGAGTCGCTCGCCGATGCCGGCGCGCAGCTCGTGTCTCTCGGCCCCCAGATCCTGCGCACGGAGAACGCCGCGGTCGTCAGCGCCGCCGCCGTCCAGTACCACTACGGCTTGATCGGCTAGTCCGGTAACTTCCTGCGATGGGCGCCCCCGCTAGTTTCCGCTTCACGACCCTCGGCTGCCGGCTGAACCAGGCCGAGTCGGATGCGATGGCGGAGGAGCTGGCGAGCAGCGGGTTGGTCGCGGCCGCCGAAGACGAGGAGCCGGACGTCGTGGTCGTGAACACCTGCACGGTGACACGCGAGGCCACCAAGGCATCCCGGATGGCGTTGCGCAGAGCCATCCGGAGCCATCCCGCCGCGAAGGTCGTCGCGATCGGCTGTTACGCCGAGTCGGATCCTGACGAGCTGGCTAGGATCGAGGGAGTCGACCTGGTCCTCGGCAACGCGGCGAAGGAGACCTTCGGCGAGGCCCTCGGAGCGAACCAGGCGACGGGCCCCCTGCTTCGCGTGGGGTTCCGGCGCGACCCCGCGCGGCCCGAAGCAGCAGCGCCCGGAGCGGTCCTCGCAGCCGCAGCCGCGGCGACGCCCGCCGGTCCCGTCGCGGCCCCCATGAAGGTCCGCGCCAACCTCAAAGCGCAGACGGGCTGCGACGAGTGGTGCACGTTCTGCATCATCCCGAAGACCCGCGGCCCCCTCCGCTCGATGGACGAGGACCGGCTGGTCGACGAAGCCGCACGGCGGGTCCGGGCGGGCGCGAAGGAGCTCGTGCTGACCGGCGTGCACCTCGGCAAGTACCGCTTCGACGAGGGTGGCGACGAGCGGGACCTCATCAGGCTGCTGCAGCGCTTGCTCGAAATCGACGGAGTGATGCGGCTTCGTCTGTCCTCGATCCTCTCCGCTCATCTGACGGACGAGGTGATCGCATACCTGGCGGACGAGCCGCGGATCTGCCGCTACCTGCACGTCCCCTTGCAGGCCGGTCACGACGAGATCCTCGCCGCGATGCACCGGCCTTATCGGATCGCGGAGTTCCTCGAGCGCGTCGAGGCCGCCGATACCAGGCTGCCGGCGTTGGCCCTGGCGACGGACATCATCGTCGGGTTCCCCGGCGAAACCGAGCAGCATTTCCAGGCGACGCTCGATGTCGTGCGGCGCGTCGGGTTCTCGAAGCTGCACGTGTTCCGTTACTCGGCCCGCGACGACACACCTGCGGCCGGGATGGCGGACGCGGTTGCTCCCGAGATCAAGAAGGACCGGTCGAAGCGGCTGATCGAGGTCGGCAACGAGATCAGGGCGCGATTCCTACATGCCCACCTGGGGCGGCCGCTGCGGGTGCTCGTGGAGGACGAACGCGTGGTCGACGGGGTTGGTATCTGCTCGGGCCAGACCGACGACTATGTCCGGGTGTGGTTCGAAGGGACGGGGTTGTTGGGAAGGCTGGTGGACGTGGTCGGTCACGAGGTGCGGGCCGACGGGATCAGAGGAGGCACGGTTGTCGGAGTCTGACTGCTTGTTCTGCAAGATCGTCGCCGGCGAGGTGCCGACCGACAAGGTCCTCGAGAACGAGAGCGCCCTCGCCTTCCGAGACATCGACCCGGCGGCGCCGACACACGTGCTCGTGATCCCGAAGCGGCACGTGGCGTCGGCTAACGAGCTGACGCCCGACGATGCCGCCGAGCTCGCCGGGATGTTCCAGCTGATCCAGGGGGTGGCGCAGCAGGAAGGGGTCGCCGGCGGGTACCGGGTCGTGACGAACGTCGGTGGCCCGGCAGGTCAGAGCGTGCTCCACCTGCACTTCCACGTGCTCGGGGGGCGTTCGCTCTCGTGGCCGCCCGGATAGCGCCGCCACCTGCTAGCCCTGCAGTCGAACGTAGGATTGAGCCTCTAGATGCTGACAAACACGCAAGTGAAGATCCTGGTCCCGGGCCACCACGACATGGTGCGCCTCGTAGGCGCCGCCGACGAGCTCCTCAAGCTGATCGAGGCAGCGTTCGAGACGAAGATCCTCGTCCGGGGCAACGAGATCGTGCTCACGGGTGAACCGGCCGAGACCGAGCGGGTGTCTCGCCTCTTCGAAGAGCTCTTGAGCCTCATGGACCAGGGCCTCGTCCTGACGAGCGAGGCCGTCGGGCGGTCGATAGACCTGATCAAGACGAGACAAGAGGCGCGGCCCTCCCAGGTGCTGAGCGACACGCTCGTCGTGACCCACGCCGGCAAGCCGATCCGACCGAAGACGCTGGGGCAGAAGCGGTACGTCGATTCGATCCGCGACAACACGATCGTGTTCTCGATCGGCCCCGCGGGCAGCGGCAAGACCTACCTCGCCGTGGCGATGGCGATCCGCGCCCTCAAGGCCAAAGAGGTGTCACGGATCGTCCTGACGCGGCCCGCGGTCGAGGCGGGGGAGCGTCTCGGGTTCCTGCCGGGTGACCTCGCCGCGAAGATCGACCCGTATCTCAAGCCCCTCTACGACGCCCTTTACGAGATGATCGAGCCGGACACGTTCCATCGCTACATGGAGCAGGGGACGGTCGAGATCGCACCGCTGGCGTTCATGCGCGGCCGCACCCTGAACGACTCGTTCATCATCCTGGACGAGGCCCAGAACACCACCCCCGAGCAGATGAAGATGTTCCTGACGCGCCTCGGGTTCGGCTCCAAAGCCGTCGTCACCGGTGACGTCACGCAGGTCGACCTACCGAGCGGGGCCCGCAGCGGTCTCGTGGTGATCGAAGACATCCTTCAGGAGATCAACGGCGTCGCGTTCACCCACCTCGACGCACGGGACGTCGTCCGGCACAAGATCGTGCAGGACATAGTCGAGGCATACCGGATGTACTCGGAGACCGCGGCCCCCGCGTAGCGGCGGCCGGCCGATGGACGTCTTCTTAGCCAACGAGCAAAGCGCGACCTTCGACGAGGTCCGCCTCGCCGCGCTCGCGCATCACACGCTGACCTCCGAAGAGGTGGACGAGGGAGCCGAGCTCTCGATCATCTTCGTAGAGGCCGACCACATCCGCAGGTTGAACGCGCGGTTCGCAGGTGACGATCACGCCACGGACGTCCTCGCGTTCCCGATGGGCGAAGACGACGAAGACGACGACTCACTGCTGTTGGGCGACGTAGTCATCTGTCCGTCGATAGCGGCGAAGAATGCAGCGGCTCTTGGGCACGGGCTAGACGACGAGCTGGCGACCCTCGTCGTACACGGGACGTTGCACCTGCTCGGTTACGACCACGAACGAGACGAGGATAAACACAAGATGGACGAGCGCGCGGCGGAGATCCTGGCCGACTTCCAGGTGTCGTTGCCGTGAGCGATCTCGGCATCTTCGTCGCCATCGCGGTCTTGCTTGCCGCCGCCGCGGTGCTGGCGATGGCGGAAACGTCCATCGCACGCATCGGCCGCGTGAAAGCACTCCACCTCGAACAAGAGAAGAAGCGCGGTGCGTCCTCGCTGGTGAAGGTGGTCGAGGACCCGGGGACCTATCTGAACGTCCTGAGCCTGCTGTTGGTGCTGACCCACGTCGCGATCGCGGTGCTCGCAACGACGCTCGCGGTGCCGGAGTTCGGTGGCGCCGCCGCGCTCCTTGCGATCGCACTCGTTACGATCCTCGTCTTCGTCATCGGGCAGTTGGTTCCAAAGACCTACACCGTCCAGTTCGCGGAGCGCGTCGCGCTGCGCCTCGCGCCGTTGGTCTACGCAGCCGGGACCGTCTTGCGACCACTCGGCTCTCTGTTCCTGATGCTGGCGAACGGATTGATGTTGGTTCTGCCTGGGCGGCCACTGCGCAAGGGACCGTTCACCTCGGAGGAGGAGATCCACCAACTCGGCGACGTGCCCGAGGAGGAAGAGGAGATCGAGGAGGACGAGCGGGAGCTGATCCACTCGATCTTCGAGTTCGGCGACACTGTCGTGCGCGAGGTGATGGTTCCCCGCCCCGACATGATCGCGATCCCCTCGGACGCAAGCGTCGATGAAGCCCTGGCAAAGATCATCGAGGCGGGTTATTCCCGCATTCCGATCTACGACGGAGACACGGACAACATCATCGGGGTCCTCTATGCGAAGGACCTACTGAAGCGCGTCCATGAGAGCAAGAGAGATATCAAGCTGTCGTCGCTGGGTCGTGCTCCTACGTTCGTGCCCGAGCAGAAGAAAGTCTCGGAGCTCCTTCGCGAGATGCAGACCCAGCGGGTCCACATGGCGATCGTCGTCGACGAGTACGGCGGAACCGCCGGTCTAGTGACGATCGAGGACCTGATCGAAGAGATCGTCGGCGAGATCGTCGACGAATACGACCAGGAGGAGCCGCTCGTCGAGCCGATCGACGACAACACGATCCGTGTCGACGCGAAGCTGCCGATCGACGAGGTCAACGAGTTGTTGCAGGTCGAGCTGCCGGACGACGAGTGGGACACGGTCGGCGGGCTCGTATTCGCGCTGACCGGACGCGTCCCGATCGTCGGCGAGATGGTCCGCTACGACTCGCTCGAGTTCACGACCGAGCGCGTGACCGGCCGTCGCATCCAGAAGGTCGTCATCTCCAAGACGGCGGCGACGCCCCCCGCGGAAGCACCCGCGCGGTGACCGAAGGATTCCGCTCGGGTTTCGTCGCAGTGGTCGGACGACCGAACGTCGGGAAATCGACGCTGATCAACAGCATCATCGGATCGAAGGTCACGATCACCTCCGACAAACCGCAGACCACGCGCTCGACGGTCCGCGGCATCCTGGACCGGCCGGATTCGCAGACGGTCTTCATCGACACACCCGGCTACCACAAGCCGCGGACGTTGCTCGGCAAGCGGTTGAATCAGGTCGTGCGTGACGCGTGGCAGGACGTAGACGCGGCGATGTTCTTGGTCGACGGGTACGCCGGCGTCGGACGCGGCGACGAGAAGGTAGCCGAGGACCTCCGCGCCGCATCCGGGCCGAGGTTCTGCGTCGTCAACAAGGTCGACCGCATGGGTCCGGGCAAGATCGCCGAAGCCTTGACGGCGGCAGCGCGACTGGGTGAGTTCGACGAGTTCTATCCCGTCTCGGCAAAGACCGGTGAGGGCGTCGCCGAGCTCGTCGAAGACGTTGTCGGGCGGCTGCCGGAGGGGCCGAAGTACTACCCCGAAGGGACGCGCACGGATCAGCCACCTCCGAAGTTCGTCGCCGAACTCGTGCGCGAGAAGCTCCTCGAGCGTGCCCGCGACGAGCTGCCCCACTCGATCGCGGTCGTGACGGAGGATTTCGAAGAGCGCGCCGACGGGCTCTTGGAGATAAGGGCTACCGTCTATGTCGAGCGAGATTCCCAGAAGGGGATCGTGATCGGGAAGGGCGGCGCAACCATGAAGGCGGTCGGGATCGAGGCTCGTGAGGAGATCGAGACGCTGTTCGGGCGCAAGGTCTTCCTCGAGCTTCGCGCCAAGGTCGAGAAGGACTGGCAACGCCGGGCGTACGCGCTCGAGCGGATGGGTTTCACCGGATGAGGAACGCACCCGCGTACGAGGTCCGCGATCTCCACAAGGTCTACCGGTCTCCGGAGGTCGTCGCGAACGCCGGGATCTCGTTCTCGGTGGAACCGGGCGAGGCGTTCGGACTCCTGGGGCCGAACGGCGCGGGCAAGTCCACGCTCGTCAAGCAGCTCGTCGGGCTCCTGCAGCCGACGTCCGGACGGATCAACCTGTTCGGCGAGAACCTGACCGCTGCCGGACGGCGGGTCGGAAAGACCGTTGCGTATCTGCCGCAGACGGCGATGTCCCTCGGCGAGTTCCGCGTCGGCGAAGCCATCGAATGGACCGCGATCATGCGCGGGTGCGGCAAGGCGACGGCCCGGACCCAGGCCGACGAGCTGCTCGAGCTGCTCGAGCTCACGCAGCTACGGGACCGCCAGTTGCGCAAGCTCTCCGGCGGGCAGCGGCGCTTGGTCCAGGTCGGCATGACCCTGGTCGCGCATCTGCCGATCTTGATCCTCGACGAGCCGACCGCGGACATAGACCCCGCTCTTCGATCCCGGATCTGGGAGCTCCTCGCGGCGCGCGCCCGAGGCGGCACCGCGCTGATCCTCGTGACGCACGACGTGGCCGAGGCCGAGCACGTTCTCACGCGCGTCGCGATCCTCGACGACGGCCGCATCGCGGCCACCGGGACGCCCGGACAGCTCAAGGCAACGCTGTCACATCGCACGCGTGTCGAAGTCGTCCTGTGCGAGACGGCGACGGTGACGCCCGAGGAGCTGGCGCGGACCATCGGTGTCGACACGCGCGTCCGGGACCGGCGCGTCACGGCTTGGGTCCCGGCCGACGAGGGGATCGCGACGCTCGAGAAGATCATGTCGTCCTACGGCGCGGAATCGTTCGAGGACGCCCATCTGGTGACACCGACCCTGGAGGACGTCTACCTGGAGAGGCGGAGATGAACGCCTCGCGGATGACGAAGTTCGAGACACTCGTGCGGATGCAGATGTCGCGCCTGCGTACGTCCTGGCGGCCCTATCTGATCGTTTCGTCTGCCATGCCGCTGGGGATCGCGGTGCTCATGCGCGCGGTCATGGAGCCGGATCAGGTCGAGGAGCTCGGCCAGCAGATCGTTGCAGGATCCGCGGTGCTGGCGATCGCAATGACGGCCGTTGTGATGCTCGCGCAACGGGTTGCGTCGCTGCGCGAGAACGGTGGTCTCGATTACTACGCGACGTTACCGATCTCACGGCCGGCGTTGATCGCGGCGATCCTGCTGTCGTTCGCGATGTTCGCGCTGCCGGGCACGGTGATCGTGTTGACACTCGGTGCGCTTCTTTTCGACCTGTCGCTCGCGGCGTTGTGGACCGCGCTCCCTGTATGGGCGCTGGGCTCGGTCGCGCTCGCGGGGCTCGGCGTCGCGATCGGCTTCGCCGCCCCCGACGAGCAGCTGGCAGGCATGTACTCGAACCTCTTGATGATGGCGGTGCTCTTCCTGGGGATCCTGCCCGCGAGCAAGTTGCCGGGGTGGATCTCGCCCCTGAAGGTCGTCTTGCCCTCGACCTACGCGGTAGATGCGCTGCGACCCGGTCTCGCGGGGTCGCTCACGGCTGCCCAGGGGGTGGATCTCTTCGTCCTCGCGGTGTTCGGCGCGTTATCCTTCTGGGCCGTTGCCGGCCCGCTGTGGCCGCGCTCCGACTGAGCGCCACCCGACCCGAGCGACCCAACCGACCGAGCGAGGAACCCGGCCATGCCGCAAGCAACCGTGAAGAGCTTCGACTCGCTCACCCGCACGGGCGTGCTGATCTCCGACGACCAGGAGACGACCTACGAGATCGGGCCCGAGGTGATGGACGCCAGCATGTTCCGCTTCCTCCGGCCGGGCCAGCGCGTTACTTTCGACCACATCGAGATCGCCGGCGAGAAGAGGATCACCGACCTGCGGATCGGGCTCGCCTAAACCCGCATCTACACGGCCCCGGCCACTACGCTGGGCAGCATGCCCGGTATCTACGAGGACGAGGCGGTCGTCCTCAAGACGATCAAGCTCGGTGAGGCGGATCGCATCGTCACGCTGATGACTCGGCGTAACGGGAAGGTCCGCGCCGTTGCGAAAGGCGTGCGTAAGACGAAGAGCCGCTTCGGGGGCCGCCTGGAGCCGTTCACGCGGGTCGAGCTGATGCTCTACAGGGGCCGCAAGGACCTGGACACGATCACGTCCGCCGACATCCTCACCTCGTTCGACTCCGTCCGCAAGGACTACGCCCGCCTCACGTCCGCTGCCGCGCTCGCTGAGATCGTCGACAAACTGACGCCTGATCGGGAGGCCGCGCTACCTACCTATGCACTGCTGATCGGTGGGTTGGAAGCGCTCGCCGGCGGCGACCGAACGACGATCGTCCCTGCGTTCCTCGCGAAGCTCCTCTCTGTCTGCGGGTACCACCCCGAGCTTGGTTCTTGCGCCGGCTGTGGCGAGGCGCGCGTCGCGGGGTTCAGTCCTTCACTCGGCGGCGTCGTGTGCGAAGACTGCTACGAAGAAGACGACTCCGCGCTGCGTATGCCTCCCGAGCGCGTGGCCCTGTTATCCCGTCTGCTCTCGGCGGAGTTCGGCGAACCCGCGACCGCGGTCGAGAGCGATGCGCTGACGACTGCTTTGCGGCGTTACGCGGAATACCGTCTCGAGCGTCCGCTGCGCAGCTTGCAGCTGCTGGCCGCTCCGCATTGACGCACCCGCTCGTCTCGGACGTCCCGCCCGATCGCGTCCCCGAGCACGTCGCGATCATCATGGATGGCAACGGCCGCTGGGCGGAGCAGCGGGGCCTGCCGCGTACGAAGGGACACGAGGCGGGGGAGCGCGCCCTGCACGAGATCGTCCTCGCGGCCCTCGACTTCGGTATCCGCTACCTCTCCGTATACGCGTTCTCGACGGAGAACTGGCTCCGACCGGAAGAAGAGGTGCGGTTCCTCCTCAACTACAACCGCCAACTGTTGCGCGAACGGCGCGACGAGATGAAAGAACGCGGCGTCCGGATGCGCCGGGTCGGCCGGCGCGACCCCGTTCCGGACGAAGTGCTCGAAGAGTTCGACGCGGCCGAGGCGATGACGCGCGACGGGGATCGGATGGACCTGCTGATCTGCTTCAACTACGGGGGCCGCGCAGAGCTCGAGGATGCCGCTGCCGCAGGGCCGATCCGCGACAATCTCTACGCGCCGGACGTGCCCGACGTCGACCTGTTGATACGTACCTCCGGCGAATACCGCGTATCGAACTTCCTGCTGTGGCAGTCGGCGTACGCGGAGCTGTATTTCACCGAGACGCTGTGGCCCGACTTCGCTCCCGGATCTCTTGCGGAGGCCATCGGCGACTACGCACGCCGGGAACGGCGCTTCGGCGGTGTCTAGGCGGTGCCACCCTGCGCGAGCCCGGGATCGTCCTCGTCTTCCGGCTCGTCGCCGCCCGAGCGCGCACCGGGCCCCACGGCCGACGCGAGGACTCCTGCGTTCGGTAGCTGGACCGCCCCGAGGTCCGTCTCCAGCCTGACGTAGAACAACCCCATGTCGGTGACGAGGCCGGCGTATTCGCCCCCGAGTGGCCCGCTGCGGAGCACGACCTCGTCGCCCAGTGAGAAAGGTCGCACGAGCAGCAGCACGAGCCCGGCGAAGAAGTTGCCGAGCGTCTGTTGCGCCGCGATCCCGACAACGACTCCCGTCAGCGCGCCACCGAGCAGCAACCCGTCCATCTCGACCTCGAGCACCGACAGAGCCGACAGAACCACGATCACGGTGCCGACCACGGAGATGACCAGCCCGAGCGGGCGGGCCCGCGAGTCACCGAGCTGCTCTCCCGCCGCCGCGCGGACACCGTGGCTGAACATCCGCACCGCCGCGATGCCGAACAGGACGAGGACTGCGGCCCCCGCGATAGCGAGCGCCCGCTCGGTTGCGGTCGCGGCGTCTTCGAGCTCGTTCTGAAGCTGCCGGTCCTGGAGCTGACCCTGCGACCCGACGACTAGACCTATCAACGCGATGACGGCCGCGACGATCGCGCGCACGAAATGAGGCCGGGCGAGCTTGCGCATCGGTCCAGTGTCCATAGCGGTGCGAGGCTAACGGCTATGCGCGTTCGATGAGTACCTGCACGATCCGCCGGCGGTGCATCGACATGACGCGTACGCGCCAGCTTCCGTGTACGACGCTGTCGCGCCGGCGCGGGATGCGGCCCAACGCGGCCATGACGTAACCCGCGACGGTCTCGTATTCGCCCTGCGGCAGCTCGATATCGACTCGATCCTTCAGCTCGTCTATGCGTATCGAGCCGGGAACGATGTAGCGATCTGTCCCGCGCCGCTCTATGCCCTGCTCCAGCACGTCGTATTCGTCGCGGATCTCGCCGACCAGCTCTTCGAGCAGGTCTTCCATCGTGACGATCCCGGCCGTGCCGCCGTGCTCCTCGATGACCAACGCGAAGTGGCGGCGCTGCCGGCGCATCTCGAACAACAGCGGGTGCAGCTTCTTCGACTCGGGCACCACGAGCATCGGGCGGATCAGCTCCTCCGCAAGGGGCCGCGTTGCCGCTTCCCGGGGAATCCTCAACAGGTCCTTCGCATGGAAGAAGCCGAGGATGTGGTCGAGGTCCTCAGCATAGACGGGGATCCGCGTGTGGCCCGTCGCGACGACCAGTCCCTCCAGCTCGGCAGGAGTCATGGATGACGGTGCCGCCACCATCTCAGTTCGGGGGATCATCGCGGAGCCCGCATCTCGTTCTCCGAACGTCGCGGCGCCCGATAGCAGGCGATGCTGGTTCTTCTCCAACATGCCGTGCTCGGCCGACGTGCTGATCATCGCGCCCAGCTCGCGGGCGGTGTGGACGGACCGCAGCTCGTCCTGCGGCTCGACCCTCAGGACGCGAAGACCGGCGTTGGCGAGACTGTTCAGGACGAAGATGAACGGCCTGAAGAGGTTCACGTACAGGCGGAAGGGGATCGCCAGCCACAACGCGGTCTTCTCGGGCAATGCGATCGCGACGTTCTTCGGCGCCATCTCGCCTATGACCATGTGGAAGAACACGACGATCGTCAGCGCCACGACGAACGAGATCGTGTGGAGGACCGTCGGGGACAGCTCGACGAAGCCGTGAAGGGCGGTCTCGATAGCAGTCGCGATCGCGGGTTCGGCGATCGCGCCCAAACCGAGAGACGCCATCGTGATGCCGAGTTGAGCGCCCGCCAACATCAACGACAGTTCCCGCAGAGACGTACGGGCGACGCGTGCGCGGGTGTTACCCGCGTCTGCTAGCGCTTCGATCTTCGACCGTCGCGCCGCGATCAGCGCGAACTCGGCGGCGACGAAGAAGCCGTTCGCACCCAGCAGCCCGAGCGTCGCGACGACCAGCCACGGGTTCACGACGCGGCCTCGTCCCGCGGCGTTCCTACGACCAGGACCTGGTCGACGCGGTTGCCGTCCATCCTGAGGATCTTGAACTCCCACTCGCCACAGGTCGCGTGCTCTCCCTCGACCGGGATGTGCCCCAACAGGTCGAACAGGAAGCCGCCGAGCGTCTCGTAATCGCCTTCTGGAACACTGAAGCCACAGAGGTCCCGTACCTCGTCGGGGTGCGATAGGCCCGACAGCACCTGAACCCCCGGCGGCAGGTCTTCTGCGGGGGCGGTCTTTCCCACGACGGGATCGTGCTCGTCTTCGATCTCGCCGACGATCTCCTCGATGACGTCCTCGAGGGTCAGGATCCCTTCGGTGCCCCCGTACTCGTCGACGACGATGACCATCTGGCCGTGTTCCGCCAGCATCTCGGCCAGGAGAGAATCGAGCGGACGCTGCAAGGGGATCACCGAAGGCGGCCGCATCAGACTCGACACCCTCGTTGTCGGACGGTCCTTTGGGTCGACCTTGTAGAGGTCTTTCACGTGCGCGATGCCGACGATGTCGTCGAGGTTCTCGCCGTAGACCGGAAACCGCGACCGCCCCGTCTCCACCGCGAGCGTCCCCAGCTCGGCGACCGACGCGTCCTCCTGTATCGAATGCATCGCGGTGCGCGGTACGAGCGCGTCTGCGGCCGTCTTGTCGGAGAAGGCGATCGACCGCGCCAGCAGGAAGAAGTCTTCCTGCTCCAAGCCGCCGCCCTCATGCGACGACCGCACGAGGACCTCCAGCTCGTCGAGCGACGGAACCGCCTTGAGCTCCTCCCGCGGTTCGACGCCGAACAGGCGCACCGCGGCGTTAGCAGAGGCGTTGAGGAACGCGATCACCGGCTTCAGTGCCGCGTTCGCCAACCGGAACGGCGTCGCGATGGCGAGGGTGAGCTCCATGGGTTTCGAGATGGCGAGGTTCTTCGGTATCAACTCGCCCATGACCATCTGGGCCGCGGTCGCCAGCGCCAGCGCCACCGTCACGGACACGCCGACGACCGAGCCGCGCGGAAGGCCCATAGCCTCGAGCAGGGACGCGAGAGGCCGGCCGAGCGCCGGCTCGATCAGGAAGCCGACCAGCAGCGAAGAGATCGTGATCCCGAGCTGTGCTCCGGAGAGCTGGAACGAAAGACTCTGCAACGCACGCAGAGCACTCCTCGCCCGGCGGTCTCCGTCTTCGGCGAGCCGCTCGATCCGGCTCCGGTCGACGGCAACGACGGCGAACTCTCCCGCTACGTAGAAACCGTTCGCCAGGATCAGGAGCAGGATCGCCCCGACACCGATCGCGACGTCTATGTCGTCACACCTCCCGCCGCCGCAGCGTTTGGCTGCTTGTGTAGGGGGTCAGGCGGCGCGCAGTGTCAAGGCTCGGCTCTTGTTCGGTTCGTGATCGTGGTCCTGTGCCGGCCATTTCACCCGGAAGGTGCGTTCACCTTGCCAGTTGACCACGAGAACGATCGAATAACGCGATCGTTTTCCGAGCCTTACCTTGTCGACCTTCACCCACCCACGTGGCTTCTTGCGCTGGACGATTACATGCGTGCCGCGGTGTCCAGGCCGTACGGAACCTGAAATCGTGAAGAAGCCCCCCTGCTGAACGGGGTTGTCGCTGGGGTTGGCCGTCACCCTTACGCGTACGAACACGCCCACCTGCTCTGAAACGGCAGAGTCGCAGCGGGAGGTCCGCGATAGCTTCGCTCTGTACTCTGCCGAACGCCTGACACGAAGAGCCGCATCGAAGCTGCCGCTGGAATCGGTGTGCGCAGTCACCAAGAGCCTGAACCGAGAAGCCCCTACGAACCTTCTTTGGACCCGAACGGCCTGCTGACCCTGGCACGCTGGTTCGGTCGAGACCACGTCGCCCACGAGGTGAATGTCTTTCCCGGCGGTCACCCTCCTGTCCGACGCGGTCAAGGAGACCGCGCGCGGCGCGGGCGTGGTCGATGGTGTGGGGCTGGGGGTCGCGGTCTCGGGTGAAGAGGCAGACGGCGAGGAGGAGGTGGTCTCGCTAGGGGAGGCACTAGAAGAGTTCGATGGTGAATCCGAAGGCGATGCTTGCAGGAGCGATGGGGTTCCAGCGGACGGACCGGCAAAGACGATCGCAAAACTGAGGGCTGCGCTGGTAGCCGCAAGGGAAACGCGCGCTCGTCGCCGGACGGGAGATGTCTGCTTCGTGGACAAGGTTGCAGTATACGAAGACGGTCTCGGCGTCCTCGAGGCGCCTTGGGCCGCAGGTCACGACGTCTATCATCGACCGCGTGACCAGCAGCCCCGTGTCGATGGACACGATCGTGAACCTGTGCAAGCGCAGGGGCATCGTGTTCCCATCGAGCGAGATCTACGGCGGCCTCCGCTCCGCGTGGGACTGGGGGCCTCTGGGCATCGAGCTCAAACGCAACGTGAAGGCTGCGTGGTGGCATTCGATGGTGCACCTGCGCGACGACGTCGTCGGCCTCGAGAGCTCGATCCTGATGTCCCCGAAGGTGTGGGAGGCGTCGGGGCATGTCGCGACCTTCACCGACCCGTTGGTGGAGTGCACCAACTGCCACAAGCGCTTCCGCGCCGACCACGTCGATCTGGACAAGGGTTGTCCCGAATGCGGCCAGAAGAACACCTGGACCGAGTCACGCCAGTTCAACCTGATGTTCAAGACGCACATGGGGCCGGTGGAGGACTCGTCACACGCCGTATATCTGCGTCCCGAGACCGCGCAGGGCATGTTCGTCGACTTCGTAACGGTGCAGCAGACGTCTCGAAAGCGCATCCCGTTCGGGATCGCGCAGCAGGGCAAGTCGTTCCGCAACGAGATCACGCCGGGCAACTTCGTCTTCCGCACGCGGGAGTTCGAGCAGATGGAGATGGAGTTCTTCGTCAAGCCCGGCACCGACGAGGAGTGGCACGAACACTGGCTGGACGAGCGGATGAGGTGGTACACCGACCTCGGGATCAACCCCGAGAACTTGCGCTTGCGCAAGCACGAACCAGACGAGCTGTCGCACTATGCGAAGGACACCTACGACATCGAATACGACTTCCCCGGCATGGGCTGGTCCGAGCTCGAAGGCATCGCGAATCGCACCGACTTCGATCTGAAGGCTCATGCCGAGCACTCAGGGCAGGATCTCTCCTACTTCGATCCCGATACGGAAGAGCGTTACGTCCCGTACGTGATCGAGCCGGCGGTGGGCGTCGAGCGGCCGACGTTCGCGTTCCTGATCGACGCTTACCGCGAGGAAGAGGCACCGAGTGCAAGCGGCAAGATGGAGAAACGCACCGTCCTCAAGATCGACAAGCGCCTGGCGCCGATCAAGGTCGCCGTCCTGCCGCTGTCGAAGCACGCGGACCTGGTGCCGGTTGCAGAAAAGCTCGCGGCCGAGATCCGGCCTCATTTCGTCACCGATATGGACGTCACGCAGGCGATCGGACGCCGCTACCGCCGTCAGGACGAGGTCGGCACGCCGTTCTGCGTCACCGTGGACTTCGATTCCCTGACCGACAACCAGGTGACGGTTCGTGAGCGCGACACGATGGAGCAGGAACGGATCCCGATGGCGGAGGTCGTCGATCACCTGCGCAAACGACTGTAGGAGGAGGCGCGATGCCGAAACTGACGGGAAGGGTGACGGTTCACGGCGACGAGCCGGCGACGAGCGCGGTCGTCGAGCTCCACAACAGCCAGGGCGACGTTGTCGACCAGGTCCAGGTCGACGCGAACGGGGGCTACACCTATCACCTCAGCAACGGGACCTGGACCCTGAACGTGTGGGACGCGCATGGACACCGGGGCCGCAGGGAACTGTCCCTGGGAGACGACGACCAGAAGGTCGACGTCGACCTCGACGAGCCCGAGGGCGGCCATTAGCAACGCGAACCTGGAGGTTGGCACCATGACTAAATGGGTCTACGACTTCGAAGAAGGCGACGCATCCCAGAAGAACCTGCTCGGTGGCAAGGGTGCCAACCTCGCCGAGATGACCAACCTCGGCCTCCCGGTTCCTCCCGGGTTCACGATCACCACCGAAGCCTGCAACGCCTACCAGCAAGCGGGCGGTCGCTTCCCTGAAGGCCTGCTGGACCAGGTCGCCGAGCATCGCAAGCGTCTGGAAGAGGAGATGGGTCGCCAGATCGGCGACCCGCGCGACCCGCTTCTCGTTTCGGTCCGCTCCGGCGCCCCCTTCTCGATGCCCGGGATGATGGACACCGTCCTGAACGTCGGTCTCAACGACGACAGCGTCGACGGTCTCGTCAAGCAAACTCGCAACCCGCGCTTCGCGTGGGACTCGTATCGCCGGCTCGTGCAGATGTTCGGCAAGACGGTGATGGGAGTCGACGGCGATCTCTTCGAGGAAGCGATAGAAGACCTCAAGCACGCGAAGAAGGTCGAGAACGACGTCGATCTGACGGTCAAGGACCTGCAGGGCCTGGTCAAGACGTTCAAGAGGATCGTGAAGAAAGAGGCGGGCCGCGAGTTCCCGCAGGATCCGACCGAGCAGCTCCACCTTGCGATCGAGGCGGTATTCAACTCGTGGGGCAACAAGCGGGCCCAGGACTATCGTCGTCGCAACCGGATCCCCGACACACTGGGCACCGCGGTCAACGTGCAGACGATGGTCTTCGGCAACAAGGGTGCAGATTCGGGCACCGGCGTCGCGTTCACGCGTGACCCGTCGACCGGCGAGAAGAAGCCCTACGGCGATTACCTCGAGAACGCGCAGGGCGAAGACGTCGTCGCGGGGATCCGCAACACGCTGCCGCTGTCGGACATGGGGAAGGTGCAGCCGAAGGCGTGGAAGGAGCTCCAGAAGCACTTCGCCACGCTCGAGAAGCACTATAAGGACATGAACGACATCGAGTTCACGGTCGAAAACGGCAAGCTCTGGCTGCTGCAGACGCGGATCGGGAAGCGCACCGGGCGTGCGGAGCTCGAGATCGCTTCCGACGTCGTCGACGCAAAGTGGGTCGACGAGATCACGGCGTTCCGCGACCGGATCACGGCCGGGAAGCTCGACGAGGTCTTCAAGCAGGTCGTCAAGGCGGGCTCGACTGCGAAGCCGATCGCGACCGGGCTGAACGCGTCGCCCGGAGCGGCCGTCGGACGCGTTGTGTTCACCGCGGAAGACGCAAGTGAGTGGGCGAGCACCGGCGAGAAAGTCATCCTCGTCCGGCGCGAGACGAACCCCGACGACTACCACGGGATGGTCGCATCGCAGGGCATCCTGACCTCCGCCGGCGGGACGAACTCTCACGCCGCGGTCGTCGCGCGGGGCGAAGGCATCCCCGCCGTCTGTGGTGCCGACGCGATTCGGATCGATCCCAAGGCGAAGCAGTTCACCGCCGGCGGCGTCGCGATCAAAGAGGGCGACTGGATCACGATCGACGGGACGACCGGAAGCGTCTACGGCGAGGCGCTGGAGCTCGAAGAGTCGGCGCTGGATGCAGCCATGAAGGGCAGCAAGCGGGCGCAGAAGCAGTCCCTGTGGAAGGCCTACAAGCGGTTCGATGCGGTCGCCGACAAGACGCGGCGCCTGCGGGTGCGCGCGAACGCCGATACGCCGGAGCAGGCCCAGAACGCGCGGCTACGCGGAGCCGAAGGGATCGGCTTGTGCCGGACCGAGCACATGTTCATGGGCGAGGAGCGGGTCGGTCAGGTCCGCAAGATGATCTTCGCCAGTGACCCTCAAGAGGAGCAGGCCGCGTACGACGCCCTGCTGCCTCTTCAGCGCACGGACTTCGTGGGCATCTTCAAGGCGATGGACGGCCTGCCGGTGACGGTCCGCCTGCTCGACCCGCCGCTCCACGAGTTCCTCCCGAACCACGTGGACCTCGAGGTAGAGGTAGCTCTTGCAGAGGCCGGCGCGCGGAAGCGCGGCAAGAAACCGCTCGAGGAGCAACAGCAGGTCCTGGCGAAGGTCCGCGAGCTGCACGAAGCGAACCCGATGCTCGGGCTGCGCGGGGTGCGCCTCGGGATCGTCAAGCCGGGGCTCTACGCGATGCAGGTTCGCGCGATCGTCGAAGCTGCCGTCAAGCTCAAGAAGAAGGGCCTCGACCCGCGGCCGGAGATCATGATCCCTCTCGTGTCTACCGCCGAGGAGCTGCGTCAGATGCGTGAGGAGCTCGAACCTGTCGCGAACGCGATCCTGGACAAGAACAAGGTCGATCTGCACATCGAATTCGGGACGATGATCGAGCTACCCACGGCGTGCATCAGTGCCGGCGAGATCGCCGAGCACGCCGACTTCTTCTCCTTCGGCACGAACGACCTGTCCCAGACCGCATTCGGCTTCTCGCGCGACGACATCGGAAAGTTCCTCGCGATGTACGAGGAGCGCAAGCTCGTTCCGTACAACCCCTTCGTCACGATCCATCCCGCCGTCGGTCGGCTGATGGAGATCGCGGTGGAGGAGGGGCGTAAGGCGAACCCGAACATGCACTTCGGGATCTGTGGAGAGCACGGCGGGGATCCGGAATCGGTGGTGTTCTGCGACGGCCTCGGCCTGGACTATGTCTCGTGCTCGCCGTTCCGGGTCCCGACGGCCCGCTGGTCGGCCGCCCAGGCAGTTCTCGGAGAGGCGAAGAGCTCCTCGAAATAGCGCGTTCGGCCGGCGCTCCTCGGCTCGATTACCGGCGCGGCGGGGCTGGTGACGACCGCGTCGATGGGACGAAGAGCGGCGGTTGCGCCAGCTCGAGTGGCGCTACGGCTTCGATATCCGGACCTGCAGCGCCACTCGTGAGCCCTAGCAGGGGTCCCGGGGCCTGGCGCCGAACCTTCCCCTACGCCTCGAACCCCGACTCGAAGGAGATCTCTGGTGCGGAAGCTCGCGCTGTTGGGCGCCATCCTGGTGGCCGCCTCGTCCCTCACCGTGTCGCCCGCGGCCGGCGGGCCGACGCCGGGCGGCCTTGCCACCGACAACGTCGAGCACGTCCGTCACATCCCGCTGGCGCAGAACGGCGTCGGGGGCCGGCTGATCGGCAAGTACTTCTACATGAACGACCAGAACAAGGTCATGGTCTGGGACGTGAAGGATCCCGAGAACCCGCAGATGATCGGGTCGGTCCCGATGCCGCAGGAGTGGCAGTTCTCACGCGAGGACATCGACGGCAACGGCAACATCCTGGTCGTGCCCAACACCCTCAGCGGGTCCAACGACGGGAACCTGCAGACGTCTACCCCCACCAACGCCGTCTACATCATCGACGTAGAAGACAAGACCAACCCGCGGATCATCTCGAAAGTCGCGGGGGCCGCGCAACACACGTTCTCGTGCGTGTTGAACTGCAGGTGGGCGTACGGTTCCTCGGGCAACATCATCGACCTGCGCAACCCCGCCAAGCCGAAGTTCGTCGAGGAGAAATGGGGCGACGGCATGCCGGCGAATGGTGGTCACGATGTCACCGAGGTTGCTCCCGGCATCGTCATGACCGCGACGCAACCGATGATGCTGTTGGACGCACGGAAGGACCCTACGCACCCGAAGCTCATCGCGACCGCCGAGCGCAACGAAGACAACCGGTACATGCACCAGACGCGGTGGCCTCGCAACATGAAGGACAACATCCTCCTCGCCGCCTCCGAGACCACCATGAACGGCCGGTGCAGCCAGACCTCCGGAGCGTTCATGACGTGGGACGCGCGCAGCTGGAAGAAGACGAAGACCTTCAGGATGATCGACGAGTACCGCGTCACGAACGGCGTTTACGCCGACGGTAAGCCCGCCGCGCAGCGCAACTGCACCGCCCACTGGATCGAGGAGCACCCGGACTTCTCCAACGGTGGCTACGTCGCGGCCGGTTTCTATGACCACGGAACGAGGTTCTTCGAGGTGACGTCGGCGGGCAAGATCAAAGAGGCCGGCTACTTCATGGCGTGGGCAGGTCAGGCGAGTGCGGCGTACTGGATCACCGACGACATCGTCTACACCGTCGACTACAACCGCGGCCTCGACATCCTTCGCTTCACGCCTCCGAAAGGGTGACGGTCACACCCCGCTGCTAGCGTCGGGGCGTGGGATCACCGCGGGAACGTACCGAGGAGCTCGAGCGAACGTGTTTGTCTAGCCGCGCGTGCCTGGCGCGGGACTCGAAGGGCCGCGACCGCGCCGAGAGCGACGACGACCTGCGCACGGGGTTCCAGCGTGACCGCGACCGGATCATCCACTCCAAGGCTTTCCGTCGCCTTGCCCATAAGACCCAGGTCTTCTTGGCGCCGGAAGGCGACCACTACCGGGTCCGACTGACGCACACGCTAGAGGTCACGCAGGTCGCCCGCACGATCGCACGCGCCCTTGGGCTGAACGAGGATCTCACGGAGGCGATATGTCTCGGCCACGACCTTGGCCACACTCCCTTCGGTCACCTGGGCGAGGAGGTCGTAGCCGCGTTCCATCCGACCTTCAAGCACAACCTCCAGTCGGTGCGGATCGTCGAGGTCCTCGAGGACCTGAACCTCACCTGGGAGGTTCGCGACGGGATCGCCAACCACACCTGGTCGATGCCGACGATGCCCGCGACCCTAGAAGGCCAGATCGCGCGCTTCGCCGACCGGATCGCCTACATCAACCACGACATAGACGACGCCATGAGGGCCGGGATCCTGACTGAGGTCGCGTTGCCCGAGCCGACGATGGAGGTGTTGGGGCCGACGCATGCGAAGCGGATCCAAACGATGGTGTCCGATCTCGTCGCAACGTCTGCGGACAGCGACTCGATCGGGATGAGCGACGCCGTGTTCGAGGCGATGGCGGCGACGAGGAGGTTCCTGTTCGACGAGTTCTACCTAGGCCGCGTGGGGGCCGCGACCAAGACCGCGGTCGCAACCATCCTCACGACGCTCTTGGAGCACCATTCGTCGGGTTCGACCGAATCCGATCGCATCGGCGCCGTCGACTACGTGGCCGGGATGACCGACCGCTTTGCCGTCCGGACCTACGAAGACCTGGTCGGGCATCCCGCCCCCAGCCTGAAGGTCGAGAGCCTAGGATGAGGGCCTTCCCCAAGGCCTAGTTAGCCGCGCCGGAAGGGATAGCAACAGAGCACATGGCCCGGATCAAAGAAGACGACATCGACCGGTTGCGTGACTCGGCCGACATCGTCGAGGTTGTCAGCGGCTACACGCAGCTCAAGAAGTCCGGCGGACAACGTTTCACCGGGTTGTGCCCGTTCCACTCCGAGAAGACACCGTCGTTCCAAGTCAACGCGGGCACGAGCCTCTTCTACTGTTTCGGCTGCGGCGAGGGCGGCAACATCTATCAGTTCGTTCAGAAGGTGGAGAACCTGCCGTTCCCGGAGGCGGTCGAGTGGCTGGCTCGCAAGATGAGCTTCGACCTGCACTACGAGGAGATGCGTCCCGGCGAACAGAAAGCGGCGGGGCTGCGGGCGCGGTTGATCCAGGCGAATGCCGAGGCCGCTCGTTTCTTCCACAAGACCCTGATGGAGGCGCCGGACGCGCTCGACGCGCGGCGCTACCTCCAAGGCCGAGGCTTCGACAAGGACGTGGCGGAGCGGTGGCAGCTGGGCTACGCCCCCGGTCGTGACATTCTCTGCCGGCACCTGTTGGCCAAAGGGTTCTCGCAAGACGAGCTGTTGCAGGCCCAGCTCGTCCGCAAGAGCGACAAAGACGGTGCCCTTTACGACTTCTTCCGCCAGCGGATCATGTTCCCGACGTGGAGCTTGCAAGGTGACGTCGTCGCCTTCGGGGCTCGTGCGCTCGGAGATCAGCAACCAAAGTACCTGAACACGTCTGACACGCCGGTGTTCTCGAAGTCGCGGGTGATGTACGGGCTGGACCGGGCGAAAGCGGCCCTCGGACGAGGTAACCCGGCGGTCGTGGTCGAGGGATACACCGACGTGATCGCTCTGCACGAAGCCGGCGTCGTCGGCGCGGTCGCGACCAATGGAACCGCGCTCGGCGACACGCACTTCGAGCAGCTCAAGAAGTTCACCGGGCGCGCGGTATTGATGTTCGATGCCGATGCAGCAGGCCGCGGCGCTGCCGAACGTGGTTGGGGCGACGTGAAGCAAGCGCCGCTGTTCCACCGCATCGGACTCGAGGTGTTGGTTGCTCCGTTACCTGCTGGTCGCGATCCTGCGGATGTCGCGAAAGAAGACGGGGCCGAGGCGATCGAAAAAGTTATCCAAGCAGCGCGCCCACTGGTCGAGTTCAAGCTCGAGCAGACGATCGACAAGCTCCCTCTCGACACTCCGGAGGCACGTTCGGTCGCGGTTCGCGAGGTAGTTCGGGTGCTAGGGTGGCACCCGGATCCGATCGCGCGGCACGAGTACGCGTTCTCGGCGGCCAGTCGGATCGGGGTTGATGCTGAGGTGGTACAGCGGGCGCTCAACGAGAGTCGAGGTCCGGATGTATCGGGGGGGAACACCAGTGCCGATCGGGAGCGCCGTCTCCCGGGGCACGTGAAAGTAGAACGAGAGGCACTACTTCTTTTGCTAACGCGACCAGACGAAGCAGCACCCTGGATGGATCAGGTGGGGGAACTTCAATTCACGTCCCCCGCGCGCCGCGAGGTCTTCGTGCAAGGCAAGCAGGCGCTGGAACGAGGCGTACCTCCCGCCGAGGCGGTGCAGAGGCTGTCGCCGGACGCTGCCGCGCTCTACACCGAGCTCACGGTCGGCATCGATCGGGACCTACCCGACGATCGCGACGTCAGGGCGCAGGAGATCTTCATCAGGTTGCAGGTGTTCTCGCTCGAGCGCGACATCAAGAAACTGCGGAATACCCTTCAGGACGTGAATCCGTTGGAGCATCCCGAGCGGCACGACGAGCTGTTTACCGAGCTGGTGGGGCTCGAGGCCGCGCGGCGAGATCTTCTCCGGCGCCTGCGCAACGATCCTGCCGAAGGGGCAGCGTGATGGACGAGGGCACCGCGCCTCCCGCCGAACCAGGCTCGACCATGACGGAGGTCGCGCCGTCGCAGCTCGAGATCCAGCGTATAACGCGCGAAGCGAAAGCCGAAGGCTCTATAACGGCGGCGGACCTTGCCGAGAAGCTGTCCGTTCTCGACATCACTCCTGACGAGACGGACGCGGTCTACCAACGCCTGGTCGAGCTCGGTGTCGACGTCGTGGAAGACGAAGGCATCATCGAAGAAGACGAGGACGAGGACGACGAGCCGGACGCGGCGAAGGAAGATGTCGACGCTCCGGCACCTGACGCCGACGAAGATCGCGTCCGCGCGCGACGTGAGGTCGACATGGCGCTCAAAGCGCCGACGAACGATCCCGTTCGCATGTACCTCAAGGAGATCGGACGCGTTGCCCTTCTCACGGCCCAGGAAGAGGTCTCGTTGGCGAAGCGCATCAAAGCCGGCGTCGAGTCGACCGACCTCCTAGAAAAAGGCGACGTTCCCGGGTCGAAGCTCGCGGAGCTGAAGTGGGAGCAACGTGATGGCGCGCGCGCGAAGCGGCACCTGGTCGAAGCGAACCTTCGCTTGGTCGTGTCGATCGCGAAGCGGTACGTGGGCCGTGGCATGGCGTTCCTCGACCTGATCCAGGAAGGGAACCTCGGTCTCATACGTGCGGTCGAGAAGTTCGACCACACGAAGGGCTTCAAGTTCTCTACTTATGCGACGTGGTGGATCCGGCAGGCGATCACGCGCGCGATCGCCGATCAGGCCCGCACGATCCGTATCCCCGTGCACATGGTCGAGACGATCAACAAGCTCGTTCGTATCCAACGTCAGCTCTTGCAGGACCTCGGTCGGGAGCCGACGGCAGAAGAGATCGCCGAACAGATGGAGATCACGCCCGAGAAGGTGCGTGAGATCCAAAAGATCAGCCAGGAGCCGGTTTCCCTCGAGACGCCGGTTGGTGAAGAAGAGGACTCGCACCTCGGTGACTTCATCGAGGACTCGGACGCCGTTGTCCCACTCGAACGAGCGTCATTCCGCCTCCTGCAGGAGCAACTCGAGAGCGTCCTGCACACGTTGTCGGAACGCGAGAAAAGCGTCATCGAGATGCGCTTCGGGCTAAAGGATGGTCAGCCCCGAACTCTCGAAGAGGTAGGCAAGACGTTCGGCGTCACCCGCGAGCGGATCCGCCAGATCGAATCGAAGACGTTGTCGAAGCTGCGCCACCCGTCGCGCAGCCAGAAGTTACGCGACTACCTCGAATAGCGCTTCTTTATGCGCATCGCCATCGCGCCCGCTTCCGGGGGTCGCTACAGAAACGTTGACGGACGCTCCCGGGTGCGGAGCTAGCTCGAGTAGTCGGGCGGAGGAGCGACCGAAAGGCTTCCCGACCGACCATCGGTTCCCGACGCTTTGCCCTTGACCTTGTCGATGCCTTCCGATGCCAGGTCACGTGCCTGGTCGATGCCAGTCTCGACGGCGTCGCGGGCCGCACTGGTCGCTTGCTGGAACGCGGGCGATGCCTGCAGGTTCTCGTACAGGCGGCGCAACTGCTCGTAGCGTTCACGCCCCGCTTTTGCGCCCAAGACGTACCCGGCACCGAATCCGACGAACATCCCTAGACGTCCACGCATAACTGCTACCTCCCAAGTAGTGCGATCTGCTTGATGGATGGTATTCCCGATGGCCGCGGAAACAATCGGAAGAAGCGGCCGAGTCCTCGTTCAGGCAGCTCCGGGGGCGGGACTCGAACCCGCAACATCGCGGTTAACAGCCGCGCGCTCTGCCAGATTGAGCTACCCCGGAACGGGTTGGCCAGGATAATAGTGCGTCGACCATCGCAATTATGCCCCTGTGAGTCCGGCTGCAGCCATAGACGACAGATGGGCATCCCAGCGGATGCTTCGACTTGCGGATGCTCGGGTCTGCCGCCGCGCGATACGGCTTCCGGAACGAAGCGAGCGGGATACCCGTGAGCTCCGACCAAAAGGCGTTTGCCTGCTCGATATTGAGATCTTCGTGCAGATACAGTCGAAGCCTTAATCGCGACTCATCGACGGCGAAGAATCGCCTAAGCCACGTGCAGAAGAAGAGAATCATCCGCGGATCTGTGTTAGCGAAGGTGACCTCTCCGTCGGTCTTTCCGCCCTCCGCGGCATAAAGAGCCAGACCCGCCACCAGGAATTCCTGGTGGGAGATGTCATTCAGTCGCTCGTCGGCATCGGCACGCAGCGCCTCGATCTGGGCCAGCTTCGCGAGTCGTAGCTTGTTTGGCTTTCGCGATCGGCCGCCCGTCGCCTCGCTCTCCATGATCTGATTCTGACCAGGGGGTATGACACTTCTGCCACAGCTCGATCCGAACGTATTCAGCTACTAAGCGCGCGTTAGCGAACCTTCACCGATCGCGTCACCGGGGTAGTGGCTGGCCTGATGCCGTCACCCATAAACGCGGACGACCGGGTGGTGTAAGCGCTACTTTTTGAAGGCGAAGTCCTTGCCGACCTTCGTCGTGTCCACCATCGGTCCTGCGACGCCTGCGGGATACGACGAGCCCGACCACAGGAACGAAAGCGCCTGGACGGTCGTGAGCTTCGCGCCCTTACCGAAGGCCTTGTGCGCGCTGCGGGGCACCACGACCATCGTCCCGAGGAGCTCGGCCTTCACGGCCTCGCCACCCGCACACGCGTCCCGGAACACAGCCTCACCTGCCGTCAGAGTGTTGTTCCCGCCCGGGAAGAACGCTTCGACGTACAGGCACTGCGTACCGGGCCCGGCCGTCGCATTGAAGCGGGCTCGGTAGCCGACGCCGGACAGCGCCGGCGGGGCCGCCTCGGTCTGGAAGTTGACATACAGGTTCTTGGCGTCGTTCGTGAGCGTGACGGCAATCAGGTCGCTGACGGTGCCGGCATCGGCCTGGGTGAAATCGCCGAAGGAGCCGTCGCCGGTGCCCTGGTCGTTGAGGAAGTTCGCATCGCCTACCGGGTCCTCGATCTGGGGCTTCGGCGTGGAGGCCGCCGTCGCGTGGAGCGACGAGAGGCCCGCGAGGACGCAGACGGCGGCGGCGAGAGAGATAGCTCGTTTCACGATTCCTCCTCGGAAGAGATGGGGCTGCTCCAGGAAAGATTCGACGCAGCGCCGCCGCGACCTTCCCCGGGAGACCGACCTTCCTCGGCGGCCCGGCGGCCGATCGTCCCACCTTCGATCAAGGCCTCTGAAGGTCCTCGAGCAGGACCCCCATAAAAAACCCCGGTTTCGACCGGCGATCTCGAACCGCCCGAAACACCTCTTCTACCGCGGTCTTCTAAGCAAGCGGCGTTGAGGCATCTCAACGCCCAACCGCACTAATGGGCTATGTCACTGAATGTCCGCTATCTCGATGATTGGCCGATGACGCATGGAAGGTCGCTGGGAGCGGCAGCGGACGAAAACATGAAGCTTACGGAACGTATCCGTGGCTTCTTCAACGCGGGAGGAGACAAGGACATGGAAAACAGATTCCTGTTCCGACTCACAGCACTAACAGTAGCGATGGCAATGGTGGTCCTGGGCGCCGGCGTGGCCTTTGCCGACGACCTGGTCGCGGATGCAGACACCCTGACGACCGGGGATCAGGGCGCAAGAGACCTCGGGACGGTTGCACCCGGCGCGACGCTTTCTGCTCAGGTGAGCTTGTCCCTGTTATGCGCCGGCAAGGACCATCTAGACAAGGGCCAGACCGCCACCGTTTCGATGACTTCCGCGACCATCCAGAAGTCCGGTTCGAAGGATACTGCGGCGGCGACCGTCACTGCCTCCAGTGTCAAGATCGGAGCGGCGCCAGCTACCTGGCCGGACGACGAAAACAGTTGCCCTTCTCCGGCCCCGGTTTTGCAGGACAACGGGAACAGCGACGTCTCGATCACCGCTCCGCTCGAGGCTGGGATCTACACAGTCGTACTCACGTACGCGAAGTCGGGGGCGCTCTCACCCGCGGGCACGGGTGACAACAACGCGGTTAAGAAAACTCCGACCGCCACATTCACTTTCACCGTGGCCGCGCCTTCTGACACGACCCCACCTGACACGACGATCACATCTGCGCCTGCCAACCCCACGAACGCGACTTCTGCTTCGTTCTCCTTCACCTCGAGCGAGATCGGCTCGACATTCGAGTGCAAGCTCGAGACCGGCAACTGGACCGCCTGTAACACGGGATCAATCAGTTATGCGGGACCATTGAGCTCCACGGAGCACACGTTCTCGGTTCGTGCCAAGGATGCTGCGAACAATCAGGACGCGAGCCCGGCGAGCCACACCTGGACCATCGACACCACGCGCCCTACCGGAACCGTCTCGATCAACAACGGAGACGCGTACACGAACTCAGCCGCAGCTACGCTCACGCTGAGCGCGAGCTCGGACACGAGCCACTTCCGGAAGGGCCAGGGAGCCGACTGCTCGACCGTGGGTTTCTCGAACTGGACCGCTTACGCCACCAGCGTCTCGCACGACCTTGGCTCGGGTGACGGAGCGAAGCAGGTTTGTGTTGAGTTCAAGGATGCGGCTGGAAACCTCAGTAGCAGCGCAGCGAGCGACTCGATTGTCTTGGACACAACTCGACCAGCGGGCAGCGTCTCGATCAACGGCGGGAATGCCTACACGAACGTCTCCGGGGTGACGCTGACAATGACCGCCGACTCGGACACCACCCAATACCAGAAGGGCGAGGGTGCAGACTGCTCGAGTGTGAGCTTCTCCGACTGGACCGCCTATTCCGCCAACGTGTCGCACAACCTGGGTTCCGGAGACGGCATCAAGAACGTCTGCGTGAAGTTCAAGGATGCCGCCGGAAACGTTTCGCTCGCCGCGAGCGACGCGATCACCCTTGACACGACCAAGCCCACGATCACTGCTTCGGCAGCGGCCAGCAAGACCGACGGGACGCATTCCAGCGCCTACACCGCCGACACCTGGACCAACAAGGACAAGGTCACCGTGACCTACTCCTGTGGCGACGGCACCGGCTCCGGCGTGAGCGGGACCTTCACCGACAGCGACACCGTCGACGCTGAAGGCACCACCACGAGTGTCTCGAGCTCTGAAACCTGCACCGACAATGCTGGCAACACCGCCTCGCAGGCGGCCTCGTTCGGCCCCATCAAGATCGACCGCACCGCGCCGTCGAACCTCGCCTTCGTGGGCGGTCCGACCGCGGATACCTACTACTTCGGCATGGTTCCTGCCGCACCGACTTCATGCACGGCTGACGAGACATTGTCTCTGCTCACTACTGCTGGGTGCACGATCAGTGGTTACTCGAGCGCAGTAGGGAACCACACCATGACGGCCAGCGCGACGGATAATGCCGGCAACACGGGGACGCTGCAGTGGTCTTACAAAGTTCTGGGCTGGGACGTGAAGGGCTTCTACAGCCCCGTCGACCTCGGCGGCGTCACGAACACGGCCAAGGCGGGGAGCACGGTGCCGCTCAAGTTCGAGATCTTCAGCGGATCGACGGAGCTGACGGACACCACCGCCATCGACACCTTCACGGTCGCGAAAGCTACCTGTGGGACTGCCTTTACTTCCGAGGATGCGATCGAGACGTACTCCACCGGAGGCACTTCGTTGCGCTACGACGCGACGGCCGGCCAGTTCATCCAGAACTGGAAGATCCCAACCGGAGTCGGGATCTGCTACCGGGTCACGTTGAAGGCGGACGACGGCTCCACCACAACTGCTCTGTTCAAGAGCAAGTAGTCCGCTGGTTCCAACAGCCGTGCATAGAGAGGCCCTCGGAACGCCGGGGGCCTCTCTATCGTCGGTGCGGAACAAAGAGTCCGTCCCTTCGCCGTCTGGCATCGCTTTTCCCCGCACCAACGGGAGAACCGGACTCGTCATGGGCGAGTATTAGCCTGTGCACACGGGGGCGTAGCTCAGTTGGTCAGAGCGCCGGACTCATAATCTGGTGGCCGCTGGTTCGAGTCCAGCCGCCCCCACAAGACTGCCCGCACAAGACGGTCCTCCCGGAGGGCGTCCTACGACGTTGCCAAGTCATTGCAGCAGACGCGTCAGCAGATCTCCCAGAGTGTTCAGCTCGCTACGGGTGAATCTCGCAAGCAGCTCCTTCTCAGCATCGAAAACCAGTGGAGCTGCCGTGGCTAGTGCCTCCCAACCGAGCTCCGTTAGCTCGAGCAGGACTACTCGTCCGTCCTCGGCATCTCGTTCCTTGACGACCAGTCCGCGCTCTTGCATCCGGTTCGTCAACCAAGTCGTGTTCGGCGGCGTGCTTACAAGCTGAGCGTTCAACTCGAACAGAGCCAGCGACCCTGATGCAGAAGCTGCGAGCACCATCAAGACGTTGAACTGGGGGAGAGTCAGCCCCACCTCGGCCAGGCCCCTTTCGAGAGCTTGGGCTGCTTTCGAGTCGGCTCGCAGGATGCCGACCACGACCTTGCTGGCGGCCCAATCCCGTTTGGCCCGCCGCATCAGCTCTTTGAATCTCTTCGGACCGCGCTCTGCCGCCACCGCTCCTCCTCGGGGAAAGCATTTCTAACTGGAAATATCTTAACTCATGCGGCGGTTGGAGGTGATGACAGGAACCGAACGAGACAGGAGGACGACATGCGGGTAGCGATCATCGGATCGGGCAACGTCGGGTCCGCAGTAGCGAAGGCAGCGAAGAACACCGGTCACGAGGTGACGGTCGCGGACCTAGAGGGCACGGAGAGCCTCGAGACGCTGAAGACGGACCTTGGCGTGAACACCACGACCTCTAACGAGGAGGCGGTGACGGAGGCGGACATCGTCGTGCTGGCGGTGCCGTTCGGAGCGGTGGAGTCGGTCGCGAAGGGGATCGCAGATCAAGTCGGCGACAAGATCGTCATCGATATCACTAACCCTTTGAAGGCCGATCTCTCTGGGCTTCAGACCGAGGGAACCTCAGGGGCCGAGCTGGTTCAGAAGCAGCTTCCGCAGGCGACGGTCATCAAGGCCTTCAACACCGTCTTCGCCGGCAACCAGGCAGTCCCAGAGGTGGAGGGTGTGCAGCTGGATGGCTTCGTCGCCGGTGACGACCCGGATGCCAAGAAGCACGTGATGCACCTCCTCGAGGAGATCGGTTATCGGCCGATTGACGTGGGGCCACTGACGACCGCCCGCTACCTCGAGGGCATGGCGTTCCTCAACATCTCGCTGAACGCCAAGAACGACTGGTCGTGGCAGTCGGGCTGGAAGCTCGTCGGCCCGCTTGCCTGAACCGAGACGTCAATCAACGAACCATCGACAACTAAGAGGAGAAAGAGATGACAAGGGACCCAAAGCGTTTGGAAGGAAAGGTAGCTCTGGTGACCGGGGCAGGCTCCGGTATCGGCGAGGCGATCGCCCACCAGTTCGCCGACGAGGGAGCGACCGTGGTCGTCGTCGACATCGACGACGTGCCCGCGAAGCAGGTCGCGACCGACATCGGACCTGCGGCCCACGCTGAAGTTGCAGACGTGAGCGAAGCGGAGTCCATGAGAGAACTGATCGAGCGAGTGGTCTCAGAGCACGGCCGGCTCGACGTCGCCGTCAACAACGCCGGCATCGGCGGGGCGACTGCCCCGGTGGCGGAGTACCCACTGGACAGCTGGCGGCAGGTCATGGCCGTGAACCTCGATGGCGTCTTCTACTCGATGCGCTACGAGATCCCGGCGATGCTGAAGAACGGCGGAGGTTCGATCGTGAACATCGGCTCGATCCTCAGCTCGGTGGGCTTCGGCCAGTCGAGCGCTTACGTGGCGGCCAAGCATGGGCTTGTCGGCGTGACGAAGACGGCGGCGATCGAGTACTCGAAGGACGGAGTGCGCGTCAACGCCGTAGGCCCCGGCTTCATCGAGACACCGTTGCTGCGTAAGCCCGAGAGCGCCGAGATCGTAAAAGGGGTGACGGCGCTGCACCCGATCGGCCGGCTCGGACAACCGGAGGAAGTGGCGAACCTGGTCACATTCCTGGCTTCCGACGAGGCGTCGTTCGTCTCGGGCAGCTACTACACCGTCGACGGCGCTTACACCGCCCAGTAGCTCGACAAGGCCCGCTCACCGCGAGCTGTTTGTCGTTAGCGTCTCGGAACGAAAGCACCGACCATGATCCCCATCGCGCCTTCGATCGACTGGGTGCTGTCGTAGACGGCGGTGAGACGAAGCTTGTCGCCCTCGCTCACGGCGATCCCCGGCAGGCCCGACCATGAGGACATCTTCGTGAGGTGCCGTCGATCGTCGGCGGACGCGTATGTCGCCGTCGACGTGTAGATGTGGCGCCCGGTCGTCAGGTTCTTCAGAGAGGTTCGCAGGCCGCCGTCGTGCAGGTGACCCGCGAGGAAGACGAAGCGGCCACTGCTGCGCATCTTGTAGGTCCAGTGTTCTCTGTGCACACCGTTTCGTCCGCTTCCTTTCGCTACGTCGTAGACGGGCTCCGAGCTGCAGTTACGGACATCGAACCACGCCGGTTCGATGTTCCTCATTGCTTTCGCCTCCGTCTCCGCGACGAACCCCATGTCCAGCTGGATGTATGCCTCGGATGCGCCGTGCATGCCGTCGAGGTGAACGGTGAAGCCCCACCACGGCGCCGACTGTGTATAGGACTGACTCACCTGCGGGTCCCAGAAGTATCCGTAGCCGGTCGGCAGATCCACCTTCGTCAGCTCGTTCCCGGTCGCAAAGAACCGCTCGTAGCCCGGAAAGGCGCCGCCGTCGTAGGAGTCGCACGTCATGTCTTCCTCGTACGGGTTGAGCCACACCGCGTGGTGCATGTGGACGAGGTGATGCTCCAGCGCGCGACCCGAGCCGTCGACGAGTTTCGCGTGAGCCGACGTCATATATCCGGCTTCGGAGGGTGCAGCGACTCCCGTCATCATCTCTACCGTCTCGCCGGCGCCAACGTCGAAGGGCCCGATCGTGCAGCGGTAGCCAGCCACTGTTCGGACGCAGTAGGAGGGAACCGCTCCGGGTGGGGGGGTGGCCGCGACCGGCGCCGGCAGCGACAGCGCGGCCGTGAGTGGCAGCAGTATCGCGACCAATCGCTTGTTCATTTTCACTCCACCGGTTGGGGTTTCGAGACAAGGTTCGTTTCGCCGCCGGTGGAATCCTGCCGTTCAGACCTTTGCTCCCGCGGGGCCACCCCATCAACTGGCTGTCCTGTTGATGCGTGGTCTCGCCGTGGACCGACCCGTAGCGCAGCGGTAGAAACTGGTCTGGCGCCATCCACCAAAGGAGTAGGTCGGATCGAAGCTGCTCAGATGAACCACCGAGTATCAGTCTCTGCGAGGGGGCTGACGAAACACGTCGGACGCAACGTCCCGGTTCTTCAAGACGTCTCGCTGTCGCTTGCCGGCGGCGAGCTCGTGGCTGTCGTAGGCGGCAGCGGCGCGGGCAAGACAACTTTGCTGGAGGCTTTGGCCGGAGTGGCTCCCGCCGACGCCGGCCGCGTGATGTTCGACGGCATCGACGTCTATCGTGACCGCGAACTGGTGAGGTCCGTGCTCGGCTACGTTCCGCAGGACGACATCATCCACACGGACCTGCCGCTGGAAAGGACGTTGCACTACGCGGCGCGCCTCCGCCTGGACCCGCGGCTGGAGTCGACCGAGGTAGAGGAACGGATGCGCCACGCGCTGGCGACTCTCGCTCTCGAGGAGCATGCGGGAACCGTCGTAGCGTCCCTGAGCGGGGGACAACGCAAGCGGGCGAGCATCGCCGTCGAGATGCTGAGCGAGCCACGGGTGTTCTTCCTCGACGAGCCGACGTCGGGTCTCGATCCCGCGACGGCCGCGGACCTCCTCCGGACCCTCCGTGGGCTGGCGGACCGAGGCACAACGGTGCTGTTCACCACGCACGCGGTCCAGGACCTCACGCTGTGCGACCGGGTCGTGTTCCTCGCTCGTGGGGGCCGTCTCGCATTCGTCGGGTCGGTCGCGGAAGCGTGCCGGCACTTTGGTGTCTCGTCACCGGACAGGATCTACGAACGGATCGATAGTGCTCCCGCGCGGCCCCCGGACGATGTTGGAGTCGAGGTGGTCGAAACCCGGCGCGCGTGGGAACGTTCTCGCCTTCCGGGAGCACTGCGGCAGTGGTGGGCGCTGTCGACCCGAACGTTTGAGACTCTCGTCCGCAACAAGCTCACGTTGGCGATCCTCCTGGGCGCGCCTGCCATGGTGGTGGCGATGTTCGCGGTGCTGTTCAGGCCGGACGCGTTCGATCCCACACACCCCGACCCGACCTCCATCCTCATGATCATCTTCTGGATCACGTTCGGATCGTTCTTCTTCGGATTGACCTACGGGCTGCTCCAGATAGTCACGGAATGTTCGATCCTTCGCCGCGAGTATCTCGTCGGGTTGCGGCTCGGTCCGTACTTGCTATCGAAGATAGCGGTGCTGTTGCCGTTCCTCGTGGTCGTTAACGTGCTGATGCTGGTCGGACTGCGCGCTCTCGATCGCTTACCTCCTGCTTCGTTACGCACCTACGGGTCGCTCGCGGTCACTCTCGCTCTTTGCGCGCTCGCCGCGCTCGCGTTGGGCCTCCTCGCGTCTGCGGGGGTCGAGAATCCATCGCAAGCGACGCTGGCGCTGCCTATGTTGTGCTTCCCCGCGGTCCTGTTCTCCGGCGCGATCCTCCCGGTACACGTGATGGCGCAAGCGGGGAGGTGGATCAGCGTGATCGTCCCGGTGCGGTGGGCCTTCGAGGCGGTTGGACGCGACCTCCGCGTCCGCGACCTCTTGCTCGGCGGGAGTTCACCGTTGGGTCCTCCGTTGGTGGAGTCGTACGGCAACGCCGGAACAAGCGCGATCGGTTTGTACTGGAGCTACTTGATCGGCTTCGCGCTTCTGTTCCTGTTGTGCGCGTCGGCGATGTTGCGTCGGAAGATGCGCCGCCGGTAACTGCGCCCCATGGAAGCGCGGCGCCGATGAGTCGTCTACGAACAAGGACTCTGGAGGTAGTGACCTTGATCCGCTCCCGGTCTGCCGTGACGCGCCTGAACGCGGCGGTCGCCCGCGTCGTGGTGCAGCCGCGAGCCGAACCTGCAAGGCCGCTGCACATACCCCCTCAGCACGGGTAGGCGCGCAAACAAACATCACCTTAGGCTCTCGTCGTGCCGAGTCTGATCAGCGCATTGCGCGGCCATTGCCCGATCTGCGACGAGAAGAACATCTGGCGCTCGTTCGGGCAGACGTACGACGACTGTCCACGCTGCGGGCGACGATTCGAGCGCGAGGACGGCTACTGGGTCGGAGCGTTGATTGTCGCGATCGCCATCGTCATGGGGCTGTTGGTCCTGGTCTTCGTGATCCCGATGATGGTGACGTGGCCGGACGTTCCCTGGGTGGCCCTCCTGGCGGCATCCCTCGTGGTGCTGGGGGTGTCGCCCTTCGTGTTCTACCCACAGAGCAAGACCATCTGGGTGTGGCTGGACGTGCTGCTGTTCGAGAAGCAACGCTGAGCGGCAGTTAGCCGCGGACTCCCTACGGGTAGAGGTTGACGTGACCACGCCGTATGTCAAGGAGGACGCGCGATGGCACCGCGTTCGATCTGGAAGGGCTCCATAACGTTCGGGTTGATCACCATCCCCGTCAAGATCTACACCGCTGTGGGTCGCACCGCGCGCGACAAGATTGACCTGCACTTGCTTCACGAGAAGGACGGGCAGCGCATCCATTACTCGCGCAACTGTGAGAAAGGTCACAAGGATCTCGACTGGGACGAGATCGTCAAGGGTTACGAGTACGAGAAAGGGAAGTGGGTCGAGATCACCGATGAAGATCTCGACGCGCTAGAGCTGGAGTCGTTGCGAACGATCGACGTGATGACGTTTGCCCCCTACGACCAGATCGACCCGATGTATTTCGACAAGACTTACTACGTCGTGCCGGAGGAGACCGCGGTCAAGGCGTATCGATTGATGAGTGAAGCGTTGGTGGACGAGGATCTCGTCGGCATCGCGAAGGTGGCCATGCGCGAGCGGGAGCATCTGTGTGCGCTGCGCGTCGCGGACAACGTCATCGTCTTAGAGACGATGCACTGGCCCGAAGAGCTGCGCGAGGCGAACTTCGACGAACTTCGCAAGCGACCGAAGGTCCAGGATCGAGAACGCAAGATGGCGCGACAGCTGATCCAGCAACTCGCCGAAGACTTCGACCCGACCCAGTTCACCGACGAGTACCACAAGGCCCTGAAGCAGCTGATCCGTAAGAAGATCAAGGGCGAAGAGATCGTCGTCGCGGAGGCACCCGAGGAGCCCGAGCGCGTCGTCGACCTGATGGAAGCGCTGAAGGCGTCGGTCGAAGCCGCGCGGCGAGGCGAGAAGCCGCGGCCGCCGCAAGCCCAGGCGTCCAGGGCGTCCAAGGCGTCAAAGGCGTCCGGAGCCGAGACGGGTTCGAAGCGTTCGCCGAACGGACACGAGGACCTGAAGACCCTCACGAAACAGGAGCTGGAGGAGCGGGCGAGGGAGCTCGATATCGCCGGCAGGTCCAAGATGGACAAGAAACAGCTGATCAAGGCGATCCGCGACGTCGCCTGACCTGCGCCCGCCCAGGAGGCGGGCCTTCAGCGGAGAACCTTTCGCGACGACGTAGTAGTCAGGCCGCGATGGGGGTTCTCTTGCGCAAACGGTTGCTCGCAATGCTGTTGTGTGGGCTCGTCGCGGCGACGCTCCTGGTCGTGCCCGGCGCTCAGGCGACGGAACGGCGGTCGCGCCTCCACCTCATCCCGTTCTCGAGCGGCACCGTCGACCCCGCGGCCGATTTCCCCGCCCGCCTGCCGGCGGGCCACGACCTCGTGCTGGTCCAGTTCCGGCGGTTCGGCCAGGCCGGCATCGTCCGCAAGATCGCTCGGACGGGCGCGCGGCTGATCCAGCCCCTCGCGCCGGTCTCTTACATCGTGTGGGCGGACACCGCCCAAACGCGTGCGATACGTGGTCTCCGTGGGATCCGCTGGGCAGGTGTCCTTCCACCGGCGGTGCGGGTCTCGGACAACGTGACTTCGTCGACCACCCGCTTGCGGGTGACGACCGTCGCCCGGCCCGCGGACGGAACTCCGGTCCAACCCGCTACCACACGCCTGTTCACGCAGGTGCGCGGAACGGTGTTCCACCTGGACGGCGGCCTGACGGAGGCGGCCGAGATCGCGCGCTCACCATGGGTCTACAGCGTCGGCGCCGCGGACTATCGACCGGAGCTCCGCGACGAGCTGTCCGCACAGATAGTCGCGACGGGCACTTCCGAAGACGGCGTCGAACCCGGCTACGCGAGGTTGCTCGAGCGGATCGACGCGGACGGCTCGGGCGTGGTCGTCGGCCATGTCGACGGCGGGGTCGACGCCCATCACCCCGATCTCGCGGGACGCATCGCGGCGTGCATCGACTATGCGCTCGTCCCCGGGTGCGACGCAGGCAACTCCGATGACGCGGTAGGGCATGGCACCCACACGCTCGGGATAATCATGGGGACGGGCGCGTCCGGACTCGGTGACGTCGATGGCTTCCTCTACGGTCAGGGCATCGCACCCGGTGCCACCGCTGTGGTCCAGAACCTGATCAACGCGACGTCGAATATGCCGGAACGCTTCACACCCGTTTACAAAGACGCCTACGAGCACGGTGCCGTGCTGTCGGCGAACTCGTGGGGCCCGTCGGGATCGCCGCAGGGATACGACGAGGTCACGCGTGAGTTCGACACGATGGTCCGCGACGTCGACGCGTCGAAGCCAGGCGACCAATCTCTCGGGCTCGTGTTCTCGATCATGAACGGCGGTGGAGGCAGGTCCACCCAGGGCAGCCCGGACGAAGGCAAGAACCTGATCCCGGTGGGCGGCAGCGGGAACCGGGGCCGCAACGCGCCGACACCCGACGATCTCTGCACTTGCAGCGCGCACGGACCTGCGCTCGACGGCCGGTTGTTGCCCTTGTTGGTCGCGCCCGGCCAGCAGGTGATCTCGACGCGCGCGACGCAGGGAACTCTTTGCGGCGTGCCGTATCTCGGCTGGTCGCCGACGAACCCGGCGATGGAGACGCCGCCGTCTCCTTTCCACGCCGGTTGCACCGGTACCTCGATGGCGTCGCCGCAGGTATCGGGGGCGTACGCGTTGTTCGTCGACTGGTACCGGGCACGGTTCGGGAAGAAGACTCCGTCGCCCGCGCTCGTGAAGGCGGCATTCGTGAACGGAGCCGAGGATCTCGCTGGCGGCCGCGATGCAGATGGAATGGTGATGACCAACATCCCCAACCCACAGCAAGGTTGGGGACGGTTGCATATCGGCAACGTCTTCGACGCGTGGGACCGCAGCCGCGCCGTCCATCTCGATCAGACCGAGGTGTTCGACCGTTCCGGGCAGCGCCACGTCGTCCGCGTGAGGGCGGTCGATCCGGGCAAGCCGTTGAAGGTCACGCTGGCGTGGACGGATGCTCCGGGGCCCGGCCTCGGCAAGGAGACGCCCGCGTGGGTAAACGATCTGGACCTCGTGGTGCGCTCCGGCGGGACGTCGTTCCTCGGCAACGCCTTCTCGAAAGGCTGGTCCGCCAAAGGTGGGAAGCCCGACCGCAAGAACAACGTCGAGAACGTGTATCTGCGGCGCGCCGGCAACGGTGTTTTCGAGATCGTCGTCGACGCCGCGAACATCATCGGCAACGGTCTCCCGAACCGCAAAGGTGCGACCGACCAAGACTTCGCCCTCGTCGTCGCGAACGCTCGGAAGGTCTGACGAGCAGGGCTTCCCGACTTCGGTTAGACACGCGTCATGCCGGCACCGGAGGACAGCGCGGGGATCCAGTTCGTGGAGGCGGACGGCAAGCGCAGCTCGCAACGAGCGGCCAAAGCCGTGTTCGCCGCTGCGGTGCGAGGTGTCGACGCCGACCTCGCGCAGCGGATAGAGGCCGCGTCCGACTGGCGGAAGGGATACGTCGCCCCCGTAAGGCAAGTCGTCGAGGCCGGTGCCCGGTCGCAAGTGGCAGCGACCAGGATCGCCCATGACGGGCTCGACGCGCTGCGGCGCAATGTCGTCTTCGGCCACGATGGTGAAGACGTCTCGCTCGATGACGCCTTCGCCGCGGAGAGGCCGGACGGCTTCGAGACGCGCTCGGTCTCGGGTGCGGGCGAGCGAGAGACAGCGCTCGTCGTCCCGTACGACGGAGACGAGCTGCGTGGCGACGGGCTGCTACGTCAGATCGATCTCTGGCAGCAACGGCGCGTGCTGGAGCCGTCGTGCGCCGAGGCGCTGCGCCTCGTCGTGCGGAACCCGGGCTGGCTCGAGCTCGACGTCCGCACGTTCGCGATCCTCGGTGCCTCTTCCGAGATGGGACCGACGGGTCCGCTGTCGCGATGGGGAGCCCACATCGTTGCCGTCGACCTCCCGAGACGCTCGTTATGGGACCACATCGTGCGCCTGGCGCGTGACGGGACCGGCACCTTGTCGATCCCGGTACGCGTCGGAGCGACATCGGACGACTTGACCTCCTCCGCAGGCATGGACCTGCTCGTCGAGGCCCCGCCGACCGCGCAGTGGCTCGCGTCGTTCGAGCGGGACATGACGGTCGGCAACTATGTCTATGCCGACGGCGCCAACTTCGTACGGCTCGCGGCCGCGGCCGATGCCGTCGTCTCGCAGCTCCTCGGCAGGCGCGGGGGCAACTCCGTCGCCTACCTCGCCACACCGACGGATGTCTACGCGGTCCCCGAGGAGGTCGCGGCCGACGCCACGTCGCGCGCGAAGAAACGCACGACGCTGCGTGCGATCAGCAGGGGCCGGCTATATGCGCGCAACTACGACCGCCTCGTATCCGGAGAGGGCGGACGCCGATGGGGGATCTCCGATGCGTTGATGCCGATCCAGGGCCCGAACTACGCGCTTGCGAAAGCTCTTCAGCGCTGGCGCGCGATGTCCTCACGCGACTCCGGCAGGGTGTGCTCCGCCAACGTGGCCCCGGCGTCGCGCACCGCATCGGTCACGAAGAACCGGTTGCTGGCGGCGGCATATCGGGGCGCGCCGTCCTTCGGCGTCGAGATATTCGATCCGGCGACCACTCGCGTGCTGATGGCGGCTCTGTTGGTGCACGACCTTCGCAACCCACAAGCCGCAGCGCAGCCGGAGACATCGCTCGGTCATCCGTTCGACCTGTTCGTAGACAGCGCGCTCCACGGAGGTATCTGGAGCTTGCCGTACGAGGCGCGCTCGATCCTGCCGCTGGGTCTCGTGACGGGTCTCGTGAAGCGCTGAAGACCTAGAGCTCGACTGCTAGGGCCGGGCCCATCCTTTCGGTCACCGGTTCCGTCAGGTGGTAGGCACCTGCGGTCGTGGTGTCGAGGAAGGAGGTCGCGATCTTGCCGCCCGGCAGGATCGCGACGGTCTGGAAGTCCAGCCTGATGTTCTGGCCGACACCACTCGAGGCGTCGACGTCGCCGAGACCGATCTGGTACAGGCGCTGCAGCCGCGGCGTGTTCGTCGTGATGTCGAGCGTGTAGACGAGGTCGTTGTCCGTCCCGGTCTTCGAGTTGACCGCGTGCAGGACGACCGCGGCCATGCCTTGCTTCGCGTTGGCGCGGAAGTCGTACTGCAACCCGCCCGTGCTGGACACGCCCTGGGGCAGTTTCACGAGGGTCTCTTTCCACGACCGTCCGCCCGTGGTCGAGATCCGGTAGAGGAACTGTGGCCCGTTCGCCTGCAGGTTGTGGACGCGCCCGCGCCCGTCGACGAGGTAGCGGCCCTGGAGCTTCTGACCGCCGGGGAGGCTAAAGGGGGCCCAGCGCATCGTGTCGGGGTTCAGGATCGACCAACCGACCCCGAACGCTGCGGGTGGAGCCAACGCGCGGCCCCCACCGAGCGGGATGATCGGGCTGTTCGTGTTCGGTTGTATCCAGTCGAGATCGGGCGACTTCTTGGTCGGGATCCAGCCCTCGACCGGGTCCTCGAGCTCGGCGTCGACGTACGGGCTCGACGCGCGGGCATAGGTCAGCCCGTCGGTGCTGTAGAGCAACGTGCCGGTGTGCGGATAACCGTCGAGGTAGGTGACGTAAGGCGTCTTCTGACCCTGGACCTCGAACGGTCCCGGAACCACCGACAGCCACGGGCGGTCGTAGAACGGCGTGTGCAGCGGCGATTCGAGGTAGGTCCACTCCTCTGCGAGAGCGTCGTATTTGTATGCCTGCAGGTGATCACCCGAGTAGGGGTCCCACTCCACGCCGAGCACGTCGCCGCCGGGGCCCATCGAGACCGTCCCTTCGCCGTTGATCAGCGGCGCAAGCGGCTGGACCGATTTCCACGTCGCGCCTTTGTCGTCGGTGAAGTTGATGTAACGACCGCCGTGGTCGAACAAGCGGCCACCACTCGACGCGGTGAGGTAGTTCTCGCAGCAGTTCCCGGTGCGCTCCGCGACCCTGAATCTTGTCTTCGAGGTGCGGTCGTCTTTCGATGACGCGGAGCGACCGAAGTCGGTGACCTTGTAGCGCTCGATGCGGATCGGCGGCTCGTAATCCACGACCTGCGCCGGCGCGCCCGGGACCTGGCTCGACGCCGGCGCGATCGCCATCGCGATGAGAGCTGCAACGATGAGGCTGCTTACGACGAACTTCCCGCGTTGTATGGCCACCTATATCCCCTCGTCCGGATCTGGTCCTATTTCTTCGACACGACATAGACGCCGGTAAGCGTCATCTCGTCATAGGGCATGTTGCCCTGCGAGAACCACGCCGACGGGATCGCTCTGACTCCGGCGAAGTTAGATCCTGCTTGCGTGCCGTGCGCGATCTTCGTCCCGGGTTTGGCGCCGAGCAGGTCCAAAGTGACGGGAACCGTGATCGTGCCGGCCGCGCTGTCGAACTCTCCCTGGACCGCGCCTAGCTCCTCACACGTCACTGCCGCTCCACCATTGTCGGTGCAGTTGCCACGCACGACGAACGGTGCCGGGCCCGGGTCTCGCGGCGGAGGGCACGTACCGGCGGTCGGATCGCAGGTCCCACGCGAATAGTTCGTGAACTTCCCGTCGATCGCGAGCAGCTCACCGTCCACGGTGACGGTCCAGATGTAGCGGGTGAATTCCGGGACTCCGCCGGTCGCGGGCAGCGATGACACCTTAATGATGAAGTTGAGCGTCTTGGCGTCGGCGCGTTCGATGGCCGCTTCCAATAGTTCCTGGCCGAGGCTGTCGCCGGCAGGAGCGAGGGAAGGATCGACGTTCGCACCCCAGTCGTCTGCGGGATCCGTCCCCATAACGAACGGCCCCTTCTTGGGTTTCGCGTCGGCGCTCGTCGCCGCCAGTGCGCCCGTGATCAACATCGCTCCAACCATGATCGAGATCGTCCGCTTCATCAGTCCGCCTCCTTAGAGTTTGATCGTGCCGAGATCGAGCCGCTCGGCTCGGTCGACGACGATCGACATCCTCTTGGTCTTGCCGCCTTGGGTGATCGTCAGCGTGTAGCTCTCCGTTCCGCCGACGTAGGGCCGGGTGCTGGGGGTGACGTGCCACTCGAACGATCCGTTGGCCTTCGTCGGGATCGACCACTTGAGCTTTTCCGTGATGGCTTTCTTGCCCAGCGGATTCCCGTCCGAGAGGGGGGTCTGGAACGTCTTCGCAAGGGTGAGCTTGGCCGCTCCACCCGCGACCTTGCCGGTGAGAACCGAGTGGTAGCGCGCGTTCGCGGATGTCTCCAACATGATGGTGAACGCCTTCATCGTGCGGTCGGTTGGCGTGCCGACGCAGTCGGCGTAGGCGCAATGGAACCCGCTACCGCCGTGCTCGATCGTGAACCCGAACGCGCCCATTGCCGCGTACGCCCAGTCGTCGGTCGTGCCGGTCGTGGGGTAGCCGACGCTCGCGTTGTTCTGGAAGCCGAGCATGTCCGCGAGCCGCGCTCCGATCGTGACCAGGATGTCGTCTTCCGGTGCCCTGCCGCCGCCGGTCCGGAGGACCGTCGCCTGCACGGTGTGGTTCGTGATGATCCCGGTGACGTTACGAGAGCGGATGATGTCGGCGACGTTGGCGACCTCGGGCTCGGAGAAGGGCGCTTCGCCGCGGTAGGTCTGACTGAAGAACTGGTTGGAAGACCCACCCTGCTGGTCGCCCCAGAGGTACGCGTAGTTGCGGTTCGGGTCGACGCCGTACGCATCCGGGTTGACCTGCGCGCCGGGCACGGTGGCTCCCGTCAGCGAACGGCGGTTCTTGCGCCAGTAGCCTTCGAACCCATTGAGGCCGGCCATCTGTTGGGTCGCGTTGCGGACGGGTTGGTTGATCGAGGTGACCGACTCACGCGAGTAGTTGAACCCGTCGGGGTTCACCAGCGGAACGAGGATGACGCGAGCTCGGTTCAACAGCGACGTCACCTTCGGGTCCTTACCGAACCGCTCCGCCAGGTAGTGCGCGTAGATCATCGTGAACTCGGCGGCCGGCCACTCGCGAGCGTGGTGCACCGCGTCCATGTAGAAGATCGGACGTCCGTCCTGACGCTTGACGTCGGCAGAGATCTCGAGGCCGTAGACGGTCCGGCCCTCGAGCGTGGGCCGCTTCATCTCGAACAGCTTGATCAGACGAGGGTTCTTCTTGGCGAGGTCCTGCATCTCGGTGTTGTAGTCCGAGAGGTGGCGGTAGTCGTCGTAGTTCGGCCCCGGCAGTCTCTGTGGCACGCCCGGCGCCGCGGCAGCGGCCAGCGCGCGGTCACGGGCCACCACGTCTTCGGTAACCACGCGGTAGTCCCATCCGAGCGAATCGAGCGCGGCGCGGTCTCCGGGCCACAGGAGGAGCTCGATCTCGTCGTGGGAGTGGTTGTGGGTCTCGTCGAAGCGGGTCATGAGGTACGCCGCCTGCTCCTCCGAGGCGACCGGGACCCGGACGAGAGCGAGCTTCGCCGTGTCGGTCCGGCCTATCGGCGCAAGGGCGGTCACGAGGGTCAGGACGAGCGCGGTGACGATGAGCTTCCTCATGCCCTGGGATTTCGCCGCCTGGACCCGACTCCCTGCCCTCCGAAGGGCGACGCTGGGCGAGAATCGAGCCGTGACAGAGGCTCCGTTTGACGTGGAGATCGCCCGGGAGCACTGCCATGCCTGAGCTGCCCGAGATGCAGGCGCTGGCGGAGCGCCTGGACGCGGCGGTCGCGGGTGCCGCACTCACCGCGATCACGCCGCTGCAGTTCTCGGCCATGAAGACCTTCGACCCTCCCGCCGAAGCGCTGGTCGGGCGAACCGTGGCTTCGGTCGGGCGCCGGGGGAAGTTCCTCGTCATGGACCTCGCTGGGCCGCGGATCCTCGTCCACCTCTCCCAGGGGGGCCGCGTCGACGTCGAGGACCCTCCGAAGACGACCAAGCCCAAGGGAGCCGTCGTGCGTTTCGGGGTCGACGCCCGCCCCGCGGTGCTGATCAAGGAGTTCGGCACCCAGCGCAAGGCGGGGTGGTGGACCCTCGCTCGGGGTGACGACGGGCCCTTGGCACGCCTCGGTCCGGAACCGTTCAGCGACGAGTTCCGGCACCTGATCCTCACGTCCGACGACGGGCGCCGCATCCACACTCTGCTCCGGGATCAGCGCACCGTCGCGGGGATCGGCCGGGGCTATAGCGACGACATCCTCCATCGCGCGGCGCTCTCTCCCTACGCGTCGTTGAAGAAGCTCGATGAAGCCGGTCGCCGGCGGTTGCTGGATGCGGTCGACGAGGTATTGACCGCAGCGCTCGACCGGGAACGCCGGCGCTCGGGGGGCCTGCCGACGAAGATGGACAAGAGCTTCGTCATCCACGGCAAGCACGGTTTCCCCTGCCCTCGTTGCGGTTCGGACCTGCGCCGCGTCTCCTACGAGGGTTACGAAATCTCTTATTGCCCCGAGTGCCAGACCGGAGGCAAGGTCTTGGCCGATCGCCGCATGTCCCGGCTGATCCGCTGACGTCGCCGTACTGTGCCCGGGTGACCTCTCGCGCCGCGTCGTTGATCCTCGACCGCCCCCTCGATCCGCTCCGAACGTTCTCGTTGCACCGGCACGGTCCCCTCGATCCCACGATCAGGATCGACCGGTCCGGACTGTGGCGGGCAACGTTGACTCCCGAGGGTCCCGCGACCCTGCGTCTCGATATCCGCGGCTGCGAGGTCGCGGCGGCGTCGTGGGGGCCGGGAGCGTCCTGGACGATCGAGCGAGTGCGGGTCTTCACCGGAGCCGACGACGTCTCCACCGTCGTCCCGGTCCATCGCGCGGTCCGCGAGCTTCAGCACCGGCTTCCGGGGCTCCGGATCGGCGCGAGCCATGCGGTCCTCGAAGCTCTCGTCCCGGCGATCCTCGAACAGAAGGTGACCAGCTACGAAGCGCACCAATCATTCCGCAGGCTGGTGTTCGCGTTCGGCCAGCCGGCGCCGGGTCCGGTGCGGTTACGCGTCCCACCCGATCCGGCGGTGCTGGCGGCGCAGCCGTACTGGGTCTTCCACCGGTTCGGGATCGAGCGCAAGCGCGCAGACGTGATCCGCGCCGTCTGTGCCCGCGCCGCGCGCCTGGAGGAGTGCGTGGATCTGCCGGCGGTCGACGCGGATGCGCGCCTGCTTTCATTTCGAGGCGTGGGAGCGTGGACGGTCGCCGAGGTGCGGGCTCGTGCGATGGGCGATCCCGACGCCGTATCCGTCGGCGACCTCCATCTGCCCCATCTCGTCGCCTGGACCCTCGCGGGCGAGCCGTCGGCAGACGACGAGCGGATGCTCGAGCTCCTGGAGCCATACCGAGGCCAGCGGGGGCGGGTCATCCGCATGATCGAGAGTGGGGCGCGGCGTCCCCGCCGGGTGCCGCGGCCGCGGATCCGCGCGATCGAGAGGATCTGATCGCTGCGTTGCGTCTCGCCCACGGCGGCGGCGAGGCGGTCGAGCCCGAGCTGCTGGTATTCGGCGTCGCCGCGTGCGCCCTTGCCTTCATCCTGCACCGTCGCGAAGACGCGGATGCGAAGGCGGCACTCGTGACGCTCGTCGTCGGCATAGCCCTGCTGTTCGGCGCGTTCGCCGTCCCACGGGCCTGAGTCGTTCGGACCGCCGCCATGCGCCGGGCAGGACGAACATCGATGGGGTCGAACTCTCCAGCCATGTTCTGTTCGAGGCGTCGCGCCGCGTCCGTCGCAGCTATCGCCGTATGCCTCGCGTCGCTCTACGTCTCTCCGAGCGTCGCCGGCGGCGGTCGCTCGGGCGCCGTCGGTTCGGTCGAAGTCTCGACGGAGGGCGGCCTCGGCCGGGTCGATGTCAAGGGAGATCTGGCTGCAGTGCTGCAACGGGACGAGGGGATCGTGTCGCTCGTCGACATCTCCGATCCGTCGCGGATGAAGGTCGTCGGCCGGTTCAACGACAACGCGCGGCAGTCGCTCGACGGCGACATTGCGTTCTCTCACGACGGGCGCTGGATCTTCTATGCCCGTCAAACGGTGCAGTTCTCCCTCGACGGGCTCCACGTCCTCGATGTGTCGGACCCGGCTGCTCCCGTACGTCGCTTCTACCAACCAGGCGGCGGCGCGCTCCGCGTCGAGAGCTACCACGACGGAACGAACGAGTGGGTCGTGCTCATGGACGCGATCACGGGCATGGTCGTCTATCGGTTCGAGCCGACATCAGGGATCCTCGTGCCCGTCCACGTCAGCCCGCTGCCACTGTTGAAGGTCGGCGGACCGGCGTCCGCAGGGATCGTCATCGAGAAAGATCCCGTGCTGGACAAACCGCTGCTCTACGCGTCGACCGGCAGGACCGGTGTGGAGGTATTCGACTTCTCCGATCCGACGGCCCCCCAGCTCCTAGGCGCGTGGAACGACGTCGGCCTCGCAGAGATCGAGGTGTCTTCCGGCGGCAAGCAGCGGCTGATCTACGGCGCCACGGAGTACTGGTTCGACAAGCAGCAGGAACCGGGCGTGATCGTGCTGGACGCGACGAAGCTGGACAGGATCAAGAGGGCGCGTGTCTATTCCGCCGGGGTCGACGCGGACGACCGGCTCCGTGTGCAAGGCATGACGTTGGACGACGGCGTGGTGTACGCGGCGCACTCGGAGCTCGGCGTCGTCGCCTTCCGGGGACGCGGCGTGGTGCGGTCGCTGATGCCGCGACAGGGAGATCGCAACGGCGGCGCGAGGGTCCCGCTCGGCAAAGGCGTGTACGCCTACGACGTCGAGCACAGCCGCGGATTCCTTTTCGTCACCGATGCGGCCACCGGTCGCCTAACGGCCGTCCGCCTCTAGCGCTAGGCCCGCCAACCTCTCCCGACTCGGCCGCGCTCGCTGTATGGGCGCGAGGGCCGATAGCGACCTTGTCGCGGCTTCAGTCCCCAAGACCTGCTGCCGATAACTCCGGTGACTAGTCATTTGGGACTAGTCACGAACGGGAGAGACCGTGCGACACCAGGTTCTGTATCCCACCGACCACCTCGCCATCGGCAGTCGGGTCCGGCTCCTGGTCACCGCCCAACTCCGCAGCGTCCTGGAGCACAGGTCGACCCGTTTCGCGGTAGTCGGCCTGTTGGTGGTCGCCGCGTCGCTGTCGACCCTGATACCGACGCCCGAAGGGGTAGACCTGGCGTGGGTGTTCATCGTCCCGGTGGCGATCTCTGCTATCGCAGGTGGGCTGCGCGAGGGGCTGTCGGTCGCGGCTATCTCGGCACTTATCTCCGCCTTCTATGCGACGGCCGCGATCGGTGAGGTCGATCCTGCCTTCGTCACCACCGTCTTCGTGGGCAGAGGGATCCTCTACGGCATCACGGCTACGGTGCTCGGCGCCTTCGCCGAGGCGCATCAATCGGTGCAGTCACATCTGCGGACGCTCGCGTCTCTCGACCCTCTGACGAAGGTGTCGAACGTGTCGCGTTTCTACGAGGAGATCGGCATCATGGAGAAAGGCGCCGAGAGATTCGCGGTTCTGCTCGTCGACCTCGACGACCTCAAGGTCATCAACGACAGGTTCGGACATCAGACGGGTTCTGCGGCGATCCAACGGGTAGCGGATGGCCTGCGAGGCGTCGTCAGAGCGTCGGACTGCGTCGCACGATTCGGTGGCGACGAGTTCGTGGTGATCCTCAAAGATGCCGACCGTGTCGGTGCAAGTTTGGTCGTCGACCGGCTGCGCGCCGCCCTTGCCGAAAAGCGTTCGGCTGCTGCACTGGACGTCGAGCTGACGGTCAGCGCGGGGGTCGCACTTTTCGGCGAGGACGGGGCGACGTCGGAGGAGCTGCTCGCGGCAGCCGACGCAGCGATGTACCTCGACAAGCGGACGCGGAAGGCGACGCCTTAGCACCTAGGGCCGGCGTGTAACGCCGGCCGGTACCATCGGCGGCTCAATGGAACCGCCCACGATCTCCTTTGCCGAGGGAACGATCGCCGAGTCGCTCGGGATCCGTCCTGTCGAGACGACGGCGGACCGCGTCGTGATGGAGATGGACGTCGGTCCTCGGGTCCATCAACCGATGGGTCTCCTCCACGGGGGCGCGTCGGCCGTTCTCGCCGAGAGTGCCGCGTCCATGGGCGCCTACATGAATTGCGCTGCCGGCGAGGAATACGCGGTAGGCACCGACCTCAACATCAGTCATCTGCGAGCGCGCCGCGACGGCCGGCTGACGGCGACGGCTATACCGATCCGTAAAGGCCGCACGATGCACGTCTGGCAGATCGATATCGCGGACCAAGATGGCGTACCTGTCGCGGTCGCGCGCTGCACGTTGGCGATCAGACGTTTCTCCGAGCAAGAAGGGTAGGGAGGCCGACATGTACAAGAAGATCGTCGCGGGCACGGATCTCTCGCATACGGCGAAGGTCGCGACGGACAGGGCGAGCGCCCTTGCGAGTCGGATAGGCGCCGACCTCGTGCTCGTCCATGCGGGTAGCGATCCGGGGGCCGCGTTCGACGAACTTGCCGAGTCGTACGGAGCCGACCATGTGGTGAAGCCGGGGAACCCGGCCGAGGTCTTGATCTCGGAAGCAGAACGCGCGGGGGCAGACCTGTTGGTCGTCGGTAGCGTCGGCATGAGCGGAGCGCGGCGGTTCCTGCTCGGGAGCGTCCCGAACAAGGTGTCACATCACGCGCCCACCGACCTTCTCATCGTCAAAACCGATCCGCCGCGCGATCAGCCGGGGGAATATCGGAGGATCCTGGTCGGCACCGACGGTTCTCCTACCGCCATGCGCGCGGTCGACATGGCGTCGTCGTTTGCGAAAGAGCTCGGGATCGAGCCGATTATCGTCACCGCGTACCAGCCTCCGACGGAGCAAGAGTTGAAGGTCATGCGGGCGGATCCTTCGGACCCGGTTGCGCAGTGGAGCGCCGGGAAGACGTCGCGCGAGACCCCCGAAGAGTTCCGGTGGCGGATCGCCGATGCTGCGACCGCTCGGGACGTCGTCGATCGGGCCGCGCAGCATGCCGCCAAGCAAGGCGTCGACACCGACGTCCGCGCCCTTGAAGGACATCCTGCAGACACGCTGATCCACATTGCGGAGTCGGAAGACGTCCATCTCATCGCGGTCGGTAGCGTCGGTATGAGCGGCACGAAGCGCTTCATGCTCGGTAACGTTCCGCACCGCATCTCGCACCACGCGCCCACAGACCTGCTGATCCTGCGAACGGCGTGACCTGGCGAGCGCTCGTCGTATCCGCGCACCCCGACGACATCGAGTTCGGTTGCGCAGGAACCATCGCGAAGTGGGCGCGTGAGGGCGCCGAAGTCACGATCTGCATAGCGACCGACGGATCCACCGGCACCCAAGACCGCAGCCTCATGGGGGAGAAGCTCGCGGCGATCCGCAGGGAAGAGGCGGAGAAGGCGGCAGCGGTCCTCGGCGTCGCGGAGGTCGAGTGGCTGGGGTTGCGGGACGGCTACGTCACCTACGACCTGGAGCTGCGCAAGACGATCGCGAGGGTCTTCCGCACCTATCGCCCGCACCGCTACGTGGTGATGGACCCGACCCCGACGATCGAGAGCCGGTTCATCAACCATCCCGACCACCGTGCGATCGGCCAGGCATCTCTCGACGTGGCGATGACCGCCGGCACGACCCCCGGCCACTTCCCCGAGCTCCTCGACGAGGGCCTGGAGCCATGGCGAGGGCTGCGTGAGACGTGGATCATGGGGCCGGGCCAGAAGGGCTACGTCTCGGACATCTCCGAGACGATCGATGCGAAGCTCGATGCGCTGATGTGCCACACGTCCCAGGTGGGGCCGGATCGGGACGAGATCGCGGACTGGGTTCGACGCTTCTCGGCCGAGATCGGCTCGCAGGGCGGCTACGACTTCGGGGAGGCGTTCGACATCATCGTGGAGGGCCCGGGGTTCCACGCCGACGAGCAGGACGATGTCACGTTCGTCCCCACGAAGGAGCCGACCCGCTTCCACCGCGACC
>DASZOC010000075.1:0-13649 GCA_035550975.1 Actinomycetota bacterium | reverse complement strand
GTCTTGCCCTCTCGGATCAGGTTGCGGACCGCCGGCGTGGCAACTAGCACCTCGGCCGCGACCGCCCGTCCCTTTCCGTCGGCCGTCGGGATCAGCTGCTGCGAGACGACGCCGGCCAACGTGCCCGCGAGCTGAACGCGGATCTGTTGCTGCTGGTGTGGCGGGAACACGTCGATGACACGGTCGACGGACTGCGGTGCGTCCTGCGTGTGCAGGGTGCCGAACACGAGGTGGCCCGTCTCGGCCGAGGTGAGCGCAGCCGAGATCGTCTCGAGGTCTCTCATCTCGCCGACCAGGATCACGTCGGGGTCCTGTCGCAGGACGTGCTTCAGCGCCGGCCCGAAGCCGTGCGTGTCCGCGCCGATCTCGCGCTGGTTGACGATCGCCTTCTTGTGGCGGTGGAGGAACTCGATCGGGTCCTCGACCGTCATGATGTGCTCCGCTCTAGTCGAGTTGACGATGTCGATCAGGCCCGCCAGCGTCGTCGACTTACCGGAACCGGTGATGCCCGTGACCAGCACGAGTCCACGCCGCAGGTTGGCGAACTCCTTTACCGATCCCGGCAGGCCGAGGTCGTCGAGGTTCTTGATCTCGAACGGGATCAGACGCATGACCGCGCCGAGCGCGTCGCGCTGCTGGAAGACGTTCACGCGGAAACGCGCCTTGCCCGGGAGCTGGTAGGAGATATCCAGCTCTAGGTTCTCCTCGAACTTCTCGCGCTGCTTCTGTGTAAGCATCGAATAGATGAGCTCCTGGAGGTCCTTCGGGAGCAACCTGCGGTATCCCTTCAACGGCTCGAGCTCGCCGTGCACGCGGATCATCGGTGGCAGGCCGCCGGTCAGGTGAAGGTCCGACGCGTTTCCGTCGACGACCGCGAGGAGGAACTCCGCGAGGTTCGGCTCTTTCTCCTCCTCCTCGACCACTTGGACCGGCGCGGGTGGGGCCCACGAGGACTCCACCATCGGCAGGTCGTCCGGGCCGAAGCTCGCGATACTCGCGTTGCCGCCTGCGGGAGGGTGCTCGTTCTCGTCGTTCACACCCGAGGCCGCGCCTTTGTAGACCAGCGGAAGCACCTCCGCCAGATCGGGCCGGTACGCCGCGGCCGCAGAGACTTGCTTGCCGACGATGCGGGAGATCTCGTCGAGCGCCAGGTGGTTCGTCGGCTCGGCCATGGCAATGGTCACGACGTCGCCATCGAGCCGCACCGGCATCGCAAGCTGGCGTTGGGCCGTCTCCTGGTCGAGGAGCTGAAGGACGTCTGCGGGAGGCCGGGCGGAACGCACGTCGACGAACTCCAGCCCGATCTGCGCCGCGCGCGCTCGCACGATGTCACGTTCGGTCAGGACCCCGCGCTCGATCAGGATCTTCCATGCGGACTCGCCGGTACGCGCCTCTTGCTGCGTCGCGAAGTTGAGCTGCTCCGGCGTCACCATCCCGCGCTCGATCAGTACGTCACCGAGTTGCTTCTGTACCTGCGCCATCGCTAGCTCCTTGTCCCGCACTCAGTAATCCACGTAAACGGTGCCGTTGCAACAGTGGTCGTCATGCCACCACCCGGAAGATCTCTTCGATGGAAGTAAGCCCCATCTTGACTTTCTCCATGCCGTCCATCCGCAGCGTCAGCATGCCTTGCTCCCGCGCCGCTCTCCCGATGTCCTCGGACGAGGAATGTTGCTCGGTCAGCATGCGCTCGATCTCTTCGGTGACGGTCATGACCTCGTGGACCGCCATCCGGCCCTTGTAGCCGGTGTGCCCGCACGTGGTGCAACCGATCGGGCGGTACAGCTTCGGAAGCTCGTCCTTCGGGTCCCACGGGAACTCGGCTCGCGTCAGCTCCTCCGGCGTCGGAACGTACGGCTCCTTGCAACGCTCGCAGAGCTTGCGCGCGAGACGTTGTGCCAGCACGCAGTCCAGCGACGATGCGACCAGGAACGGCTCGATGCCCATCTCGACGAGACGGGTCAGCGCGGACGGCGCGTCGTTCGTGTGCAGAGTGGACAGCACGAGGTGCCCGGTGAGCGCCGCCTCGATGGAGATCTGTGCGGTCTCACGGTCGCGGATCTCACCGATGAGCACGATGTCGGGGTCGGAGCGCAGGATCGACCGCAACGCCGACGCGAACGTAAGTCCTGCTTTGTTGTTGGTCTGGACCTGGTTGACGCCCGGAAGCTGGTACTCGACCGGGTCCTCGACCGTGATGATGTTGACCTCGGGACTGTTCTTGATGTTGAGGGTCGCGTAGAGAGTCGTCGACTTACCGGAACCGGTCGGGCCGGTGACGAGGATCATCCCGTAAGGCTTCGTGTAGGACTCCTCGAAGCGCGTGAAGTTCTCCGGCAAGAAACTGAGGTCTTGCAGCCTCAACAGCACACTCGACTTGTCCAGGATCCTCATGACGATCTTCTCGCCGTGGACCGTCGGCAGCGTCGCAACACGGATGTCCACGGCCTTGCCCTGCACGACGAGGCTGATGCGCCCGTCCTGCGGGATGCGGCGCTCGGCGATGTTGATCTCGGCCATGATCTTGAGGCGGCTCGTGATGCCCGATTGCACCGACTTCGGCGGGCTCATCACCTCGTGGAGCACACCGTCGATCCGGAACCGGACCCGGAGGGTCTTCTCGTCGGGCTCGATGTGGATGTCGGATGCACGGTCGTTGATCGCCTGGCTGATCAGGAGGTTGACGAGCTTGATGATCGGCGCGTCTTCCGAGCCCGCTTTGGCAACGACGGCCTCGAGGCTCTTGTCCTCCGCGTCTTTCTCGGCGGCCGCTTCCTCGGCGAGTGTCTCGGCCGTGCGGTCGATCCGGTAATGGCGAGTGATCGCGGTCATGACGTCGGCCTTCGTGGAGACCATCGTCTTGACGTCTTGCTTCGTCAGGGCACGGATGTCGTCCACCGCCACGACGTTGGCGGGATCGGCCATCGCCACGATCAGCCGGCGCTGTGCGTCGAAGCCGACCGGGATGCAGCTGTGCCGGCGGGCCGTTGCTTCCGGCACCATCGCCACCGCCGACGGGTCTATCTGGGCGTCATCGAGATCGATGTATTCGAGACCCAGTTGCTCGGCCAGGATCGCGACGAGCGACGCCTCGGTGACGAAGCCGAGCTCGATGACGATGCGGCCGACGGACCGCCCCCGTTCGGCCGCCTGGTACTTGGCCTCGTCGAGCTGCTGGGGGGTGATCAGCCCGCGGGAGAGCAGCAGCTCTTCGAGCTGCGCGCCTGGCCGCGGGGGTGACTTCACGCTCATCTCTTCCCTTCGCAGAGGGCCGTCCCAGAAGGCAGGCAGAAGACCTGCTGCCCTCTTGGATTATCGACCGTTCCCGCCTCGACTAAAGGGACGAGGCGGTCAGAGTGGACGACCAGTGCGAGCCGCCGCTACGAGGGGGTATCGGGACCGTCGGGCGGCGGGGGCGCCGGCGAGAGCATGCTGCGCACGAGGTAGCTGGCGCGGGCGGTGATCTCGGGGTCGGCCGGAAGGTCCTCGACCGATCCATCGCTCATCATCAGCCGGACCTGTGGGGCGTGACGCTCCACCGGTGCCGGCGCTGGGTCATGACGAGACGGGGCTCCGGCCGAAGCATCGTCGCGATAAGGCGCCGGTGCGGGGATAGACGCGGGCCGCGGCGGGGGCGGAGGTGGCGGAGAGAAGCGGTGGATCCCCTCCAGGACCGGCTCCGGTCGCTTGCGTGCGAACAGATGCCACAAGCGGCGCCGGCTCACGAGGACGCCGACGCCGTAGCCATCGAGTTGAGGCGTCCCATGACACCCATGAGGATCGACAACATGAGCGCCTTGACGTCCTCGCGCTCGCGCGGGTCGCAGGCGATCGTCTCGATCTCGTCGGGGAGCCCCAAGCCGTCACGGATCTTCTGGAAGATCGGCTCTTTGTCGCCCTCGATCTCGTCGAGGTGGGAGACGCCGACGACGTACGGGACGTCCGCGTACTGCCGGAACGTGTCGAGGATGTGAGACGCCTCCTCGAGCGAGCGGTCGTCGGCTGCGTTGACCAGCAGGATGAAGCCGATCATGCCTTCCGACAGGATCTCCCACATCACCTCGAAACGACGTTGCCCCGGGGTCCCGAACAGAAACAAGGTGAGGTCCTGCGCGAACGTGATCCGGCCGAAGTCCATCGCGACCGTCGTGCGCTCCTTGACCGACCTCGTCTCGTCGGTCACGTCGCGCTCCGTTCCGACGATAGCGACCTCCGAGATCGACTGGATCAACGTCGTCTTGCCGGCCGAGAAGGGGCCGGTGATGACGATCTTGAGAGGCCGAGCGACCTGACCGTTGGTCGACCTCTGTTTGCGGATGATCCCTGACCTGGGACTCATAGATGTCTCCCGGGTTCGGTTAGAGGCCCTTAACGCCGTCTATCAGGCGCGAGATGATCCCTTTGGTGACCTGGTCGTCGTCCTCGACGCGCTTGCGCGCGTCCTCGGCCGTGTTGTCGGGACGGGGCCCCGCGGGACGAGACCGGGGGCGATCTTCGTCCCCGAACAGCCCGGCCAGCTCACGCACGACGGCAGCGCGGTCGACCGAAGGTGCTTCGCCCGACGGGGCCGACGAGACCGGCATCTCCGGCTCGACCGGAGCCGGCGCCGGAGGTGCCGGAGGCTCTTCGGCCGCCGGCGTTGTCGCAGGTTCGGAAAAGAGGTCGCTCACGAACGGATCGGGCTCGGGCGTCGACGTCACGAGCTCGTCCGGCTGTGGCGCGTCGAATGACTCGATCGCAGCCGGTTCCGGCCACGCGGGCTCGTCGGCAGCAGGTTGTTCGGTAGTTGTGCCTGGGCCGATCGGCGCGATGCCGAAAGCCGCTAGGTCGTCGGAATCCAGCTGGGACGGCTCTTCGATCGCGGCGGGAGACGGCGCGTCCATGCCGTTGTTGGTCGCGTCGTCGAGCAAGCCGAAGCTGGCGAACACCTCGTCGATCGAGCTGGGCTCCTCCGAAGGCGCCGGCACTGTCGGCGCGTCGCGGGCAGTGGCTTCGACGGCGGGCGTGTCGAAACCCAAGTCCGCGAACGGATCCGCCGCTGCCTGCGCCGACTCGGGCTCCGCGGTCGGCTCGGGCGCCTCCATGATGGGCTCAGGCTCCTGCATCACGGGCTCGGGCTCGGGGGCCTGCATCACGGGCTCGGGCTCTTCTGCCGGCTCGGGCTCCGCGACCGCGACCGGCTCGGGGGCTGGCCCGGGCTCCGCGGCAGGCACCGGCTCGGGCTCCGCGACCGCGATCGGCTCGGGCTCGACCACCGGCTCCGGCGCGGGCTCCGGCTCGACGACCTCCGCGAGCTCCGGGAGGTCGGCGGTGACGACGGTTCGGATCGGCTGCGCCGGCGGCTCTTCGACCTGCCGAGGCGGGGTGACGGCTTCCTCGGTGACGACGTTCGCGACGGCGTCGGCGGCGGGGCGCTCCTCGCTGCGGACCGCAGCGACCGGCTCGGCCGCGGCAGGCTCATCGACGGTGCCCTCCGAGATCAGCTCGATCAGCCCGGCGGAGACGAGGCCGTAGAGAACCCGCATGGCACCGAACTCGTCGAGCCCGACCATGCCGGCGATGTCGTTGACGGAACGGTGCCCGTCGACGAGGACGAGGACACGCCATTCATCCGGCGTGATGTTGATCTCGACGGCGCCTTCGGGTGGCGTCGCGGCCATGCCGAGGATCGCGGCCCCGGAGGGGATCTTTCGCTTGATGACCTCGAACTCGTCCAGGCGGCGCGAGGCCTCCATGATGAGGTTCTCGACACTGACGCCGATGTGGACCTCGACGTCCAGCTGGATGTTGGGCTCCCACCCGAACTCGCCGAGCTCCCAGCGAAGGAGGTCGAAGATCGAGTCCTCGATCTGCTGGCGGACGGCGGATTCGAGCTGCTCTTCGGTCACGACTCCCGACTTGATCAGCACCGTGCCGAGACGTTCGCCGCTCGCCGCGTGCTGGTCGAGAGCTTTCATCAACTGACCGTCCGTCAACGCACGCGCGCGGACGAGCTTCTGGCCGAGTGGCTCTTTCGACAGGCTCGACTCGGCGAAATAGACCTCGCCGTCGCGGAAGAAGACCTTGCCTTGCCCCGCGCTGCGAACTACATCCAGACGCCCCGTCTTCTTCGCGAACGACATAAGACGGAATACGTCGGGCAGAGTGAAATCGTCGAGTGTCCCCTTCAGCATGTCTTCAAGCCTCCTGCGGCCCCTAGAAGTGGTGGGTTACTGCCAGCTGCTCGAGATCGATGACTCCTGTTCGGCAGCCGGGGTCGGCTCCGGGGGTCGCACCATCTGCTCGGCTCCGACGAACGGGTCGCGCTCGGGGGCCGGTGCAGTGAATGGATCCGCCGCGGGCGGTGCTGCTGCCGGCGGCGCGCTCTGCTGCGCCGGTGCGTCCATGACGCCCCGGACGCGATCGGCGGCCTTGCGCATCTCGAAGAGGATGAGGCCTGCCTTCGCCTCCTTGGCGGTCACGGCAACGAGCACCGCGTTGCCGCCGGCCGACATCAGGATCACGTGGCCGTTGGAACCTTCGACGAAGACCTGTGCCAGCTCGCCCTTGCCGAGGTTGTCCGCGGCGCGCTCGCCGAGCGTCAGCAACGCAGCCGACATCGCGGCGAGGCGATCCTCCTGAACGTGCGGGGGCAGCGCGGAAGCCATCGGAAGCCCGTCGGCGCTGACGACCGCTGCCGCCTCCACCTCCGGTGACGTGGAGAGGAAATCGTCGAGCGCAGCAGCCAGCAGGTCTGCCTTCGTCATCAGGAACCTCCTTCTAGGCGTGGTCTAGGTCGTGAGCTTTAGTCCTCTTTCGGCAATCGGGGTGGCCGAGTTGAGCCACTTGGCCCGATCGCGTGGACCGCCGCCGCAGACATCACCTCTAGAGGAGGGTACTGCCCGGTCCAGATCTTGAGCGACGCGGCCGCCTGGCGCACCAGCATGCCCAGACCTCCCCACGACTCTGCCCCCCCGGCTCGCGCCGCCTCCATGAGTGGTGTCACCGGCGGCGTGTAGACGAGATCGACGATGACCTGTCCGGGGCGCCACGCTGCTCCCGCGAGCGGATCGTCTCCGCCGGCACCGAGCGGCGTCGCGTTGACGACCACGTCGGCGGAGGCTGCCCTCTCGCCGGCCGTGTCCCATCCCTCGACGGTTGCCGCCGCGCCACCGACGAGCTCGCTGAGAGCCGCTCCCCGCTCCGAGCTCCGCGCCACGATCGTGATCTCGCGCGCGCCGAGGTCGTCGAGCGCGCGCACGACCGCGCGGGCCGCGCCGCCGGAGCCAAGGACCACGACGCTCTGGCCGGCGACGCGGATGCCGGCGTCGCCGGCGACGAACTCGCGGAACCCGTCGACGTCGGTGTTGTGGCCGACGAGGCGCTCCCCCACCCGCTGGATCGTGTTGACCGCACCGACCGCGGCCGCGTCGCCCGAAACGTCGTCTAGATGCGCAAGAACCGTCTCCTTGTGCGGGATCGTGACGTTCGCTCCCACCGCGCCGAGCGCGCGAAGCCCTGCGACCGCGTTCGCGAGCTGGTCGGGAGGCACGGGGAAACGCAGGTAGACCCAGTCGAAGCCGAGCCGTCGCAGGGCCGCGGTGTGTATCGCCGGGGACAGCGTGTTCGTGAGCGGCCAGCCGATGACCCCCGCGAAGCCCTGCATGTTCGTGCTCATGGGCAGTCGAGCGCTTGGTATGCAGCCTTGTCGCGGGCGAACTCGGCGGCCGTCTCGCTGAACGCGTGGCGTCCTTCGCAATCCGCGACTACGTAGAAGAAGAGGTCGCCAGGTGCAGGGTCGGCCGCGGCCTCGAGAGACTCTCGTCCGGGCGCGCCGATCGGCGTCGGCGGCAGACCGGGGTAGAGCCTCGTGTTGTAGGGACTGTCGATGGCGAGGTCGGAGAGGGTCAGCTCTTCTTTGTGCTCGCCGAGGGCATAGAGCACCGTCGCGTCGATGCCGAGCCGCTCGCCGACCTCCAGGCGGTTGTAGATCACGGAAGCAACCTTCGCTCGTTCGTCGTCCATCTTCGCCTCCGCCTCCACCATCGAAGCGACGTTGATCGCGTCGTAGACCGAATAACCCATCTTCTCGATGCGAGAGAAATCGATCTCCGACACCTGCCGTTCCATCTCGTCGACGATCCGTTGCGCAAGCGTCGTTGCCGTGTCTTCTTCGATCACCTGGTAGGTCGACGGGAACAGCAGTCCCTCGAACGACTCGACGTCCTTCGGCATGAGCTCCGAGGTGACCTCTCCCGACGCGAGCGCCTCGAGGAAGTCGGCTCGACCGATGTGGGTGTTCCTTCCGACGATGCGCGCGAAGTCACGCACCCATGACCCCTCGGGGAACGTAACGGTGACGAACTCGACGCTCGCGCCTTCGGCCAGCAATCCCAATGCATCCTTCGGCGACAAGCCGCGGAACATCTGGTAGTTGCCGGCTTCGATGTCGTGGTCGCCACCCTCGAGGTACAGGGTGATGCGCCACGCGAGCGCGGACTCGATCACGCCCTCGTCGACGAGCAGCTCGCCGATCTCCGACGCGGTCGCGCCCTCGGGGATGCGGATGTCGACGGCGCGCCCAGGTTCTTCGGTCGAGCTCCACACCCCGATCGATCGCAGGTACAGCAAACCGCCGAGCGCGGCGACACCGAACAGGGACACGACCACGGCGAGTGCTGCAAGGAGCTTGCCCTTCGCGGTCAGGCTCACCGCGTCGCGTCCAGGTAGCCCTGCAGGAGGATCTGCGCGGCGACCGCGTCCTTGATCGTCCTCGTCTGTCTCGTGGAGCGGCCCGCCGCGCGCAATGCCCGGTCCGCCATCACCGTCGTCAACCGCTCGTCGTATTCGACGATCTCGACGTCGCAGGCGCCGCGCAATGCCGCCAGCAGCTCTTGTTGACGATCGACCGCGGCCCCCGCGTTGCCGGACAGGCCGACGGGACGACCTACGACTATCCGCTCCACACCGAGCTCGGTGACCAGCTGGCTCACTCTTGCGGCGACATCGGTGTCTTTGGCGTCGATCACCTCCACCGGCCGCGCGAACCTCGTTTCGAGGTCTGCTACGGCGACCCCCACGCGGCGCGCGCCGGGATCTATCCCGAGGATCACGAAGCGAGCGCGGCCCGTGCGGCTTGTCCCACCGCTCCCAGCGCTTCGTCCAACCGCTCCGCCGAGCGGCCGCCCGATATCGAAAGCTCGGGCTTGCCCCCCGCGCCGCCGCCGAGCATCTCCGCGCCCGGGCGCAGCAGGTCGCGCGCCGATATCCCGCGTTCGACCAGGTCCTTGGTGACCGCCGCGACCAGGTTCGCGCGACCCTCCTGCGCCGTCCCCAGCACCACGACCGCGGAACCGAGCTTCGCCTTGAGGCTCTGCGCCAGAGCGCGCAACGCGTCCACTCCCGCGTCGCGCCGCGCGACGACAAGCCTCGTGCCCGAGACGTCGACGGCTTCGTCGGCGAGGCGCGTCGCGTCCGATTCAGCGGATCGCTGCTCGACCGCCGCGAGACTGCGTTGCATCTCCTTCTGCGTCGCGAGCAGACGCTCTAGCTTCTCGGCTACCTCGTCCGGCGCTGCCTTCAGCATCCATGCGACGCGATCGAGCGCCGACGCCTTCCTTTTCAGGTAAGCGAGACCTTCCTCACCGACCAGTGCCTCCACCCGGCGGAGGTTCGCGCCGACGGATCCTTCACTCGTCACCGCGACGACTCCGATCCGCGCCGTGTGCGGGACGTGCGTACCGCCGCACAGTTCTTTCGAGTACTCCCCCACCTCGACCACGCGGACGAAGTCGCCGTATTTCTCGCCGAAGATCGCCATCGCACCGATCGACTTCGCGAAGTCGAAGGTCGTCTCGAACGCGCGCACGTGGTCGTCGACCAAGACTCGCTGTTGCAGCTCCGTGGAAATGTCATCTATCTGCGCGTCCGACAACGCATCGAAATGGTTGAAGTCGAAGCGCAACCGCCCCGGCTCGACGAGAGACCCGGCCTGGCGCGCGTGGTCGCCCAGGCGGTCGCGCAGGATCCAGTGCAGGATGTGGGTCGCGGTATGGGCGCGTTCGGCCCCCGTCCGCCACGCGCGGTCGACGGTCACTTCGATCTCGTCGCCGACAGCTATCTCGCCCGCGGTCACCTTCACACGATGTCCCGTGACGCCGGGTAGCAGACGGCGGGTCTCGAGCACCTCCGCGATCCCGTCCGGCCCGCGCAGCACGCCGCGGTCACCCACCTGTCCCCCACCTTCGGCATAGAAAGAGGTGCGATCCAACACGACGTCGACCTCGTCGCCCTCGGTCGCGACCATCACCCCATCCGCGCCGGCCGCGAGCGCAACGACCCTGCCGGTCGTCGACAGGTGCTCGTGGCCGACGAACTCGGTCGGGCCCTGCTGGTCGGTCACCGTCGCCACCGCGTCGTGCAGCCCTCCCGCCAGCGGGCCGGGCTGCCGCGCGGCGCGGGCGCGGGTTCGTTGCTCTTCCATCAGGGATGCGAACGAGGTCTCGTCGAGCTCCAGCTGGGATTCGGCCGCGATCTCGCGGGTCAGGTCGACCGGAAAGCCGAACGTGTCGTGCAGCTTGAACGCGACATCGCCCGGCAACGTGTTCGAACCGGCGGCCTTGTTCGTCGTGATCTCGCGCTCCAGAAGCGACAGCCCCTGCCGGAGGGTCTCGTCGAAACGACCTTCTTCCCGCTCGGCGACGTCGTGGATGAAGTCCTTCTTGTCACGAACCTCGTTGTAGAAGCCGCCCATCAACGCGTCGGTCGCGTCGATCAGGCCCCCGAGGACCGGCTCGTTCCGGCCCAACATGCGTGCGTGCCGGATCGCTCGTCTCATGACGCGGCGAAGAACGTAGCCGCGGCCCTCGTTCGACGGAAGCACCCCGTCCGCGATCAGGAAGGTGATGAAACGTCCGTGGTCGGCCAAGATCCGTAACGCCATGTCGGTGCGGTCATCGGTGCCGTAGCGCACACCGGTAAGGCGCTCGGCTTCCGTGATGAGCCCGCCGATCGTGTCGGTCTCGTAGATCGTCGGGACGCCCTGCAAGACGGACGCGAGTCGTTCGACGCCGGCACCCGTGTCTATGTTCTTCTTCGGGAGGTCGGCGACCGGTTCGATCGCGGCGTCGCAGTCGTTCTGCATGAACACGAGGTTCCAGATCTCGACGTACCGGTCCTCGTTACCCGCGGGACCCTCTTCGGACGCGTCGCCGTAGCCGGGGCCGAGGTCGACGAACAGCTCCGAGCACGGTCCGCACGGGCCGGCGACTCCCATCGACCAGAAGTTGTCGGCCTTCCCGCGTCGCACGATGCGTCCGCGAGCGACGCCGACCTCGTCGGCCCAGATCTCCGCGGCCTCGTCGTCGGTCTGAAAGACGGTGATCCACAGCCTCTCGACGTCGATGCCGAAACCCTCTGTGACGAGCTCCCACGCCCATGCGCACGCCTCGCGCTTGTAGTAGTCGCCGAAGCTGAAGTTGCCGAGCATCTCGAAGAACGTGAGGTGCCGCGCCGTCTTGCCGACCTCGTCGATGTCGGGTGTGCGGGCGCATTTCTGGACGCTCATCGCCCGCGCGAACGGCGGGCTCTGCTCGCCCAGGAAGTAAGGCTTGAACTGGTTCATCCCGGCGTTCGTCAGCAACAGCGTCGGGTCGTTCGCGACCAGCGACGACGACGGAACCTGGTGGTGGTCGCGCTCCGCGAAGAACGCGAGGAAACGCTCGCGGATCGTCGACGAATCCATCCCGCGGGCCTCGCTTAGCCGCGAGGCCTGGTGGAGCCGGTCGTCCTGCGCTTCTCGAGCTTCTTGTTCGTCGCGTCCAGGAGGGTCCCGGTAAGCGCGCTTGGGCGGAAGCGTGCTCTCTGCTGCTGGAACCAACGATCGGCTTGGAGCGCGCCGGCCGCTCCGAGCGCGACCCACAGCAATCTCTTGATCATCGTTCGACCCTACCGTCTCGCTTCTTCGCGTCGAGGCGTTCGGCCAGGTCGGCCTCGACCCCGGCTGCAGGGTGGAAGTAGCTCCTATCCGCGAGCTCCTCCGGAAGGTACGTCTGCTCCACCCAACCGCCGTGTGCATGCGGGTCCTCGTAACCGCGCCCGGCGCCGATCGCGCGCGATGCCGCTGCGTGCGAGTCGCGCAGGTGTGCAGGGACCGGCAAAGGGCCGGCCGCCACGTCGGCCTCCGCGGCCCACAGCGCGCGGGCGCTCGCCTTCGACTTCGGAGCCAGCGCCATGTAGGCCGCGGCCTGGGCCAGATTCAGCTTCGCCTCGGGCAGCCCCACGAGCTCGAGCGCATGCGCGGCGTCGACCGCGACCTGCAGCGCGGTCGGGTCGGCGTTCCCCACGTCCTCCGACGCGAAGATGACGATACGGCGAGCTATGAAGCGCGGGTCTTCACCCGCATCCAGCATCCGAGCCATCCAGTAGACGGCGGCATCCGCATCCGAACCCCGCATCGACTTGATGAACGCCGAGATCACGTCGTAGTGCCAGTCTCCTGACTTGTCGTAGGCGAGAGCGCGTCGTTGCAGAGCCTCCTCGGCTACGGCGAGGTCGACACGCCCGCTCGTCACCGTCGCCATCGACGCGGCGGCTTCGAGCGCGTTCAGCGCCGCCCGCGCGTCGCCGTGGGAGCCGTCCGCGATGTGCGACAACGCGTCATCGTCGACCACCAACCCCGTTCCTCCGAGGCCGCGTTTCGGATCCGACAGCGCGCGACGCAGCAGGACGGCGATGTCTTCGTGCGACAGCGCTTCGAGCCGGAACAGCAAGCTGCGCGACATCAACGGTGAGTTCACCTCGAACGAAGGGTTCTCCGTCGTCGCACCGACGAGGACGATCCAGCCGTTCTCGACCGCGGGTAAGAGCGCGTCCTGCTGGGCCTTGTTGAAGCGATGGATCTCGTCGAGGAAGAGGACCGTTCTCGTTCCTTGCTGGGCGAGCCGGTCGCGCGCGGCCTCGATCGCCTTCCGCACGTCCGCGACGCCCGATGCGACCGCGGACATCGGCTCGAAGTGCGCATCCGTGGAACGTGCGATGACGTGCGCGAGGGTCGTCTTGCCGGTCCCGGCCGGCCCCCAGAGGACGATCGAGGAGAGGTCACCGGACGAGATCAGCGCCCGGAGCGCCCGCCCGGGACCGAGCACGTGCTGCTGCCCGACGATCTCGTCGAGGTCCCGCGGGCGCATGCGCGCGGCGAGCGGCGCGTAGTCGTCGAAGCGCTCTTCCAAGGCGTTGTCGAACAGGTCCACCCACGCATCGTCGCGCTTCGCCGGGCGCGAGAGAGGCCGGCTCTCGCCGGCCTCTCTGCTCCCAGTTCCGCGTAACGTCTGTCTTGCTTACGCCTCTTCTCTGCGAATCCTCAGCGCAACGGCGCCCAGAGCGATCAGCAAGATGCTCAGTCCCGTGGCGAAGTACAGGTCTCCGGCTCCCGTGAACGGAAGCACCGCACCGGCACGACGAGCCACGTTCGCCAGCGGCGTCGCGAGCCTGCGGATCACGTTAGGAAGCACCCGAGGCGGAAGCTCGCAGTCCTCCATGTTCGGCGCCGCGACACCCGCGTAGGGGCCGGAGGGGCAGACCTTCGGAGGGTTCACCTTGTCGGTCCGTCCCAGCACCTCGGCGCAGCCCGGGTGGTTCAGCGGCAGGGTCGGGTTCGTCGGACACACTGG
>DASZOC010000074.1:0-8050 GCA_035550975.1 Actinomycetota bacterium | reverse complement strand
TCGTACAACTGGTCGACTACGTCTACGGAGATCCCGCCGACGAAGCTCCTGAAGTTCGCCGTCACGGTGTCATGGCCCTTCGGCGGCGGCAGGCGGTCGTATCAGCTCGACAGCCTTCTCTCGGACCGCAAGTTCGGCATCGAGAAGGTCAACGGCGTCGCGAAGGTCGACCACGCGATCAGGGTCTTCACGACGTACCTCGAGCCTGGTGTGGCAGGAGACAGAAGCGTGGTCACCGCGACCGGGCCCACGGCCGCGTCAACGGTTACGAGCCGGCTGACCGCTCTAGCCGAACAAAGCGCGCGCGGCGGAGAGATCAGTCTGGTGCGGGAGGGAACACCGACGACTGCGGCCACGCCGTTGATCAATCCTGCTCTCAGTGGGGCCACTTCCGCGTACGGCGCGCCTCCCGACCAGACGTCCATCCCTAACCCTGCTGCGGCCGCGCCGGCGGTCGTCGGGAAGCATCCGAACCTGTGTCAGGACCCAAGTCTCTTGGTAGGCAGTGGCTGCGTGCTCAAGCAGGTCGGTTACCTGTCGGATTCTCATACGGTGGGGATGTCGGTAGGGACCGCAGAGGACCGCCCGAATGCCTCGGGAGGCGCCCTCACGAACCCAGCCACGCCTTCGACGTTCGGGCTGTACGTCGATGCACAGCGTAATCCGGCGAAGAACCCCTTGCAGCTTCTCTTAGACACGAGCTATTCAGATCCGGCAACGATCCAGAACCCGACCCTGAACGTGCGGCCTAATGCGAACGTGCCGGACAACACTGCGTGCATCCCGCAGCTGAAGACTCCAGACGAGCCCGACGGGACCGGGAGCACGGCTCTCTGTCGCTCGATGTTCGCGTCGACCTCCGCGCTGACCTCGCCGCTTGCGCCGGCTGGGAGCCGAAAAGTCGAGACCTTGGCGTGGACCGGCTTCGCAGAGCTGCGAATCTTCCCCTCGAGCATCATCCCCGGGTCTGAGGGAGCTTCGAAACCGATCGTAGAGATCACGAACTTCGCCGCCCGGGTGAATTGTAGCGCGACGGGTAACTCTTCGACGGTTTCTTCATCGGCCTCGTGGTCGGCGACGCTGCGTTTTCGCAAGGAGCTGAATGACAACAACAGGGAGACGAAGGGGAGCTATGAGACCGTCTACCTGACGAGCCTCAACTTCGGGGACAAGATCAAAAAGCTGAAACAGGACAACCCGATGGTGTACGAGGTCCCGGAGCCAGGCGCCGTCGTGGCTCTTCCGCAGCAAGGCGATGCGTACCTCTTCCCGAAGACAACTGCGGTCGGGATCCACCCCTCGTACCTGACGGATCTTGCGGGCACGGCGGGACAGACGACGAGGGATTCGGTAGGAGGGGCGTCGGCGACGGCACAGATCCCTGGGGCGTTGACGCTGACGACGGGGCCGGCGGACCCGGACGTCCCACAGTCGGCGATGAACATCACGTTAGGCGCGTTGTCCTGCAGCGCGGCGGACCGCAGAACGTGATGGGGTCGCAACGGGAGGGACAGGAAGGGTTCACCCTCGTCGAGACTCTCGTCACGATGCTGATGCTCTCGCTGGCGAGTGCAGCGTTCTACCAGGTCCTGTTCGCGGGAGTAGAAGGGTCGCAAACGTCACGCTCAGTAGTGCGGGTCTCTGACGAAGCGCGACTCGGCCTGAATCGGATGATCCGTGACACGCGGCAGGCGAATACCATCAGACTGGCGACCCCAACCGGATACGCGGTCGATATCGATTTCGACGGCAACGGTACGATCACACCGGCTCCGGCGAGGAACGGCCAGGGTGACTACGAACAGCTCAGCTTCGTGGTCGTCGCGGGAAAGCTCTACATCGAAGCGTGTTCCGCCGCCCAGGGTCTCGATTGCGGGCAGGACAAGACGGTGCTGATCGACGGCGTGAGTGCCGTACCTGGGCTCGACATCTTCCGCTATTCCTCCAATCTCCTGGAATACGACTGCATGCCTCAACCGCCGGGCTTCGACGGCGTCACGGATCAGGCAGAGCTGAACAACACCACGTGCACCGTGACGCAGCTGACTCCGGCTCAGCAGCTTTCCGCGCTGACCGATATCGACTACAACCTGATCGTGACGTTCGGAGACCGCTCCAGCGTCTTCAGTGCGCACGCGAACATCAGGAACCTGCGATGAATACGCGCTCGAGGATGGTATTCAACAGCCAGTCGGGTGTTGCGATGGTGACCGTGCTGATGGTTGCTGCCGTCTTGACCGTGGTCGCTAGCGCAGCAACTTTCGGAACGATCAGAGAGTTCCGCTCCAGTACCGAGGATCGGCGATCGGCGCAGGCGCTGGCATTCGCCGAAGCCGGGGTCGACCGGATGATGAACTACCTCCGTAGTGGGAAGATCAACTGGCAAGACATCGCGCTCGCAGGCTGTCCTGCAGCGGCCCGGTACCCGGGCGAGACGGACCATCCTCCGATCCGGCTTCCCGGCGGGACCGAGGCGCGGGTGGCGGGGGGGAGCTTCTCTGTCCGCTTCGAGGTCTTCAACCCCATCACGACGGATCCGGCGAGGCGTTTCGCTCCAGGCGCGTGCGACGACCCGGCGTATCCGCGGTGGTGGAGAACTCCCAAGCCGCCGTCCACCTTCTGGAGTGGCGGAGCTCAGTACTTCGCGATCATCGCGACCGGAGCGTCGGCGCAATCCGCCACACCGTGCCCGCAGCTCGCCGGCGGCGCCTGCCGCACTGTGCGCCAGGTCCTGCGAGTACGGGGTGTGGGGCTTCCGGTCGGGATCTACGCGAAGGACAAGGCCGACCTTAACGGAACGCCGTCGATGGCGAATCTCAGCCTGATCACGCCTGGGTCCGTCACCGGTCGCGAGAAGCTCGGGTTCACGGGGCTGGACCGGTACTACTTCTTGAGTGACTTCGACGGCTGGGGATCGATCCCTAACGGATCCACGACCTACGCCCCCGCGGGCGTTCACGCCGGACAGAGCATCGCGTTGAAGAGTGTCACGGCTGCCAACACGAACGAACATCCGAATGCCTTGAATCCCAACAATCCGAATCTGAACTGCACCGCGAACGACCTCCGTGGGACGGCCGGCCAATCGCAGTGGGACCAGAGTGGGCCGGGATACGGCGGCGACATCACATCGGGCTCGTGCGCGTCCTGGGTATCCCCACCCGGCGGCCCTCCGAACCAGCCGCCTCCTACCTCTCGCATCGCCGACTTCACGGGCGTCGCCCCGCAGCCGAACCTGACCCCAGAGGATTACGCAGCATTGAAGTCAACCGCTCAAGCGGAGGGCCTCTACTGTTTCGTGGGCGGCACCAGCTTCTGCAGACGCGGGGGTCAGGTATGGGACTTCAATACTTCTGCCGGTGTTGTTTCCGACGGTGATCTGGTCGGTCTGCCGAACGTCTTTGTCGCTTATTTCGAATATCAGACCGCGGCAACGCTCAATAACATCAAATGGAAGGCCAACTGGGGGCCGTGTAGCGACGACGCTTCGGTGAACAAGCAGGTCGTGATCATCGTCAGGAAGGGCAACCTGACCATGACCTCGAACGACGTCGTCCATGGCGCGGTCGTCGTTCCCGACGAGGCTCCTGCCGGAGTCCTCGACGAGGCGGGGACGGCCACGATCGACGGAACGATCATCGCGAGGGTCTTCAACCAGCGCGGAACCGGCCGCTTCAGCGTGTCGGAGTGCGCGGTCCGCAACCTTCCGATCCCGTGGATCGACTTCATCCCCTTCAACTGGGTGGAAGTCGACCGGTAACCGCCCTACCAGGCGGTGCGCGCCGCGATGACGAGGATCTAGCCTCCGCGACGACGCTCCTGAGCCTCCTGTTGCGTGCGTTAATTACGCTTGTGTAACTCTTTAGATGACGTCTCTCGCCGCCGATTGATCCTCTTGACCGCTGTTGTTAACCGCTGTTGAATGTCACACCCCTGGGCGAACACGCCGGGGGCGGGGATCGGATAGGACACGGGATGCCGGAACGGGACTTCGGCGAGCCTCTGCTGACCGTCGGCGAGGTCGCGAACCTTATGCGTGTTTCCAACATGACCGTCTACCGGCTCATCAAGTCCGGGCAGCTGGCGGCGATCCGGGTGGGGAAGAACTACCGCTTGCGGCGTACAGATGTCGACCGATATCTGACGGATCGCGCCGTCCATACCGAGGAGGAGCATTGATGGCCTTCTCCTCGGGAGGCCCGATGATCGGGCTCGATATCGGGACCAGCGCGGTACGCGCGGCACAGGTCGCGGCCGGCCGGGGCGGAACTTCGTTGCTCGCGTTCGGCCAGGTCGCACTGCCGCAAGGTGTTGTCGTCGACGGAGAGATACGCGACCAGGGAGCAGTCTCCGAGGCTATCTCGCAACTCGTCAAGCGGACGAAGATGAAAGGTCGAGGCGTCACGCTGGGAATCGCCAACCAGCGAGTGGTCGTCCGCCAGGTCGATCTCCCGTACATGGACGAGAAAGACTTCCGTTCGTCGCTGCGGTTCCAGGTTGCGGATCAGATACCGATGCCGGTCGACGCAGCGGAACTGGACTACCAGATCCTCGGCGACTACATGAGCGATACGCAAGAGCACATGATGCGCGTTCTGCTCGTAGCTGCGGCGACGGACATGGTCGAGTCATTCGTCTCGACCGCTGCCGCTGCGGGTCTAGAACCGATGGGCGTCGACCTCACGCCTTTCGCCGTCGCGAGGGCCGTCAGCCCTTCTGCGCGAGGTGAGTCGGGAACGGCCGGAGCCGAAGCGGTCGTCGACGTCGGCGCTGGAGTCACTAGCATCTTCATCCACCACAACGGCGAGCCGCGCTTCGTGAGGATCCTTCTTGTCGGTGGAGACGACGCGACGAACGCACTCGCGAACGATCTCGGCGTCACCTTCGAAGAAGCAGAGGCGATGAAGCTCGATCTCGGTCGAGGCGTCGGGTCGTCAGAGGGGCAGCGGATCCTTCAGGCGCGTGTTGCCTCTCTAGTGGAGGAGATCAGAGGTTCACTGGACTACTACGCGTCGCAGGAAGCAAGTGATCAGGTCGGTTCTGTGATCATGACCGGGGGCGGCTCGTTGACCCCGGGACTGGCAGCGAGCGTGGAGCAGACAGCTCGTGTCCAGGTACGTCGCGCGACTCCGCTGGCGCAGATGAATTTCAAGCGGTCGGGTCTAACACAGGAGCAAGTCGCTCAGGTGGAGCCGGTCTCGGCCGCTGCGGTGGGGCTGGCGTTGGGAGACGCGTCCCGATGATGCGACGAATGGATCTCCTTCCCGCCGCCTACGTCGCTCGGCGGCGCGAGCGGAGGAACGTCTCGATAGTCCTTCTCGTCGCGGGGCTCGTCGTGGTCCTGTTGGTCGTGTGGTACTTCGTCCTGCGCGGTCAGATCGGTGCCGCACGTGATGATCTTGCGGTTGTCCAGGCGCGCAACGCGCAGCTGGAGGCGGACATCGCCGAACTCCAAGAGTTCGCGGAGCTGGATGCCGAGGTCCGCAGCAAGCGCACCGCGCTCCAGACCGTGTTCGCCGGAGATATCAACTGGCCGGCGCTCATGACGGACGTCGCGATGGTCGTGCCCGGTGAGGTATGGCTGGATTCATTGACGGCGTCCGCAGGTGCGACGGAAGGGGCCACTCCCGTCGCCACGGAAGCAAACGCGATCCGCCTGACGAAGCAGGCGCCCGTAGGTCGCATCTCCATGACGGCGAATTCAGCTTCGTGCATGCCCGGAGTGGCGAAGTGGCTCATCAGGTTGGCGACGGTCGAGGAGTTCGAAGCGGCCTGGATCGGTTCGGCCACCGAGGCCGACACGCGACCTGGCTGTGAGCCCCCGGTCGTGTTCGATAGCACGCTCGAACTCAACAAGCGGGCGTTGAGCCACCGGTTCGAGGGAGAGATCGAGTGACGGGGCGAACGCGGCTGATCCTGTGGATCGTCGGTGCGATCCTCGCGTGTCTGTTGCTGTATTACTTCGGCATCAGGCCACAGAGGGCCGAGCTTGCAGACGTACGCGCGCAGATCGAGGCCGAAGAGATCCGTGAGACGCAGCTTGCTGCTGAGTTGCGTAGGCTCCAGGAGCTGCAGGCGAACGCGCCGGAGCTACAAGCGGAGCTGGCGGAGATCCGCAGGTTCGTCCCGGTGAAACCGGAATTGGCGAACCTCATCTTCCAGGTGCAGGAATCCGCTAATCGTGCGGGACTCGACTTCGTCACGATCACCCCTGAGCTGCCGAGGACACCGCCGGAGGGAGCCACGCTCGCCCAGGTGCGGGCAACGATCGGCGGCGCGGGCGGATATTTCGCTCTGCAGGACTTCCTGAGAAGGCTGCACACGCTCGATCGTGCACTAAGGGTCGACACGATGGCGATCAACGTAGGGTCGTTAGAGCCATTCGGAACCCGCCTTACGATGACCATTGCAGCACGTGTCTTCTACGAATTGCCGGACCCGGTGGTGGACACGACCGCGACGAACGCGACCCCGGGGACAGCGCCCTCACCTACGGCCTCGCCGGCGACCACCCCATAGGAGAACGATGGCAACCACACGCGACGACGTCGGACGGACCGGAGTAACAGCGACTCAGGTCGCGCTGTTGCTCGTGGGGATGCTCGCGATCCTCGGTATCCTGTGGTTCCTGTTCCTGCGGGGCGGTGACGAACCCGCGCCTGTGACGGCTCCACCCGTGACTACTCCATCTGTCGTCCCCGAGCCGGAGGAAACAGCCGATCCGGACGCGAAGACCCCGAAAGCTCCGCTAGAGACCTTCGAGGTTTTCGCTCCGAAGGACCCGTTCCGGCCGCTGATCTCTCAGGCAGCCGCGGCGCCGGGAGGAACTGCCGTGGGAGCGGCGCCCGCGCCTGGAGCCACGGCTGCTCCGGGCGTCGGTCAGCCGTCCGGTGGCAGCGACATATCCGGCGATGGAACCGGCACGACCGGCGGGGGCGGCGGTAACGGAAGCAGCGACTCCGTGGGGGGTCACCGCGTTCGGCTGATCGACACTTTCCGCCGTGGCGGAGAGCCTGCCGCCCGTGTTCAGGTCGATGGCACGGTTTACACCGTGCGCGAAGGTGACCGCTTCGCAGAGAACTTCGAGTTGCTGTCGGTGTCCGGCGACTGTGCGTCGATGCTGTACGGCGACGACGAGTTCTCCTTGTGTGAGGGCGAAGAGATCCTCAAGTAGCTACAGCGTCCTGCGATGCGAGGATTACTAGATGGGACGCCTTAGGTACCTGACCGCGGGGGAGTCCCACGGGCGCGCTCTCGTGGCGATCCTGGAAGGCCTTCCGGCCGGTCTAGCCGTGTCGGTGAAGATGGTCGAGGACGAGCTCGGGCGACGCCGGCATGGCTACGGTCGCGGCCCCCGCATGAAGATCGAGAAAGACGCTCTAGACATCGTCGCCGGTGTGCGCGGAGGCAAGACGTTGGGGAGCCCCGTCGGCATCATGATCTCCAACACGGAGTGGGCCAAGTGGTCGCATGTCATGCCGGTCGAGGGGGACCCCGGAGGTCGCCCGTTGACGAGACCTCGCCCAGGTCACGCGGATCTCGCCGGCATGCTCAAGTACGACTTCGACGACGCGCGCGACGTGTTGGAACGTGCGAGCGCACGAGAGACCGCGGCTCGGGTCGCGATAGGAGCGCTCGCCCGGTCGCTCTTACTTCACATCGGGGTGGAGGTGATCTCCCACGTGGTGCAGATCGGGTCCGCAGCTGCACCGCGAAGCATGCCTTTGCCGGGGTCGACCGATCTCGAGCGCGTCGACTCGTCTCCCGTACGCTGCTTCGACCCGGCCGCATCGGAGGCGATGATCGCCGAGATCGATGCCGCGGGAGCCGAGGGGGACTCCCTGGGAGGGATCGTGGAGGTCCTGGTCTTCGGTCTACCTCCGGGACTCGGGTCCCACGTGCACTGGGATCGAAAGCTCGATGGGCGTCTGGCGGGCGCAGTGATGGCCGTCCCGGCGATCAAGGGCGTCGAGATCGGCGACGGGTTCGAGATAGCAACGCGCCGCGGCAGCGAAGCCCATGACGAGATCGAGCCGGATCTGTCGCGCGC
>DASZOC010000073.1:0-8343 GCA_035550975.1 Actinomycetota bacterium | reverse complement strand
ATCAACAACCTGTGCAGCGGCCCCCCCTCCGCCAACCACGACCAACTCCAGGGAAGCAACAGGACCCATCCGGCGGCAAGACCGACGAGGACCGATCCGACACCGCTGAGGCTCCTGCGGACGGTGCCGAGGTCGGCATGGAAGATCGCGAGTATCGCGGCGACCAGCGCGTACAAGAACACCGACCCGGGGACGAACGCCGCCGAGACGGCACCGCCGAGAGCGACGCGCGCGATGGCGCGGTTCCGGTTCCACCCCGGGGGCCGGACCCAACCCGTCAAGCGGAGCGCCGCATGCAAGACGAACGGCGCGGCCGAGCCCAGGACCATCGCGCCGAGCGCACCTTCGCGCATCGCGGCATAACCCACCGCACCGAGCGCGTATGCGAAACCGCTGACGAGGCGCGCCCGCCGATCTGCCACGTCCGAGATCAGCTGGTACGCACCTACGAAAGCGATGAGGCCGAGCCCGACCACGAGCACCTTCTGGGCTGCTCCGACGGACCCGAACGTGAGCATCGGGACGAGGCCCAGGAGAGCGAGAGCCGGCGCAGCGGGCCCCGGCTGCCCGAGCCCCGTGCCGTGCCACGGCGATGCCCACGCACGGAACAGCGCGGTCGCCCTGTCGGGATAGGGCAACAGCTCCCCCACGGCAGCTTGCGGTGCCCACAGGAAATGCCTGAAACCGAGCAAGAGCGCAGCAAGCCCCGCGACCGCTATCGCGACCGCGATGCCGGCGGCGTGCGGTGACAGCGACACCAGCCACTCCCGCCGCCGGGCGAAAGCGGCGACGCGACGCCCCCACGCTTCTTCCAACCTGCCTGCCTGGTTGCCCGCGTAGGCGCGCACCCGCGTCGATTGGCGGACCGTGAGCCTCCGAAGCCGGCGGTCCGGCAGCTTGCGCGCCCGCTGGACCTTCGCCCGCTCGGCGATCGTCTGCGGACCGTTGACGAGGTTCCACCCCATGGCCCGCCCCAGGTTGATGATCTCGCCGGGTTGGCGGAGGACGATGAAGCCCAGCATCTCGACGATCGTCACGAAGACGAGCTGGGGCAACAGGAACACCAACCTGGTGCCGGCCGCGTTCTTCATCAAGGAGCGGAAGCGGTTGCGCCGGATGTAGTAGCGCGCCGGAGCCCACCGCGACGATCTCTGCCCCCGGGCCAGCGCGATGGCATGCCGCGCGCGCGCCGCGGGCTCAACGCGGACGGAATAGCCACTGAGGCGCGCCCGCCAGCAGAGGTCGAGGTCCTCCGAGAACGCCCGCATGCGCGCGTCCCACCCGCGGATCTGCCGGAAGACGTCGTGTCTGATCAGCATGCAGGTCGAGGTCACGAAGAAGACCTCTTGGGAGACGTCGTGTTGCCCGAGGTCGATCTCGCCCGCTTCCAAACCCTTGTACGGATAACCGAACCTGTCCGCCGCCATGCCCACTTCCTCGAGGCGCGCCGGATCGTCCCAAGCAACCACCTTCGGTCCGACGATCGCGGTGTCGGGATCGTCGTGGATCCGGCGAACCATCTTCTCGACGGAATCGGGCGTGAGAGCGGCGTCGTCGTGGATGAACAGCAACAGCTCCGCCTCGGTACGGACACGTGACAGCGCCCAATTGATCGCCCCGCCGTAGCCGAGCGACCGCGGCGCCCGCAGGTACGCCCACCGACGCCGACGCAGATGCCGTTTCGCGACGCGCTTGAGCGAGGGAAGGCCCTCTTCGACCGGAGAAGCGTCGTCGACGACGAGGATGTCGAGCGACTCGTAGGTCTGGGCGTTCAGCGCGACGAGGCACTGCGTCAGCCACGGGCGACCGTCGTGCGTCACGACGATCGCCAGCACCGTCGGCTGTGTGGCCTCGGCTGCGGTCTCTTCTGGGCGCGTGTCTGCGGGGATGGGCATCGCCATGGTCGGAGGGAGGTTAGTTGGTCTCGTCAGACGATTGCGGAGTCGTACAGGGTCGTGCGCCTGCGCGGGATACGACCGACGGAACGGATCAGGCGCTCCATCGCCGCGGGGTCGAGCTCCTGGCCGTGGTCGGCACCGGCTGCTCTGGAGATGTTCTCGTTCATCAGGGTCCCCCCGACGTCGTTCGCGCCGGCGCGGAGCGCGAGCTTCGTCCCCTCCACGCCGAGCTTCACCCACGACACCTGGACGTTCGGTATGTGTCCGTGAAGCGCGATCCGCGCAACCGCATGCATCTTCAGGGTCTCCTCGAAGGTCGGGCCTCGGCGCGCTCTGCCCTTCAGGTAGATCGGCGCTGCCATGTGCACGAAAGGCAGCGGCACGAACTCGAACAATCCGCCGTTGTGATCCGCGATGTCTCGGTGCAGCTCGCGCACGACGACCAGGTGTCGCGCCCAGTGGACCGGCCCCTCCACCGTGCCGAACATGATCGTCGCGTTAGAGCGCAGCCCGAGCGAATGTGCCACCCGGTGGACGTCGCACCACTGCTCCGTCGTGATCTTGTCGGGGCAGATGATCGCCCTGATGCGGTCGTCGAGGATCTCGGCGGCGGTCCCCGGAAGCGTCGCGAGCCCTGCGTCGCGAAGCCGCGCTAGGAAACGCTCGACGGTCGTGTCGCTCGTCTGCGCGCCCTGGAACACCTCGAGCGCGGTGAAAGCGTGGACGTGCATCTCGGGCACCGCCTCCTTGACCGCGTTCAGATACGCGACATAGTCCTCGCCGGTGAACGAATGGTGGATCCCACCTTGCATGCACACTTCGGTCGCACCTTTGTCCCACGCTTCCCTCGCGCGCTTCGCCACCTCTTCCGGCGTCAGGAGATACGGCGCACCCCGCAGGTTCAACGACTTCGGCCCCTTCGAGAACGCGCAGAACCCGCACCGGAAGTAGCACATGTTGGTGTAGTTGATGTTGCGGTTGACGACATACGTCACCTCGTCGCCGACGGTTTCTCTCCTGAGCTCGTCGGCAACCGCATAAAGACGCTCGGTCTCCGGCCCCCTCGCCGTGAACAGGTCGGCGATCTCGCTCTCCGCCGGCTCGATACCGTCGAGGGCGCGATCCAGGATGCGAGCGATCCGCGACCGGGTCGCGCGCCCGGGTACGCGCCATGCTCCGGCGGCGGCGGCCTCCAGCGCGATGGTCGCGCTCTCGGGAGGCGCGACGTCGACCCCGGCGTACCAGGCATCGTCGGGCCGTCGGAAACCTTCCGCGTCGGTGAGGTCCAGGACGCGTGCGTGCAGCGATGGATCCACCCAACGGTCGCGCGCGACCGGCGTGTCGACGAAACACGGGTATGCCGCCAGTCGCTCCGCGAGGGCGAACCCGTGTCCCTCCGTCACCGCGCGGAGCTCGTCGATCTTCGGCCACGGCCGTTCGGGATTGACGTGGTCGGGCGTCACGGGCGACACGCCTCCCCAGTCGTCCAGGCCGCACGACACGTACGACCCGTACTCCTCCGGGGTCAGGTTAGGCGGCGCCTGCACCGCGACCTCTGGGGGCAGGATCAGACGCGCCAGGGCGATGCCAAGGCGCATGTCGGCGATCGCGGCATCGGGATGACGCGCCATCAGCGTGTCCGGCTTCGCGCGGAAGTTCTGCACGATGACCTCTTGGATGTGGCCATGTGCCTCGTGCGCCGTTCGGATCGCGAGCAGCGCGTCGATGCGTTCGTCGTAGGTCTCGCCGATCCCCACGAGGATCCCCGTCGTGAACGGGACGCGGGCACGCCCGGCCGCCTCCAGCGTTGCCAACCTGACCGACGGCTTCTTGTCGGGGGCCGCGAAATGGGCATTCCCCCGCTGGAGGAGACGTTCCGACAAGGTCTCGAGCATCGTCCCCTGGCTGACGGTCACGCTCCGCAGCGCGACCGCTTCGTCGAACGTCAGCGCACCCGGATTCGCGTGTGGCAACAGCCCGGTTTCCGTGAGGACCGCACTGCAGGCGGCGACCAGGTACTCGATCGTCGACGCGTACCCCAGTTCTTCGAGCTCGGCCCGAGCTTCCGGCCACTTGCGCTCGGGCTTGTCGCCCAACGTGAACAGTGCCTCCGCGCAACCCGCCGCCTCGCCCGCGCGCGCTATATCGAGCACCTCTTCGATCGTCAGGAACGCGTGCTCGCCGGGCCGCGGCGGATGAGCGAACGTGCAATATCCGCACGAGTCGCGGCACAGCTTCGTCAAAGGGATGAAGACCTTGCGCGAGTACGTGATCCGCGCACCGCGGGTCTCGTCCCGAAGGCGGCGCGCTGCATCCGTGACGACGCGAGGGTCCTTCAGCGCGGCGCGAGCCAGATCGCGCACCTCGGCGTCTTCCAGGCGGTCGCCTCCCGACGCGCGCCGGCTCAAGACGCCGAGTCGATCCATAGCCGCAGTGTATTTGCCGCACTACACTCCTCGTCCCGTGAGAGTCGTGGCGTTGGCTGGTGGCGTAGGCGGAGCGAAACTGCTCGTCGGGCTGCAACGTCACCTCGGTAGCGAGCTGACGGCCGTCGTCAACACCGCCGACGACGCTTGCATGTACGGACTACATATCTCACCTGATGTCGACATCGTCACCTACTGGCTCGCCGGTGTCGCGGATCGAACGCGCGGGTGGGGCATCGCGAACGACTCCTTCGAGGTCCTCGGCGCGCTAAGCAACCTGGGGCACGACACGTGGTTCACGCTCGGGGACAAGGATCTCGCGACCTGTCTGTTCCGCACCGAGGCGCTGCGCTCCGGCGCGACGCTCTCGGAGGCCACCCGCGAGATCGGGGCTCGCTTCGGCGTTGCGGCGACGATCATCCCGATGACCGACGATCCCGTGGCAACCCGGCTGATCACCGCCGATGGACGGACGCTCGAGTTCCAGGAGTACTTCGTCAAGGAGCGATGCGAACCGGAGGTGACGGAGGTACGGGTCGCCGGGATCCGCGACGCGACTCCGGCCCCCGCCGTCCTGCGCGCGATCGAGGACGCCGACCGGGTGATCCTGTGCCCGTCGAACCCGTTGTTGTCGATCGGCCCCATCCTCGGGGTTCGCGGGATACGCGCTGCATTGCGGGTTCATCCGCACGTCACCGCGGTGTCCCCGATCGTCCGGGGCCGCGCGATCAAGGGACCCGCGGCGCGCTTGCTCGCCGCCACCGGACGCGAGTCGAGCGCGGGCGCCGTTGCGCTCATGTACGAAGACTTCATCGACCGGTTCGTCATCGACGCGTGCGATCCCGACCAGGCGTCGAAGCTCGAAGGCGCGGACATGCAGGTCGTGACCGCGGACACGTTGATGGTGGACGAGGACGCATCGGCGCGTCTGGCACGGGAGTTGCTCACGTGAACCCCGTGACGATCATCCCCGTCGTGGGAGTGCCGGAGATCCGGGCGGGAGACGACGTCGCGGCGGCGATCGTGGCTGCCGCGCCCCCTATGGAGCGAGGCGACGTGGTCGTCGTGACGCAGAAGGTCGTGTCGAAGGCGGAAGGACGCATCGCGCCGGCGGTGGACAAACCTGCCGTGATCGCGTCGGAGTCCACGCGGGTCCTGCGGCGTTCGGGCGACCTCGTGATCAGCGAGACGCGGCACGGTTTCGTGTGCGCGAACGCGGGGGTCGACTCTTCGAACGTCGAACCGGACCACGTCGTTCTGCTGCCGCTCGACCCGGACGCGTCCGCACGGTCGATCAGAGCGCGCATCGCCCACCAGGCCGGCGTGGAGGTCGCCGTCGTCATCTCCGACACCTTCGGGCGCGCGTGGCGCATCGGGCAGACGGATGTCGCGATCGGCATCGCCGGGCTCGACCCTTTCATCGACTACCGCGGCACCACCGATACGCAGGGCAGGCAACTGCACGCGACCCGCATCTGCGTCGCGGACGAGCTCGCGGGTGCCGCAGAGCTCGTGATGGGCAAGGCGGGAGGCATATGCGCCGCCCTCGTTCGCGGTGTCGCTTTCACCCCCGCGAGAGCCGCTGCTAGACAGATCGTTCGTCCTTCCGGCGACGACCTGTTCCGCTAACGCGGCGCGCGCAGCGGCGTTCCCCAGCGGCCTTCGAAGACGACCTGCTCCGCCGCTTTCCATCCCCGCGCCAGCGACCCGGAGCGGCGGTCCGGCGCGGGATGGCCGATCGTCACCACCCCTATCGGGGTCACGTCGGCCGGGATACCCAGCAGCTCCCGCAGCCCCTCCAGCCGGTGGAAACCGCAGAAGCCGGCAGCAAGGCCGCAGTCGACCGCGGCCAGCAACAGAAGCATCAACGCGCCGCCGGAATCCACCCACCAGTACGGAACCGGCCATTCGATCTCACGACCGTCGTCGCCGAGCTTGTCCGGCTCCCGGTATCGCTCGTGATAGTCCGCCTCGCGCACGCACACCGCGATGTGCAGGGGCGCAGACGAGATCCACGCGTCCAGTCCCGCCGCGACGTACGACGGCTCGTCGGCCAGACGCGCGATCGAACGACGCGTCTCGGCGTCGGTGACGACGACGAAGTAATGGCCCTGCGAGAAGCCTGCGCTCGGCGCCTTCCGCGCGATATCGACCATGCGACGCACCAGCTCCGGCGCGACGGGTTCCGCGGAGTAGTTGCGCACCATGCGGCGCTTGCGCGCGACGTCTGAGAACTCCACTGGCTCCTCTTCGCGGACCGTTCGCTGCGGAGCCTAAGTTGCGAACGCCCCCTGATAGCCTCTCGCCCCGTGAGCGACCCGGAGCAGCGAACCAGCAAGAAGCTGGAAGACAAGCAACGCAGGCGTCTCGCGGAGGAGCGCAAGAAAGACGCGCTGAAGAAGGCGCACCGCCGGAGGAACCTGATCACGACGATCATGGCGCTCGCCGTTGCCGCCGGCGTCGTCGCGCTGGTGATCAGCGACCGCAACCGGATCACGCAGCAGATCGAGAACTACGGCGTCGCGGAGGCGGAAGCCAACTGCGGGGACGTCCAGGAGCAAGAGATTCAGGGGGCGGACCACATCGATGTCGGCGCGCCGCACGAGCCCTACACCACCAACCCGCCGACGTCCGGCCCCCACTACAACGAAGCCGGGCTCGGACCGGTGCGCCCGGGCTTCTACGAGGAGGCGACCGAGGCGCCACCGGAGGGCGTGGTGCACAACCTCGAGCACGGCCAGATCGTCATCTATTACAACCCCGAGGCGCCCGAGGACGTGGTCTCGGACGTCGAGCTCGCGGTCAAAGACGAGCCCCTGGCGACCGTCGCGACGCCGTGGACGCAGTTCGAGGACGAAGAGACGAACCTCGTGCTGACCGCGTGGGGTGTGTCGCAGCCGTGCGAGCAGGTGTCCCAGGCGGTCGTCAACGAGTTCAGGCGGTCGTTCCAGGGCATCGCGGGCCCCGAGCCCCTCACGGAGCGATACAGGGACTAGGCGCCGGAGCTACGCCGAACGGAACCAGGCGACGGTGTGCTTGAGCCCCTCCGCCAGCGGCACCGTCGGCGCCCACCCGAGGACCACGCCGGCCTTCGACGGGTCCACGACGATCCTCTGTAGCTCGCCGGGCCGCGCCGGCGCGTAGACGGGGTCGAAGCGCGCCTCCGTAAGCTCGGCCAGCCGTGAGTAGAGCTCGTTGACCGACAGCTCCGCGCCACTGCCGATGTTGACGAGTTCACCGCTGCCGCGGTCGCGCGCCGCGACGAATGCCGACACGACGTCCTCGACGTAGACGAAGTCGCGCGTCTGGGTGCCGTCACCGTAGATCGTGCACGGCCTCCCCCCGAGCATCTTGCGCGAGAAGATCGCCACGACCTGCCCTTCGAGGCCTACCTCGGACGCAGGTTCCTGGCGTGGTCCGTAGACGTTCGAAAGCGCCAGCGCCGTGTAGTCCAGGCCCTGGACCGCTTTGAAATAACGGAGGTAGTCGAGGACGACCTTCTTCGAGACCCCGTAGGGCGACTCCGGCATCGCCTCGGGCAGATAGACCTGGTCCTCGGTCACCGGGAGCCGCCCCTCGTCGGGCTCGCCGTAGATGCAGCCGCCGGACGACGTGAACACGACCTTGCGGACGCCGGCCTCGGTCGCGGCGTGCAGCAGGTTGACCGTCCCGATGATGTTGATCATCGCGTCGTGGATCGGGTCGCTGACCGACTTGCGCACGTCAACCTGGGCCGCGAGATGGAACACGACCTCCGGTTTCTGCCGCTTGATCACGTCGGCGAGGAGGTTCGACGTGATGTCGCCGCGCTGGAACGAGAACTTCCCGACACGTGAAGAGCGCGCATCGTGCAGGTTCGCCATCGTCCCCGACGAGAGGTCGTCGAATCCCACGACCTCCTCACCCTGCTCCAGGAGCCGGTCGACCAGATGTGACCCGATGAACCCCGCCGCACCCGTAACCAGAACCTTCACCAGCTTCGCCTCCTAGGACTCGATGATCTCGTCGTCGGCCACGGC
>DASZOC010000072.1:0-38523 GCA_035550975.1 Actinomycetota bacterium | reverse complement strand
CTCTAGCAGAGGGACGCGACGAGCGGGTAGGGGTTCACCGCGCTCCCGCCGCCCGGGTGGTACTCGAAGTGGAGGTGCGGGGTTCCGGCCGCGTTCCCCGTGTCGCCGAGTGACGCGATCGTCTGGCCCGCGGAGACATGGCCGCCCGATACGAAGTTCTGTTGGTTGTGCATGTACCAGTACTGATTGCCGTCGTCACCGGAGAGGAAGATCATGTTCCCGCCGGACCCGTCGTAGGCCGCATAAGTGATGGTCCCGGACACGATCGCGACCAGCGGCGTCCCGTAGCTACCCATCATGTCGACGCCCTGGTGGGTATGCCCCGATCGGGGGGCGCCCCAGGAGTCGACGAACGACGTCGGCCCGGCAACGGGGCAGAACATCCCGCCGCTGCCGCGGATACGCGCCGCTGAGGGAGCCGACGGTGCCTGACGATCCATCACGCTCTCGTAGTCGGCCGCGATCGAATCGAACAGCGCCTGCTGTTTCTTATGCTCCTGCTTGAGCTCCTCGTATGACTCGCGCAGCTCCTTGCGCTCGCCGATCAGTTCGTTCTGCAGGTGCACCATCTCGGCACGCGAGCGCGCTAGCTCGATGAAGACGCCCGAGTCGTCGAGGTTCAGTTGCGACAGCATCTCGGTGGCATCCGAAAGCTCCGCGATCGAGTTCGATCCGAACAGGACCTCGAGGACGTCCCCGCGCCCCGACATGTAGAGCACCTTGGCTCGTTCGATCACCTCGGCCTCGAGGCGGTCGTCACGCGCTTCTAGCTTCTTGATGCGCTCCTCGATGTCGTGGACGCGATGGTCCGCGTGCTCCAACCTGTCCTCGAGGTTCTCGATCTCGAGCGTCGCGTTGTCGAGGTGCGCTTGGACCGCGGCCATACGCGCCTTGAGGTCGCTGATGGACTCCGCCCCCGAAGCCGACCCGGTGAAGATAGGTGTCAGCGCCGCGAGGAAGAGGGCTGCGGCGGCTCCCACGCGGGCCGCCCGAGGTCGATGCCGCTGTGACACGAAGAGGGACGGTAGCACACCTATCTTTTCCCGGTCGGGGACAAAAGCCCTGCTCACGGGCGGTGTCGGTTCGTTAGCGGTCGGTAGGATCGCGCTCGTGAGAGGGGTCGAGGACTACCTGGAGGAGGTCAAACGCCTCGAGGAGGACGGCGAACGGACCACCGCGACGATCCTCGCCCGGATCCTCGGCGTGTCGCTGCCGTCGGCGTCCGAGATGCTCACGCGTCTCGCGTCCGAGGGATACCTGACCCGCGAGGCCGGTGGTGCGATCACGTTGACCCCCGACGGGCGCCGGCTTGCCCACACGATGCTGCGCAAGCACCGCCTGGTCGAATGCCTGCTTGTCGAGAAGCTGAACATGGCCTGGTACGAGGTCCATGGGGAAGCCCACAAGATCGAGCACGCGATCTCTGCTCGCGTCGAAGAAGCGATGGCACGGTCGCTCGACTACCCCGACTACTGCCCACACGGGCACCCGATCTGCCCGATCGACCTGCGCGAGCTGACGAGACTGAGCGACCTCGACGCGGGCGAGCACGGTGTAGTCGCGCAGATCTCGGAGATCAAAGAAGACGTGCTGCCGTATCTCGATCAGATCGGCATCCGGCCCGGGGCCGAGATAGCGGTGAAAGACGTCGCGCCGCGCGAGGGCCCGATGACGATCGAGACCGATCAAGGCGCGACGAGCCTGGGGCGCGAGCTGGCCGGCATCATCCGCGTAACCCCGCCGAATCTTTCCTAAAACGCGGGCTAAGCCCGGGTGACCAAGAAGAATTTGTCAGAGGCCTAGCGTTTTGCCGATTATCTCTTTCATGATCTCGGACGTGCCGCCGCCGATCGGGCCCAGGCGCGCGTCGCGCCACGCCCGCTGCGCCGGGAACTCCATCATGTAGCCGTAGCCGCCGTGCACCTGTACGCATTCGTCGGCGACGTGGAACGCGACCTCGGACGTGTAGTACTTCGCCATCGCCACTTCCTTGATCGGATTCTCGCCGGCGACGTACTTGCGGAGCGCGCTGTAGGTCAGGGCGCGGCCCGCCTCGATCCGCGTCGCCATGTCCGCGAAACGATGCCTCCACACCTGGAACTTGCCGATCGGTCTCTTGAAGGCGGTTCGGTCCAGGGCGTACGCCTTCGCCAGCTCGTAGGTGAGCTGCGCCCCCGCCACCTGCGCAAGCGCCATGATCAACCGCTCCCACGCGAAGTTCTGCATGATCGCGTAGAAGCCGGAGCCTTCGTCGCCTAGCCGGTTGCCGTCCGGGACGCGGACGTCGGCGAACGTCAGCTCGCCGGTTTGCCCCGTCCGCCACCCGAGCATCGGCATCCGCCGCGACGTGAACCCGGCGGCATCGGTGTCGACGACGAACAGCGTGATGCCGGCGTAGCCTTTGTCTGCGTCCGTCTTCGCAGCGACGACGACGAAGTCCGCCCACGCCCCGTTCGTGATGAACATCTTCGAGCCGTTGATGACCCAGTCGTCGCCGTCCCGCCTCGCACTCGTGGTGATCGCGGCGACGTCCGAGCCCGCGTCCGGCTCGGTCACCGCCAACCCGCCGACGACGTCGCCCGCGATCGCGGGGGTCAGCCAGCGTTTGTGCTGCTCGGGAGTGCCGAAGCTCGACACGTACAACGTCGCGAGGTCCTTGTGGCCGCCGAGGGACGCGGAGACCCCGGCCGACCCACAACGCGCGAGCTCCTCGGTCACCACGGCATCGGCGACATAGTCGGGACCCGAGCCTCCGACGTCCTCGGGGTACTTCAGCCCGAAGAAACCAAGGTCGCCGACGCGCTTGAAGACCTCGCGCGGGAACGCCTCGGCGGCTTCCCATTCCTGCGCGTGCGGAAGCAGCTCCTTGTCGACGAACGAGCGCACCTGCGCCCGGAGCTCCTCGTGCTCCGGCGCGAACAGGTCGGCGTGGGCGGAGAGAGTTCGCGCCGCGTCCGGTTTCACAGGCCCTCCATCCGGCCGATCACCTCACGCATGACCTCGTCCGTGCCGCCGCCGATCCGGATCAGCCGCGAATCCCGCCACCCCCGCTGGATAGGCACCTCCATCGAGTAGCCGTAGCCACCGAATATCTGCAGCGCGCGGTCGGCCGTCTTCCACGCGACCTCACCCGTGAGCAGCTTCGCCATCGAGATCTCTCGAACCGGGTACTCACCCCGAGCCACCTTCACCGCGGCGTCGTAGACGAGTTGCTGCGCAGCCTCGACCTCCGTTGCCATGTCGGCAAGCTCGTGGCGGATGACCTGGTGCTTCGCGATGGGTTTGCCGAACGTCTCACGTTGCAACGCGTAGGCGATCGCCGCCTCCAGCGCGCGCCGCGCTCCTTCTATCGACCCCGCCGCGCCGATCAACCGCTCTCCCTGGAGCTCCCAAGAGATGTTGTAGAAGCCTTCGCCCTCGTTCCCGAGCAATGCGTCTTCGGGCAAGAGCATGTCGGTGAAAGAGATCTCGCCGGTATCCGATGCATGCATCCCGACCTTGTCGAGCGTCCGTTCGACCTTGTAGCCGGGGGCATCGGTGTCCACGATGAAGAGCGAGATCCCCTGGTGGCCGGCCTCACGATCCGTCTTTGCGACGAGGGTCATCGCGTGGGCGCGCTTCCCGTTCGTGATGAAGATCTTGCGCCCGTTCACCACCCAGCCGCCGTCCACCTTCTGGGCGGTGGTCGAGATGTTCTGGACGTCCGAACCCGCATCGGGCTCGGTGATCCCGAGGCAGAAGACCTTCTCGCCCCTCAGCGCCGGGACGAGGTAGCGCTGCTTCTGGTCCTCCGTCCCGAACTTGAACACCGGAGGGACGGCCATATCCGTCTGGACCGCGACGGCCATCGCGAGCCCACCCGAGCCGCAGCGCGTCATCTCTTCAGCGAGGACGACGTTGCAGAGGTAGTCACCCCCGCCTCCGCCATAGGTCTCCGGATACGCGAGCCCGAGGAATCCCAGCTCGCCCATCCGTCCGAAGACCCAGTCCGGGAAGTAGTTGTCTTTCTCCCACTGCGCCGCGTGCGGTGCCAGCTCGGTCTCGACGAACGTGCGGATCGACCTGCGGAGCTCGTCGTGTTCGGGACTGAACGGCCAAACCATGAACGGACCCTAATCGCGCTAGCTTTGCTGGATGGAGCTTCACCCGGCGCTCGAAGGCGTCAAGTGGCTGTTGGGGACGTGGCGCGGGTCGGGCAAAGGTGTCTACCCGACCATCGCAGAGTTCACCTACGAAGAAGAGCTTCGCTTCTGGCACGCAGGCAAACCCGTCATGGCGTACTCGTCCCGTACGTGGTCGCCCGACGACGGCCGCGCGCTCCATGCCGAGATGGGTTACTGGCGTCCACAGCAGGATGGCTCGATCGAGGTCGTCATCGCGCACAGCTTCGGGCTCGCCGAGACGATGCACGGCCACCAGAACGCCCAGCGGGTTCACCTCGAGAGCGATTCGCTGCAGCCAACGCCGACGGCGAAGGCCGTTCAGGCCGAAGAAAGGACCCTCACTCTCGAAGGTGACGAGCTGCGTTACGAGATGAGCATGGCGTTCGGAGACAACGCGCTACAGAACCACCTGACGGCGGCCCTCAGGAGGATCGCAGAGCCTTCCTGACCAGCTCGCGATCGTGGTTCCACGCGAAGTCGACCGAGTCCAGTTCATGGGCCGTCACCCAGCGGACCTCCTCGACGTCGTCGGCCGGCACCGGCTCACCCGAGGAGCGCGCCGCGATGAACCCGATCGCGAGAGTCCAGTCACCGTCCTCGCCGTATCTGTGCGGCACTGCCTGAACGAGGTCGTCGTAGGTGACCTCGACGGTCATGCCGAGCTCCTCTTCGACCTCGCGGCGCACGCCGGTGACGGGATCCTCGTGTGGATCCAGGAACCCGCCGGGTATGTCGAAGCGGCCCTTCTCAGGGTCGCGCGCGCGCTTCGTTATCAATGCCTTGCCGTCGCGGACTATCACGCACCCGGCCGTGGGCGCCGCGTTGTGATACCAGGTCTTGCCGCAGTTACCGCAGGAAGCGCCGCTGTCGTTCGCGGCGGGCTCGAGCTCGTTTCCGCAACGAGGACAGAACCGGAACCGACCCATCAGCGCTCGCGGGACGGTTTCGCGCTGCGTCCGACCTCTGCCTCGTGGTGACGAGCCAGAACGAACAGCAGATCCGACACGCGGTTCAGGTAACGCAGGATCTCCGGATCCGGTATGAGACCCTCCTTGTCCATCGCGACCGCCTGCCGTTCCGCGCGACGGATCGTCGACCGAGCGAGGTCCAGTCCCGCGGAGCCCGCGGTCTCGCCCGGGAGGACGAACTCCTGGGGCAAGGGGTGAAGCTCCAGGAGCGCGTCGATGTCGCGCTCGAGGCGCGCGGTCATCTCGGGATCGATCTTCGAGACACCCGTCTCGAGCTTGTGCTGGTTCTCCTCCGACGTCGCTAGCTGCGCGCCGACGACGAACATCTCGCGCTGGATCCTGACCACGACCTCTTCGACCGGAGCGGCCAGACCTCCCGCGCGCGCGACCCCGAGCGCGGAAACCGTCTCGTCGAGCGTCCCGTACACCTCGGTGCGGCGATCGTCCTTTGCGACGCGGCCCCCGTAGAGCAGCCCGGTCGTCCCGTCGTCGCCCTTCTTCGTGTAGATCTTCAGCGAGGTCCTCCCCGGCTAGTGCTGGTACGAATGGTGCGAGTGCGCATGACTCCCGGCCATGGCACCGCCCACCAGGGGCAACGAGATCCTCTTGCTGGGTTTCGGTCGCGGCGGCAACACGTTCACGAGCTCCTTGGCGGCCTGATCGAGCGCCTGCGCGACGTCGCTGTCGGGATTCTGCAGCACGATCGGTGCGCCGGCGTCGGCGAACTCACGCAGCTCGGGGTCCATCGGGATCTGACCGAGCAACGGCACGTTCAGGCGATCGGCGAGGCTCTGACCACCGCCTTCGCCGAACAACCGATACCGCTTTCCGTCGTCGCCCCTGAACCAGCTCATGTTCTCGACGACACCCGCCACCTTCAAACCCGTCTTCTCCGCCATGAACCCGGCGCGTTGCGCCACCTTCTCGGAGACCGCCTGCGGCGTCGTGACGACCACCATGGACGCGCCCGGGAGGAACTGCGCGATCGAGATCGATACGTCGCCGGTGCCGGGGGGCAGGTCGACCAGGAGGTAATCCGGCTCGTCCCAGTGCACGTCGGAAAGGAACTGCTGCAGGGCTTTGTGCAGCATCGGCCCCCGCCACACGACCGGGTTGTCCTCCGTCGTGAACAGACCGATGGAAACGACCTTCACGCCGAACACCTCCGGCGGCATGATCATGTCGTCGATCACGGTCGGACGCTCGTGGATGCCGAGCATGCGCGGGATCGAGAAGCCCCACACGTCGGCATCGAGCAGACCCACGCTGTGCCCCAGCTTCGACAGAGACGCCGCCAGGTTCACGGTGGTGGTCGACTTCCCGACCCCGCCCTTGCCCGAGCCGACGGCTATCACCTGCGTCGGCGAATCGCTGCGCGCGAAGGGGGCCGGCGTCTCCTTGCGCAACCCGCCGATCAGCGCCTGCCGTTCCTCCTCGGTCATCGACGTCAGCTCGACGTTCACCGCGCCGATCTCGGGGAAGCTCTCTTTCAGCTTTGCGGGGATGACACTGTGGAAGTAGTCCTTCAACGGACAACCGGGAATCGTCAGCGCGATCAACACCGCCACGTCGGCTCCGTCGATGTCGATGCCGCGGACCATGTTGAGCTCGTTCAGGCCGCGGTGCAGCTCGGGGTCCTGGATCTGTCCCAGCACCTCGGAGATCTGGTCGCGGGTCGGCATGGCCATGAGTGGGGAGGACTCCTATCGGTAGACGGTGCTCCTCAATCGTAAGCGACGCGCTGCGCAGCCGTTCTCCCGACGATCAGACGAGCAGGTCGAGCGAGTCCGGCACCAGGCGGACGATCGCGCGGTCGATCTCCCCGATGTAATCGCCGTCGACCTGTACCGGCATCGGCTGCGTGGCCCTGAGCGAGCCGTGTGCGACGTCGGAGCGATAGCGCGTGTTCCTCCAGCCGGGATGGGAGCGGCTGACCAGAACCGACCAGGCGATACGCGGGATCGTTCGTCCGTGAAGCTCCGTTAGCGCGAGGAAGTCGAGGCCTTTCTCGAGCCGTGCCTCGGGACACGCATCCACCGGTAAGCGCTTGAAATACGTGAACGGCCGCGCGTTGCAGACGATGACGAACACGACGCGGTCCGGCTGCGAACCGTCTGTCTCGAGCGTGATCGCAGCTTCCGCCCCCCTGTAGGTCGTGAACGCGGTCTGCAACGCCTTCGTGAGAAAGGTCCAGTTCGCGTGGCGCCGCTTGCCCTCCGGATCCGCCTCCACCCGCCGGACCACCTCGGCGTCGAATCCCATCCCGGCACAGAAGAGGAAATAACGAACGCCGATCCTGCCTACGTTGATGCGCCGCTTCGATCCCGACGACAGCTTCGCGGCAACGAACGCCGTCGCCTCTACCGGGTCCAGCGGCATACCGAGTGAACGCGCCATGACGTTCGTCGTTCCTCCCGGAATGATGCCAAGCGCGACGTCGGTTGCCACGAGATCCTGCGCGACCTCGTTCACCGTCCCGTCGCCGCCGAAGGCGATGACCGCGTCGAACCCGTCGGCAACGGCGGACTGAGCCAGATCGGTCGCGTGACCACGCGATGTCGTCTCGGCGACATCGATCTTGAAGTCGGCCGACAAAGCCTTGACGATGACGTCCTTCGTGCGACGGGAGACCGAACCGGCCCGCGCGTTGGCGACGAGCAGAACCCGCTTCACGCGGCGATGCTATTTCTGGACGAAGTCGGTCCTTACCGAGTAGGAGCCGGAGGGGATCCGATATCTGAACGACGCGCGCGCCTTCTCGCCCGGCGCCAGGACCCGGTGGATCGTGGTGGACCTACGCACTCGGAAGACCTCCGACCCACTGTAGATGCGCTGCACCAAGCGGCCCCGGACCCGGTAGTGCTGCGTCGTCGAGACGTTCTTGAGCACGCCGCGAGCAACCACCGCGCCCGTCCGGTCTGTGAGGCGCGTCAACAGCTCCACCTGTTGGTCGGCGGTGAAGCGGCGCGACGACGAAGCCTCCGTGATGCGCCGGTGTTCGGCGTCCCACGTGAAATAGATCGTGTTGTCGCCGGCGCGCGACACGACGAACTCGATCGCGGCCGCAAGCGCCCCGGTGGCGAGCAGGATGACGAGCCCGAGCGCGGCGAGCGCGGTGATCTTTCTCATCCTTGAGGGTTCCACCCGCGCCACGCCGGCCCTTCATGACCACTGGATCTAGGGCAGGCTCTGGCGACGTTTCGCGGCAATCGTCCCGCTATCCTCGCCGGCTCATGCGATTCGAGGTCAGCCACTCCTTCGGGGTCCCGCCCCGCGAGCTCGCCGAGGCCCTGCTCGATCCGAGCCTCCAGCCGAGCCTCACAGACATCGGGGGACTCCACGACAGAACGGTCCTGTCGCGTCACGAGCAAGCAGACGGGACGATGATCCGCGAGATCCGTTGCGTGCTCGCCCTGGAGGTGTCCGGTGTCGCCCGCTCGATCCTCGGCGACGGCGAACCGGCGTGGGTACAGCACGAGACGTGGAATCGCGAGCGGACGCACTGCGACTGGGTCATCCAACCCGAGGTCGGCCGCGACCTGCTGTCGGCGTCGGGCGTCATCGATGTTGCCGGTTCCGCACAGTCGTCTACGCGCACCGTCGCGGGCGACGTGAAGGTGCGCGTGCCGCTATACGGAGGCAAGGTCGAGCGATGGATCGTCGACGGCGTCACCCGCGCCTACGGCGACGAGGCCGAGCGGGTGTCCGCGTGGCTAGAACGCGAAGAATAGGAGCTGTGGCCGGTCCCGTAACCCGCCGGTAACAACGCCGAAACCCTCGCGAAAAGACCCGGCAATAGCTTGTCGGCTAACTTCACCGCAAACGCCTAGCAGGAGGGGAATGAATGGCAGCCAGTCCATCCGACGTGCTGAAGCTCGGTCAGCAGAACGGGGCCCAGTTCGTCGACATCCGGTTCTCCGACCTACCCGGCCTGATGCAGCACTTCTCGATGCCGTTCGAGGAGTTCACAGAAGAGGCGTTCGAAGAAGGTTTCGGGTTCGACGGGTCGTCGATCCGCGGGTTCCAGGAGATCCAGGAGTCGGACATGATCCTGGTCCCAGATGCCGACACCGCCGTGATGGACCCGTTCCGCCAGCATCCGACGCTGATCGTTCACGCGTTCGTCAAAGACCCACTGACCGGCGAGCACTACACGCGCGATCCGCGTTACGTGGCGCGCAAGGCGCAGGACTACCTGCTCGGAACGGGGATCGCCGACACCGCCTACTTCGGACCGGAGGCCGAGTTCTACATCTTCGACTCCATCCGCTTCGATCAGAACCAGCACTCGAGCTACCACTACATCGGCGCGGTCGAAGGCGTGTGGAACTCGGGGGCCGAGGAGGGCGGCAAGAACCTCGGCTACAAGCCGCGCTACAAGGAGGGCTACTTCCCGGTCCCCCCGATGGACCACTACCAGGACCTCCGCAGTGAGATGACGCTCGTGCTGCGCGAGCTCGGCATCCCGGTAGAGGTACATCACCACGAGGTCGGTACCGCGGGGCAGGGCGAGATCGACACCGGCTTCGCGCCTCTGCTCGAGATGGCCGACCGGTTGATGCTGTTCAAGTACGTCGTCAAGAACGTCGGCTTCAGACACGGCAAGACGATCACGTTCATGCCGAAACCGATCTTCCAAGACAACGGCTCGGGCATGCACGTACACCAGAGCTTGTGGAAAGACGGCGAGTCATTGATGTGGGACGAGCTCGGCTACGCGCAACTATCGGAGACGGCTCGCTGGTACATCGGCGGCATCCTGGAGCACGCGCCCTCGCTCCTCGCGCTCTGTGCCCCGACGACGAACAGCTACAAACGCCTCGTCCCGGGCTACGAGGCACCGGTGAACCTCGTGTACTCGCAGCGCAATCGATCGGCGGCGGTTCGCATCCCGCTGTATTCGAAGTCACCGAAATCCAAGCGCATCGAGTTCCGCTGCCCCGACCCATCGGCGAACCCGTACCTCGCGTTCTCCGCGCTGTTGATGGCGGGCCTCGACGGCGTCCGGAACAAGACCGAGCCACCGGAGCCGGTAGACAAGGACCTCTACGAGCTCCCGCCGGAGGAGCTCGCGAACGTGCCGCAGGTGCCGGGATCCCTCGACGAGGCCCTCGACGCGTTGGAAGCAGACCACGACTACCTCCTCGAAGGCGGCGTCTTCACGCAAGACGTGATCGACCACTGGATCGACTACAAGCGCGTCCACGAGGTCGACGAGCTGCGCCTCCGTCCGCACCCGCACGAGTTCGCCCTGTACTACGACATCTAGGCAGTCTTGGTTCGAGAAAGGCCCCGCTCCGGCGGGGCCTTTCTCGTGCACCTAAGATGCAGCTCCATGGCCGACCTGAGCGCGATCGCCGACGTCCGGCTCCCGGATTCGTTCGAGGAGGAGCACCGGTTAGGTGATCTGTGGGCGGACCAGCCGGTCGTGCTGGCGTGGCTGCGCCACTACGGCTGACCTTTCTGCCGCGAGCATGTCGCGCAGTTGCGCGCACGTTACGACGAGGTGCGAGGTAGGGGCGCGGAGGTCGTTTCGGTCGGGATGGGCTGGCCCGCAGCCGCCGCGGATTTCCGCGAGCAGTTCCAGGTCCCCTTCCCGGTACTGATCGATCACACGAAGGAGACCTACCGCGCTCTCGAGTTCGAACGTGGAACCATGTGGCAGATCCTCGGCCCTCCCGTCTGGATCCGCGCCGCGAGATCGTTCCTCTCGGGCCATGGAGTCACGCCGCGGCCGAAACAGGATCCGTTACAACTGGGCGGGGTCATCGTCACCGAGAAGGGCGGGGACATCCGTTACTCGTACGCGTCGAAGACTTCGTCGGACAATCCACCGACGGACGAAGTCATCGCCGCGCTGCCGTGAGATACGTCCTTCCTATCCTCGTCATCCTGGGGCTGACCGGGCTCGTCGTCATCAATGCCGGCGGGGGCAAGGAGGGCCTTCAGGTCGGGAAGTCGATCCTGCTGGTGGTCGCGGGGCTCGTCGCGATGGCCGTGTTGTTCGCGCTACTCATAACGAAGCCGGTCCTCTAGCCGAAGATCAGCGGCTCCGTCAGCTTCCTCACGCGCCGCGTCGTCCGCAGATACATCTCTTCTAGTTCCTGGCGTGGCTGCGCGCGGAAACCCATGGAGATGCCGAGAGCTTCTAGCTCCTCAGGCTTCGTGCCGAGCGAGTCGCGCGGGTGGCCGACCAACAAGAAATAGCGGTTGCGCAGACGTGCGAGGAACTCGTACGCATCCCGAAGGATCGCAGCCGTCTCCGCCTCGATCAGCTCCGCTTCACCCGCAGCCGCCAACGCCTCCATCGTGTTCGGCGTGCGCAGGCCCGGCAGGTCGTGCCCATGTTCGAGTTGTTGGATCTGCACCGCGAACTCGATGTCGGACATCCCTCCCGGCCCCAGCTTGAGGTGACGGCGCGGGTCGGTGCCACGCGGGATCCGCTCGCGCTCCATGCGCGCTTTCAGATGGCGGATCTGGGCGAGCATGTCGGGCCGGACCGCGTCCGGGAACGCGACACCCGCGATCGTGTCCAACGTGGTGGCTCCTAGCTCGGCGTCGCCCGCCGCGACCCGCGCCTTCGTCAAAGCTTGGTGCTCCCACGGCTCCGACCAGCGCTCGTAGTACTCCGCAAGCGACCCCACCGACCGAGACAGAGGCCCTTTCTTGCCCTCCGGACGCAGGTCGGCGTCGATCCGGAATGCCTGCCCCTCCGGGGTCACCTCGCCGATCGACCGCAGCAGGGACTCGGCCCGCTTCTCCGCGACCTGCGGATCGCCGTCGTGGACGAACATCACGTCGATGTCGGACGAGTAACTCAGCTCGCGGCCGCCGAGCTTGCCGAGCCCGAGCACCACGAACGGTTCGGTCGGATCGTCCAGGGCCGCCTCGAGACAGGCATCGGCGAGGGCCGCGAGTGCGGTTCCGACCTCCGTCTGGTCCACCCGCCCGGCGATATCCGCGATCGATATCCGCAACATCTCCCGTCGCTTGAACCGGCGCAGACCGTCGAGCCGGTTCTGCGGTTCGCGCCAGCCGAGAGAGGCACGCGCCTCGTGGATCATCCGGTCGCGGTCCCGCGGCGCGGGCGGTTGGGGGGCCGCGATCGACGCCAGCTCCTCCGGCACCTGCGCCAGCACCTCGCCGAGCAGGCGTCCGCTTCCGAGCACGGCTGCCAGCGACGCGATGGCAGGCGGGTTCTCGCGCAAGGCGCTGAACGCGTCGAGCCTGCCCTCGACCGCCTCACCCACTCGCAGCAGATGGAACAGTCCTTCGTCCGGCATCGGCGAATCCGCCAGAGAGCGAAGGAGCGCGGGTGTCAGGACCCTCATCAACTTCGCGCGGCGGCTGGTCCCGGAGACGAGACCTTCGAGTGTCCTGCTGGCGCGGGTCACGTCGCGGAAGCCGAGCAACGCAAGCCGCTCGCGCAGCCCTTCGGCCGACATGCGCGGTCCTCCGGCATCTGCCAGCGACTCGATCATCGGTCGGTAGAACAAGCGCTCGAAGCGGCTACGTACGTCGGCCAGGACCGCCCGATGGCGCGCGTCGAACCGCTCGCCCGCGGATGCGACCGGCGCGTCGCTGAATCCCATCGCGCGGCCCAATCGATCCAGCTCCGGCCCGGCGACGGGGATGTGACGGACGCGGCGTTCTTGCCACAGCTGGAGGCGGTGCTCGACCATCCGAAGCCACGTGTACGCGACCTCCAGACCGGCACCGTCGTCGTCCGCGAGGTAACCGCCGCCCGTCAACGATCGCAGCGCCTCGAGTGTGTTCGACGAACGCACGCTCTCGTCAGCGGGACCGTGAACGAGCTGCAGCAGTTGGGCCGAGAACTCCACGTCGCGGATACCGCCGGGGCCGAGCTTCACGTCCGACACCTCCGCCTTCGAGCGGCGGTCGACGCGCGTTGCCTGGCTCTCGACGCGTTGTTTCATCTTCCTGACTTGCGCGACGCGCTCCTGCGAGATGTCGGATGCGAACACGTACCCGCGCGTGGTCTCGATGAAGCGCCTCCCGACCTCACCCGCGCCACCTACGTGACGTGCCTTGATCAGCGCCTGGAACTCCCACGGTTTCGCCCAGCGTCGGTAGTACTCGATGAAGCCATCGAGAGACCGGACCAACGCTCCGCTCTTGCCCTCGGGCCGGAGGTTCGTGTCGATGATGAACGCCTGCCCCTGCGGCGAATGCGAGCCGAGCGACCTCAATAACGTCTCGGCCGCTTTGGTTGCCGCCGCAACGTCGTCGCGCGCGACGAACATCAGGTCGATGTCGGAGTAGTAATTGAGCTCGCGCGCCCCGAGCTTGCCCATGGCGATCACCGCAACCTCCTCGCTGCTTCCCGTGGCATCCAGCGCCGCCACGAGGCATGCGTCGGTCAGATCCGTCAGCGCGCCGCCGACGGCTTCGAGACCGATCTCGCCGCTCGAATCGCGCGCCGCGACCTCCGCGACACAGCGACGCTTCTCTCGACGCAACTCCGCGAGACCGTCGCGTTCGATCGCGCCCCTGATGATCTGCAGGTAGTCGTCGCCCGACGGGAGCGGTTCGTCCGCTTCGAGACGTTTCCTCAACGTGTCGTCGGACGAGACCAGCTCCGACAGAGATCGGCTTACGCGCGCGAGCGCCTGCGCGCGGGGATCACTCATCGTCTAACCCCAGACTACGCAGCGCGTTCTCCAGGCGGCACGGGACCCTTCGGCGCCGGACTCCTTCTGCATCGTCCACAAACATCTCCCGAACCTTTTCAGGGTTGCGAGGGTGGCGAGGTCACGGGCCCGCGGCTACCTTGGCTCCCGTTCACGGGGCAAGGCTCCCCTGGTTTGCGGGCACTTAGACGGGTGCGCGGGCCTTGCGAAGCAAGCAGAGACACGGAGGTGTTCTCCTGATGGCATACAAGCACGCTTACTCGACGCGGGCGGCGGCGGCACTGTGCGTCGCACTCGGCACGCTCGCGGCCACCGTTCCTTCCGCGCAAGCCCACTCCCACGAGGAGTGGCGCCAACAGCGCGCGCACGTCGAAGACCGCGCTCGCAGCGTGCGCGGCACCCGCTATAGCTACGGCGGCAGCTCGCCCCGAAGCGGCTTCGACTGCTCCGGCTTCACCCGCTGGGTGTTCCAGGAGCACGGTGCGAACCTCCCGCACTCGTCGATCGACCAGTTCTACCTGGCGGGGCGCAACGGCCACAAGCGGGTCTGGCAGATCAAGAACCTCCAACCGGGTGACCTCGTCTTCTTCAAGACCACGAGCCGTCGTATAGGTCACGCAGGCATCTTCATCGGCGATGGCAAGTTCATCCACTCCAGCTCGGCGGGTGGAGGCGTCAAGATCAGCTCGATCTCGGACCCCTACTACTACAAGCCGCGCTTCGTCGGCGCGACGCGACTCGCCGTCACGCAGAAGGACTAGCTACAGGATCGGTAGGTATCGCTCGACCTCGTAGGGCGAGACGTACTCCTTGTACTGATCCCATTCCGTGCGCTTGTTGCGCAGCAGGTACTCGAAGACCTGCTCGCCCAACGTCTCGGCAACGAGCTCCGAGCGCTCCATCTCCGCGAGCGACTCGTTGAGGTCGTCGGGCAACCGGACGATGCCGCGCGCGCGACGCTCGGCTTCGGTCATCTCGTAGATGTTGTCGGTCGCTTCGGGCGGAAGGTCGTAGCCCTCGTCGATCCCTTTGAGCCCCGCCGACAACATCACCGAGAAGGCGAGGTAGGGATTGCAGGCAGGGTCGGGTGAACGCAGCTCGATCCGCGTCGACTGGTCCTTGCGCGGCTTGTACATCGGGACCCTGATCAGCGCCGAGCGATTGTGGCGTCCCCAACACACGTGCACCGGAGCCTCCGTCACCGGATACCCCCGGCCCGTCACGAGACGCTTGTACGAATTGACCCACTGGTTCGTCACGGCCGTGATCTCGCGCGCGTGCACGAGCAGCCCCGCCATGAACGCTTTCGCAACTTTCGACAGGTGGTACTCGTCGCTCGAGTCGTGGAACGCGTTCTGGTCCCCCTCGAACACCGATAGATGAGTGTGCATGCCGTTGCCGGGCAGCTCCGTAGACGGCTTCGGCATGAAGCTTGCGAACATCCCGCGCGATGCGGCGATCTCCTTCACGACCAGACGGAAGGTCATGATCGAATCCGCCATCGTCAGCGCGTCCGCATGGCGCAGGTCGATCTCGTGTTGGGACGGCGCGACCTCGTGGTGCGAGAACTCGACCGGGATCCCCATCCGCTCGAGGACGCCGATCGTGTCGCGACGGAGCTCCTGGGTCACGTCCAGCGGCGTGAGGTCGAAGTATCCGCCGTGGTCGATCGGGGACGGGTCGTCTGCACTCTTGAAGAGGAAGAACTCCATCTCGGGATGGACGTAGAAAGTGAACCCGCGCTCGGACGCTTTCTCGAGGTTGCGCCTCAACACGTAACGCGGGTCACCCCAGAACGGGCGTCCGTCCGGCGTGTAGATGTCGCAGAACATGCGAGCGACTCCGCCTTCACCATTGGTGGCGGCGCCCGGCATGATCTGGAACGTGCCGGCCTCAGGGCGTGCCAGCATGTCCGACTCCTGGACCCGCGCGAACCCTTCGATCGCGGAGCCGTCGAACCCGATGCCTTCGTCGAACGCTTGCTCGAGCTCTTCGGAGGTGACCGCGAACGATTTCAGCGATCCCAGGACGTCGGTGAACCACAGCCACACGAGCCGGATGCCGCGCTCTTCGACCGTCCTCAGCACGTAATCCTGCTGTTTCTCCATGCGTTGCTCCTATGTCAACCCGCCGCCGCATGCCAGTCCGACACGGCACCCTAGCGTCGCCGCGTTTCACGAAAGTTACGCGGCTACCCTTTCCTTATGTTCCGTGTAGCTCTGGCGCAGCTCGATCAAGTGGTCGGTGACGTGACCGGCAATGGCGCTCGCGTCGTCGATGCGATCGCACGAGCGGCAGACGAGGGGGCCCAGGTCGTCGCCGTGCCGGAGCTCGCGATCACCGGCTATCCGCCGGAGGACCTGTTGATGAAGAAGGCGTTCGTCAGGGCGAATGCCGAGGCGCTCCACCGGGTGGCGGCCGCGACGAGCGACGTCCTGGCGATCGTCGGGTTCGTCGACGCGGACGGCGCGGAGCTCTTCAACGCGGCCGGTATCTGCCAGCACGGCCAGGTGCTCGCCGTCTATCGCAAGCAGCTCCTCCCGAACTACGGCGTCTTCGACGAACAGCGGTACTTCTCTTCGGGCTCGGAGCACGTCCTGATCCGTACCGCGCAGGGGGTGATCGGCGTCTGCGTCTGCGAAGACGCGTGGAGCCCGACCGGCCCTCTCGTGTCGCAGGGCGATGCAGGTGCGCAGATGATCGTGAACATCAACTCGTCACCGTTCCACAAGAACAAGCTCGAGGAGCGGTGCGAGTTGCTGGCCGACAGGGCCGTCAGGTCGAAGAGCTCGATCGCATACGTCAACATGGTCGGCGGTCAAGACGAGCTCGTGTTCGACGGAGGGTCGGTCGTCGTCGACTCGTCGGGTGACGTCGTCGCTCGCTTCCCGCAGTTCGTCGAGCACTTCGCGATGATCGACGTTCCTGCGGGGCCCGCCCGAGAGCGCGAGCTCGCGGGCGTCAGGCATCTGGATGTGACGCTTCGAGACGCCCATGGAACCGGCACCTCGGAGGTCGCTCCGGTGCTGCCCGATGCCCAGGAGATCTACGAAGCCCTGCGACTCGCCCTGGCGGATTACGTTCGCAAGAACGGGTTCGACAAGGTCGTGGTCGGGCTGTCCGGGGGGATCGACTCGACGCTGACGGCGACGATCGCCGCCGACGCGCTGGGGCCCGACAACGTGCTCGGCATCACGATGCCGTCGGAGTATTCGTCCTCGCACTCCGTCGACGACTCCAAACAACTCGCGGCGAACCTCGGCATCGAGATGTTGGAGATTCCCATCACGCCCCCGTTCCACGCGTTCCTGGACGTCCTGCGCGACGCGTTCGGCGATTCGCACCCCGGGCTGGCGGAGGAGAACCTCCAGGCGCGGGTGCGCGGGAACCTCTTGATGACGACCTCGAACCGTTACGGGCACCTCGTCATCGCGACGGGTAACAAGTCCGAGATGGCGTGCGGCTACGCCACCCTCTACGGCGACATGGCCGGTGGGTTCGCGCTGTTGAAAGACCTCTTTAAGACGGAGGTCTACGCGCTGTCCCGCTACCGCAACTCGGTTCGGCCGGACATCCCGCTCAACGTGCTGACGAAACCACCATCGGCGGAGCTGAGACCGGACCAGAAAGACTCGGACTCGCTTCCTCCCTACGACGTGCTCGACCCGATCCTCGAGGCATACATCGAGCGTGACGCCGGGATCGACGACATCGTCGCACTGGGCTACGACCGCCGTGTCGTCGAGGCAGTCACGGAGATGGTCGATCGGGCCGAATACAAGCGGCGCCAAGCAGCGCCGGGGCCGAAGGTGACGACGAAAGCGTTCGGCCGCGACCGGCGCCTGCCGATAACGAACAGGTGGACGGGTTGAGATGGCGATAACGGTCCTGCTACTGAGCGACACCGCGCGGGATGTACGAGACGTCCTCCCGGCATTCCCCGTCGCCCCTTATCTCGTCGCTCATGCGCCGCTCAAGACGACGCGTTCCGAGGATCTGATCCCGACACATCCGGATCTGCTCCTGATCGACGCGACCCACGACGTCGATGCGGCGGAGGAGGCGACGCGCAGACTGTCGCTCGCATGGGAGACGGGGCTTCCGCCGATCGTCGTCGTCGTCGACCAAGACGGCGTCGGTCGCTTCCGGCTCGAGGTTGGCGCCGACGACTTCCTGCTCTCGAGCGCGGGGACCGGCGAGATATCGGCGCGCCTCGCGATGGCGGCGCGCCGCTCGGGCCTTGGCGGTGAAGCGACCGTGCTGCGCGTCGGCGACCTGACGGTGAACCCGGACAACTATCAGGTCTACGTTCGGGGGCGCCCTCTTGATCTCACCTACAAGGAGTTCGAGTTGTTGAAGTTCCTCGCGCAACGACCGGGCCGCGTCTGCGATCGCGACCTGTTGCTGCGTGAGGTGTGGGGTTACGACTACTACGGCGGCACGCGCACGGTCGACGTCCACATCCGTCGCCTGCGCGCGAAGCTGGGGGCCGAGCACGAGACGTTGATCGAGACGATCCGCAACGTCGGCTACCGTCTGGTGCCCCGCCCACGCGACCGCTAATCAGTCGCCAGCCTCGACTGGATAGTTAGGTGCGGATATCGCACCTAACTATCCAGTCGGCAGGTAAGGGCCGGCAAGAGTGGCCGCTAGGCTCACGTCTCCGGAGGGCCCCTAGCTCATCTGGTAGAGCTCCGGACTTTTAATCCGGCGGGCAGGGTTCGAGTCCCTGGGGGCCCACTTGAAGGGCCCGCTTGACAATGGCCCGTGACGTCGGCAAGACAGCAGCTCACAAGGGGGAAAGATGAGCGAGGACGAGCAGCGGGAAGACAGCTCGCAGGGTCCACAGGAGTCGGACGGCAACGACGGCGGAACCGACGGGGTCGTCGATGAGGAGCTGGAGGAAAAGCGGGCTACGGAAGACGAGACGATCTCGGACAGCGAGACGTGCCCCGAGTGCGGCGCCCCGATAGAGAACCTGCGCGCGACGTGTCCCAACTGCGGCTACGAATACAGCGACGATGATTACGACCAGCCGGACGCAGGCAAGGAGTTCGAAGCGGGCACCGAGTTAGACGACTCCGGCGAAGAGGTCGTGGACGACTCGGGCAAGGTCGAGTCGGAGCGACAGGACAAGGACTGATGCGAACGATCGACGAGGTCAAAGCGTTGGAATCGTCCGTCGACGCGGCCCTAGAAGCGTTCTCCACGTCGCCCGTCACCGCCAGCTCACCCAGCGAATAGGAGAGATATGCCGACCACCGCTAAGTTCGTCACATCCGAAGGCACCTTCACGGTCCGGCTCATGCCGGAGCACGCGCCGACGACCGTCGCGAACTTCGTCGACCTTGCCCAGGGGAAGAGGGAGTGGAAAGACGCGCGCGACGGGCAACGGAAGACGGAGCCGCTGTACGACGGCACGATCTTCCACCGCGTCATCCCAGACTTCATGATCCAGGGCGGGGATCCCGAGGGGACCGGTATGGGAGGTCCCGGCTACCGCTTCGAGGACGAATGCCCGCCGGGCGGTCCTAAGTTCGACAAGCCCGGACTGCTGGCGATGGCGAACGCGGGGCCGAACACGAACGGCTCGCAGTTCTTCGTGACGGTAAAGCCGACGCCGTGGCTGAACGGCAAGCACACGATCTTCGGCGAGGTCGCCGACGGGATGGACGTCGTCGACCGGATCGCGACGGTGGAGACCGCGGCGCAGGACAAGCCCAAGACCGACGTCGTCCTGGAGAGGGTCGAGATAGAGGAGTCGTAGCATCCGGCTCTCAGGCCCCATCGTCTAGCCTGGTCAGGACGCCGCCCTTTCAAGGCGGTAGCACGGGTTCGAATCCCGTTGGGGCCACGGTTCCAGGGGCGTCGTCCTGACCAACGACCGCCCTGGCAAGGCGGTAGCACGGGTTCGAATCCCGTTGGGGCCACAAAGGCTTCGTCCTGGGATGACGCCGACCCATCACATGGGCGGTAGCACGGGTTCGAATCCCGTTGGGGCCACATGTTGTTCTACGGCGGGGGCCTCGTCGCGTTGGCGCTCTTCTTGCTGTGGGTGTTCTGCATCTTCGACGTCATCTCGACCGACGAGGTGCTCACACGCAACATGCCGAAGTTCGTCTGGCTGCTGGTCGTCATCTTCGTGCCCACCGTCGGGTCGATCGCATGGCTGGCGCTCGGACGGCCGGCCAACGCGAGCCTCACCCCGGGCGGAGCCAAGCCGTACCGGCCCCCACCGCGACCGCTGAAGGCGGCGCCGAAAGGACCCGAAGACTCACCGGAGTTCATGTCGGGCCTCGACGAACGGGCGCGCGAGCTCAAACGGTGGGAGGACGATCTGAAGCGCCGGGAGGAAGACCTGCGCAAGCGAGAGGACGACGCGTAGCCGTAGCGCTCGATCCGATGTGCGAGTACGACCGACGGCTCGCTCTGCTCGCTTTCTGCTCCTGCAATGGAAGATAATGGCTCGCCGGGCAAGCGGGACGAGGGGGGCGCACATTGACTACAAGAAAGATCGCTGGGGCACTCGCGGTCGTTTCGCTGATCGCTCAGGGGCTGATCGTCGGTGCCGTTCCGGCGGTGGCCCAGCAGAGCGCGATAACCGGCGACGGCTACGCCGGCGATTTCAACGGCGATGGCAAACAAGACATCGCAAGCTTCAACAAGGCGAATGGGGCGTGGCTCGTCGGGTTATCCACCGGCACGCGGTTCAACTTCACCCACTGGGCCGACTACGCATCTGTCAACGGCTGGACCCACGTAGTCGGCGATTACAACGGCGACGGCAAAGACGACATCTTCGGATACAGGAACGACCGGTTCGTCGTCGCCGTGTCGGATGGGACGAAGTTCACCGTGTCCACCTGGCGCGAGCTAAACCTCAGCTGGACGTGGCAGACCTTCATCGCGGGCGACTACAACGCCGACGGCCTGGATGACATCGCCGGCTACCACAAGGAGGCCGAGAAGTGGCAGGTCTACATCTCATCGGGCAGTAGCTTCCCGACCTCTGTCGCTTGGACCGCGGCACAGTCGGTCGCTAACTGGTCGCATGTCGGTGGCGACTACAACGGCGACGGGAAATACGACATCGCGAGCTTCAACCCGGGCAATAACAACTGGCGAGTCCACCTATCAACGGGTTCCGCCTTCACGACCTCGACGTGGGCAACTGTCACACCCGACTGCTGTTGGGGACGCAAGCGGTCGGGTGACTTCAACGCCGACGGGCGAGACGACATTGCGAGCTTCCTGAACGGAAGCGAGTGGCGGGTAAGCAAGTCACGAACGGATAACACGTTCACCACCGCCAGGTGGGCCGCGCTTTCACCGACCACCGGCTGGACAGAGGCACTGGTCGCGGACTACGACTTGGATGGCAGGGACGATATCGCCAACTTCCAGAGTGCCACGTCGACGTGGTACGTCAGCCTCACCAGTGGCGCGACATCCTTCTCGACGAGTATCTGGGGCGACCTGCAGGGTACGAACTGGACCCAGCACCTCGGCGGAGACTTCACCGGCGACGGCAAACCGGATGTCGCCAGCTACCACCCAGAGCAAGCGACGTGGTGGGTCGGTCAGAACAACGGCAGTTCGTTCACGATGTCGAACTGGAACCCCGCCAACTCGCCGCCCTACGCAGACTTCACGTTCCAGTGCCAGGACCTGACCTGCCAGTTCACCGACACCAGCACCGACAGGGACGGAACGATCACCACCTGGGGATGGAACTTCGGCGACGGTACGAACTCGCCGGACCAGAATCCGACTCACACGTACCAAAGTGCAGGTATATACAACGTCACGTTGACGATCGTGGACGACCAGGGCGCGTCTCATCAGACGTCGAAGAACGTCGCAGTAAACGCGAACGACACTGCCCCCGTCGCGGGCTTCAGCTATAGCTGCAAGCTCCTCACTTGCACGTTCACGTCCAAGAGCACCGACGCCGACGGACAGATCACGATCTATCGTTGGGATTTCGGTGACGGGACCTCGTCGAGGGAGAAGAACCCGACTCACCGATACAGCAAAGGTGACTCCTACACCGTCGAACATTCCGTCACCGACGACGGAAGCAACTCAGACACAGCCTCGCGGATCATCCTGGTGGTCCAACCTCACAAGCGTAGCGTCGGGCTTCTGATCGACCATTACGTCGCGGATCGCGTCTACTTGCGTGCGCGCGGAAAGATCAGGGTCCCGGACGGCTTCAAAGCCTGTAAGGCGAACCGCCCGGTGATCATCCAGCGCAAACGCGGCACCAGGTGGGTCAAGGTCGCCAGGGCAGTCACGCGCCAGGACGGTAGGTACCGCATCTACCCGTTCTTCGGCAACCCACCAACCGACAGACCCGGCGTCTACCGTGCGTTGGCGCGCAAGGAGCGACCGGCGAACCAACCGGGCCATGCGTGTCTGAAGGCGGTGTCCCGAACGCGCAGGCATACCCACTGACGAACGAGCGGCTCTCCGCTCAGTTCGGCGGGGGCTGCTTGTTCGACGGGGGCTGAGGTTCCGGCTCCGGCTCGCTAGGCGCGGGCGGGTAATAGATCGGCTCTTCTTCCTGCGCCGCAGCGGCAGCTGCAGCGGCAGCTGCGGCGGCCGCTGCAGCCCGGCGGGCGCGCTGGCGTGCGAGGCGAGCCCGCTTCCGGCGTAGCTCCGCGAGTCGCTCGCGGCGGATCGCCTGCATACGCGCCCGCACGGCGCGGTCGAGGAACTCGGCCTCTTTGGCGTCACGGAAGTCCGATACGACGTTGCCGGTGAACGGAACCTCGGGTTCGACGGCGGGGGCGCGCGTCAGCAAGAGACCTCCGGCGGCTCCCGCGACCAGCACCGCGGCGACGGCACCCGCGATCCAGCGACCGCGACGTGATGGCTCCGGTTGGTCGGTCCGGGTCGCAGGTCGCGCGGGACCTGGGGCCGCTATCCGACGCAGTGTGAGGTCTGCGGTCCGCGATGCCAGCGGCACCGGAACCGGCATCTCCGCCCTCCCGGCCGGCGCGGGAGCCGGCAACACGATGCTCGGAGCGACCTTGCCGCCGGCCTCGAGGGCCCTCTGCAAAGCGGTCCCGAGCTCTTCCGCGCTGGCGTGACGTTGTGCGGGATCCTTCGCCAGGGCTTTCTCGAGCTCGAGCCAAACCGCCTCCGGAACTCCCGCAGCGCGCAGGTCGGGAGGCGGGTCGCGCAGGATCCGAGCGATCGTGGCGGGCAGGAGCTCGTCTTCAGACCGCACGAAGGGAGGGCGGCCGTCGATCAGCTGGAACAGCGTCGAGGCGAGCGCGTAGACATCGGATAGCTCCATAGCACGCTGGCCGCTAAGCACCTCGGGCGCCGCGTGCGCGACGGTTCCGGTGATCGTCGCGGTCGCGGTCTGATACGCGCCCGGCACCGTGGAGACCCCGAAGTCGGCGAGCTTCGGCTCCCCGTAATCGGAGAGCAACAGGTTCTCGGGCTTGATATCGCGGTGCAAGACACCCGCGCGGTGCGCCGTCTCGACGGCACCCGCGATCTTGATGCCGACCTCGACAGCGTCGTGCATCTCCAGCGCTCCGTGGCGCCGCAAGCGTTCCGCAAACGAGCCGCCGGGCAGGAAGTCCATCGCGATATAGGCGCGCCCGTTCTTCGTGATACCGGAGTCGTAGACCGTGACGATGTGCGGGTGGCCCGACAGCGAGCCGATCGCGAGGCATTCGCGCTCGAAACGCGCCCTGGTCTCGTCCGAGATCGTCGGAGCGGCCAGAACCTTGATCGCGACGGCGCGGTTGAACGCAGCCTGGCGCGCCTTGTAGACGGTCCCGAACCCGCCTTGCCCGAGGAGCTCGGCCCCCACGTAACCGGGGATACCGAGGTCCTCGCCCCCCTTACCGCGGGGACGTCCTGCTGAGAATGGTCGCTTCGATCGGATCGCCACGTCTTCTGCTGCCCTTCACCACGGTCCCGGTCGGGATGGCCCCTCGCTATCCATCGACACGACAGACCCTCGGATTGAAGATTGGGGGCCGGGCGCCCGACTCCTGCCTCGCCCCTGGCTCCGCCGCTTGCGGGCCGCTAGTCGGTGTCGTGGAACTCGAGGGTCTCGGCGACCGCGTCGAAGGCCTTGACGATGTCGTCGGCGAACACCAGGTTCGGAGTCGACGACGAGATCACGATCATCTCGGCACGCTCAGGTACGGGTACCCAGTGCTGGACCACATCGAGCGCGATCGTGTCCCCTTTCGCATCCGCTTCGGTCTCGGCCAGGACACGCAGGCGGACGGCACGCCCCGCGGGAAGGTCGACGAGCTGGACCTCACGGGGTCCGAGGTCTCCCGGCTCGGAGCGACCCGCCATCTCCTGGAGCAGGTCGAGCTCGCGCTCGATGGTCTCGGGCGCCTCCCGCAACGACTCGTGGATGCGGATGTCCGCGGCGATAGGAACCTCACCGGAGGTATCCCACAGCATCGCCGCGATGAGGGCCATCTTGTCATCCGCATCTTTGGAGAAGACCTCGAAACGCTCGATCATGTCGGCCCGTTGGCCGGCTAGGTCCGGATCGTTCGCGATCATCTCGTCCACGAACGCAGCTATGTCCTGCTCGCGTTTGGACCAGTCGATCTCGCGCAGATACCAGCCGTCGGGAATCATCACGGTGAAATCCCAGCCTTCGCCGACCGGCATCAGTACTCCCAGCTCAACGTCGCGGCCATCGCGTCGAATAGCTCCACGTACGTGTCGCTCAACATGATGTCGGGGGTAGAGAAGTTGAGCAACAAGAGGGCATCTCGCCCGGGAACGGCCAAGACGTACTGCAGCGACTCCACCTCTATCGGCGACCCCGCCGAGCCGACGGGCACCTCGCCGGTCCGGCGGCCGCGCGTTCGCACCGCGGGACCCGCCGGCAGCTCCACCTGAACGATGTCGTGGTGGTTCTGCGTGCCGCGACCCGCCGCGCGTCTCAATCCGCTAGCCACGTCATGCAGAACCGGAGGCTCGGGGGTCGGCGCGAGGGTGCACATCAACGACGCCGCTACGGGACGCTCCCCGATGACGCCGGATAACAAGAATGCCTGGATCGCTCCGTTCTCGATCGCGTCGGACGTGAAGCGCTCCATCAGATCGAACAGTTCCTCGCGCGCCTCGGCGTGTTCCGGTCCCTCACGGATACGCTCATCGATCATCGCTCTGATGTTGGAGCGGTACGTCGCCGGATCGAGGTCCAGCGTGAACCAGTTGTCGGGCGCGGCGAGGCGAAAATGACGCGCCCCCTCCGACTCGGCACGCGACGGCGCCTCTACACGGCCCCCGTCGTCAGCCACGCTGGCTCCAGACGCGGAACTTGCCCGTCCTGAGGCCGGCTATGCCGAACCCGAAGAAAAAGGTCCCCAGGGCCAGTGCCACCACGGTGATCATGAAGCCGTCTGGTAGCTCGAACAAGAGATCGTGGATCGCGAAGACGATGAACGAAGCGGCGAACATCACGAGGAAGCAACCCACGAACCAGATCGAGTACCACGCGAGGGGCCGGTCCACATAGCGGACACCTCCAGGCGCGACGGGCCGCCGGTTGCGCCCCCACCTTCCGTCCACCAGCTGCATCGGTACCTCGAGCGTTCGAGCCAGAGAAAACAGCGACTTCATCCCTTCAGACTCCGCCCACCACGCGAGCGGGGTCTCCAGGATCACTCGATCGGCGCCGTCCACGATCATCGCTTTGGCGAGCAAGGCGGGATCGTGACGCCACCCGAGATAAGCAAGCAGAACGCGAGCGGGACCTTGGTCACCTGATCTGGGGAACGTCTGGACGCGTCCGCCGCGGTCGGTGATGACGACCTCCTCGGGCGTGATGGACAGCTTCACGTTGCCCCGGTCCCCGTACGGCCTCAGCTCCACGGTCTTGTCGCGGGCGACCCGGTCGAACGGAGCCAACTCGAGCGGGATACCGGCTTCCTCCGCAAGCTCGAGAAGATCGGCGGGTGTCAGACTCAGCTCTCGGCGCGGACCCACGGGTTCTCCGGATGAGTCGACGGGGGTGGCGAAGACGCCAGCTTCCGTCCCCATAGGTGGAGCGAACGCGATCTGCTCGAGACGCAGCGCTTCCGCGTGGTGGAGATCCAGCTCACCGGCGAAGTCACCCCGCTGGTTGATGACCAGGTAGGAACGGGATCCCGCCTTTCGGATCCGCTGCCTCTGGAAAGTCCGTGCCTCCCAGATCTGCGCGGATCCAACGACGACGATGCCCACGACGGACACTCCCATCAGCGCGAACGCGACAGGCTGAGACATCCACTCCCACTCGATCGCATATCGCAGGAGGAAAGGAGCGACCACCAAGGGCCCGAGTGCGACCTTAGGTATCCGGTCCCAGAGATGACGGTCCTGCATCACCACGCCGTCCGGGCGAAGAGGTGGTTCTTCGTCCAACTCCAAGGGCCACCCGAAGAGGGTAAGGAGGGGACCCCACAGGTCACCCGTGTCCCACACGTGAGCTCGGGTCACCAGGATCGCCCGTCCGTCAGCTTCGACGATCCACAGGCGGCCACGCACGAAAGCGACCCGGTAGGGCCCGCCGTGATCGAGGTCGAACCGGTGTGCGTGACCAGTGTGATCCGTGATGACGAGCTCGCGGTCGTGGGTCGCGATCGACGCGTTCGTCAAGAAGCCGCGGGGGCCGCGGAACGGCCGCAGGACGATGGACTTCGACGACTTCTGGCTGCTGCGCCCCAGTGCCGAGGTCTTCCTCGCCATCTACTGCGTTACTGGTATCGGATCGAGTTCCTTCGCGCGGTCAAGCGCTTGTTCTTGAGGACTGCCGGTCACGAATTTCTCCACCTGACCGTGAACACCCTTTCCGGCGCTGTAAGCGGAACGGGCGAAGGTTACGCGCGTCAAGAAGGTCGCCACAGGTGCGATGTCGCCGCGACTGACCACGTGCGGAACGGAGTCGGCGATGGCAGGGTCGATCCGGCCCCGAAAACCGGCAATCCTCTCGGCCGTGCTCGCCCGTAAGAGTTGCGGGGTCCTGAGCGCTTCGACCGCCTTGCTGAACTCGTCCGCCGCCGGGAAGAATCCGCGGGAGCCCTTCGAGTAATGCTCGGCAACGACCTTGAACTGCTTGACGGCGGTCGATCTCGCGGCCGCACCCGACACCAGGCGTCCGGTTGTGGCCGTGATGCGACCAAGGATGCCGGATGACGCTATTCCCGTGGCCCGACCCGTTGCCGCGATGGCGCGGCCCGCCTTGGCGAACCGTCCGACGAGGCGACCCAGTCCTCCGGTGGCCACCCCGAACACAGCCATGCCTACGTCGCCCCATGACCCCTGGCCTGTCGCGACCTTGAGGAGAGAGAGGCCGAGCACGAGCGCTCCTGCGATCACCGCGAAGGGGGCAAGGACCGGAAAGATGAGCGATGCGACGGCCAGCACGGTGGCAGCGAACTCGACGATGCCCGCAATCACCGGCAGCACTTCCTCCGTGAACGTCTTCCACCTGCGTTTTACGTAAGCGGAGAACCCACCCTCGTTCTTCAAGGCGTCGTCGATAGCATTCGAGATCCGACCGGCGGCGCGGCCTGCGGCTTCGTCCCTCAGCGAGCGCGCGTTATCGAGCAACGCACGAGCAGCCTCCATGTCTTCCTGCGCGTACTGAAGCTCACTGTGCCAGTTCGGTCCCGCCCATGGCGCCGGCTGAATAGGTGGTTGTTTCGGATGCTGTGCGCTGTATGACGACACGCGCGCATTCTGCGCGTACTCGTGCTGCTGCATCTCGATCAGCCCTTGTTGGGCTCGTTCGATCGCAGCCTCGGCGGCCTTGGCCTTGAACAGCGCCTCGAGGGCCATGGCCTGCGCGGTCTCGAGATCGGGGCGGTATGCACCCAAGGCTTCTGCGACCTCGTCGTAACGTTGTGCCACATCGTCCAGCAACGGGGGCAGTTTCCTTTGGCGCCTCACGAACGCGTCCGCCGCGAGGCCCTTCCACCATCCGGACGTATCCAGGCCTCGCAGACGGTCGGCCTGGCGCTTGATCCCGTTGGATGTAGACGTCAGTCGACGGACGAGCGCCCCGATCGCATCCGGATCGCCGGGTATCGGGTCACTACCTGCAAGTGGTGACCAGTCCCTCGTCACGGCCGCTCCTTAGATCGTCGCGCGCCACCTGCTGCGGCCTTGTCGATACTCGCGGAGAGTCCGCCTTCGTTGTCCGCGTAGGCATCTGCCGCCATCAAGGTGTACCCCGCGACCTCCTCCAACATCTGGCCGAGCTCTTTTCGCGCGTCCGACCAGTTGTCGGCGAAGTCCTGCAACGCGCCGCTGATCTCCGGAGAACCGAACGCATCCGCGGACCCCGACACGAGAGCATCTTGGGACTCGAACGCTTCCTTCAGACCTTTCAGACGCCCGGCCATCGCCCGCAGCGCGGCGACATCGACCTCGACCTCGGCCATCGTGAAGGTGGAGATGCGCTACCGGTTAACCGGAGAACTGACCCGCGATGCCTGCTTCGGTCTCGTCGTAGGACTGCGCCGAGGTGTCGAGCATCTGCGAGACGCCTTCCATGCCTTCCTTCAGTTGCGCCCAGCCCTGGTTCATCTGCTGGTAGAAGCCATCGAAGCTCGTGGCGGCTTGGCCCGTCCACGACGACGTCAGTGCCTGCACCCGGCTCAGCATCCGATTCAGCTCGTCCTGGATAGAGCCCGCGGCAGCGCGCATGTCGCCGGCGGTGTCGCGCAGTTCTCCCGAAGTAACTGTGATGCGCTCAGCCATCTGGTCCCTCCCCTTCGCCCATGCGGGCCTCGGCCCACCTCGTCGCAGCCTGGCAAATCTATCCATGCGGTGATGAGGGGTCAAGGTCACGGCCCGGCGACCTGCACGAGGTCCCAGCTGCGACCTCCGAGAAGCACGCCGCGCCCCGGCGGGAACTCCTGGCCGGGTCGGAACCTCACCTTCACGTTCGCCAGTTGCTCGACCTCACTGCGGCTCTCCGGCTGCAGAACGAGCAACGACCGGTTCCGGCGCAGCGCACCTATCCATCCCGAGAAGGCGCGCGTCAGCACGCCGGGATCCAGTGCGACCGCGAGGCGCACCGCGTCCAGGTTCGTCAGCGTCTCGAGCACGCGCGCCTGCGCGTCGTCGACGTCGGGGGCCTCGTCGATGAAGACGACTGCCTGCACGTCGCCGTGGTCGATCTCCGACACCATGCCGACGAGGTCTTCGAACGCCCGCGCCTGCTTCTTGCGGTCGAACGCGGCGTCATCCCACACCGGCAGGTCCGCGAGAGGGCTTCCGGTGCTGCCGATACCGATCAACCTGAGCTCGGGAGCGATCGCCCGCAAGCCGGTGGCAAGCGTCGCGAGAGCGGTGGACTTACCGGACTGTGGCGGACCTGTAACGATGGCATGGCCGCGCGACAGGTCGATAACGCGCGTCTCCAGCGTCAGATCGGCGACCGCCACCGGGATGCGGAGATGGCCGCTCGCAGACGCCAGGTCGATGCGCGCGATGGCGTCGGGAAGGTCCGGGGGGGCCGCGGCACGCGCGTCCGATGTCGTGGCCAGCTCCGCGCCGATCTGTCTCAGTGCCTCTGCTTGCGCGGCCCCGGCAGGGTCCGCCCCGACACAGGCGATCTGGACCTCGGAAGGCCCGAGGAAACCGCGGCCGGGAATCAGGTCGGCGTCCTTCGCGATCTTCGACGGGACACCGAGGACGCCCATCTCTTCGGCATCTGCCATCCTCAGAACGAGGCGGGTGGAGATCGCGGAGAACAATCCCGACGGGACCCCGGCGCGGCGGTCGCTCGTGACCACGGCATGGATGCCTACCTGACGCCCGTCGGACACGAGACGCTGGAATCGGTTGACCCATTCGTAGGTATCGGGTTTGTCGAACGCGGCCTGGAACCCGCCGTAACCGTCGACCAGCACCACGATGCGCGGGAGGACCGGATCACCGGAGGTCTGACGCAGCGCGCCCAGCGTCTCTGCATTTGCTCGTGCGAGCACCGAGCGCCTGCGCGCGAGCTCGTCTTCTAAGACGGTGATGATGCGCGTCACGCGTTCGCGGTCGTCACCGTTCGCGACCGCGGCGCAGTGAGGCAGCGGCACGAGCTGGCCGAGCGCGCGACTGGCGAAATCGAGGGCGTACAGCTGCACCGTGTCGGCCGGACCTTGCAGCGCGAGACCGGCGGCGATCGTGCGCAGCGCGGTCGTCTTGCCGGCCCCACCGGTGCCGAACACCAGCAGCCCGCCGCCGGCTTCGAGGTCCACCACCACGGGTCGCTGGGCCTGTCGCTCGGGGTCGTCGATCATCCCGAGTACGACGGTTCTCCCGGGATCGCTCGTATGCGCTTCCCCGGCCCCGGCAACGATCCGGTCGAACGGGATGACCGGCTCCAGCGGCTCCAGCCATGGTCGACGCGCGGGCGTGAGATCGAGCACGCGCGCAGCCTCCGCGGCGGCGGTGACGAGCGCTTGAAGCTGTGTCCGGGCATCGTCGCGTTCGGTTGCGACAGCGGTCGGCGCCGCGTCGCCTAGCTCTAGATCGGCACGGCCGAACGTGAACGGCGTGACGCCGATGGCGCGAGCCTCCGCGCCCGGGCGGTACGAGCCCCCGGACCACGCGCACTGGAAACCGACGAGAAGGCGCGGCCCGAGTCGCGCGTAGGCGCGTCCCCGGAGCGGAACCGGGATGTCCGCCGCCTCCTTCGACCCGATGACGCTGACCGAATCGGCGGGATCCACGACCCGCAGCGCGATCCGCAGGTTCGTGTTGGCAAGGATGTTGTCGTTGACCGCGCCGGCGGGTCGCTGCGTCGCGAGGACGAGGTGGATCCCCAGGCTGCGGCCGCGTTGCGCGATGTCGACGATTCCTGCAACGAACTCGGGGATCTCCTTGACGAGCGTCGCGAACTCGTCGACCACGATCACGAGGGTCGGCGGCGCTTGATCCGGCGCAACGCGAAGCATCTCGTCGAGGTCCTTCGCGCGGCCCTCCAGCACCTGCATGCGACGGCTCAGCTCGGCGCGCAACGACGTGAGGGCGCGGACGCTCTGGCGGCCGTCCAGGTTCGTCACGTAGCCGACCGAATGCGGAAGCTCGCGGAACTCTGCGCTCGAGGCTCCGCCCTTGTAGTCGATGAACAGGAAGTTGAGGCGTTCCGGTGAGTACGACGAAGAGAGCGAGCCGACGAGCGTCTGCAGCAGCTCGCTCTTGCCGGAGCCGCTGGTTCCCGCGATCAGCGCGTGGGGACCATCGGCGACCAGATCGAGATGGAACGGACCGTCGGCGGCGATCCCGAGCGGTCCCGAGATCCCGTACGGCCGCGGCGTGCGCCAGCGCGCGGCGAGGTCGGGACCGTTCGGCTCGGGCGTCGCAAGCAGATCCAAGAGCAGGACGCGCCGCGGCAGCGCGGTGGTGACGGTCGCCGCGCTCGCGTCACGGATCGGCGCGAGCGAACGCGCGATGTCGAGTGCTGCTGCCGCCTTCACCCCCTCGAGCTCGAAGTCACGGTCGACGTGGTCCGGGTCGGTGAACCTCAGCTTCGACCGGTTCCCCAATGTCGGGTCGGTCGCCATGACCGTGGCGCGGGACTGACGCGGGAGCTGCGACGCGCCGTGGCCGATCCACAGCGCCGCTATACCCGCCGGCTCTGCCACGTCCAGCAGCTGCGACATCACGGCACGGTCCGGTTGCGCGTCCTCGTGCAGAACGAGCAGCACGCGGGGCCACGCTCGGCCCTCGCGGTCCGCGTGACGTCCGATGCGGTCGTCGGCAACCCCGAGCAGATTGACCAGCAACCGCGTCGACCGGTCGGGGCCGACGGCGAGGTGATCGCCCTCGAGCGGAGAGGTAGCCGAACGCACGTGCGGCAACCACTTCAACCACACGTAGTCGCCAACCTGCCCTTCGGGAATCGCGGCGGCTATCACGAGGTCCTCGGGGCTGTGCAGGCACGCGGCCTGCGTAACGAGCGACGTCCCGAGGCCGCGCACGGCATCGTCGTCGCCGTACAGGCCCAGCACTTTCAGCTCTTCGAGCGAGACGGTCACCGGGACGCTGCGGACGATCCGGTGATGCGCGAGCGCGGCCTCCGCGTGCTCGCGCAGCGCGGGGTCGCCTCCCCGTTCGACGTCGGCGGTCACCTTCGACTCGAGGTCGCCTAGACCTACGCGGAGCGTCATGAAGTCGGGATCCTGACGCTGGCGCAGCCATAAGCCACCGTGGTGGAAGCGCGCCTGGCGGGCGAGCTCGGCAACGTCGGGGGCGGAACGGAACCGCTCCGCCTGCTCTTGGGCGATCGCTTCGCCGACCTCGGCGGCCCGGGCCTCGACGCGCTGCAGGAACTCCGCCTTCGACTTCGTGTACGAGACCCTGCCGCTGCGCCGGTCGGACATGTAGCGGCCCGCCAGCATGATCGGCGACAGCGCGGTGAAGATCAGATAGCGCGGCTGCTGCAACAACACCGCCATCGCCACCCCCGCCAGGAGGGGCAGCAGCGCCGCGAGCAGCGGGAACGACGTCGTCCGCGGCTCCTCGGGCGGGCGCGCCAAGGGCTCGAACTTGCGTTCTTTGACGACGATCCGGTGATGAGGGACGCGGTTGAACGGGAGCTGGCCCAGCAGGTCGCGCCGCTGCGAGAAGTCCTCCCCCAGCGGGCGGAAGGCGAGCGCGGTGCCGCCGACCTGTAACAGTTCGTCGGGCGCAACGCGCCGGGCAGACACGATCTCCACCCCACCGCTGAAGGTGCCGTTAGATGTGTCGCGCACCGGAGTCACGACGACCGTCAGGTCCGGAGCGATGTCGACCGTCAGGTGGTGCTTGGACATCGTCGGGTCCGAGATCACCACGTCGCACCCGCTGGAGCGACCAACGCGGTAGCGCCCCGGCAGCAACTCCAGGAAACGGCCGGCCTCTGGGCCGGTGGCGATGTCGAGTGAGACGACCCCTCGCGCCGTCTCGCCGGACGGATCCTGCAGCACCCCCGCCGGTGCAAGAACGACGGTCTGACCGCTCAGCAGGTTCGTGTCGGCTACCCGTTGGGCCGGGTCTAGCGGTCGTCCCTCGCTTACGAGACTCAGGTCCGTCCGGTCCGTATCGAAGGGGCCGTAGCCGCGCGACTCGGCGTAGCGGGCGAGCGCGCCGGTGACATCGGCGATCACGTCGGTCGGATCGACGTCCAACGCGACGTCCAACGAAGTGAAGGTGTCTCGGTCCGGCACTCGCAGCGCGAGCAGCAGTTCCATGCTGCTCACATCCTAGTTGTCGCTGGTCCAGCGACTCCGGCAAGGCGCGGCAGCGGCGAGAAAGAGCGCCCCAGACCGGACTTGAACCGGCGACCTTCTCCTTGACAGGGAGATGAGCACTCCAGACTGCTCCACTGGGGCTTCGAGGTTTGGCAGGCTAACAGACGCCTCATTACCCATTGCTATCCTCGGCCCCCGCTGGAACGTCATCCAGCAAGGCGAGGTAGCTCAGTTGGTAGAGCACGCGACTGAAAATCGCGGTGTCGGCAGTTCGATTCTGCCCCTCGCCACTCCAACCGTCCGCGGACAACGCCACGACACCGGTAGAAAGAACGGTCGAAATAGAGAACGGACGCCCCGTAGGAGCGTCCGTTCAGATCCCTAATCGACAGGGCTCAGAACTAGCCGGAGATACCCGCCATCTTTGCTCCCTCCAGGAACTTCTTGACCTCGTCGGCACGGTAGCGCCGGTGACCGCCAAGGGTCCTGATCGAGGAGAGCTTTCCTGCCTTCGCCCAGCGGGTGACCGTCTTGGGGTCTACCCGGAAGAGAGCTGCAACTTCGGCTGGCGTGAGAAGAGATCCATCCTTGCTCGCCATCTGCTTCCCCTTTTCCTCCAGGCCGGTCTCCCGGCCTCCAACCAGCCGTGTCTATCGGGTGATTTGGCTGGACTTGTACCTCTTGCAGAATCATCGGGCAGACGGCCCGCTCAGGTAATGGCTAGGTAGAGCCATTTTTGCGTCGTTTAAACAGGCTATGCAGGCATAGTCCGGACGAACTAGTCAAAAGCCGCGCATGCGGACAAAGCCGTGGTTCTCCGTGCCCGCGGCAGTCGTTGCTAGTTGACGACCTCGTGCGAGCGTGCCTCGGTCCATCGATCCGTCAGCGATGCGAAGACGGTTCCCGCACGCACGACGTCGCCCGCCGCGAGAGCATCGAGACACACCCACACGTCGGCTGCAGAGTGATCTTCCAACAGCTCGTCGTGACTGAAGATCCGCGCGACCGACGCGTAGTCGAGCTCGATCAGCCCGTCCTCGGGGAAACCCGCTAACCATTCCAGCAACTCTCTGACCGCGTCGGTCACGCCCGCGTCGATCCACGACGACTCCAGCACCGCCAGCGCCTGCTCCAGCCGAGCGGCGGTCGTCGACAGAGACGACTCGTATCGGATCCGAAGTCCTTCCTTGTCCTCGGTGAGGATCCGTTCCGTGTCGTCGAAACCCGCGAACCACCGCAGCGGCACGTGCCAGTTGGCATGCAAGATGTGCGAACGGACCTCCGGGTGGTCTTCGTCGAGCCGAGCCAGAACGTGTGCCGCAACGCGCGCCTGCTCTTCGGGGACGAACGCCTCCGCTACCTCCTCGGGGACCGATCCTCTGAACGCGAGGAGCCCCGCCAGCATCCGCAGCTGCGTCCGCCACGGGCATACGAACGTCTCGTCCTTGTAAGTACGAACGAATGCCCCTTCGCCCGGCGCCACGATCGGGTCGGAAGGCAACGACGTCGAGATCAGCCAGCGGCGCGACGAACGGTCGGGCGCCTCCCGTTCCGGGCGTTGACCGAGCCAAGCGGAGCGTTCTTCGGCGGAGAACACATCGATCGGCTGATACACCCGCAGATACGACGTCGCGATCATGTCGGTCACTCTACCCACGCGACCTGCCGGCCCAGGTTCTTCCGGCGGTAGCATGTGCGCCACGGCGCAACGGAGCGCCCGCGCGTTAAGGAGAGCGACGACGATGGGAGTCTTCGAGCAGATCGAGGGCGACGGTTACGAACAGATCGTGTACTGCTCGGATGACGCGTCCGGTCTCAAAGCGATCATCGCGATCCATTCGACGGCGCTGGGCCCCGCTCTGGGGGGAACGAGGTTCTATCCGTACACGAACGAGGAAGACGCTCTGGTCGACGTCCTCCGGCTCGCCAAGGGGATGACCTACAAGGCGGCCGCGGCCGGGCTCGACCTCGGCGGCGGGAAGGCCGTGATCATCGGCGACCCGCGGCGCATCAAGTCCGAAGAGCTGCTGCGCGCGTACGGCCGGTTCGTGGAAACGCTCGGCGGTCGCTACATCACCGCTGAAGACGTCGGTACCGCGCTGGAGGACATGGACACCGTCAGGCGCGAGAGCCGCTGGGTTACGGGATGCTCCCGCACCTACGGCGGTTCCGGCGACCCGTCGCCGGTCACGGCGTACGGGGTGCTGCAGGGGATAAAGGCGTGCGCGCTCGAGGTCTTCGGTGAGGCGGAGCTGAAGGGACGGACGGTCGCGCTCCAGGGCGTCGGCAAGGTCGGGTACGCGCTGTGCGGTTATCTGGTCGAAGAAGGCGCGGACGTCACGATCGCCGATATAGACGTGGACAACCTCGGCAAAGCCGTCAACGCCTTCGGGGTCAAGACGACGGCTCTCGACTCGATCCACGCCGTCGAGACGGACATCTTCGCGCCGTGCGCGCTCGGAGGAGGGATCAACGACGACACGATCTCCGAGCTGCGCTGCAAGATCATCGCCGGTGCCGCGAACAACCAGCTGGCGCGCGAGGAGCACGGCGACAAGCTCCGCGATCTCGGCATCCTGTACGCGCCGGACTTCGTCATCAATGCGGGGGGTCTGATCAACGTCGAAGACGAGCTGCGTGGATACGATCGCGACCGCGCGATGAGCCGCGTCGACAGCATCTACAAAGCTCTCCAGCTCATCTTCACGATGTCGCGCGAGCGGAGCATCTCGACGGCGCGTGCCGCCATGGAATACGCCGAAGACCGCATCCGCAAGATCGGGCGGATCCGCCTGGTCCGCGTTACGGAATTCGGCCCCCCCTCCGCGCACTAGCACCGGATGGAGATACTTCGCTACATAGGTAACGGCTCCGACGTCGCGGACCGTGAGCTACCGGACGGTATCGCCGACAAGGACCTGATCGAGCTCTACAGGTGGTTGGTGCTCCTACGGACCTTCGACGAGCGCGCGGTCGCGCTGCAACGCCAGGGACGTATCGGCACCTATGCCCTCTACTGGGGTGAAGAAGGGACACAAGCCGGTCCGTTGTACGCATGCAAGGAGACCGACTGGGTGTTCCCGTCGTACCGACAGAACGCGATCGGCATCCTGCGCGGCGTACCCGCGGCGACGGTTCTGGCGTGGTGGCGAGGCTACGGCGGGACCCACGGGTTCTGGAACCCGCGCGATCACCGCGTCGGACCGATCTGCGTCCCGATCGCGACGCACCTGCCGCACGCGGTCGGGGTCGCGTGGGCCGGCAAGATACGGAACGACCCGATCGCATCACTGGCGTGGTTCGGTGACGGCGCGACGTCCGAGGGTGATTTCCACGAGGCGATGAACTTCGCCGCGGTGTTCAAGACGCCGACGGTGTTCTTCTGCGTCAACAACCAGTGGGCGATCTCGACGCCGATCTCGCGTCAGATGGCAACCGAGACGATCGCGATCAAGGCTGCCGCTTACGGGATGCCGGGTGTGCGGGTGGACGGGTTCGACCCGATCGCATGCTGGAAAGCAACCCGCGATGCACTGGAACGCTGCCGTGCGGGAGAGGGCCCGACCCTGATCGAGGCGTATTGCTACCGCTTGCGAGCTCACGGGACGGCCGACGACCCGGCGCTATACCGCGACGAAGCCGAGACGCAGAAGTGGCTGCCGCTGGAACCCGTGTCACGCATGGCGTCCTACCTGAAGCGGACGTCCGTCCTCGACGACGCGCGCGACGAGGAGCTCCGCGCCGAAGCGAAGGAGACGATCGCCGCCGCCGTTCGGGACATGGAGGCGATCGCTCATCCGGGGCAAGAGATCCTTTTCGACCACGTGTACGCGTCCGGGCGTCCGGCGAGCTTCGACGAGGGGCTCGAAGAGCTGCATAGCGTTACGCGTCCGGCCGAGGTCAAGCCCGTCGGGCCCCAGCCCGGCTCGTCGACGGGGGACCTGGAGACCGGCGATGTCTGAGATCACGATGGTCGAAGCGCTCAACAAAGGTCTGCACCAAGCGATGTCGGCCGACGACCGGGTCGTCGTGCTCGGGGAAGACGTGGCGCAAACGGGCGGCGTCTTCCGCGTAACCGCCGGACTGCTGGACGCGTTCGGCGAGGACCGGATCGTCGACACGCCGCTAGCCGAGGCCGGGATCGTGGGCACCGCTATCGGCATGGCCGTCTACGGCCTGCTCCCGGTCGTCGAGATCCAGTTCGACGTCTTCGTCTATCCGGGATTCGAGCAGATAGTCGTCCACGCCGCTCGCTACGCATGGAGGACGAAAGGCGAAGTGCCCGCGTCACTGGTCATCCGGATCCCTTACGGCGGCGGCGTACGCGCACCCGAGCTGCATTCGGATTCGCCCGAAGCGCTCTTCTCGCATGTGCCGGGACTGAAGGTCGTGTGCCCCACGACGCCGCGCGACGCCCGCGACATGCTCGTCGCGGCGATCGCGGATCCCGACCCCGTAGTTTTCATGGAGCCGAAACGCATCTACCGCGCCGGTCGCCAAGAGGTCCCCGACGAGCTGCCGTTCTCGCTCGGCAACGGGAACGGCGTCTACAACGACTATCTATCCACCGCACGTATGGCGCGCGATGGCGACGATCTCGCGATCATCACGTACGGCGCAACGCTGCCCTTGTCGCTCGATGCGGCCGATCGACTTGCGTCGGAAGGCACGCAAGCCCGCGTGATCGACCTGCGCTCGATCTACCCCTTGGACGTCGACGCCATCGTCGGCGCGGCATCCGAATGCGGCCGGGCACTCGTGGTGCACGAGGCTCCACGTACCGCCGGGATCGGTGCCGAGGTTTCGTCGATCATCCACGAGCGCGCCATGCTCGATCTCGAAGCGCCGGTCGGGCGCGTGACTGGGTTCGACGTGCCGTTCCCACAGTTCGCGAACGAGGACGACTACCTGCCGTCGGTCGACCGCATCTACCACGGCGCCAAGAAGGTGCTGGCGTTCTAGTGCCCGTCTGATGCCCGACTTCAAGCTCCCCGACCTCGGCGAGGGCATGACCGAGGCGGAGATCGACCGCTGGCTCGTGAAGGAAGGCGACGTCGTCGCGGAGGACGATCCCCTCGTCGAGCTCATCACGGACAAGGCGACCGCCGAGATTCCCTCGCCGTTCGCCGGGACCGTCACGAAGATCCACGCCGAGCCGGGCGCGGTCGTTCCGGTCGGCTCGGTTCTGATCACGATCTCTGATGGCGCCGACGGTGGCGCTGCGGATGCCGGCGATGCTTCCGTCCCCGTCCTCGGAACTCCGGCCGCGTCGTCGGAGCCGCCCATGGCTCCGACAGGGTCGTCGCCCCCCCCTGCGACTACGGGACGCACACCGAACATGCCGGAGTCCTCGACACCAACCGCAGCTCCTAGCGAATCGTCTTCTACACACAGCGTCCCCACGCTCGCGGAGGGGCCCTCCTCTACGGAGGCCGTTCAGGCCATGCCTCCGGTGCGGAAGCTGGCTGCTTCTTTGGGCGTCGATCTCTCGCAGGTCCGGGGGACGGGCGCTTCGGGGCAGATC
>DASZOC010000071.1:0-11423 GCA_035550975.1 Actinomycetota bacterium | reverse complement strand
GCTGTGGTCGGGGTCGTGCTGGCCCTCGGCCTGCTTCCCGCCCATGCCGCCACAAGCGATCTGCCGCTCGAGACACGGCGTGTGTCGATGTCGAGCAGCGGCGTGGAGGCCGACGCGCGCTCGGAGTACCCCACCATGAGCGGTGACGGGAGATACGTCGTCTTCGTATCGACCGCGAGCAACCTCGTTCCGGGCGGGGCGACCGGCCACGATCATGTCTACGTGCACGACCGTCTGCGTGGCGAGACCATCCGCGCGTCGGAGAACTCCGCCGGCGAGCCCGCGAGGTTCGGGGCAGACGGGGGATCGATCAGTCGCAACGGGCGCTACGTCGTGTTCTACAGCCCGGGCCCCAATCTGGTCGAAGGCGACACGAATGGGCGCTCGGACGTCTTCCGAAAGGATCTCGTCACCGGAGCGGTCGAGATGGTGTCGATAGCGGCGGACGGCACCGGCCTCGACGCCAGCGCTCTCATCGTGCCCAATGTGCACACGATCAGCGACGACGGCCGCTACGTCGTCTACATGAGCCGTGCAACCAACGTCGTCCCGGGCGTCACCCCTCCCAGTACCGGCAACCACATCTACGTCCGGGACATGGAGACCGGTTCTACCGAGCTGGTGTCGGTCGGCAACGACGGCCGTCCCGGGAGCGAGAATGCACAGACGCCGTCCATAAGCGGCGACGGTCGCGTCGCATTCTTCGAGACACGTTCCGCCCTCGACCCGAACGATACGAACGGTCTTATGAGCGTCTACGCGCGCGATCACGTCAACGACACCACCGAGCTCGTGTCCGCGAACAACCGGGGGCAGACGGCGAACAATACGGCGTGGAGGCCGCGTGCCAACTACGACGGATCGCTGGTCGTCTTCGATTCCATCGCGACCAACCTGGTGCCGCGCGATCAGGGCGGGATCTCGCCCGATGTCTTCCTGCGCGACCTGACTGCCGACCGAACCGAGAAGGTGTCGGTCTCCAGCTCCGGGGCGCCGCCGAACCTCGAGGCCTACCGTGGGTCGATCAGCTCCGACGGCCGCTTCGTCGCCTACTGGAGCGGCGCCACTAATCACGTTCCCGAGAAGACGGTCTGGAACGGGGACGTGTTCGTGCGTGACCGCCTGCTCGGCTACACCGAGCTTGTCTCGCGGCGCTGGGACGGCAGCCTGTCGTCGAACACGTCGCATGTCGCGCAGCTGAGTGGAGACGGCGCCGCGGTCTCTTTCATGAGCTTTTCCGAAGACCTCGTGCCCGATGACACCAACGGGGTCCAGGACGTCTTCGCGCGGCAGGTCGGCCCCCCGATCGGTTTCATGGCCCCGCTCGAGGCATCGGCAAGTGATGGCGAGCTGCATCTCGAGGGCATCGCGCGAGCCACCGGCGCGCTGCTGGCGGCGGGGGATGATCCTGCCGGAGACCTGGTCGCGCACGGACACACCTCGGACCGGGTCGGTGACATCTCGTCTATGGATATCGCCTATCGCACCCACGCGCCCCAGGAGCTCCTGTTCCGGGTCGGCTTTCACGCCCTGCCTTTCCCCGTGTTCGGTGTGGCCCAGCCGGGCACGACCTATGGGGTGTCGTTCCGCGTCGACGGGCGCCGCTTCGAGATCAGGATGAACGCGGCCGAGGACATCGCGCTCTATCCACGCTTCGACCTGTTCGTCTGCGATCCGGTGTGCGTGCCGCACGGCACCACCCACGGTGGTTTCGGCACGGCCGGCCAGGAGATCCACTTCACCGCATCGCTCGAGGACGTGGGGGCAGGGGTCGGAGCGGAGCTCTCGGACGTGCGCGCCTTCGCCGGGATCGGCGGCTCGCCGACGGGCGCGCTCGTGGTGCTCGACGAAACGAGTCTGCCATCGGTCGATATCCCGGCGTTGGAGGCGGCGATCGGGCTGGGACCCGCCGGCAGCATCCCCGAGGATGCGGAGCTCACCACCGTTCCACCTCCGGTGGGCGCGCTCTTCGACGCGACCATGGCCCTCGACGGCGTCGCGCCGGGCAGCTACGAGGCCGTGGCGCGGCTCTGTATGGCCGACGCGTGCGGTTACGGCTCCGTGCCTGTCGCCATAGGAGGCGCCCCGCTTCTCACGGAGACGGACCTGACGCTCGCGCTGCAACAGGTGCGCGGTGACGTCATCGCGACCGCGACACTCGGCTCGTCCGAGGGGTCGTTACTACCGGGTAAGGAGATCGTCTTCAGCCTGAACGGCAAGGAGTGGGCTCGATCCGTCACCGACGACAACGGTGCCGCGCGCGCTTCGTTCCACCGGAACGAGATCAAGAAGGGCGACGTCGTCGAGGCCCTCTTTGCCGGCGACGAAACCTTCTCTTCGTCGCGGTCGTCGATCGTGATGGGCGATCCGCCGAGGAACGCCAGGTGAGGACCCGTCTGAATCATCGCGTCGTCCTGCTCTTGCCTGCGGTTCTGGTGGCCTCGCTCCTGCCCGCGCAGCAAGCGTCTTAACCGCGCACCGATCCGACGCAGTTCCCCACTCCGGGTTTAGCGGAACGCTAGGAGACGTACGCCGCGGGCCCAGTTGAAGAGCTCGTCGCACTCCAGCTCGACCGTGCACACGACCGCTTCGAGGCGCGAACGATCGTTCTGGTCGACCCGCACGTAGGCGAAGCGGTCGTTGCCGACCGACCACACCACGTTTCCCTGCGCACCGCGGCTCCCCCGTACCTGTCGCAAGCCGCGGGTGCGGGTGTTGATCACGACCAGCGACGTCACGCCGCCGTCTGATATCGCAGCCGATGCGATCCTGGTCCCGTCCCACGACCACGTCCCGTTGCCGAGCGTGCCTCCTTCGAGGCCCCCGATGCTGCCTTCGATGGCTCCTTCGAGCCGGGCGCCCTCGTCGCTGACCCGCAGGTGTGTGACCGACGCCGGCGAGACGCCCCACAGCTCGATCGCCGGCACGTCCAGTGGCTTCACTTCGTCGCCGAGCGACGAGATCGCTACCGGGCCCGAGCGCGATCCGATCGCGACGATGTCGGTTCCCTGCCAGCCGACGATGCTCCAGAGCTCGTCGGTGGGGGAAGCCGTCTGCCGCGACGAACCCGGGAGCTGGTAGACGTGGATGGCCTCGCCCTCACCCGCCGGAGCGATCACCGCCAGCGAGGCGGAGTTCGGCCCCCACACCGGCGAACGGCCGGGACCCAGCACGCTCGGGTCCTCCGGGCCCTCGGTAGACGCGATGACGACCTCCGGCTCGCCGAACCCTTCGGGGTCCTCGGTGTCGCCTCCTTCGCCCTCCGCGCCTTCGCCCTCCGCGCCCTGGCCCTCGTGTCCCTCGTCCTCGTGACCGCCGGCGCCTTGGTCCTGGTGGTCGCCGGTCGCCTTCGTGCCGGCCTCCCGCACCGCGACCAGCAGACGTCCGTCGGGGCTGACCGCTACGTCGGCGCTGGGCAGCTCGGTGATGTCACGGATCGATCCCTCGGCAAGGTCGTAGACCTTCAGCGTGCGCCCCTCGACGTAGAGCAGCTCCTCGGCGGGGGCCGGAGGCGCGTCGGGCGTGAAGCTGACCTCCGGAGTAGGAGCCGCCGCGGGTTGACCACCAGATGTGCACCCCGCGATCGAAGCGACAAGGAAGAAGAGACAGCCCCCGATCGCCGTTCGTCTCCCAGCCACGGCACAGAGGATGCCACGCCCCCGCCCCCGAGAGGGCCGAAGCAGCGCCGATCAGAAGGAGTAACGCGCACTGAGTAGCGCCCACGGCTACTGAGCGAGCGTTACTGCGAAAAAATGGCGGTGGCGCGTCGAGAAAGGGTCGGGTCGAAACCGTGAGCGTCAGCCGGAGTCAGTTAAACGGCGTGCCTCCTGAGGTGGTCGTCGAGCTTGACCGCCAGTTCGTAGATACGGTCGGCTAGCTGCCGCCCCTGCTCCTCCACACGCACGGCGAGAGCATCCATCCGCGCCGCCAGGTTGTCCATCCGTGAGTCGACGCCATCGATGCGCGCGTCCAGGCGCGCCCCTAGGCCGTCGATCTTCTGGCCGAGGTAGACGAACGCCCCCAACAGGGTCGCCATCAAGAGTCCGATCAAAGTCCAGACTTGCGCTTCCATGACTTCAAAGGCTACCGCCCGTCGGTGACAGAAACCAGAAGCCCCCCTGCGGAAACGCCCGTTCGGGCCGGGCGGCCTCTAGCTTCTCTGCAGCTAAACGACGAGATTTTCGTCGTTTAGCTGCAAAGAACGTCCCTTTTTAGCTGTCGCCGGTGATCTTGTCCTTGACGCCTTCGGCGGCGCCGGCGACCTTGTCCTTGCCCTCTTCGATGTTCTGCTTCGTCTCTTCGCGGTGCTCTTCCCGGCGCCCCTGCGACTCGAGCTCCTCGTCGCCCGTGACCTTGCCGACGCCTTCCTTGACCTTGCCGGCGAGCTGATCGCTGCGGTCGGCCATCTCATCCCCCTCCATTCGGTAGTGGAACCTTCGTCTAGAGGTTCCCCGACCACCGAAGCAGGCAAACCCAGCCGGTCTCGGAGGGCCGGTCGGACGACGCGGGTTTCTGGAGGTCCTCGGCGGGGCAAATCGACCACAGGAATAGCGGACTTGACCCGGTCGTTACCCTGTTTGAAGTGCGACAACAGCGTTCGCACCATCCTTTCGTTTCACTTTCGCACTATCCCTAAGGAGGGAGCATGTCCTTGATGGACGCCCCCGAGCAGATGGACTGGCAGGAGGATGCTGCCTGCCGGGAGCTCGACAACATCTTGTTCTTCGGCGAGGACTTCGGCGAGTCGGAGCTCGAGCGTCAGGCCCGTGAGGCCCACGCGAAGGCGATCTGCGCCCGCTGTCCCGTGATCGAGCCGTGCCTGGAGTTCTCCATGGACACCAACCAGAAATACGGGATCTGGGGAGGCTTGACCGACAAGGAGCGGGCGTCGCTGAAGCGCCGCCGCGCCCGCGCCCGCCGCGCCTCCTAGCACCCGTACCGCTCCCGCACGCAGCCACGCTTGTTCGCGCGCCGCGCCTCCGTTGCCGCCGCGCTCGCACCGCTTCGCAGCGCCTGCGGCCGGTTTGCCTCGCCACGGCTCGCGGTATGGTCGATGAAGCGCGACTTCTCTCGGTTTGCGGGCGTTTAAGTAGGTAACGCCGCGCCGAGCGCCGCGCGCGACCGCAACCGACCCTGGGAGGTACCCGTAGTGAGCCCTACCGAGACCAAGCGCCAGCGGAACGCCGCGCGAGCGATGATCGCCTGTTTCGTCCTCTTCGCGATGGTCGCGGTAGCGGCCCCCGGGATCTCTTTCGGCCAGATGCCGGCGGCGCTGCAGACGACGGGCTCGCCGTCCGGCAGCGCAACCCCGTCGGGGTCCGGGAGTCCCTCGGGATCGGGCAGCCCCTCCGGTAGCGCGTCGCCCAGCCCCTCGCCCACGGGCATCAAAGGGATCCAGTGGCTGAACCCGTCGGGGCACAGCCGTGTGATCAGCGCGAAGAACGACGGGACGGACACGACCTACCACCTCGTCGCGGTCGCCCGCGAGGTCCCGCCGAATCCGGTGGTCGAGTTCAAATACCAGCAGGGCAGCAACAACGAGGTATCGATCGGTATCGCACCGCGCGTCGGTGAGACCGACACGTTCGACATCAACTGGAACATCAGCACCCTCTCGGAAGGCTCCTACACGCTCAAGGCCATCCTCTACAGCGGCACCGTGGAGGTAGATCGCGACGAGATCAACGCCACGGTCAACAACGCCGACAGCCTCAACGACCCGCAGGCCGAAACCGTAGAGATCACGGCGCCGCCGAACGGATCTGCCGCGGGATTCTTCCGGCCCCCGGGTGCGACGGCCTTCCACACGATCGTCGATGTCACCTCGAGCGCAGCGTTAGCGCCGCCGTCCACCAGCACCGGTACCGCCACCGTCAACGTCTCCTACACGAAGACACCGCCGGGTCAGGAGCCCGCGTGGACGGCGTGTGGCAGCTCATCGCGCGCATCCGACGGGAAGAACTCCATCAGGTGCGTTCTCGCCGCCGCCGACGACCCCTCGACCGTGACGGGAGTCGCTGCGGTCGCATCCCCGACCGCGGCGCAGTTGGTTCCGGGCTCGGGTGATGCTCACCGCGTCTTCCCTTACCTCCAGGAGCCGACGTCGATCCGGATCGAGCCCGCCGCGCAGGCGGACAAGCCTGGCGGTGCGTGCGCCGACGTCGTCACGGCCACGGTCCTCGACCAGAACGGTGCGAAGGTCGCGGGAGCGCTGGTCGACGTCCACGCGAAGGGCCCGACTGACGCGCTTCTGTTCGACGACTCCGGTAACAACTCGTCTTCCCACCAGCCACCGGACAAGGCTCACACCGGGCCGGAGACGGCGCGTGACTGCGAGGGCACCGGCGGCGGCGGGACACAGGGCCAGCACGAGTACGCGCCCGGCAACCCCGACACGAAACACATCGAGTCGCTGCCCGCCGGGACCAGCAACCTGGGACAGTTCCGCTTCCAGCTGTTCAGCCCCGACCAGGGCCGTACCGAGTTCGCGGTCTGGAACGACCGTGACGACGACGATCAGTGGTGCACCGAGGAAGCGAGCGGGCGTGGCTCGATCTCGTGGACCCCATCGGGGTCTCCTTCGCCCACACCGAGCGGTAGCGGGTCACCGTCGGGTTCCCCTTCGGGCTCGCCGTCCGGGTCACCATCGGGATCTCCTAGTGGATCGCCCGGCGGTGGGTCGACACCCACGCCGGAGCCGACCGAGCTGGGGCCCGAGGTCACGCAGTGTGCTCCCCGGCCCAGTGGGAGCCCGACACCCACCCAAACACCCGGCAGCAACCGCTCGATCACGGTCGAGGCCGACAAGAACCGCATGCGCGTCGGTGGCACGGTGACCCTGTCGGGGCAGATCCAGTCCGACAATCCCGAGTGCCAGGACGACGAGGTCGTAGAGATCAGGCGTCGCGTCCACGGGACGAACGAGTTCCGCGAGTTCCGCACGACCGCGACCGACCAGAACGGCAGTTACAGCATCGAGACGCGCCCAAGGAACAGCGCCGACTACCAGGCCGTCGCTCCCGCGAACGGGCCCTGTGACGAAGCGAGCTCGAGCGCGACGGCGGTCCTGATCCGCGTCAAGGTCGGTCTGACACCGAGCCAGGCACGGCCGTTCCGAGGCGCGACCATCCGCATCCTCGGCAAGGTCACGCCGAACCACAAAGGAGACAAGGTGGTGCTCCAGCGCAAGAAGGGCACCCGGTGGGTCCGTGTCCAGCGCGATCAGCTGAACCACCGGTCGCGCTATCGGTTCGTCGTAGAAGCGGACTTCAACCGCCGCACGTTCCGCGTGATCTGGCCGAAGCAGGACGACGATCACATCAAGGGCTTCAGCCGGAAGGCGACGATCAACCCCCGCTAAGCGGGCCGAGCAACCAGGCACATCTGCAGGGGCCGGGCCTTCGGGTCCGGCCCCTTGTAAGCTCTGGCAACTCTTAGCAGTGGCGCGTCGTTATTGATAGGTGAGACCTGACCAGACCTGGGGGGACCCACACATGAGCTTTGTTCGGACGCCATCGCGGCGCAACCTCGCCATCCTGATGGCACTCACCATGATCGTCGGCACCTTCGCCATCGTGGCGCTGCCGGCCCAGGCGAACCACCCACCCGACTCCTGTCTCGATCTCGAGCCCGAAACCGACACGAACCCCACCGGGACGACCCACACAGTCACGGCGACGCTGCGGACGACAGGTGGCACCGCGGTCGCCCCCGCGTGCCCCGATGTGAACCCGAATCAGAACACTGCATCGAATACGAAGGCCGCGACATCCCCGGTGGTGGTCAACTTCGAGATCACCGGCCCGAATGACCCGGGTCCCCCGAACAACCCGGGCAACGATGGAGACACGCCCGGAACGCCGGACCGCACGTGCACGATCCCGACCGGCCAGACGTCCTGTGGGATGCCGGAATACAGGGGGCTGCGGAACGGCACGGACACGATCCGGGGATGGATCCAGGACCACCCGATGGATGCCGACGAGCCGCGGGACGCGTCGAGCGAGCAGAGACCGAGCCCACTGGGCGACGAACCGGACACAACCGATGTCGTTACTAAGACATGGCAGTCGTCGACGGCCGACGCCAGGGCGACGAGGCTCGATTGCGAGCCCGAGACCGACACGAACCCCACCGGTGACCCGCACACCGTGACCTGCACTGCGACCAACCAGTACGGGGGCTTTGCCCAAGGGACCAACGTCGATGCCGAGGCAACCGGGGCGAACGACCCGGACAACGGCGACACGCCCAACAACCCCGACTTCACCTGTGAGACCGACGCCAACGGCCAGTGCAGGTTCACGCATGGCCAAGGAGGTACTCCCGCAGGGACCGGGACCACGCGGCAGGAAGGCACGACCTCCTACCGAGCGTGGATCGACAGCGACGGCAACCACGCTGCGAACCCGAAGACCCACGGGACCTTCGAGGGCGACCCGGCCGAGGCTCGCGCCGATGAGGACAATGACAACACCGATGTCGTCGAGAAGACGTGGGTCGCGGCCCCCTTGAACTGCACGCCCGAGACCGACGTCAATCCCTCGGGGACGACGCACACGATCACCTGTAGCGCGCAGAACACCGATGGGACGCCGCGTCAGGGTGCGCACATCGACATGGAGGCGTCCGGCGCGAACGATCCCGATGGCGGGAACAGCCCGGCGAGCCCCGACTGGTACTGCACGACCGACGCGAACGGGCAGTGCACCTTCACCCACGGTCCCGGCGGTAACGCTCGCACCGGGACTTCGACTTGTCCCGCACCGTGCAACAACACGAACGCCACCGGCACGACGACCTACCGCGCGTGGATCGACGAAGACGGCGACCACGCCGCGTCCCCGCCCTCCCACGGCAGCTTCGAAGGCGATGCCTTCGAGGGTCAAGACGAGACGACCGAACCCGGCTCCATCCCCGAGCAGGATCGCACCGACGTCGTCACCAAGACGTGGGGAGCATCCCGCCTCGACTGCAACCCCGAGACCGACCGCAACCCGACGGGTACCTCCCACAACGTGATCTGCGAGGCGCGGGATAACAACAACAACCGCGCAGCCAATACCGAGATCGACGTGGAAGCGGCCGGCGCGAACGACCCCGACGGGTCCGAGTCCTTCGAGACACCCGACTTCAGCTGCGTCACGCAGAGCAACGGCCAGTGCACAATCGTCCATGGGCCCGGTGGCATCGGCACGACGAACGACTCCGGCACCACCGTGTACACCGCGTGGATCGACCTCGATCGCACGAACTCCACGCCGGAGGCCGATCGTGACGAGGGCCGCATCGAAGGCACCGACATCACCGAGCCGGACAACACCGACGTGGTCGAGAAGACGTGGATCGCCGGGCGACTGGATTGCGAGCCGGAGGCCGACACGAACCCCGCGCGGACGGCGCATACGGTCACGTGTCGCAGCACCGATGCGTCCGGTTTCGGTGTCGCCGGCACCCAGGTCGACGTGGAGGCGACGGGCCCGAACGATCCCGACAACGCGAACTCACCGACGTCTCCGGACTTCACCTGCACGACGGGAGCCGACGGGTCCTGCTCGTTCACCCATGGACCCGGAGGCATCGGCACCACCGAACAGTTCGGGCGCACGCTGTATCGCGCGTGGATAGATGCCGACGGCAACAACGCGACGGCGGAGGCGGATCCGACGGAGGGGCGCGACGAGAACGCGGGTGGTCCGCAGGCGTCGCCGACACCGGGCTCTACGGCGTCCCCTCGTCCCACCGGTTCGCCCACCGCGAGCGGCCAGAGCGCTTCGGGCCGGCAGGATTCGAGCCGGGTGATCGCGCAGCAGCAGACGAGCAGCCCGACACCCACTCCGACCAACGGCGGCGGTACCGCGAGCCCGAGCCCCTCGGACGGCGGGGGGACCTCCAGCCCGAGCCCGACGCCGACGCAGGGCGGGGGAAGCCCGACGCCGAGTCCGACTCCTACGGGGACACCGGCTCCATCCGGTCCCGGCCGCACCTCGGAGCCCGACGACACCGACGTCGTGGAGAAGAACTGGTCGGCGGTGCCCAGCCGCTTGACGATCGCACCCGAGACCGATGCGGCGGCGGTAGGAAGCTGTAACGCGTTCACCGTCACTGCGTTGGATGCGTCGGGTGCTCCCGTGCCTAACGTCGTGATCGACGTCGAGCAGCGCCACGAACGCTCCGACAACACCACTGCGAACGACGAGCCGCACGTGTCGTTCTGTCGTCCCGACGAGACCGAGGGGCCGAACCCGTCGGACGTCGACGAGACGCGCGGTGACCTCGGCGATGGCCGTGACGGCGCCACCGGCGGCGAGGCCGACCGGGCTACGGACGCGAACGGCAAGGTGACGTTCGGGGTCCGCGTGATGCCGCAACAGGGCTCCAGCGGGACCGGCAGGGTCCTCGTGACGGTGTTCTACGAGAACGAGGACAACGACGATCCCGACACCAACGACCCGCAGGCGAGCGCCACCAAGACGTGGACCGCGGCGCGCGGCCGCGCGATCGACTGTGATCCCGACGCCGCGAGCAACCGCGTGGGGACGGAGCACACGGTCACATGCACGGTGCGCGACGCGAACGGGCAACCCGCGCAAGGAGAAGGCGTCACCTTCACCGAAGACGGACCCGGCGACTTCACCACCCCGACGCAGCGCACCACGAACTCGCAAGGTCAGGTCACTGCGACGACGACCTCGAACGACGCCGGGACACAGCGGATCACCGGCACGCTCTCGGCCGCCAACGAGGGCGAGCCCGATGCCGACGAATGTGAGCGCGCGGCGGGCGACCCGCAGGGTGCTCCGGCAGGGCGCTGCTCGGACACGGTCGAGAAGACGTGGACCCGAGGTAACCGCGTTGGTGGTGGTGCCTGCAAGGGCTTCTTCCAGGGGACCCGCACGGCGCGTAGCGGCGGCGGCGAGGTCATCGTCGGCACCCCCGGTGCCGACACGCTCCGCGGCACCGACGGCGACGACGTCATCTGTGGTCTCGGTGGCAAGGACACCCTGATCGGGCGCGGCGGCGACGACTTGCTGGCCGGTGGCAGGGGCAACGACATCCTCCGCGGCAACGCCGGTGGCGACACGCTGCGCGGTGCGATCGGTGAGGACACGCTCGCTGGAGGCGCCGGCAAGGACCGGGTCTACGCAGCCGGTGGAGACGACATCCTGCGCGGGGGCGGCGGCGCGGACTTGCTCAAGGGCGGTGGCGGCAAGGACGTGCTCCGGGGGCGCTGGCAGCGCGACCGCCTCTTCGGCGGCAAGGGCAATGACGCCCTGAACGGCGGGCCGGGCAGGGACTTCCAGGACGGTGGGCCGGGTAACGACGTATGCCGCAGCGGCGGCGGGAACGACCGCTTCCGACGCTGCGAGTGAGGGCAACGACCACGGACTGACACCAACGGACGAGGGGCCGGCGTGCCGGCC
>DASZOC010000070.1:0-58652 GCA_035550975.1 Actinomycetota bacterium | reverse complement strand
GCTCCTGTCCCACCAGCTAGCCGGTCGTCGCCCCCCCTGCCGGAAATGGTGTCATCGCCCCCGAGCCCACAGATGACGTCGTCGCGAGGAGTACCGACGAGCACGTCCGGGCCAGAGGTGCCGACGATGTCGCAAGCTTCGGCATGCACGGAAGGCTGGAGGACGAGCAAGAGGGCGGTCGCCAACATCAGGCAGGCCGCCCTGGTGTTCAGATATCGATCGATCACGCCCCGCCCCCTTTGTCCTTGAGCTTACGCGGGTCGTGGGTTTAACTACCCGCGTACTGCTTCCCGGTCTTATGTCTCATCGCTGCGTTCTCGGCTACGGACGGCCGCGCAGGTCTGCCTCATAACTCTCTGGAACGTTGCTGCACGCCTCGATCAATCGTCGGCGACTACGGCCGACGATTGATCCAGTACGTCAACCAGTCCGCTCCGAGCCGCTCCCTTTCGGGCAATTCACCTCGTCCGGTCGCCCACCACAAGACGTCCCATGAGTCTTGATCACGCGGGGCTCCGATAAATACTCGCTCGACGACGGCTTCACACACGTCACGCGGTGGGTCGAATGCAATCTCCAGACCGGCCGCCACGTCTCCAGTGTGCACGAGAGTTTCTAGGCACCCCATCGCGGCAAACCCGGTCCTGTCCCACATCCCACTGTGATGGAAAGCCTGGACATCAGGTGGCGTTGCCTCGATCACGTCCGCGAACGCCGCGCCAACTGCTTCAACAAGACGAAGCAGATGAAGGTGCGTTGCATCAGCGTGAGGAACGATGTCGAACTTCAGCCACTCCGTTGCTTGAGACGCTAGGTGGGCCGTGTAGAAACCCAGCGCGTCCGCGATGTGGGCGACGGTTTCTCTACAGCTCCACTCGAGCAGCCCGGCTGGCACGGACCAGTCCCGGTCGAGATGCGGCTCCAGCTGAGTGCGACAAAGCTGCGACGTCCTCAGAACGTCGTTCGCTGCTCTGACGCGATGCGTCACCGAGCGACCTCCATGATGTAAACGCATTCGGGGGCAGAAGGGTCCACCTCTGATCCTCCTGGGGGCGGCCTGTGCGGCCGCGCGCTAGGCGATGGTCAGGACGTTCGCATGACACAGAGTACGGCGGCTTGGTTCACGACGCTTCAGGCGAAGTCGTAGCCGACCGCAGGAGGACCGACTGAGCGCGACCTAAAGCGGCCGGTCTAACGTGGCGGCCGCGAACAAGGTCTGCCGCGGCTAGCGATAGGAGCCGTTAGGTAACGTGAACCTATGGACACGACATCGGAACCACGCGACATCGCAGAGGGTTTCCTAGCCGCGGCTAACGCTCACGACATCGAAGCCATGGTCAGCTTCTGGGAACCGGGTGCAGTTGAGACCTTCCCTACCTTCGGTGAGACGTACCGCGTACCCGACGGGTTCGCGTCTAACTTCGAATCCCTCTTCAAGGCGGTTCCCGACGTGTCCTGGGAAATCGTCAGCGTCACGGCCGATGCTGACCAAGCCGTCGTGCGCTCGAAGATGAGCGGCACCCACCTGGGTACGTACCAGGGCATCGTCGGCACCGGCCGACACTTCACAGTGGAAACGATCGACTTCCTCCAGATCAAGGATGGAAAGATTGTTCACAATGACGTTCTCCTCGACGGGCTCGAGATCCTGCGACAGCTGGGCGTGTTGCCGCCCGCGAGGTCGAGGCGGGAACGCGCCATCCAGAAGAGCTTCAACACGATGACGGCTGCGACCGCGAAGAGAATGATCGAAGGGGTAGCTACCGCGACGATCGCTCGACCGCCTAAGGACGTTCTGGAGTTCGTCCTCGATCTCAAGCGCTACAGCGAAGCCGATCACAAGTTCCACCGCATCCATTACGTGAAGCGGCACAACGACCACGGTGAAGCGAAATATTCCGGACGGCTCCGGGGCATTCCCACACCGACGGAGGTTCAGGAATGGATGCTAGAGCCGTATACGCGATTGGAGTTCAAAAGTCGGCCGTCCCTTTGGCCGGGCATCATCGCCCGATTCGAAGGCTCGTTCGATTGTGAGGAAACGCACGATGGCACCCTCGTCCGTCACCGCGAGGCGTTCGAGTTCAAGCCGCCGTTTTCGTGGCTGGCGATTCCGTTTCTGAGGTCGTGGCTCCAACGCGACGTTGAGGACGAGGTTGTCCGGCTCAAGAACCTCCTCGAAAGTGGCTGACGCTGAAGGAAGTGGTGAACGCTAGGGTCGGCGAGCAACGGCGACGACGTGGGCAGACGCGCCGAGGATGCTCGGCTCAAGCTCCACTCGAGCGATAAGTCTCAATAGCCGCTCGCGCCGCGTCGGCTCATCTAGTCGCTCGTCGAGATCGGGGACGACCCACCCGGGACCCTCAACAGCAAAGATCTTGACATCGTCGAACGAGGCTTGAACGAGCTCGTCTTTGAGTTCCTCAGGCAAGTGGAAGTAGGCGTTCGTGAACCAGTCTGTCCGATCTGCAGGAGGGAGGTGTCGGCCATCCGTGAGATCCCGTTCCAACATCTGTTCGAAGCCGGGTTGGTCTATGAACCCGCCCATCAGCGAGTCATAAAGTGACGCGAATCGAGAGATAGCAGCAACGACAAGAACTCCGGCCGTTCGCAGCACTCGTCGAGCCTCCTGTAGGGCGAGGAGTCTGTGGTTTCTTTCCGTCAGGTGATACAGCGGGCCGAGAAGAAGCGCGCAGTCCGCACTTCCGTCATCGAAAACAAGACGTCTCGCATCGCCGATCGATACTGAAGCAAGAGCGACGTCATTCTGTGCCGCGTACTGCTTAGCGATGTTGAGATGTCGCCGCACGGGGTCTACAAGATGCACCTCATATCCCCTCGCGGCTAGCGGAATCGCGTAAACACCGCTACCCCCGCCAATATCCAAGATGGAAGCGGGCGTTGCGGGGAGGCATCGCTCCAGGATCGACAGCGTCCTTAGGAACTCCAATCGCCCGGCGCCTCGAAGAAGACGCTCTTCTTCCCTCTGCTCCTCCTCGTAGTGACGCAGGATGCGTTCTTCTACGGGCATGCCCTCATCATCCATAGCTTCTAATCAAAGTCATCCAGCATGACCTATGCAAGTGCCGGGCAATCGACACTCCAGGGCAATGCCCGCTGTCCACCTCGACGCGCCCCGCGAGACCTACGATGAGTCGTGCACCGAAATACTGGGGAGTCCGTGACCGACGACCTTAGATCAACTGAGGGACGACGTATTCGAGCGGTCGCCGGTCTCCTTGAGGAGGTCCGGAGAGGACGTTCTGCCGGCGAACCGCGCAGGACACGATCCCCGTTAGCGCGAAACTCACCCGGTGGACCTCGCGAAGGAGTCCCTGGGTGCGATCCGTAACGCGGGGTTTCCGGTGTATGCAGTACCACCCTCAGAATGGCAAGGCGATGTCATGGTCGGCGGTGTCTGGGGAGACTCCAAGCACCCCCTCGCAGTTGGAGTCCGCTACGACGACGACCTTCTGAGGCATCGACCGGCGCGCAGGATCGAGATTACGTCGACCGGCATCGAAGGACTCGGCCATCGTTCTCCCCAGCACCGCGCCCTGTTGTGGGAGCACTCGTACTCACCGAACATCCAGAACTTCGTCTACAACATCAGTGACAAGCGCTTCGCGGAACAACCAATCCCTGGAACCGAGAGATACAACGCCGACATGATCGATGGACGGCTCGTCCCGCGTGTCGTATCCCTCCCGAGTGCTGGGCCGCGCCGCCTCATTGATGCTGTCCCGTTCACAAACGGATATCAGATGGAACGCGTCGCCTTCGCGGAATACTCGCAGCTGCGCCTGTATCGGGTGCAGATGGTGGAGGTCGAAATCCTCATGCTTGGATGGGCTTGGGACGATGAGCCGCTTACGGCGTTCATGAGAACGGCCCGCTCTGTCAGAGACGACAACACGCTATTCGCAGAAATCGAGCGGGCCGAGTACGCCGCATGGGAGAAGATCCGTCAGCGAAAGCAACGATGAGCTCGTGCTTGTGCTACTGGTAGGTGCTCAGCTCCTCGCAGTCATCGCGATGCTGGCGGTGTCGGTGTGGGGGTGGAAACACGTGGCGCCCGAGACTCGAGTGCGGGTGCGTTCCGGACCGACAGGGATCGACTGGACGATCAGCAAGAACACGACACTCGTACTGACCCCAGCCATAGGGCTCGTGGTCGTGATCGCGACTCTGATGTCGGATGAACGCCCGAGCCGAGAATCCTTCGCAGCGCTCGGGCTTGCCGTCATGGTCATCTTCCTCGCCGCGCACTGGTCAGCGGTGAGGCGAGCGGCTAGCTAGAGCGTCTTATGGATCAAGCATCCCCCAGGAGACGTCCATCTCTTGCAGTACGCGTCCAGTTCTATCGCGGGCGACGATGACTCCACTGCGCTCCCCCTTCACCGCTCTGACGAAGAAGCGCAGACCCGTTACCCGTAAGCGATCCGGGAACTCTCGGAGGCGAAGAGGAATCACCCGCTCGTCGATTACCAGCTCCAACGCGGCAACATCCGCGTCGACGGGGCCATAGATGAAGCCTCGCTTCTCGAGATCGTCGAAGCTCCCCAAGAGAATGAAGGACGCTCTCGACGTTGCCGACACGCAACCCGTCCCCTCGAGAGACAAACAAAGGACCTTTCCGTCGTGACTGATACCGCCGAACAGGGTCCACGAGCCATCGCTTGCCTCAGTGATGAAGACATCGGTCGGTACTTCCTCGACGTCGGAGTCCTGATGCTCGGTGGGACGATCAACCGGTGCCGGGTAAGGGGTCTCATCGGGTAGCGAACCTGCGACCGAGAGGCCGACGACGAGCACGGACGCAGCCCCCAACACAACGGTAGCCATGACGAGGGACCGGCCCCTTCTCGCCCTCTTGAGTACCTCCTCGCGCCGGGTCCCATCGATCCGGATCCGTTCTGCCCTGTCGGACAACAGCGCGCTTAGGTCATGCTCGATGCTCATGGCAGCTCCATCTCCGTCACCTTCGCGCGAAGCTTCTCCATAGCTCGCGCTACCAGCGACTTGACCGCGGTTGCTGAACAGTCCAAGACCTGTCCCACCTGAGCCTCACTCAGGTCCTCGTAGTAACGAAGGATCACCGCAGCCCGCTGGCGCCCGGGTAGCTCCTGGAGCGCGAGCCAGAGGTCTTGTTCCAAGTCCACATCACGCTGAACGACTGCAACTTCGGCGCCGGGACTCATCCGCTGGTACCGATCCGAGCGTTGCTTGCCGCGTTGGTGATCGCCGACCAGGTTGAGGATCGTGCGTTTCAGATAGGCGCCGAAGGCTTCCTTGCTGCGCAGGTCATGGAACCTCCGAAGCAGGCGCACGAATGCGTCATGCGCGAGATCTTGCGCCAGCTGCTCGTCTGCGGTGAGCAGGTACGCGAAGCGCACAGCGCCATCTATGTGGCGGTCATACAAGTCGCCGAGAGACCGGTCCTGTGACCCCACGTCCCTCCCCTCAGCGGCAAGCGCTCCCCGATCCAGCATCTATAAGTAAAGACGTCTAGGTCGGGCATTTGGTATCGGTGCCTGCGTGACGCGGCGAAGAGTGATCCCGGCGCTACTCCCCTACCGTTCGCAGAACTCCGGAGGAAAGCCTGGATCCAGCGATCGCACTTGCGAGCAACGCTTTCGCTCCTCGTAGGTCAGCAGGGTCCACATCCCGTCGTCGACGCGGAAATAAGCCGTCTTTTCTCGGGCGCACTGGCGCCGCTGTTGCTTCGTCGCCTCGGGCGCGCAATCACCTAGGTCGACCCGCAGCGCGAGATAACGGTCATTACATCCCACAAGATCGAAGGGGAAGTGCCCCTGGTCGATTTGGGACGCGATCGCATATTCGAACGAAGCTCGGGTGCAGCTCGCAGGGACCAGACTCGGCTCACCAAGACCGCAGTCTCGTACCTCCTTGCCACACTCTTCTGAGGGCACGTTCGCGAACGTCTGCCGCCATCTCGCCGCCTCAGTTTCTGAGTAAGGGCGCGTGTAACCACATCCCTGCAGATCGAAAGAATGGCTTGTCGCTGCCAGTATCCGGGTACCGGCGACATCTTCTTCGGGAAGCATGAAGTCCCATGTGCGCAGATCGACGAAATCCTCGACGTCCTCGCCGCGAAACAGCTCGTTCACCTTGATCTCGAGCCGGACTGGCCGCGCGTCCTCCAGCTCGTCGTACTCCTCGAAGCGAACGGCGCCGATGGTGCCGTCGAAAGCATAGGGCTGCTCCCGGAGGTCTTCCGGATACGCGATCAAACAATCCTTGGTCTCGGCGTCTACGTCGGGCCACCCCGCGGCATCATCAACTTGCGATCCGCCGGGTCGAGCGCCTGCGGACGAACCCGACCCCGGCTGCCCGCACGCCGTAGCGGCCAGGATTCCTAGAACCAAGAGGACTCCCGACGAACCTGCCTTCATCCCAAGACGTTACCCGGCCTCCACATTGCCGCCCAGGTCCCAGCCTCAAACGGACGGACCGCACGCGGTCTACGCGTCCGCCTTCCGGTCGTTCGCAGGATTGTTCGTCCTTGGGGCCCGGTTCCGTTTGTCACCCTCCTTCTGGATACGTGTTGTAGCAAGCGCGTGGATAGGGTTAAAGAAGTATGCGACGGGTAGCGGCAGTGGTCCTGATGATCCTCGTGGGTTGCACCCCCAGCGCGCTGAGCGAACGAGATCAGGAGCCGTCGGCAGCGGCGTCGCTCACCGTCTCGCCAGAAACCTTGCCATTCGGCGAGACACCGCAGGCGACTCTGCGCAACGAGGGCAACGTAGAGCTCGAGTACGAAGACGAGTTTTTCCTCGAGATGCGGTGGTTGGATCGAACGTGGATCCAGCTCGCGTCACCGCTCGGTGTGACGACTACCTTCTGCCGCTTCCCGCACGAGACTCTGCTCCTGCGCCCCGGCGCCTCGATGTCGCAAAACATAGAAGTCTGCGACGAGTACGGCCGGACGCCGCCTCTCGCTCCCGGCGACTACCGCGTGGCTAAGATCGTCCGCACCATCGCGCCCGACGCCGATTCTGAACCCCTCCGGATCAAGAAGGTCGCCACCTTCGAGGTGGCGCAACCGGACACTGATGATGTACCCCCGCCGTCGGAATGTGCCGTGCTGTGCATGAGCGACACGCGCGTGGAGGGAGGCGACACGGTGCGTATCTCCTTCACTCCCCCGCGCGGCTACACCTGGGGGGTCAGCTCCGAGATCCACCTCGGCTCGGCCGAGACGTTGACGCACATCGGCTATCTCTATGGATGGAACGATGACAAGGAACTACGAACGGTTTGGCCCGAGGACGGCGGACTCTTCGAGAACGTCGGGTTGGGAGGCCACGCGTCGTGGAGCTGGGTAGTCCCGGAACGGTTGGAGCCCGGTATCTACGCCATCGCCAAGGACGGGACTCGCGGGCGACCGTCGAGCCCCCTGCGCGAGCGCATGCGTGTGTGGAGCGTCGCGTTCGAGGTCACGGAATGACGCTCTCGACCAGCGTCGCTAGCCGGCCGCGAAGCTCCCTTCCGGAAGCGGTGACCCGAAGGCGCTGAACACAACATCGTTCTCGTCGCGCAAGAGAACGAGGAAGTGGCCGGTCCCGCGCGGCTCGAAGTCGAGGCGGAACTCGACGGCTTCGTCATCACCTGCGTACCAGATGTGGCGCGACGTCTGGCCCCCGTAGCCCACCTCGAAGACAGCACTCGTAGCTCCGCCCGTGTCGAAGCGCATGTAGACATCGCGGTCCTGAACGCTCATGGACCCGTGGTGTTCGGGCTGATGCTCGGGGAGCTGAGACACACTCCCTATGGCCCAACACCACCCCTGATCTATCAGCACTGGGAAAACGATGACTCCGGCTCGTGACGACGGTGCTGGGCGTAGCTCGTACGCGTAGTCCTGGTTGTACTTCTCCTCCGACTCGGCGAGCACCGGGTCATCCCACCCCAGGACAACAGCTCCGAACTTCAACGCCGTGCGTTCGGGATCAGCGCGCCATGAGTCCGCCTCGTGTGCCGCCGATGCGCAGGCTTCCTCCGCGTGCTCGTAGGTGTCCTCCGGCCAGATCGCGGCAAAGTCCTCGCCGTCCGACGGTTTCGCGGGCACGCGCTCCCCCGGGAGACGCAAGCCTTGCGCGAATCGTTTGAGTTCCTTCCCGTCCATGTATCCGATCAGGGCGTATTCGCATCCACGCTGGGAGAACTCGACGGCGAAGCCTTCATGGATCGCTCCGAAGCGAGCTGGCTCGTCGAGCACCCGGATCTTCTCTCCGCCGCCGAGCGGATATGGACTCTCGCCTGCGAAGAGCTCCGCGAAGCCCGCGCTCGCCTTCTCCGTTCGAGCCTCTCCCGCCATGCCGTAATGACCGACGACGTCCCAAGCGGCCCCTCCGCCGCTGCCGGGTTGCAATTCCTTGATCCATCCTTGGGGGAGGTACGTCGGTTCAAAGTCGACTGGAGGACCGCATGCCGGTGCGTCCACTTTCTTGCCCGAGACCAACGAGGAAACCCGCTCGCCGTTGAGCGGGTCTTCAAGAAGCAGGAAGTAGTCGTCAGGAGACACCAGGATTTCGTTCAGTACGGCTCCATCGACGCCCGCAACACATTCTCTCGATCCAGGTTCAGGAGAACGCCCCCGATAAGGCGGCGGACTGTGGACGACGGCACTCTTCTCCTCGAGGCCTTTCACGATCTCTACGCGCGTGAAGGTGCCATATTCGTCGAGAGAGTCGAGCGCATAACACACCTGGCCACCATCGACATCAAAGAAGATCTCGGCCCTCTCGTCGGGCCCGAGGTGGGAGTAGAGGATGTTGGTGGTCGTACCTGTTGGATCGTCTGCAGGCCCGACTCGGTCAGACTGGTCTCCCAGGTTCGCGGCAGCTAATGACGCTGCGAAGACAAGAGCAGTAACGGTCACCAGGCCTGAGAGCGCAGTGCCAAGACGACGACGTTTAGCCGCGCGGATCGTCTCGGGCTGCAGCGCAGTTGTGCGCTGCTCAGCTCGGACCCGTTCCCCCAGATCCCGCAGTCTTCGTTCGATGTCTGTCATCGCGCTACCTCTTCTCTCATCGCGGCTAGACCGCGTGTCACTAATGACTTGACGGCTTTGGTGGACGTATTCAAGATCTCTGCGGTCTGGTGTTCAGAGAGGTCTTCGCAGTAGCGGAGCACCAGAGCCGCGCGCTGCCTCTCGGGAAGCTTCTTCAACGCATCGAATAGGTCGTCGTCTCGTTCCGGAGCATCCGGCATCGGTGGTCTACCGGCGTGCGCGTGACGTCGTTCGAGGGACCGGCGCCTGAAGTGGTTCTTCGAGAGACTGACCACTGTGCGCATCAGATAGGTGCGGAACGCCTCAGGTTTACGAAGATCACCGAAACGGCCGAGGACACGAACGAAAGCTTCCTGGGCCACGTCTTCGGCTTGGACCCGATCGCCCACGAGGAGATACGCGACCCTGCGCGCGTCGGGGCCGTGGGCCGCGTAGAGCTCTTCGAAGCTCGGCCGCCGCCTGGTCGCCCTAATCGCGGTCTCCATCGTTCGCCCTGTACCTGATTCGCTGTGTATTACGACCATATAGACACCCCGTGGGACCAAAAGGTCTCGCTGCCGGCGCTCCGGACTCCTGCGGACGCCTCGACGAAAGACGTATCGGTTGCGGTACAATGTCACACCTACTACTATGCATCGCATGGTACCGACCGCGCGGGATGGTTCCTCCCTCTCGCAGTTGCGCAAGGGAACGCTCGAGTATTGCGTATTGGCCCTCTTGGTCGACCAAGACATGTACGGCTTTGATCTGGTCAAGGCCCTGTCAGAGGTCGATGGGATGGCGACCCCGCAGGGGACCGTCTATCCGCTTCTTGCTCGATTGCGGAAAGAGGAGCTGGTGTCGACCCAATGGCAGGAGTCGACCTCCGGGCCACCACGCCGCTACTACCGGATCACTGCCAAGGGCAGGCGGGCGCTGAAGACCTTCGTCGAGGACTGGCGCCGATTCAAAGAAGCCGTCGATACATTCGTGGAAAGGGCGGACCAGTGAGCGGAGCAGAGCGGGCGGTCAAAAGGTACCTATCGAGTGTCGATCGCGCACTTAAAGACGCGGGCACAGACCGACGTGAAGAGATCGTCGAAGAGATCGAGACTCATATCCGGGAGGAGCTGTCTCGGATCGACGGCGAGCCCACGCAAGCACAGGTCCGCGCCCTGCTGGATCAGGTCGGTGAACCCGAGACGATCGCTGCCCAGGAACGTGGACATGACGCGCGACCAACCCGGTTTCCGCTCCGAGGTGTTGCTGCACTAACGCTCCTCCTGGCAGGAGGCCTTCTGTATTTCCCGCTGGGTTGGCTCGTGGGCGTGCTGCTCCTGTGGATGTGTGACAGATGGGACGTGCGCGACAAGATCCTGGGCACCGCGCTGGTGCCTCTCGGTCTCGCACTACCGATCTATGTCTGGATTTCGGGCTGCGGCACGAGCAATCCCGTTGCCGCTGAAGGTCGCACGAGGTATGTCTGCGACTGGCTCAATATGCCGCGCGAGTTGATGATCGGCACCGTCGTCCTCCTCACGCTCACGGCACTGGGCATGGCTGCGTATCTCGGGAAGAAACTGCGCCCACGGGGGCGCGGCTACTGGTTGCCGACCGTCCTGACATCTCCGTTCCTTGTCGTGCTGATAGCGGTCGGCGTCATCGGATGGTTCTCAACCACCGAGACCCTGCTCAAGGGCGCGGGCAGGGAGGGCGAATGGAAAGTGGTTGCGTCATGGCGCTTCCAGTATTGCCTGACCTATCAGCATGCGCTCGGCGAGGGAGGCGCGTGCGGCCTGACGCAGAGCGACGCGATAAGTGGCAGTCCCGACGGCAGAGGCCTGAAGGTCTTCCTCGTCGACGATCCCTACAGCGCGTTCAGCGGAGTGGTTCCCCGCGGTGTTGAACGGATCGATCTCGTGACGGAATCCGGCCGGCACATCTCCACCGAATTCTCAAGGGTCTTGAACATAACGTTCTACGCGGGACTAGCGCCGGGAACTCCGAAGGTCGAGATCGTGGCGTTCAACGGGGACGAGATCGTGGTTGAGGACTAGACCGCCGCTCCGACCGCAGTTCAGCTGCGGGTACACCCGATCAAGCGTTCCTTGATAGGACATCGGGCCGTGGTCGGCGTCTAAGACCTACGAACACGAGCGCTCGCATTCGGCGGTTCTACCCGACAAAACGTCATCCTCGGGCTGAGTTGATGATGTGTATCTCCCGGGTTGTCAGCCCCGGTTCAGAGGCAGCCACGTATGCCCTGCCCTTCACGCAGCTTGCCTTCTCAAGGACGAATGCAGCCGACACCCGTAGCCCGACGATCTCGCGCGCTTCCGGGAACTGATCAGTTTCCTCGAACCTGATCCTTGGACCCAGCCGAGACGGATGCAGCTCGACACACTCGCCGAAGTAGACGACGTCGTTGTACGCGAACCGCTCGACACAGCTCACGGCTAGGGTGGGTCCAGCGACAGCAGCAAGGATCTGAGGTTCAGGGCACTCTTCGAGCCCGTAGCGGCCATCCGTACACGATGACAGCAGGGCGACGGCCGCGAGCAGTACCCCCAGCGTTCTGATCGGCATGATCATTTGACGTTGCATAGAGCACACAAGGTTCCGCGCGTCCATGCGCAGGGGCGGGTCTTGACTGCTACGCCACGCTATGGCCAACCGGGAATGACCAGCGGAACAGGCTGAGGCCGGGACGCTTGCACCAGCATTCGTCGTTGCAGTGGCACTCGAGGTCCCCGTTGAGCTCCTTCAGCTTGCCGACTACGGCGATACCGACGTACGCCGCAAGCACGACTTTGATGGCGTTCATTCCTTACCTCCTACCGACATCGCGCGACCTTCGTATCGCGCCGTCGCGGGTCTACGAGAGCCTAACGGTGATGTTGCCGAACTCGTTGTCCACGCGACGCCTCCCCCAGGCGAAGTATTTCGACTCGGCCCACAGCTCCACGCCTGCACAACTCAGGACGTGTCTAGTGCTGCTACCTGAGTAAGCTCGTATCTCTGAGCACTGCGGAGATAGGGGGACGGTCGTGGAACAGCTCTTCTGTCCGAATTGCCGCCTGCAGCAACCAGTCGACCACCGCTGGTGCGTCTCTTGCGGTGAGGCACTCCCCTCCCATCTGATCGCCGCGCGCGCGCAGAAGGTCGCGCGCTTCTTCGCCGGCATCAAGGTGGGTGGCGACGACCCGGAAAACGGCTACCTGCGGGTGTCCTGTTATAACCGGGAGCAGCGGATCGAATCACCAGAGGGGTCCGTGACTATCCCTGGAAGCCACGTTCGTGTCTCGATGTGGGTAGACGACGAAGCGCGCTGCGTCATGTCGTTACCGTCCTCAGAAGCACGCGAGATGGCAACCTTCATCCTGGCCCAGGTGGATGCCAACCAGGAGATGGCTCAGACCTGAAGCGCCATCAGACTGACGTTGAAGCGTTGCCTCGGGAGATGCTCAGCGCGACTTGCGTCGTCTTCTTGTTGATTGCGGCCTTATCCGGTTGCGACACCTCCACGCCAACCGTTGAAGATGTCATCGTTCCGTACGAGAGACGTCCAGTTCAGCAGGCGGATCCGGACCAATGGCCGCCGCTGGCGACAGAGCAAGAAGCGCTGCAACCGACGTTCGAGAGCGTGCCGAAGAGCGTCCACCCTGGCGACGACCTCCGCTACGTGATCGCTCTCCACAACAATGGTGGTGACGACGTCTCGCTCCACCCGTGTCCCGCCTACTACTCCTCATGGGGCGAGAGTCTCCCGGTGGCCGAGGCAAACGAATTCCTGAATTGCCCCGAGGCACCTTCAGCGGTCCCCGGTAACGGAACCGTCCGTTTCGAAATGGTGATCGACCTACCTGACGGTCTCACCGGCGAGTCGGGAACGATCATCTGGCAACTCAAGGGAGCCAACGACGCCGAGACCGAACCCGCGTTCTCACGGATGATCACAATGAGAGCCCGACCCTGAGATCGCGCATCTGGTGTCGAACGTCTTTGGCGGAAACTACGGGCGCGGCTCCCCTCGACCACGCAGCCACAAACGGCGCGAGCCATGACAACGACCTGACCCGTCGTGTCGTCAGCCGGTACTGTCCCTGGCATGGAGGTCAGCGACAGCCATCCACCCTTGGCTGTCGAAGTTCATGACCTGGTGCGGGTGTTCGAGTCCGCCAAGCGATTTCGTAAACCCGCATCACAGACGACTGCTCTAGACGGGATAACGCTGAGCATTCCGCTTGGCGAGGTGCACGGTCTTCTAGGCCCGAATGGCGCTGGAAAAACCACGCTCGTCAAGATCCTGTCGACGGTCCTGTTACCAACCTCCGGCACAGCAGAGGTGCTGGGAATCAACGTCGCTTCCGAGGCGCGAGAAGTCCGACCGCTCATTGGTCTTGTGTTCGGCGGTGAGCGCGGTCTCTATCCGAGAATCACGGGTCGTCAGAACCTCCGCTACTGGGCTGCTCTGTATCGGATGCCCAAGGTGGACGCCAAGCGGCGAACAGATGTCCTTTTGGAACGTGTGGGGTTGGCGGAGCGGGCCGACGATCGGGTGGAAACCTATTCACGCGGCATGAAGCAAAGACTTCATCTCGCGCGCGGTCTCATCGGTGATCCGAAGGTCCTTTTCCTCGACGAGCCCACGACGGGAATGGATCCCCTGGCTGCCTTGGATTTCCGAGCTCTCGTTCGCGAGCTGAACCGTGAAGGGCGCACGATCCTGCTAACGACGCACGACATGGCCGAAGCGGAAAGCGTGTGCGAGCGGGTGACTCTGATCGACCGTGGCCGCGTCATAGCGACCGAGTCGCCGCGGACGCTTGCGCGTTGGATATCTCGCTTCGAGCGGGTGGACGTTCAAGGCGCAGATCACCAAATCCTGAGTGAGATCGAGCTCCTTCCTGGAGTGTCGAAGGTCCTTCGAGATGGTTCGGGAACTGCTCGCATAGAGACGTCGTCGGACGACGCGACGGCTGAGGTGATGAAGCGCCTCGTTGAGTCGGGTGTGACTTCCGTCCGCACGTCTCTGCCTTCTCTTGAAGAAGTCTACGTGCGCCTCATCGGCGACCGTGGATTGGTACTTTGATGTCGGCTTTCTGGGCGGCGCTGCGGTTCCAACTTCAACTGATGCGCAGCAACCCCGACTACCTGCTGGATATCGCAACCGCTCCTGTCTACACAGTGATCTTTCTCTCGATCGTCAAGCATGCCGACAGACCGGACTTGATCGCCCATGCCGTGCTTGCCCCCGCGCTCATCACGCTTTGGTGGCAGTCGTTGATGGCTTCAGGAGAGGTTATCGATACGGACCGGTACTACGGAGTGCTGGAACCGCTGCTGGCGACACCGTCAAGCCTGCACTCAATAGTCCTCGGACGCATCGCGGGGGTGACTCTCCTGAGCCTCGTGGCGTTTGCGGAAAGTTGGCTCACGGCGCGCGTTCTATTCGGGATCACGGTGCAGATCTCCCACCCTGGATGGTTCGCCATCGCACTGATAGCCACCACCGCGGCCATGGCAGGGACTTCCACGATCATGGCTGGCCTGTTCGTCAGAACGAGAACAGCGAGAACGTTTCAGAACTCTCTGAGCTATCCGTTCTTCGTTCTCGGCGGGGTGATGGTCCCGGTCGCACTCCTGCCCGACTGGGCGGAGACGCTCAGTCGTGTCGTCTTCCTCTCGTGGAGCGCAGATCTGCTGCGGGATTCCCTGGCTGCTGCCCCGGTCGAGAACCCCATCGGACGAGTCATGATCGTCCTTACCCTGGGAATCGTAGGAGCCGCCCTGGGCAAGAAGCTCATCGATGAACTGCTCGAACGTGTCCGCGGCCTCGGAACCCTCTCGCAGGTGTGACCGTGAAAACCCTTCAGGTCCTTCGCTATTCGATCATCAACGGCTTCCAGGATGCGGCCGCGATGTTCACGCCGAAGACTTATCTGACCGGATGGCTCCTGCGCGTTCTGTCGCAAGTCACCTTCTTCGCCCTGATCGGGAGCCTGCTCGGTTCTGAGGAAACTACTCACTTCCTCCTCGTGGGCAATGTGGTGGCCGTAGGTGCGATGGTCGTCCACTCTGTCAGCGCATCCACAGTGTGGGAACGGTGGGCCGGAACCCTGCCTCTTTTGTTCGCGGCTCCCTCTCGTCCACTCATCGTCCTGATGGGCCGCAGCTTCAACTGGGTTCCGGACGCGATGTTCAGCGCCACGGGCGCTTTGCTCATAGTCGGACCAATCTTCGGTCTCCCGATGCCGTGGCCCGAGGTGCTTTGGGTGCTTCCGCTGCTGCTTGCGACGATCATTGCTACATACGGATTCGGGCTGTTCCTTGGGTCGATGTCCATTCGGGCTCCGGAATCACGCAACTTCATCTCACGCGTTGCCACGACGGTCACCATGGCGATCTGCGGGGTCAACGTTCCAGTGGACTTCTTTCCCGGCGCAGTCCAAGCCGTCGCCTACTCGCTGCCCGTGACGCATGGTCTTCTAGCCATCCGGTCTGTGCTGGATGTCTCATCCGCATCCGTTGTGCTCGCACACCTGAGCGCGGCCCTCCTCACGGGCGCCGGGTGGTACGCGGTGGCAATCATCTCTTTCAGCCTGTTCGAAGCTCGGTCCCGAACGACCGGATCGCTCGAATTCGGCTAGCTCTCAAGCCGTGGCTAACTCCTGCCGACTGGTCGGAACCGCCTAGCATCATCCTGATAAGGCGAGACGGCTGCGGGCATTCGGAGCTATTGAGAATGAAGAAGTAGTACGAGAAACGCGCAGCTGAGTACGACGCGACGTCATGAGCGTACATTGGTGATGACGGACCATCCGAGCGGCAGTGCGCGAAAGCGATGCTGTAGGGGTCATCTGGATCCGGAGCCGGGTACACCTCACCCAGCCAATCAACCTCGATAAGCCCGTGCCGAATGCCTCCGTCGTGAAGAATCTCCCACATCGTCATCGCGATGGCGGCTTCCAACGCCAATAGTGCAGCCGGTCTCGATTTTCAGCTTGTGTCTCCCAATCATTCCTCGTAGTCATCACCCAACCATCTCCGGAATGAGACTCGAAAGGCACGACACGAAGTCAAAAGAGGCGAGAGGGAGTTCGGCATGCATGACGTCGGCCAAAATCGTAGCCTGCTGTGCCCTCAAACGGTCCTCGTAGGCTCACGCGATGAAGCGGCCCGCCGGAATCGTTGCGTTCGACCTCGACGGAACGCTCCTACCGCACACAACGGTCTGCCTCCATCTCGGTCCGTGGGTTGGGCACCACGAGATCGAAGAGCTCGAACGGCTCTATGACCTGGGCGAGATGACCAATATCGAAGTAGCCGAGCGAGACGCGACCTTCTACAAGAACCGTCGGCGTCATGACGTATGGCGTCATTTGGAGCAACTCGAACTGATCAACGGCGTGGAGGAGGCGATCACGTGGCTTAAGACCCGCTCCTTGGTGCCGGTGGTCGCCACCGTCACGATGAGCATCGCTGCAGACTTCTTGTGTGATCGATACGGATTCGCAGCCGGTTCAGGATGCGAACTATCCGAGACGGAGGATGGACTGTTGCTGGGGACGGTCGCTCGCCATTTCTCGGCTGACGACAAAGCCGCGTTTGTTGGACAGATCGCCGAACAGCAGGGGCTGGGATTCGAAGACGTGGTCGCCATCGTTGACTCGACATCCGATCTCCCCCTGTTCCAGGCAGCCGGATTGGCGATCGCGCTCAACGCTTCCAGCAATGCCCGCGAGGCTGCTGACATCCAGCTCGACACCGCTGATCTACGAGACGTCATCCCCCCCATCGAGCGCTATTTCTCCGCTCGTCCGTAGCACGAACGCAATGACGCTCCACCGCATCGCAGAGGCGTTCGTAGATCCGTGAGCGACGAAGTGCTCTTAGTCTGCTCGGTGCCGAGCGGGCAACTTCTGCCAGGGACGCGAGTTCCGCAGCAAACTCATGGTTCGCATCCTTCGGCTCCCTTCGAGCGGCGAGCTCGTTGAGTGCTGCCGAGGCAACCCTCGACGTCCTTGCAGCGTCCAACAGTTATGTGGGCTAGAGCAGCTGTTGGCGTCTTCGTCCTCACCGCGGGCGTCGCCTGCTCTACCAGGCAGCTCCCGCCCGCAGCAACCCCTGCTGGACCAGGTCGACGTAGCGTGGAGGTGTGTGGGTCGGGCTAGCGGCGTCTGTCGTCGTCGTTGCATACAACAACCTCGTCAACCGGTGGCCGCCGTTCCACTCGTCGGCGTACATCCCGATCAATCTCGCGTTCGCAGGAGGCATGGCAGCAGTCGTGACGCGCGCCACTGCTTACTCCTGGGGAGATCTCTTCGGCAGGTTCCACCCCGCAGATGTTGTTCTCCCCGTAATTCTCGTGGTGGTCTTCGCGTTCGCCATCTTCGCGCTCGTAACGAGCCGACACGCACATCACATCGCGGATCGGCGCGTCGCGGGGATGGACGGCCGTGCTCTCGCGTTCTACGTGCTGGTGCGCATTCCCATGGGCACCGCGCTGGCCGAAGAGGTCATGTTCCGCGGGGTGATGTTCGCCGCGGGGTGATGTTCGCCGCATGGCGCGCCGCGGGGACCTCTACGGTCGTCGCAGCGGTTTGCTCGTCCGTGGCCTTTGGACTGTGGCACATCACGCCCACGATCATTGGCATCCGCATGAACGATCCGTGTGCAAGCCGCCGCAAGGTGTCGCTTGGGGTGCTCGGCGCAGTGCTCTTCACTACCGTCGCGGGCCTCGGATTAACGCGGTTGCGCGTGTGGAGTCGAGGCCTGCTCGGGCCGATCGTGCTGCACGCAGGAATCAACTCCGTGGCGGCCGTCGCGGCCGCGCGGGTTCAAGGCCGTGAACCTGCTCGTCGATCCCAGCGTTTGCGGTAGTACTCCAGGCTGCGGCGTCGGATGTAGTCCGCGAGTGGAATCCCGATCCACGGCACCTTGTTCAACAAAGTGACGGACGTGCGTCGGGTACGAAAATACTGGGCCGCTACGCTGCGATCTGTGCGAACGAAACCAGCCCACATCGCACTCGCGGTTTTAGTTGGAATCGGTCTCGGCATCTTCAGTCACGAGTCGAGCTCGCTGCCCGGCGGCCTGCGTTGGCTCGGCAACTTTGGAGCTCTGTGGGTGGCAATCGCGTTCCTCGTCGGCCGGCTGATCTCTGATGTCAACCGCGGTGCGATCGCCGGAGCAGCAACTCTGTGCGTCGCTGCCGTCGTGCATTACGTTCCTTATCGGCTAGCGCGCGAAGGCGTCGGTTCGGACGCGCTGCGATGGCCGGTCGTCCTCTGGCTGCTTGTCGGCATCGGTGTAGGCGTACTGTTTGGCGCTCTAGGGGCGGCGTATGGTCGGCGAGAAGCCACGGTCGGACTCGTAGGCGTTGCGCTCCTCGCGGCGACTTTCGCTGGGGAGGCGTTCGTGCTAGCTCGTACCGGCCATCCAAGGGCGGTTCAGATCGCCGTGCCACTGGAACTGGCGGTCGCCGCGCTCCTGCCGATCATCTTCTTCCGGTCATGGCGCGAGCGATCGAAAGTCTTCGGGATCACGCTGCTAGCTGTTCCACTGGTGGTTCTTGCGCTGTCGGCATTTATGGGAGTGATCCACCGCGTCTACCCAGGCATATGACGACCCACCGGAAGAACAGTGAGTCTGTGGCAGTGATCCTCGAGACGGCACGGATACGGCTGCGGGAGTATCGGCATGACGACCTCGATGATCTTGCCGCCATGTTCGCCGACGAAGAGCACATGCGTTTCTACCCCCGTCCCAAGACGCGGGACGAAGCACTAGCGTGGATCGACTGGAACCTAGGCCTCTATGAGAAGCATGGGTTTGGCCTGTGGGTGATGGAATCGCGGACGACCGGCGAATTCCTCGGCAACTGCGGCCTTACCCCGCAGACCGTCGAAGGCGTCACGGATATCGAGGTTGGGTGGCATACGAAGAGGTCGCACTGGGACCAAGGGTTGGCCACCGAAGCTGCGGGCGCTTGCCTCGAGCGGGCCTTCGGTGATCTCGGCCTCAAACGAGTGATCAGCATCATCCGTCCGGAGAACATCGCCTCGGCGCGGGTAGCCGAGAACATCGGGATGCACCCGGAGAAGGCCGCGTTCCATGGCGGGTTCCCGCACGTCATCTACGCAATCGAACGAGGCTGACGCACGCGGCAGTTGTTGCCATGCGCGCGCTCGACGGTCGGTCTGCAGCCGAAGAGTACGCTCAACGAGATGAAGCTCAACTGGTTTGGGCGAATGCAGATGAACAACCCGGCGCGGGCGGCAGCCCAACGCAGATTCACCGCAAAGCACATGCTTCGCCTTGGCGGCGCCATCGAGGGCGGCAACGCGTTAGAGATCGGGTGCGGCAGAGGAGTCGGTGTCGAGATCATCGTCGAGCAGTTCAGGGCGGCCAACGTTGTCGCGTTCGACATCGACCGCAAGCTCGTCGCGCTTGCGGAACGACGCACAGCGCGGTTAGCTGACAGGGTCAAGCTCTCTGTGGGAAGCGCCACCAACATCAACGCTCGCGATTCGTCGTTTGACGCTGTCTTCGATTTTGGTGTCATCCATCAGATCGACGAGTGGCAGACCGCCGTTTCAGAATGCGCTCGCGTCCTCAGGCCACATGGTCGCTTCTACTTCGAGGCTGTGAGCAGCCCGTTCTACCGGCTCCCGATGAATCTGGCGATGGCGAGAGGCAACCCGGACGTACGCAAGATCGGGTTCAACCGGGACGCGTACCTATCTGAGCTCGACAGAAACGGCATCCACGTCGGAACCAACTACATCGAGCCGCGTCTCCCAATCACGGCAGCATTCGTAGGCGATCTCATCGGAGTGGGGAGGCTCAACCCGTCGTAGCTCTATTCACAACCTCTACCGTGCATCGTCCGCGAGTGGTGACTCTCGGAGCGCTTTGAGGAACGTCGCCGTTCGACTCTGACGCAGCTCTTTGGTGTCGTGGTCATACTGCTTAGGCCGCTGGCGTATTCGTCGTTCGCGGCCAAGTCTCCGCCTCAAACCGTCTTGTGGACAGGACTGGACCCGTAACAGCGAGCCAGCGATCCAGAACCCGATCGAGAACATCTGCTAGGGCGGCGAAAGCCGTCAACGAACGAAGTCGAATCGGAGGGTCTACGGGTGGTCAACGAGCAGGTGCAGCAAGTGCTCGACATCGTCAACAGCGTGGTCGGAGAACAAGTCCGTGGCGCCTACCTCTTCGGGTCTGCGGTTGTCGGCGGGCTGAAACCGCGCAGCGACCTCGACCTCATGGTGGTCTGCGCGCGACGCATCACCGAAGATGAGCGTGGTGCCCTGATCCGGAAACTGCTCGACGTTTCCGCTAAACCTCGTTACGTCGAAGTCACGATCGTCGTCGAAGGTGAAATCAAGCCATGGCGTTACCCGCCACGAATGGATTTCCAGTACGGGGACTGGTGGCGCCCTGAGTTCGAGAGCGGAGATCTTCAACCTTGGGAAGAGATGAACCCGGACCTCGCGACGCTCGTCAAGATGGTCTTGATCGCGGACAATCCTCTGCAGGGGCCACCTCCCGCGGAGATATTCGATCCGGTACCCCAACAAGACCTCGTTGCTGCGACCTTTGCTGGGATCGAGCCCCTGCTCCAAGACCTCGAGGGCGATGCGCGCAATGTGGTTCTGACCTTGGCACGGATGTGGAGCAGCCTGACGACTGGACAAATCACGTCCAAGGATGCCGCGGCGAGCTGGGCGCTGGCTAGGTTGCCCGAGAGGCACCAAGAGGTTGTCGCAGAGGCCCGCGCCGTTTACCTCGGCGATGAACAGCACGAGTCTGAAGACTTCGTTGCTCGAGCGCGCCAGTTCGCCGACCACGTTCTCGCTCAGATACAGAAGGATTCACGCCCGCAACATTCTTAACTTTTCGCCCGCACGTGGGCGCTCCGGCCCCGAAGGAACGTCCGTTTAAGACAAGGGTTGCGCTCGAAGAGCTGTCGATACGCGCAGGCGGCGGAGCCCTGAAGCAGTGACCCAAAGATGTCGCCCCAGTGCCACGGGTCGGCGCAGGCATCCTGGTTCATCAGGCGAATGCTCACCAGATGACGCCAATACTGCGTTCGCCGGCGATCGTGCGGCTGGCGATTGTCTGCCTGACGATGAGCATCATCGGCGCATTCTCGGGACGGGACTCGGCACCCGTAGAGGCAGCGGCGGCGGGCTTGGGCGAGGGCCTCAACCTCGTAGCTGAGTTCGCCATGGATACCGCGACGCATATGGAGACGGCGACGATAAAGGGGCGAGATTACGCGTTCGTCTCCGAGATCGGCGGGTCGGGAAAACTTCATGTGATCGACATCACGGTCCCGGAACGCGCTCGAGAGATCAGCGTCTTGCCGTGCAACGGGAGCCAGGGCAACGTCCAACTCAGCCACGACAAGCAGACGCTCGTCATCGGTATGGACGTTTCGATCCTTGGGTGCGCTGGCGTCGATGCCCGCGGGTTCGTCACTGTGGACATCTCCGATCTCGAGAACCCACGCGTGATCGGTTACGCCGAGAACCCGCGCGGCTCCCACTCGATCGCCGTCCATCCAAGGAAGCCGTACGTCTACAACGGCGAGGGCTTCCCGAAGGCTCCGGGACGGATGCAGGTGTGGTCCATCAAGAACCCGGCGAGACCGAAGTTGGTTACGGTCCTGGATACCGGAGCTCATAGCCCTCACGACCTGGCGTTCAACCGCGACGGGTCGCTCATGGCCACTGCCAACGCGATCAACGTGCACTTGATGGATACGAGTGACCCTACTGACCCCAAGATCGTGCACACGACGCAATGCCCCGGTTGCTTGCACACCCATGAAGCCCGTTTCAGCCCCGACAGCAAACGGCTGGTGGTGAACGACGAGTACCCAGCGAGTGCGTGTCCCGGCGGTGCGATCTATTTCTATGACGTCACCAAGGCAGGTTCCGACTACGGCCTCGCACTCACCGGCACCTACACGGTCGACGACGTCGGTCTGAACGCAAATGCGGACGCCACTACGAAGTGCACCCCACACATCTTCGACATCTCCTCCGACGGAACCAAGATGGCTGCTTCCTGGCACGAAGGGGGCGTTCGCTATCTCGATATCTCTTCGCCCACGGGCATCACGGTTGGGGCGCAACAGACGGCCGGGCAGGGCATCCAACAGCTCGGGTATTACGTCAGCAAGGGCGGCTACGCCTTCAGCGCCAAACTCCATAAAGGCCCCTACGTATATGTCGTGGACACCAATATCGGCTTCCAGGTGTTCAAGGTTGCGTCTAGCGGACGCTCATAACGTTCGGCGCAGACACGGGTCCGTTTCAGCTCCCGCTTACGGCTCCCTGCCCCTCCGATCGAAGGCCGACTGCCGAGCTGGGAGCCGGCTTCTGTGTTGGAATCAAGTCGTGGATGCGGAGTCACTCATCCAGGAACAGATCGACTACTACCGCCGTCGCGCGCCCGAGTACGACGAAACGTCGTCCCCGGCCGGTGACCCGATAGCGGCTTTCGGAGAAGAGATCGAGCGCGTTCTACACGCGTTCAAACCGGCGGGCGACGTTCTGGAGATCGCCAGCGGGACGGGAACCTGGACACGCCTGCTGGTGCAGCACGCGTCGTCGGTCACGGCGCTGGACGCCGCACCCGAGATGCATCGAGAATCACGCCGCAAGCTCGGCGACGACCCACGAGTCCGATACATCGAGGCCGACGTTCTGTCGTGGGAACCCGACCGCTCCTATGACGTCGTCTTCTTCTCGAACTGGCTGTCTCACGTCCCTCCGGCGCTCTTCGAGCCGTTTCTGGGGGACCGTCGGGCGAGCGACTTCACGCCACGGGCGTGTCTTTCTCGTCGACGAGAGCAACGACGCGTGGCGCCACGAGCAACTGGCCGAAACCTTCGTTGCCGGCGAGACCGTGCCGATCGTCGTCCGCCCGCTTCAGGACGGCACGACGTTCAGTGTGGTCAAGGTCTTCTGGGACCCGGAGGACCTGGCTGAACGAGTGCGCACACTCGGCTGGAACATCAGCGTGAATCCCGTAGGACCCTTCTTCTGGGCTGAAGCTCATCCGCGTCTCTAGCGTCGCCGACAACGCCTTCTGCCACGACGTCTCAGCCGGCTGCGACTGATCGTTGTTACAGGTCGTGTCGAACGTAGCCGCGATCGGGTGCGTGGTCGTCACAACCACCAGATTCCCCGCACAGCGGGTGACGCTCTTCGATGAAGGACAGTGCGAACCAGCGGTAGTAGCTGAATGGGCGGCGACGTAGATCCGACTTACGAAGCGCGAACTTGATCGTGCGCCCATTCGGACGCCACATCGGTACGGTGCGAAGAAATGTAGGTGGGTCTGCAGCGAAATCGTATAGCTCGGCGCGCAGCTTCCCGTTGTCGTACGTGATGTAAACAGCTCGTTCCTCACGCCAGTCAGGATCGCCTCTTAGATCGAAAAACAGATTGATGAAGCCCCGATGCCGCAGGCGGTCGACCGGCCAGCGTTCATAGAGACGCACCGTGTGGACCAATTTCCGTAGACCTGCCGCATTCGTCCCGTGCTCGTGCTTGATCCACGCGATATCCAGCGGACCTTCGACATCGTCCCCATCGGTTATGCGCTTCGTGTCCGCCTGAACCGGCACGCTGGCAACCGCCAGTAGACAGGCCAAGATGAGAAGGAACCCGAGCCCCCGCCGCATCCATACATAGTGCCACCCGAGGAGGTTTTGGCGCCCGACGTGCCGAAAGTTCACGCATGCGTGTGGGGGCACTCTCCTTGGTCGTTCTGCTGGCAGGCCTGGCCGCAGGTCCGGCGGCGGCACGACCGCCACTCGAATTCAAATCCGAGAACGTCGAGTTCGTTGCCAACGTTCCCGATGTCGAAGGCGCCGGAGCCAGCATCGTCGGCGACAAGATGTACATGGCCACGCGCGATGGCTTGAAGATCTTCGACATCTCCAAGCCCACGAAACCCCGGTTGATCGGCGGCGAGGATTACCCGTGGCCCTACTGGCCCGGCGTGTTCACTTGCGAAGACCCGGACTCGAATGGTTCGACGCTGATCATGTGCAACTACGTCTACGACGTGAGCGATCCGCAGAAACCGAGAGAGGTCGGTTCTTGGAACTCGTACGCGCACACCTCGACCTGTGTCTTCGACTGCCGCTACGCCTACGACTCCGAGGGCGCGATAGTCGACCTGCGGAATCCACAGACTCCCGAGGTCGTCGGCCAGTGGAACACCGGCACCCCTGCTGCCTGGGCACACGATCTGACCGAGGTCTCCCCCGGGATCGTCATCACCGCTTCCGATCCCGTGATGGTGCTCGACGCACGTAACCGGCCAACTCAGCCCCGGGTCGTGGCTGTCGGCGACGTCGAGGTGGACGAGTTCGTGCACGGCGTTATGTGGCCGCGCGGGGGCCGCGACCGCTTCCTGCTGGCAGGCGGTGAGGACCTCGGCCCTCGATGCGACGTGCCGGGCGACCGTCGCCAGGCGACCTTCGTGACCTATGACACCCACGGATGGAGGAAAACCGCGAAGATCCGGCCCATCGACGCGTGGCGTCCTCCGCACGGCGTATTCGTCGATGGCAACGCCCCTGCCAATCACTTCTGCGGGCACTGGTTCGATGACCATCCGAATTTCGACAACGGCGGGCTGGTCACGGTGGCCTGGTACGACCATGGAACGCGTTTCCTGCGGATCTCGGGCAAGGGTGAGATCAAGGAAGAGGGCTATTACATGGTTCCCGCGGGCGAAGCGGCCGCCTCATACTGGATCACCGACCGCATCGTCTACGTCGCCGACTATCTCCGAGGGCTAGACATCCTTCGCTACACGGGAAAGCTCTAGCTCACGTCTACTACGAGGCGGGGTCAGCCTTGCGGTAGACCGGGCGGCAGGGTTGCGCTCCAATCGATGACTCGATCCCAGTTCGCGCCCGACCAATAAGCGCCGGCATCGGTCCTCACGAACAGGGGCAGCGGACGCGGTTCGCCTCCTTCGGGAAGCAGCCACAGTTGCCCGTCGGTAGCGGCCCACCTGACAAACAACACACCGGTACCGGGGGCCCACTCGGGACGATCGTCTGCCACGCCGGGTTCGTCCACCAACAGGGTCACGCCAGGTTCTCCTGCCAGCTCCGTCAGATAAAGCTTCCGTTCGGTGACGTCAGCACCATCATCTGCGGCGGAGAACACCAAGGTGCTAGCGGGCGAGCACGTGAACGACGACACCGCAAGATGGCGCGGGGTGAGAACGGCGTTACTGCCTTGGATGTGGCGGACCCGCTTGGTCGTGCGCCGATCACGATTGGCTCCCGCGATCGCCGTGCTGACACCGGCACATTCACCGACCAGCGACGGGTCGGGCAACACCGTCGTGCGTACCGATCGCACCGGACCTTTCGGAATCGAGACTGCCTTGAGCGGCCACCCGTCGGCCATGACAGAGTTGCCGGAGCCTGTCCAGAAGTAGAGGCTTTGTCCCCCACCGCCCCATCCTGCGAGCGTGATGCAGCACGTTCCGCGCCCGTAGGTCTTGATGATGTTCACGCGGCGCCGCTGTAGGTCCGCGATGGCAATGCTGCGCCATCCACGGTCCCGAAGAACGAGGCCAAGCCATCTCCAGTCGTTTGAGAGCGCGAATGACTCGACCCCATTCAAGAGGTGGAGACTGTGAGTTGGTGGGACCTTGCGAGGGTTGACTGCAGTGACCGAGAGGCGACCCTTCCGATCGCGGACGAAGGCGCAGTCGCCGACCGGAGACCAAGCCCAGCTTGAACCCTTGCTACCCAGCGTCATCTGGTACTCCTCGAACCGTTCAACGGGAGAGCCATCCGAGTTCCACAGGGCTCCCCGCGACCCCGTCGCAAGATAGCGACCACTGATGCTCCAACCCACAGGAGCCTGTGCTTTCAGCTGAGCAACTGCGGAACCATCGGGCCTCGCGAGGCTGCCTCGGCGGGCGCGACTTGCTGCGATGACGCCTCCATCTTGCGGAGAGTCGAGTTGCCAGCGACGACATTGATCGGGCAGGCGGGCCTCTACGTTCAGATGTGTTTGCGCCTGTGGCCGACGTTCGGAGGAGGAGGGCGAAGGCTCGAGTCGTTGTAGCGGTTCCCGACGTTGTTCATCGTCTGCCGACTGGCGTATCGGAATCGTTAGAACGGCGCCGAACAATGCCACGAACGCAACGGCAGAAACAACCTTCGCAGCGCGCACACGTCAATACTCACACTCCCGCCACCGGAGGGGCGGCGGCCTTCTGGCGCTGTTGAACGCGTGCGATCCTGCTTCCCCAGACTCGTCAGCAACCATTCTCGCTCCTCGGTCCCTCGCGAAACCTCCTATGTCGTTGCTAGTCTTCGATCGGTGAGGAGCCGCAGACTCCGGTCGCATCCGCGGGCAGGTTTCTGCTGAGCTCGCTACTACGGCTCCTTCTGCCGGACGAGCTCGGGCCCGCCTTCCGCTGGATCTGGTCGAGCTCCACGATCGGCAACCTCGGCGACGGTGTGTTGCTCGCCGCAGGACCGCTGCTGGTCGCGTCGATCACGCCTGAACCATTCGCGGTTGCCATGGCGTTCTTCGCGCAACGCATACCTTGGTTCCTCTTCGGCCTTTTCGCTGGTGCCGTCGTCGACCGAGTGGACCGCAAGACGCTTGTCGTCGCCGTCGATGTGTTGCGCGCGGTTGTTCTGGCGCTCCTGGCCACATCGATCGCGCTCGACGCCGGCGGACTCTTCGTGATCTACGCCGCGATGTTCCTGCTAGGAAGTGCGGAGACGATCGCCGATAACGCATTCAGCGCTCTGGTCGCGACCGGGGTGCCGAAGCAAGGTCTCGGCCAGGCGAACTCGCGTCTCATGGGCGGGGTGATCGTGACCAACCAGCTCACGGGGCCCCCACTGGGCGCGTTCATCTTCGGGATAGGAACCGCCTACCCGTTCGGCTTCAACGCGATCTGTTTCGCGGTCGGGGCAGCTCTTATCTCCCGCGCGCGCCTCGACAGGTACACCGCACCCGCAGCGGAGCGCCGCGCCGTACGAACAGACGTGATGGAGGGTCTCAGATGGCTCTGGGGGAACGCGCCGGTGCGGACGCTCGCGATCATGATCGCCGCGTTCAACATCACGTTCGGCGCCGCGTTCTCTATCTGGGTCCTCTACTCATATGAACGCCTCGGGCTCGACGAGTTCGGCTTCGGCCTCCTGATCGCGACCGGAGCCGTCGGAGGCGTCGTGGGTTCGGCCGCGTTCGGCTGGCTCGAGCAACGCTTCACCTACACGACGTTGCTGCGTGTAGGACTCGTGCTGGAGACGTTCACCCATCTCGGCCTCGCATTGACCACGTCGCCCCCGGTCGCCGGGGCGATCATGTTCGTCTTTGGCGCGCACGCGGTCGTCTGGGGGACCACCGCAACCACGGTCCGCCAGCGCGTCGTGCCCGCTTTCTTGCTGGGCCGCGTCACCAGCGTCTACCTCATCAGCGTCTTCGGGACCCTCGCGCTCGGAGGACTCTTGGGCGGAGCGATCGGCCAGCAGTGGGGCGTGACGGGTCCGTTCTGGTTCGCTTTCGTCGGGTCGTCCGTGATCCTGATGATGCTGTGGCGCTCGATAGCTCACGTTGGCCATTCAGCGGACGAGGCCGAGGAGGTCTCCGACACCGCCGCGGCGGCCGCATTCCCCCGCCCCTAGGTCGCGGATCCGCCGCGGCATCGAAAAAGCAGAGTAACGCGCGCCAAGTAGCGGTGAGAGCGACTGAGCGCGCGTTACTCGGCGCAGCGAACGCTTCGACCCCGGCGCGACGTTTTGATCCAGATCACGATCGCGATGACGTCACCGACCCGGGGCACCCGGCCGACGGTCGTCCGCAGAGAACGCCGAGCAGAAGGCGTTTGCTTAGGTCACACGCCCGTCTCTACTCCCGGAGGTTCGGCACGATCCTTCGCCACCGGTTTCGCCGTGGGTCGTAAACCGCGCCGTCGCCGAGCGCGATGTGGCCGAAGTCCCACGTGCCGCCGAACACGACCATCTCGCTACTGCTCCACACCGCGGCATGGTTGAACCGAGGCTTGATCGGAGCCCGCGGGAGCTTCCGCCATGCGTTTGACGTCGGGTTGTACGCGGCCCCGTCCGCGAACGAGCGATCGTAGTTGTAGCCCCCGAAGACGATCAGCTCTTCGCCCGTCCAGGTTGCTGAATGGTAGTGACGGCTTTTCAACGGCGACCTCGGCAGCTGTCTCCACGAATCTGAGGCAGGGTCGTAGGCAGCTCCGTCCCGTTTGCTGGTGCTGTAGCTCGAACCGCCCCAGACGATGACCTCGCTCCCCGTCCAGGTGATCGGCATCCACTGCCGAGCCGCGAGCGGTGCCGGCGCGATCTCGCGCCACGAATCAGTCGCTGGGTCGTAGGCGGCGCCGTCGCCGAGGTCCGAATCTGCATCGCCCCCGCCCCACACCATCATCTCGCTACCCGTCCACGTCGCCGCGTGTGACCAGCGCCCGCCGATCGGTGCCGGCGACGTGCGTCGCCACGTCCCCGACACGGGGTCGAAGATCGCACCCCGCCGGTGAGGTCGGCGCGAATGATCGGGTCCCCCCCAGAGGATCAGCTCACTGCCCGTCCAGACCCCCTCGAAGCCGCTCCATCGCTTGTAAGTGAAGTCGATCTCCCGCCACGAGTGCGTGGTCGGTCGATAAGCCGCAGCGACGACCCCGTAGTCACGAGCACTCTTGTTGCCGATGACGATCAGCTCCGTTCCCGTCCACGCGGCCACCGACGGTCGGGACGCAGGTAAACGGTTCGCCGGTACCCGGTCCCACCGATCCGAGCTTGGGCTAAAGGAGAGCCCGTCGTTAACTAGATCCGGATACGCGAACAGGCCGCCGCGATCGCCTCCCCAGATCAGCACCTCCTCGCCCGTGGAGACGGCCGCCGGGGCAGATCGAGCCTCCTCGGCCGAACCGTCCATACATGCACGCGGCTGTCGTGATGCGACATCAGCGACGCTGCGAAAGGCGTCATAGAACGCGCAGGGGTGCTCTCTCGCCTGGATCGGGCCGCTGTCGACCAGAGAGGTGATGTGACAACCGTGCGTGATCGCGTCCATCGTCGTCGCGATCCGCTCTATCCCTGCGTCTCGAAGCGCGTCACTGCCGCGAGTCATGTGCATCTGGAAGCCCCATTTGGTGGGTGCGAACGCGCTGTAGCCGGACAACTTGATGCGGTCGTTCGCATCCCAGGTCGCGTCCGTCCATTCGTCGACGTCGGTGAAGGTCGATGCCGTGCGCGCGTATCCGGCTGCAACGACGTCTCGTATGTCGGTGGCGGGAACCAGCTCCTGCAGAGCGCTCAGATCGCGACCGTTGTAGGCGGCGATGAACTCATCCGCCAGACGATCCGGGAACGGCTGACAGAGCGTCCTCTTGGACGCCGAAGGAGTCGGGCTCTGCAATACCGGCGACGCTTCAGCTTGCGCGACCTTGTTCGCGGGTGAATCGCCGACGCAGGCGATCAGCAGGGCCGCGACCGCTATTGCAGCTGCGGCTACGCGGCCCGAGGTGGTATTCATCTCCAGTGAGACGCCGTGACCTTCGTTCTGGTTCGGGGCGGGCTCATGGCGCGTCAGTCAGCGACGCGGTACCGCTTCTTTCGGCGTGCGTTTAGGGGATCGGGCTCGGCGGAGGCGTCACCCGCGTCACTAGGTCTCGCAGTTGATCCGGTCATCGCGCGGGGGCGCGCAGTGGTCGATCCCGTCCCCGCCGTCCAGCCGGTCGGTGTCGCCATCGTCCGCATCCGGCGCTCTGCCCGCGGCGTTGCCACCGTGGAGGGTGTCGTCGCCGTCGCCTCCCGAGATGGAATCCGACGCGTCGCCACCATCCAGCCGATCGGCCCCTGGACCGCCAGACAGGCGGTCCTCACCAGGACCGGACCCGATCTGATCGTCGCCCCGGCCGCCTATGAGGTTGTCGGGCAACGGTTCATCCATCTGACACTGCGTGTCTCCGTCGCTGGAGCTTGAACAGAACGACGAGCTGATCCGATCATCGCCGTGGCCTCCACGGATGTGGTCCTTCCCGCTGTCGTCGGTCAACTCGTCATTCCCAGCGCGCCCGTAAACGGTGTCGTTGCCCGTGCTGGACGAGATCTCGTCGTCCCCGGCCGACCCGTGGATCGTGTCGTCGTGTCGCGACCCGAAAACGGTCTCGATCGACCGCAGGCGGTCTCTTCCGTCGCCCGTCGCGATGCCCCTCGATAGATCGAGGTGAATGCCAGCGGGGGCCGCGAAGTACGACACGCGGTCTCTTCCGCGACCGCCCCTGAAATTGTCGTGACCAGGATCCGCTGAGAAGGAGTCGGAGCGACCACGTCCGACGAACAGGTCGTCATCCGCCCGCCACGTGCGACCCGGTGACTCGAACGTATCGTAGTGGGAGCTGCCGTACATGCGGTCGTCGCCGGGGCCTGCGATCAGTAGGTTCCTTCCCGGGCCCCCGTGGGCGACGTCGTTGCCGCGACCGCCATAGACGATGTCCTGAAACCCGCGTCCGGCTCGCACACGGTCGTTACCGCGTCCGGCGCAGATCGTGTCATTACCGGTGCCGGTCGCGATGACGTCGTCGCCACCCTTCGCGACCACCACGTCGTCGCCGGGCGTACCTTGGATGACATCGGGCCCCGAGGTCCCAACGATGGTGGCGCGTCGATTGCCACATTCGAGCGCGGCCGCGCCCGTGGCCTGCGCGGGGACCGTCCCGAGCGTCGCTCCCAAGAGCAGAGCACTCGTAAGCAGAGCTGCGCGGCTCGTCATGGCATGAAGCCTCTCACTTCTCGTTCGGCTCGACAGGCGAAGATGCGGTCAGCTGGTTCGCCGGCAATACGAGCAACCGCGCCACTCCGGGTAGCGTTCTATCTCCAAAGAAACCGCGAAAGGAGTCGCTGCATGCTGCGCACGAAGCAACTGGTCGTCGTCGCGTCCCTCGTTGTGGCCATGGCCGCTCCGGGGATCGCCGATACCAAGCGTGTCCAAGATCCGCAGGAAGGAACGTTCGCCCCGATAGACGCCAAGTCGGCCCGTCACGACCATGCCTCCCAGGGCGCCGCCGGCTTCGCCGGCATGGTTCTGGTCCACGAGGTCACGATGTACGACGAGTGGTCGAACGATCAACTGAAATCGTTCGTGCTCCGAATGCGCTCGAAGCGGTGGGACAAGCCTCGCCGCTTGTTCGTGCAGCACAACGATGACGGGACCCTCTACGGGACCATCTGGAGCGGCGACCGGCTGCGCGGGTACGCGCGGGTCCATCGCCCGGACGCAAGAACGCTGCGGATCTCTTTCCCGAAGTCGGCTCTGGGCAACGACGTTCGGAGCTACCGCTGGTTCATGCTGATGACAGGTCCATGGGAGTGCCCGCCGGACGTGACCTGCGCTCCGCCACCGGCAGAGCGTGTGCCGGACACGGGCACCGTCCCGCATCGAGGACTGTGGCGGTACAACGAGTAACCCATCCGTCGCTGCAATCTGTGCGGTTGCTGACGTCCGCCAGAGCCGCTGGTTAGTCATCCGCAGCTCACGATCAGGACTAGCTCGAAGGAAGGAACCTAAATGCGACTGACATGGTTCATGCTCTTCCCGGTCCTCTACATCGCCACGATCATCTACGTGGTCTCGTTACTGCAGCGGATCGCGAAGGCAGTCGAATGGATAGCGGCAAATACAGAAGAACGCGGCCCCTAGCGGAAACGACTGGAGGCTTTGTCGAGCCGCTCCTATCCCGAGCGGCAGCATGTTCGGCACGAAAAGGGCGAGCCGAAGGCACGGCGTCTGTATCAGCGCTCGACCGCCAACAGATCGCGTGCAAAAATAAACGACGTCGCCGAAGCTACCGGAGGTTGAAAATGACTAACTTCATGATGGTGCGTCGCCATGGACCGGCGCGCTGCGGAGCACAGGTCCAACGAGTGGCTCGGTCAACACTTTCTCAGGAGTCCTAAGCTCGCCGCTTCTCTCGTAGATCGAGTCAACCTTTCCTCGTCCGACCTCGTCATCGAGGTCGGAGCCGGCCACGGCATGCTGACGAATGAGTTGGTGGGGCGTGCTGCCTTGGTAATCGCAGTCGAGGTTGACCCCTCACTGGCGATAGGCCTCGTCCGTCGGTTCTCCCACGAGGACGCGGTGATAGTCGCGGCTGGCGACTTCTTCGACCTCCCGCGTCCTGCTGATGAGTTCCGCCTGTTCGGAAACGTCCCGTTCGACAAGACCACCCGCCTTCTCCGCAACGTTCTGGACGTCGCCGGAAGTCACATGCGACGAGCTGATCTCATCGTCCAACACGGCGCCGCGATCAAGCGAGCCCGGAGTCGCAATTTGTTGAATCTCTGCTGGGCACCCTGGTGGGACTTCAGCATGGGTAAGCGCATCCCGTCCAGTGCGTTTAGACCTCGCCCCTCGGTAGACGCAGCAGTCCTCACGATTTCGAAAAAGACAACGCCGTTACTCCCGGATCGCGAAGCAGTCGGGTTCGCCCAGTTCGCGCGCAACGCTTGGAGCGCTCGCGACGTCAGGACGGCGATGAAACCGTTCGTCCACGACCGACGGCTCCATCACCTATCGACGCAGCTTCGGTTTCCATTAGGTGCTTCTCCCGCCAAGCTCGACGTTCAGCAGTGGGTCGCCCTCTACCGGGCAATCGCGGAGTGACCCGCCCCAGTTTCAGGCTCAGCACTGGGGCGCGACGCGGTATCTGTTCTTTGCGGGTTTCTCTAGGGGATGCTCTTCGTCGACCATGAAGCCGTGACCCATGTAGCCGTCCTGGAACCGCCCCTCGATCTTGAGCAGAGCTCGGTCCACGGTCTCGAACTGCGTGATGATGCCGGCCAGTTGCTCGAGGATCGCTCCCTCGTAGATCGTCCCAGCTCCGCTGCGTTCGAACGCCTCGTTCAGGTCGACGACGGCCGTCCCGTCGTGGATATCTATCCCGATTAGCTTCGAACCTTCGGGGGCCGACGCGATCGCGCCGGCTTCTTTCTCTTCTTTCGTGGGGCCTTCGATCCACGCGCCCAGCGTGGCCGCGGCAATGGCATCGGTTGGCTCGATATCGCGCTGAACGACCAATAAAGGAGCGATAGCCGACTCGTCGCTACTGTCGCCGAACCACAGGTCGACACGAACCATCGCGTCCGGCGGCCTGTCGGGAAGATCTAGGCATTCGACGACCTCGCGGCCGGCACGGACGTGCTGGATCAGGCGGCGCGTCTCAGGATTTCGGCCGCACCACGGATCGTCTCTGTAGCGGATGGCGATGACGCGACTGCGTTGAAGGCGAGCGACGTAGTAGTCGAACTCGAGGATGCCCCCCTCGCGGTCGAGGTTCGTGTTGACCTCGCGATCGGTAGGCACGTGCAGCCCGCGACAGCTGCGGGCCTCGATCGGTATGAGGTTGGGGCTAGGCGTTGCAGATGCCTCGGCTTCAGGCGACCGCTGCGCGCTCGGCACCGTCGGTTGCTGGTCACAGCCCACCAGAACCACGGTCACCAGCACCCCCGCGAACGACACGCGCGAATACCGGACCCTCACTCGCATCTCACGTCACATCCGTCGCTACTGCGGCCTCGTGCACACTTAACAGACTGACGCGGGGTCGATCGGTTGCCTGTCGATCGACTTGGGTCAGCTGGGCGTGAAGGCGCTTGCGGTCAGCTGGGCTTCGTAGGGACCGGCCGCGGCTAGGACTGCGGCTCCACATCGGGCGGCGAAGTCGACGGCGTCGCGATCAGACAGGCCTCGGGTGAGGGCAAAGGTCAAGCCGGCGGCGAACGAATCGCCGGCTCCGTACGTGTCCACGACGGGAGCCGCGAGCGGGGGCGCACGAAAAGCGCCGGTGGACCCATCGCGCGACGTAAAGGTCCCGCCGTCGCGGCCCCGGGTCCTCACGACGAGGCCAACGCGGTCGAGGAGGTCGGGGGCAAGCGTCTCTGCGGTGTCGGTCGCGCTACCGACGACGGCATCGACGTCAATCGGCAATGGATCCACCAGCGCTCGCGCCGTCAGGATCAGGACCCCCGCACCGCGCGCGGCTCTCAGCACACCGTCGTCGGCCGCCGTGACCAGGGCGCAATCGGCCGAGCTCAGCAGATCCCACGGAAGCGGATCGTCATGGCGAGGGAAATGCCGCTCACCGTGGACGATGATCGTTCGTTCGTTCTCCGGTTGTGTCAGCACCAGTGCCTTCCGCGTCGGAGCATCGCGTTGCGCCGCATGCACTGTGACGGCGAGGCGCTCGAGCTCGCGGACCGAACGACTCCCCCACTCGTCCGCGCCGACCGCGGTGAAGAAGTCACAGCCGCCCGCGAGCTTTGCCAGCTGGACGGCCGCGACACAGGCTCCCCCCGCCGGGAACTGGTCCCACCTCGAGCTCTCTACGATCTGGCCCGTCGCAGGGAAATCGTTCGCGGCGATCAGCTGTGACCACTCGACATGACCGATGACAACGGGTTTCGTAGTGGACCGTCCGGTCATGAAGGTTTGCGTGTCGCGTGTCCCCCGAACTCCTTGCGCAGCGCGGCGATCAGCTTGCCTGCGAAAGACACGTCCTGCCGCGACGCGAATCGAGCGAACAGCGCGGTCGCGATCGTCGGAACCGGCACCGCTCGATCGATCGCGTAGCGGAGCGTCCAGCGACCTTCGCCCGAATCTTCGATCCACGGCGCGACGTCTTCCAGACGGTGATCGCGAGCGAGTGCGGACGCCACGAGGTCGAGCAGCCACGAGCGGATCACGCTCCCGTTGCGCCACAGCTCGGCGATCTGCGCCGTGTCCAGCTCCAGGTCACTGTCGTCGAGTAGCTCGAAACCCTCGCCGTAGGCCTGCATCAACGCGTACTCGATCCCGTTGTGGACCATCTTCGTGAAATGGCCGGCGCCGCTCGGGCCGACGTGCGCGTACCCACCAGCTGCAGCCAACGAAGCGAACACAGGCTCGACGCGCTCGAAGGCGCGTCGGTCGCCTCCGACCATGAGGCAATAGCCCTCGCTGAGACCGTGCGTCCCTCCGGACGTTCCCACGTCGAGGAGCGTGAGCCCGTAGGTCGACGCTTCCTGCGCCCTCGCGATGCTGTCTGAGTAGCGTGAGTTGCCGCCGTCGACGATCGTGTCCCCGCTGTCCAACAGGCGCCGCAGCTCTTCGAGGGTCTCCCCCGTCGGCGCGCCTGCGGGCACCATGACCCACACGACCCGTGGCGGCGTGAGCCGCGCGACCAGATCGTCCAGCGAATCTGCCGCCATGACACCGTCCGCAGCGGCAGCAGCCGCGGTGACGTCGGGATTCCTGTCGAAACCAACGACCTCGTGGTGGTCCCTCGTCAGGCGCAGGGTCATGTTCGCGCCCATCCGGCCGAGACCCACCATCCCTATACGCACGAACCGAGGTTAGCCTCCCGACTGCACCTGTTTGACGGCGCCTGTCGAACGGGAAGCAATACAGGAGCCCCATGGACCTTCCGCTGTCACCCCCCATCGCGCCGATGCTTGCGAAGCTCGCCCGCGACCTTCCGCGCGACCAAGGGTTGATCTACGAACCGAAGTGGGACGGCTTTCGCTGTGTGGTCTTCCGCGACCGAGACGACGTGGAGTTGCAGAGCCGGAACCAGAGTCCTCTCGGGCGCTACTTCCCCGAGCTCGTCGACGCACTACGCACTCTGCGGCAGCAGAGGTTCGTCATCGACGGCGAGATCATCGCGACGCAGTCCGGCGAGCCGGATTTCTCCGCGCTGCTGGCGCGTCTGCATCCTGCGGCGTCGCGGGTGGAGCGCCTCCGGCAGGAGACACCGGCATGCCTTGTCGCGTTCGACATCCTCGCCGTCGGTTCCAGCGATGTTAGGGACGAACCGTTCCGGCGGCGTCGCGAGCTCCTGGAACACACGATGCAAGACGCGCCCGATCGGCTCCGGCTGACGCCGACGACGGATGACCCGGATGTAGCTCAGTCATGGATGCACGAGGGCAACGGCATCGACGGCGTCGTCGTGAAGTCGCCCGACCTGCGGTATCACCCCGGCAAGCGCGCGATGACGAAGGTGAAGCTGGAGCGGACCGCCGACTGCGTCGTAGCGGGATTCAGGCTGCACCACACGGGCAACGTCGGGTCGCTCCTTCTCGGGCTGTTCGACGGCGACGTCCTCCGGCACGTGGGGCTCGCAACCTCGTTCTCCGCGCCGAAGCGGGACGAGCTGAGCGCTGTCGTCGACGGCTACGTCACCGACCTCGACGGGCATCCGTGGGCCGACGGGTTCAACCTCCCGCGCGGCCCCCTCGGGCGCCTCCCCGGTGCAGCGAGCGCATGGTCCGACGGTGGCGAGCTCACGTGGGTGCCGCTCCGTCCCGAGCTCGTGTGCGAGGTGGCGTACGAGCACCTCGAGCGGTACCGCTTCCGCCATCCCGCCCGCTTCCGGCGCTGGCGCCCCGACCGATCACCGCGGTCGTGCACCTACGACCAGCTCCAGACACACACCGTGTCGCAGCCGTGAGCGCGGTCGAAGACGCCGCCGCGTTGTCTATCGACGCGGCGGGCCGTCAGGTCACGATCACGACGCCGGGACGCGTGTTGTGGCCCGATATCGGCTTCACGAAACGCGATCTCGCCGCGTACTACGTCGAGGTCGCGGAGGTCCTCGTTCCCCATCTCGCGGACCGGCCCGTGACGCTCAAGCGTGCGCCGGAAGGAACGACGCGCCCGTGGTGGTACCAGACGGAGTGCCCGAGCGTGGCGCCGTGGGCTCGTACGGTGCCGGTTCCGGCCGCGAAAGGCGAACGTGTGTGGAACTACTGCGTCGTCGACGACGACGCGACGCTGCTGTGGCTGGTGAACCTCGGCTGCATCGAGTTCCATCCGCTGCTCGTGCGCTGCGGCGATCTCGCTGCTCCCACCAGCGTCGTCTTCGACCTCGACCCCGGTCCCGACGTCGGTCTGGTCGAGTGCTGCGAAGTCGCGCTGACGCTGCGGCGCCATCTCGACGGTTGCGGCCTCACATCCTTCGTCAAGACATCCGGTGGGGTGGGTATGCACGTCGTCGTTCCGTTGTCGCCGCCGACCACGTTCGATGAGACTCGGTCGTTCGCGCGTGGGATCGCCGAGCAGCTCGTCGCCGAGACCTCGGGCCGCGTGACGGACCGCATGGCACGGGGCGATCGCGGGGGAAGGGTCTTCGTCGACTGGCAACAGAACGGGGCATATAAGTCGATACCCGCGCCGTACTCGGTGCGGCTCATGGGCGTCCCTCTCGTGTCGGTCCCCTTGCGGTGGGAAGAGGTCGAGAACGCCGGCGACGCGGGAGAAGCCGCGCTGCTGTTCGTTCCGAGCCGCGCGCTGCAGCGCCTCAGCGGCGGCGGTGACCCATGGGCAGACCTGTGGCACACGGACCAGCGACTGTCGTGAACCTGGGATCCCGAGCCCCCCGCTTTCCCGACCGGTTCCTCTGGGGTGCCGCCACGTCTGCGCACCAGGTCGAAGGCAACCAGGACAACGACTGGACGCAATGGGAGAAGACCGGCGCGTGCGTCGAGGTCTCCGGGGACGCGTGCGATCACTACAACCGTTACGAGGAAGACATCGCCCTGCTCGCGGGTCTAGGCCTGAACTCCTTCCGCTTCTCGATCGAGTGGTCGCGTATCGAGCCGCGCCCGAACGATTTCTCGGAAGAAGCGATAGCCCATTACTCCGACGTCCTCACCGCGTGTCACGAACACGACCTCGTGACGGCAGTCTCGTTTCATCACTTCACGAACCCGCGCTGGGTGGCCGACGGTGGTGGATGGGAGAACCCGCGGGTCGCCGAGCTGTTCGCCCGCTTCTGTGAACACACCGCGCGCTCCCTCGGCTCCGACATCGACCTCGTCGTCACCATCAACGAGCCGAACATGCCGCCGCTGCTCGGCTACGCCGACGCGGTGTTCCCGCCCGGCAAGCGCGATCCAGAAGCACGCATGGCGGCGACGCATAACTTCATCGCGGCGCACGAAGCAGCGCGGGACGTCATCCACGAGCACACGGACGCACCGGTAGGGATCGCCGTCGCGATGGCCGACTGGCATCTGGTCGAAGGCGGTGATGCGGAGCTCGGACAGATCAGGTCGCTGCGCGAGGACGTCTTCTTGGCCAGCGCGCGAAGCGACGACTACATCGGCGTCAACACCTACACCCGCCACCGCGTCGGGCCGGACGGGTTCATGGACGTGGAGGACGGCGTCGAGCTGACGGCCATGGGCTATGAGTTCTATCCGTCTGCCGTCGGCGCGACCGTCAGGCGAGCCGCCGAGCTGACCGAACGCCCGGTGATCGTGACCGAGGTCGGGATCGGCACGAACGACGACACGCGCCGTGAAGCGTTCATCGAGGCAGCGATCCACGAGATCGATCAATGCGTGTCGGACGGGATCGACATGCGCGGCTTCTACTACTGGAGCGCCTTGGACAACTTCGAATGGCATCACGGCTATGGGCCGAAGTTCGGCTTGGTCGCCGTCGACCGCGACACCCAGAAGAGGACGGTCAAGCGGAGCGGCCGGTTCCTCGGCGATATTGCGAGCGCGAGACGCGCCTAGCGCGGCGGCTCGTGCGCGATCACTCGGTTCTTACGGGGACCCGTCCCACGGACGTGTAGTTGAGACCTGCATCCCGCATCGCCGCGAGGTCGAAGAGGTTCCTTCCGTCAACGACGATCGGGAACCGCAACCGGGATGCGATCTCGCGAGGAGGCAGCTCCGCAAACTCGGGCCACTCGGTGACGAACACCGCCGCGTGCGCGCCGTCGATGGCATCGAGGGCCGAGTCGGCGAACTCCACCGACCCGTGCAAGACCTCCTTCGCAGCCGGCATGGCGACGGGGTCGTACGCGACGACCGACGCGCCTTCAGCCAGCAACTGCTCGACCACGACGAGCGCCGGCGCCTCCCGTAGGTCGTCGGTCCCCGGCTTGAACGCCAGCCCCAGGATCGCTATCCGCTTGCCCTTTAGGTGCCATAGCTGCTCGCGCAACTTCGCGACCAGGCGTCCCGGTCGCGCCTGGTTGATCTTCTGCACGTCGCGCAGCAGATCGACGTCGACACCGAGACTCTGCCCGAGAGCGATGAAAGCCGCGATGTCCTTAGGGAAGCAGGATCCTCCGTAGCCGATCCCCGCCTGCAAGAAGTCGACACTGATCCGATGATCGAGCCCGACACCCGTTGCAACGGTCTGGACGTCGGCTCCGGTGGCTTCACAGATGTCGGCGACAGCGTTGATGAACGAGATCTTCGTCGCGAGGAACGCGTTCGAGGCATGCTTGATGAGCTCCGCCGTCTGGACGTCGGTCACGACGACGCCGCACCCCGACGACTCGATGATCGGGCGGTAGATATCGAGCAGCAGCTCTGTCGCACGTTCCGATTCGGAACCGATCACGATCCGGTCGGGTTCGAGTGTGTCCTGTACGGCGGAGCCCTCGCGGAGGAACTCCGGGTTCGACACGACGTCGATGCCCTTGATGCCGAGCATCTTCAGCATCGCCGACAGCCTCCGGCCCGTCGTGGCGGGAACGGTGCTCTTCTCTACGAGCACCACAGGGCGGCCGTTGAGGAGACGCGCGAGGTCATGCGCCACACCTTCGACCTGACTGAGGTCGGCCTCGCCGGACGGCATCCCCGGCGTTCCCACGCAGATGAACACCGCGTCCGCCTCGGTCAGCGCATCCCGCATATCGTGCGAGAACCGAAGTCGGCCGGACTCCACACCCTCCTGCACGAGATCCTCGAGGTCCGGCTCGAAGAACGGCATCTGCCCCCGTTTCAGGCCGTCGATCTTCTCCGCCACCGCGTCGACCGCGACCACGTCGTGACCGATCCGCGCGAAGCATGCGGCGCTCACGAGCCCGACGTGGCCGGCTCCGATGATCCCTATCTGCACGAGAGCACCCCCTTCCTCATCGTTGCGTTCTTCCGCGTAGCGCGGCGGCGAGCTCTGCCTCGACCTCCGCCGGCAGGCCCTCGCGCGGCTTGCACAGATAGATCTCGTGTCCCGGGCGCGCGACGACGCTCATGCCGCAGGATCGCATCATCGCATCCACCGCGGCGTGGTTCGGGGCCCACCAGTTCGTCGGGTCGCCGGCCAGACGGCGCTCGATGAACGCCATCTTCGGCCACCCCGGTTCGGTTAGCCGGTCTCGCTGATCGAGATCGAGGTCGGGCGGTGCGATCGTCGTCTCGTCGCCGGGCATCGTCAGCGTTTGGAAGACCATCAGCTTGCGCGTCTTCTGCGCGACCAGGTCCAACGCCAGCAGCGGGTAGCGCAGGTGGTACAGGACGCCCATGAACAACACGAGATCGAAGGTCTCGCGGAGGTCGGGCAGGTCGTAGATCCCAAGGCGTTCGAAGCGGACGCGATCCGATGCACCAACGACGTCTGCCGCCCAGCGTGCCTGCTCGAGGTAATGCTCGTCGTGATCGATCCCCAGCACGTCGGCTCCACGCGCCGCCAGTTCGAACGAATAGAACCCGGCGTTGCACCCGATGTCCAGGGCACTCCACCCGTGAAGGTCGTCGGGGAGGTGGGGCGCGATCTGGTCCCATTTGAACCTCGGGAAGTCGCCCAGCGGATGGTCGGGCGCGGTCTCGTGGCCGGTCGGGAGCCGGAGGTTGTGGAACCACGGTGCCAGAGACACGATGCGGCGCTCGACATCGTCTTTCGGCGATCGCGCGCCCAGCGACTGCAGCGTCATACCCGCTCGACCTCCCGCTGTTCAGACATCAGCCGAAGCAGCTGCTGGGCTCGCACCTGCGGCGTGTGCTCGTTCAGGACCCGTTGCCGTGCGCGCTCGCCGATCGCCGGCCTCTCCTGCTCGTCGATCTCCGTCAGATACGCGACGACGTCCTCGGAGCCGTCCGCGATCAGGATGTCGGAACCCGGCTCGAAGAACTCCTCCAGCCCGACCCACCGGTCGGAGATCACGGGCACGCCCGCCGCGGCGGCCTCGAACAGACGGACGCTCGGCGAATAACCGGCCGCGACCATGTCCCGGCGCGTCACGTTGAGCGCGAATCGCTGCGCGTTGTAGTAGGCGCAGTGCCGCTCGGGCGGCAAGTGGTCGAAGCGTGTGACGTTCGGCGGCCACTCGATCGCGTCCGGGTATTGCGGACCCGCGACGGCGAAGGCGAGGTCGGGGCGACCGCGTGCCACCTCGAGCAACAACCGGTCGAGCGTGGGCTGACGGTCGTCACTGTAGGTCCCGAGGTAGCCGAGGTCCCACTTCGGCGCTACGCGCTGGGGGCGATACACGTCGGGGTCGGCCATGCAGTAGAAGGCCTCGGCCCGCGCGGCACCGTGGTCGCGTTCGAGCTGCTCGAGGATCGGGCCGCCCGTGAACGACAGGTAAAGGTCGTATCGCCCCACGAGGTCGTGCGACAGGTACTCCTCGTCTCCCGCGCGGAGCTTCGCCAGCGTCACCGGAGTGTCGATGTCGTAGAAGGCGGTGACTCCCGTTGCGGTGTCGCAGACGCGGCGCCCGACCGCGACGCCTTCCGGCACGTACGAGCCGACCACGACCAGGTCCGCCTCCGCGATCTTCTCCGAATGGTCGCGCAGGTCATCGAGGGAGTCGTACAGGATGGTGCGGCCCCACGGGGGTTGCGGGAGGTCGCGGTGCTCCGCGTACCACGGCACATCGCGCTCGAAGAAGACGACGTCGTGGCCGTCCTCGTGCAACGCACGCATCAAGCCCCGGTAGTTCGTCGCGTGTCCATTGCCCCACGACGAGGTGACGGATAGGCCGATGAAGACGACCTTCGCCTTAGACACGCGCTGCCTCCAGGATCGCCTCGACCTCTTCGGCGCGCCGCGCGTAGGTGTGGTCGCGCAGGATCCGGCGCCGAGCGGCATCCCCTATCCGAGCAGCATGCTCCGGCGACAATCCCTCCAACAGATCTGCTACCTCGGCCCCGGAGTGCGCGACGAGAACTTCCTCGTCGGGCTCGAGGAACATGTCGATGCCTTCCCACGCGTCGGTGATCAGGCACGCGCCCGCGCCGGCTGCTTCGAACACCCGCGTCGCGGGCGAATAGCCGTTGCTCGCCATCGACTCGCGCGAGACGTTCAAGACCGCCAGCGACGAGCAGTTGAACGCGTTGTGGTCCTGGGGACTCACGTGGCCGACGTAGGTCAGGTTCGGTGCGCCGGCGCGATCGTCCCAACCTGCTCCGCCGAGGACGAACCTGCGGGTCGGCGCCGCTTCGACCGCGCGGAAGAAGAACTCCTCCACGCGCGCCTCGCGGTCGGGAAGACGGTTGCCCAAGAAGGCAAGATCGCCCTCATAGCGAGGATCCGGCCCCACTGGCCGGTGCGTCGTCTCGTCCAGCGCGTTGTAGACCGGGATGCAACGCGACGCGCCGAGCCCCCGGTAGCGGTCCACGACGAGGTCGCCGCCGCCGTAGGTGAAGACGAAATCGAACTCCGGCACGAGCCCCCGCAGGTGTTTCGCGGGATCCGACTCCATCGCACCCAGCGTTGCCGGCGCGTCGACGTCCCAGAACACGATCGTGTTGCCGGGTTGCTTCAGCTCGAGAACCGCGGCCTCGAGAACGTCGTCGAAGACGCCCACGCCGCTCGCTTTCACGATCACGTCGGCCCCTTCGGCACGCCTGACCGTCGCGCGCACGTCTTCCTTCGTCTCGGCGGGATACACGACGACCTCTGCCCATTCGGGGTCGTCGATATCCCGATGCGCCTGGCGGTCGAACGCGTCCGGCTCGAAGAACGTGATCCGGTGCCCTCGCTCGTGCAGGGCCCTGACGATGCCGCGGTAGTAGGTGCACGCGCCGTTCCAGTAAGCGGAGACAAGGCTCGATCCGAAGAATGCGATGTTCACGAGAGCTCCTCGCATATCGACAGCAGCTCGTCGACGCGGTGCGCACACGTGTGTCGCGCCGCGATCGTCTCTAGCCCGTTGCTCGCCAGCTCGGCCGCCAGGTGCGCGTCGTTCAGCACCTCCTTGAGGTGGGTCTCCATCTCGGAGCCGGAGCCCGCCATGAGATAGTCGGTCCCGGGGCGGAAGAGATGCTCCGAGTCCTCCCACGGCGCGGTTACGAGCGGTACCCCGCACGCGAGCGCTTCGAAGACGCGGATCGTGGGCACGCCCGTCATCCTGCGGGCGTACGGCCGGCGCGGCACGTGGATCGTGACGCTATGGCGTGCGAAGACGGCGGGAACGTCGTGGTTCGCGATCCAGCCACGGAACGTGAGGCCCGACGAAGCGATCGCGCGCCGCGCGGCGGGCGGATAACGCACGCCGTGGATCGTCCCGGTCAGGTCGAGAGCACGCGCCGGGCCGAGCAGGTACTCGTCGAGCTCGGCGGTGCGTTCGCCGTCGCCCCAGTTGCCGATCCAGACGAGGTCCGCCTCCGGATGCTCGTCGCGCGGGCGGAAGATGCGGGTGTCGGCGGCCTCGTGCCACGTCCACGCCCGCTGCGTCCATCCTCGGTCGAGGTATACGTCGCGGATCACCGACCCGAACGCGAGGACTCCGTCGTAGTTCGACAGATCGAAGCGCGCCATCTGGTGGGGATCGGTGACCGCACGGTGGTGCGTGTCGTGGAACAGGACCAGGGCGTCGCTGGCCGCACAAGCCCTGCCGATACGTTCGACGAGCTCGGGCTCGTTCCACTCGTGCACGACGACGAGGTCGGCGTCATCCAACACGCGGTCGAGATCGATCGTTGCGGGATCGTACGCGGTGCTGCTGAGGTGTGGGAAGCGCTCGCGGAAACGATCCACCGCGACGTGCCCTTGGTGCTCGACGAGATTCGTCATGCTCCACCCGCCCGCAGGCTCGTACACGTCGACGTCGTGCCCGCGCTCCTGCAACTCCCTCACCACGCCGCGCAGGAAGTGCGCGTTGCCGTGATTCCAGCACGACATCAACGAGTGAACGAAGAAGACGATCTTCACTCGGCCGCTCCGATCGACACGGGGACGCCGAGCATCTGCCGGTAGATGTCTTCGTAGGCCGAGGCCATCGCGCCCACCGAGTAGCGGGCGGCGCGTTCCCGCGCCGCGCGTTGTAGGTGTGCCAGCCGGTTGGGATCGTCGATCAGGTCCCGCAGCACGGCCGCCAGCGCCTCGGTGTCGTCGGGCGCGACGAACGTCGCGGCGTCGTTCCAGACCTCGCGCAGGCTAGGGATGTCTCCCAGCACGAGCGCGCATCCCGCCAGCCCCGCTTCGAGCGCAGCGAGGCCGAAGGGTTCATAACGGGCCGGTTCGACGAAGATCGACGCCCTGCCGAACAGCTGCGCGACCTCGTTGGTGGGGATGCGTCCGAGACACGTCGCTCCGGCGATCTGTCCGTCGCCCGCGACGAGTAAGGGCCACGGCAGGTCGTGGGCCGCCTGCGCGGCGATCGCGATGTTCTTCGCCTCGTCCCACACGCGTCCCACAGCGGCGACCACCGGTTCTTTAGCCGCGTCGCTCCGCGGCTCCCACGACCGGCCGTTGTGGATCACGAGTGACGGCCGCGGGCGACCGTAGGCACGCGCGAGCTCGTCCAGCATCGCCCGCGTCGGAGTGACGACGACATCCGCGGCCGCCAGACCATCCGCGACGATGGTTCGGTAGCGGTTCCAGGTCGCGGGTGGATCGGCCCGCTTAACGGCTCGCCACCACGTGACGACGTCGGAGTGCGCTACGACGAGCGTCGGTCGCGTCCACGGCAGCGTCGCATGTGCGTACCCGTTCAGATGGACCAGATCGACATCGTGCCCGCTCGCGAGCTCGAGCAGCCATGCGCCGGCCGCGTCGACATCCGCCCACGCGTCCTGCATCCACTCGACGCGGTACGGCCGCGCCTCGAACGCATGCGGGCGGGCGGCGTCGACCTCACTTCGCTGCGCCTGCGTTGGAGTTCCGCCCATCGCTGCGACCACCACCTCATGGCCGCTCGCCTGGAGAGCGCGCACGAGCTCGAGCGAGTAGGTCCAGACCCCTCCGACACAGTCGGTCGTCATCAGGAGCCTCATGCCGCTCTCCCGTATGCGGCATCGATCACCTTCGCGACCGCCACGACCGACTCGATCCCGCGGTCGTATCCGCTGCCGTCGCCAAGAGCGTGAGCCCACTGCACGAGGACGCGGCCCCCCCAGTCGTCCGGCGGCGCGACCAGTTGCGCCGTGGTGCGGCCCTCGTAGCGGTCGGTCGTGAAGTCGTAGAACGAACCGCCGACGTTTCGCACCGCGACGCTGCCATCGGCGCCGTGCACGTGCGCCTCGATGACGGCGTCGCGACCGCAGGGAAGGAACCACGAGCAGGCGATCCGAACCAGGGCGCCGTCCGGCATCTCCAGCTGAACCGAGGCGTAGTCCTCGACCCGCTGCGCGGGATCCTCCAACACCTCGCCTCCCGCGAACAACGCCCCGTTTACCCGCACGGGCTCCTGGCCAACGACGCGCAGGGCGAAGTCGACCAGATGGGTGCCGAGGTCCATCAAGCACCCGCCGCCGCCAAGCTCCGGATCCCGGAACCACGCTTTGTCGGGACCGTAGGAGTTGTGGAAGATGAGATCCAGCGCGTACACGCGGCCGAGCTCGCCGGAGCGCGCGGCCCCCACCGCGGCTTCGAAGGCTCTGACACCGCGATACGACAGGTCGACCCCGAGCAGCAGGTCCCGACGCTTGGCGGCCTCGATGACGGAGGCGCACTCCGCCGCCGTCCGCCCGAGCGGTTTCTGGCAGAACACCGGCAGGCCACACTCCAGCGCCGCAAGCGCCTGCTCCGCATGCAGCGCGCTCGGTGTCGCGAGCACGACACCATCGACGTCGTGCACGATCGCACCGTCGAACGAGGTGACGACGACATCACAACCGACCTCGGCGGCAGCTTTCTCCGCGATCTCCTGGTCGGTATCCATCACGACCGCTGCATCTGCGGCCCCCGCTGCCACGACGGCCTCCATACGGGCGCGCCCGATCCAGCCGACGCCGACGAACGCGAGGCGGGGCCGCGTCACGCGCGCACCACCGCCTTCAAGAATCCTTCGGGCCGCTCGATAGCGATGTCGAACGCGTCGCCCAGCCGATCCAGCTCGAACTCGTGCGTGATCAGCGACGCCACATCCAACGTACCGTCGGCGACCGCGCGCGCACCTCTCGTGACCCCGGCGACGTACGCGGACACGTCTCGTTCGTGCGCGTTCGTCACGTCCAGGCCCCGCCAGTTCCACGACTGCATGTCGACGGTCCGCGGCCCGTCCTGGTGGTAGCCCGCGATCACGAGGTGTCCCCGCACCTTGACGAGGGCCGCGGCGACGTCCAGGGTCTGCTGTTTGCCCGCCGCTTCTATAACGACGTCACACATCTCTCCCGAGGTCAGTTCTTCCACCGCGGACGCCGCGTTGTCCTCGGACAGCTCGATCACCTCCGACGCGCCCGCCGACAGCGCGACCTTCAACGCGAAGTCGCGGCGGGACAACGCGATCACCCGCGCCCCCCAGCTCGCCGCCAGACGCACGAGCAGGGCACCGATGAAACCGATCCCGACGACCGCGATCGTGTGCTCGGGAGTGGCGCGTGCGCGCTCCCACACGTTCATGGCGCAACCGACGGCTTCGCCGGGGAACGGCCCCGTCACTTCGTCCGGCAACGCGACGACGGCGCTCTCGTCGGCGACGCCGTAGCGCGCGTAGGCGTGGTGGCTGATCACGGCGACGCGCCTGCCCGGCGCGATCCTCGTGACGCGGGGGCCGACCTCCTCGACGACACCCCACCCCTCGTGACCGGGACCGCCGGGTTCGAGCGGATAGCGCGTCCACGGGCGACCCTCCCACGCCGGAAGGTCCGAGCCACAGACGCCGCTGCCTTCGAGCCTGATCACCACCTGGTTCGGCTCCGGAGACGGAGGTGCGGTTTCCCGCAGCTCGACCGCCCGCGGACCCGTCAGCACCGCGGCGATCTGCGCTGCGGCGGCCGGCGAACGCATCTCAGGTCCTGCCACTACGCGCGGCGCGCCGCGTCGACCGGCTCCCGTTCCGCGTGCTGATCGACCAGCCACCGGTAGAGGTTGGCTATCCCCTGACGCGCGGGGGTTAGCGGTCTCCACCCGGTCGCCGCCTCGAACGCCGACGTATCGGAGACGTAATAACGCTGGTCTCCGCGGCGCCAGTCCGAGAACGAGACCTCCGGTGCGGCGCCGTGGATGTCCGCGATCATGTCGAGGACCTCGAGCAGGCTGACGCTGTTGCCCGCTCCGCCGCCGATGTTGAACGCGCGGCCGTCCATCAGCGCGTCGCGCCGGGACAGCACCAACCGCATTGCGGATACGAGATCGGTCACATAGAGGACGTCGCGGACCTGCTTACCGTCTCCGTATATCTGGATCGGTGACCCGTCGAGCGCCTGGATGAGGAAGTGCGCCACCCACCCCTGGTCCTCGGTCCCGCACTGATGCGGGCCGTAGATGCAACTCATCCTGAAGACCGCGCTTTGGATCCCGAACGTACGCCCATAGTCCAGCACGTACTGGTCGGCGGCGCCCTTCGAGCACCCGTAGGGGCTGTGGAGCGACAGCGGCTGTGACTCGCCGATCCCACCGGCGGCGACGAGGGTGTCCTTGGGCTCATACCGCTTCGCCAGCTCACGCAGCTCGACGTCCTCGAGGTCGCCGTAGACCTTGTTCGTCGACGTGAACAGGACCGCCGGAGGATCGTCCAGCCGGCGCATCTCCTCGAGCAGGTTGACCGTGCCTTGCAGGTTGACGCCGATGTCGTTGACGGGGTCGTCGATGCTGGTCGTGACCGCCACCTGGGCCGCCAGATGGACGACGTCCTCGACACCGTCGAGCGCGCGCCGCAGGACGAACCGATCGCGGACGTCGCCGAGCTCGGGCCGGATGAGGCCCGGATGCCGGTCGACCAGCCACCTGAGGTTCTCCTCGACGCCCGGCCGCGACAGGTTGTCGAGGACCACGACCGGCCGGCCTTCCGCAGCGACGCTGTCGGCAAGATTCGTCCCCACGAACCCGGCCCCACCGGTGATCAGTACCGGCCGGTGCTCGTTCTCGACCACCAGCCTGAGGTCCGAGAACGCCGCGAACTCGTTAAGCCCCGTGAAGCCTCTCTGTCCCCATACGCGTGCCGGCAGCTTCGGGCGCCCGGCCGCATCGTAGAGGCCGAAGTGGTACGCCCGCTCGTCGGCGTGGAAGCCGTCCAGCGTGGCGCGTTCGGGCGCCAGGTCCTGCGCGCTGTACCAGTAGACCCGTGGGACCGGTGCCCGCGCGACCTCGACGAGCTGGCGCAGCATCGTGTACTCGTCGTGGTGCCAGGTCGAGTAGCCGCACTCGGTTATCCATATCTCTGCCGGCGAGCCGTGGTGGTCGAGGACCTCCTGCGAGCGGTCGACCTGCCGTGTCCAGCCCTCCCACACCGCCTCCCAGGTGCCGGGGAACCCGTGGATCCCGAGGACGTCGATATCGGCCATCGCGCCCCGCTTGAACATCAGGTGCAACCAGTTCGGGTCGAGCGGGCTCATGCCGCCCAGGACGGCCGACGATCCGTGGTGGCGAACCGCCGCGGCCCCCGCGGCGATCATCTCCGCGAACAGGACCCACTCGGGATCGAGCGTCCAGTCCCACTCGATGAAGTTGTTCGGCTCGTTCCACAGCTCGACGTGCTCGAAGGCCTCCCCGAAGTCGGACAAGACGGTGTCGATGAACCGGGCGTAGTCGTAGGGGTCTCGCGGCGGCGACGACGTCTTCGGAACGATCCCCAGGTGAGTCGGGGTGTAGAGGACGCAGGGCATGACCTCGAACCGATCGGTCAGCTCCGGGAGCAGCCACTCGTACCAGTCTCGGCCCCCCGGCGACTCGAAGTCGTGCCACGAGATCGACGTGCGCAGGTGCCGGACGCCCAGCTCCTCGAGTCCCGCGACGACCTGCTCGACCGTCGCCCGGTCCTCGAAGTGGAAATACGACACCACGCCGACCGCCGGGTCGCCGGTGCGCTCGACGGCGCCGGAGCCGCGTTCGGTCTCGGGTTGTCCCGAGCCGGACCGGATCGTGTCGACGATCCGGCTCATCGCGCGAGCCCGCGTCTGGCCAGCTCGTCGGCGGCCACGTCAACGCGGTCGACCGCGACCTGACCCTCCAGCCATGCGGCGAGGTCGGCCAGCCCGTCTTCGAGCTGGACCTCCGCCTCGAAGCCGAGGACTTCGCGCGCCCGCGTGACGTCGGCGAAGCAGTGACGGATGTCGCCGACGCGGTACTTGCGGGTGATCTCAGGCTCGATGTCGTCCTTGCCCGTCGCCTTCGCCAGTAGCTCGGCTATCTCCAGCACCGTCGAGCTGCGCCCACTGCCGATGTTGACGATCTCGCCGGCGACGTCAGCGGTCGTGAGCGCCAGGCGGCAAGCACGTGCCACGTCCGTTACCGAGACGAAGTCCCGTCTCTGTTCGCCGTCTTCGAATATCAACGGAGGTTTCTCGTTGAGATAGCGGGCGGCAAAGATCGCGAGCACGCCCGTGTAGGGGTTGGACAGCGCCTGATCGCGGCCGTAGACGTTGAAGAACCTCAAGGCCACCGTCGGGACGTCGTAGGTCGACCCGTACAGCAGGCACAACCGCTCCTGGTCGTACTTGCCCAGCGCGTAGACCGACGCAAGGCTCACCGGCTTCGTCTCCGGTGTCGGCAGCGGCTCGAGAGCCTCGCCGGCCGGCCCCGCCGGGTCCCACTGATGCCGCGCCAGCTGATCCGACGTGCGCTCGACGTTCCAGTGCAGGTCGCTCCCTGAGCGGTAGAGGCCCTCGCCGTACACGCTCATGCTCGATGCCACGACGAGGCGGCCGAAGGCACGGTCGGCCATCGCCTGGAGGAGCACCCCCGTGCCGAACGTGTTCACCCCGGTGTAGTCGGCGATCTCGTACATGCTCTGGCCCACGCCGACCTTGGCGGCGAAATGGACCACGTGGTCCATCCCCTCGACCGCCCCCCGCAGGGCATCGTGGTCCCGGACGTCGGCCACGAGCAGCTCGATATCGTCGTGCAGATATGCCGGACGTTGGCCTCGCTCGTGGACCTGGGGATCGAGGACGTCGAGGGCCCGGACCCGGTAGCCGTGCTCGACGAGCTCCCGGCCCACGTGAGACCCGATGAACCCGGCGCCTCCTGTGATCAGAACGGCATCAGTCACGACTGCTCCCTCCTGCTGTTAGGGCGGCCGCTGCTGATTCTGCAGGCCACGGGGCCGCGGCTGTCGTGCCCGTGCGTTCGAGCACCGATGAGTACTAACGCCCTGCTGCTCCTGCTTCTTCTATATCACGAGGCCCCTCGTGCCCCTCCGCCGGCCGCTGGTCCTCTTGGCTAGCTTGTCTATACGCTCGCTCGGCTAAACATGCTGGTCGGAACGGGTAAGACAGGGTGATGACAGAGCCGCGGCCCGTCGTGCTGTTCGTATCGACCGGTCGCTGCGGGACGCAGTGGCTGGCGACGAACCTGGGCGAGGTGTATCCGGATCTCGCGGTCGTGGAGCACGAGCCACTGGGGCCTGGATACCGCTGCCGCGACTACTTCCGGCAACCGGAGTCGCTCGCGCGGGTGGTCAACGACCCGGTGATCGGGGCGCACCTGCGGCGCATCGACGCCGTCACGACCGAACGCACCTACGTCGAGACCGGCTGGCCGCTGTTCGCGGCGATCCCGGCGTTCGTGGCGCGATTCGGCAACCGGCTCCGGCTGGTCCACCTGACGAGACACCCGGTTCCGAGCGCCCTCTCGCACATGGTCCACAAGACCTACGCCGGCAGCCCCCGCGAGGACGGCTACACGCGCTGCTGCGCGCTCGACCCCTCGTGCAAGGGGGCCTTCCAACGCCACCTGGCGCCGCGGTGGGACCACATGAGCCCGTACGAGAAGACGTTGTTCTGGTGGACCGAGGTCCATCTGTATGCCGAGGAACTAAAGGAGAAGTTGCTCGACGTTCCCTTCTGCCGGATCCGTTCCGAGGACCTCTTCACCTCCGGCGGCAGCGCGCTGGAGCGGCTGGCCGCGTTCATCGGGTTTCCCTGGCGGCCCGACCTCGCCCGCGGGATCGACCGCAAGGTGGACCGGTGGCACCACAGGACCGACGAGGCTCTGGACTGGACGCCTATCCGGAGGTATCCCGACGCGCTCGCGCTCGCCACGCGGCTGGGCTACGAGGTCGACGACGTCGATGAAGACAGCCTGAGCGCCCGTTACTCGGGGTCTCCTACGCCGGGGTGGAGGTGACGGTGAACGAGACCGGGGGCGACGTGAAGGCGAACCCCCCGGGCTGGAGCAAGAATCCATCGCAGTGGGGCGAGCGCATCCCCATCGTGGTGCTGTCACTGATCGGCACCGCGATCGCGACTTATCTGGCGCTCTACCAGCTGGACGTGATCGAAGACGTCTGGGAGCCGTTCTTCGGACCCGGCTCCCGCACGATCTTGAACTCGAAGGTCTCACACATCTTGCCGATACCCGACGCAGCCCTGGGAGCGTTCGGCTACCTGCTCGACGCGGTGACGGGCATGATCGGCGGCGAGGAGAGGTGGCGCAGGATGCCGTGGATCGTGGTCATCTTCGGCCTTGCGGTCGGCCCGCTCGGAGCCGTCAGCATCCTGCTGGTCATCCTGCAGCCCGTGATGTTCGATGCGTTTTGCACGTTGTGCCTCGGGTCGGCGTTGATCTCCGTCCTCATGATCGCTCCGGCGATGGACGAGTTCCTCGCGAGCCTCCAACACGTCCAGCGCGAAAAGCAGCGGGGACGGTCGCTGTGGCGGACGTTCTGGGGGTTGGAGCCGACCGTGGAGGCGGATCGATGATCGCTCACCTGGTCGCGGCCGCAGCGGGGTTGAGCGTCATGGCGGCGCCGTCGCTGGCCGGCTACTCGGGAACGGCCGCCGACATCGATCACGTGGTGGGGCCGCTGGCCGTGTCGGTCGGCATCATCGCGGCGTCACAGATCCTGCGAGCGTTCCGGTGGATCAACGTCCCGCTGGGCCTCGTGCTGATCGCGTCGACGCTGATCACCCCGCGGCCCACCACCGGAACGATCATCGTCGCCGTCGCGGGCGCTGCTCTGGTCGCCACGGCGTTCGTCCGCGGCCGTGTCGACGTCGCTTTCGGCGGCGGCTGGGCGTCCCTGTGGCGTAACCGCCGGAGCGGCTCGCCGCGTTAGCCCCGTCTTAGCTAGAGGTCGCGCCGCCTTCGCCGACTGCGTCACGCGCCGACATCCGGCGTGTGCTGGCCGCGCGAGACGCTGCGGGCCGCGCCCGCGGTCTCGAGCGCCCGGGCGGATGCGACGAGGGCGACGTGCGAGAAGGCCTGCGGGAAGTTCCCCAGCAGGCGTTCGTCGTGCGGGTCGTACTGCTCCGCGAGCAGGCCGACGTCATTGCGCACTTCCAGAAGCCGTTCGAACATCGCCACCGCCTCGTCTTGGCGACCGAGCAGGACGAGGCAGTCGACGAGCCAGAAGGTACACATCAAGAACGCGCCCTCACCGGGCGGAAGGCCGTCCGCGACCTTCGCGCTCTCGTAGCGAAGCAGGAACCCATCGCGCATCAGGTCGTTCTGCACCGCTTCTATCGTTGCCTCCATCACGGGATCCGCGGCGTCGATGAACCCGACCAGCGGCAGCATGAGGAGGCTTGCGTCGACCTGGTCCTCGTCATAGGCGCGCTTGAAGCGGCCGTCATGGATACCGCGCTCCATCACCTCGGCGCGGATCGCATCCCTGGTCTGCCTCCACCGTTCGACGTCGCCCTCGCGCCCGTACTCCTCGACCGTCTTGATGGCGCGGTCGACCGCGACCCAGGCCATCACCTTCGAGTGGACGAAGTGCCGGCGGCCGGATCTGACCTCCCAGATGCCCTCGTCCGGGTCGGTCCACCGCTCGCACACGAACTCGACCAACACCTGCTGTAGTTGCCACGCGTCACCGGACGGCGCTATACCCGCGCGCCGCGCCGAATACAGCGAGTCCATCACCTCGCCGTAGACGTCGAGCTGGAACTGGTCGAATGCCGCGTTCCCGATGCGGACGGGGCGGGAGGATTCGTAGCCGTTCAACCAGTCGAGCTCGACTTCGTGGAGCCTGCGCTCGCCCACGAGGCCGTACATGATCTGGAGATCCTCCGGATCGCCCGCCACTGCGCGCAGGAGCCAGTCGCGCCACTCGGCCGCCTCCTGCGTGTAGCCGTCCTCGAGCAGAACGTCGAGCGTGAAGGTCGCGTCCCGCAGCCAGCAATAGCGATAGTCCCAGTTGCGCGGCCCCCCGATCTGTTCCGGCAGCGACGTCGTCGCGGCGGCCGCCACTCCCCCGCTCGGCGCGAACGTCAGGGCCTTGAGTGTCAGGAGGCTCCGCACCACCTCGTCGCGCCAGCGTCCCTCGTAAGTGCAGCGGTTGACCCACCGCTCCCAGAAGTCGCGAGTGTTCGCTATGAGCTCCGCGCATTCGTCCGCGCGACGCGGCTCGACCGGCGTGTACGACGGGTGGTAGGACGCGACGAAAGAGACGGTTTCGCCCTCCTCGACGAGGAACTCTGCCGTGACCGATCCCGCGCCCACCTCGAGGTCGATCGTGGCGAGGAGATCGAGGGCGTCGGGTCCGCCGACGGCTTCGATCGCTCCGTGCGCGTTGCGGAACCACGGGACGATGCTCCCGTAATCGAACCTCGGGCGGTAGTCCATCGACATCCGTACGGCACCGCGCTCCCCCCGGACCTGCCGGCACACGGCCCCTTCCGCGATGACCGCCCGCGGGTCGCGCGGCTCCGACGACGGTTCGACGGGTAGACAATCCACGAGCACGGCCGTCCCTTCATCGGTCTCGAAGCGACTCTCGAGGATCAGCGTGTCACCGGCATAGCGGCGCGACGAGCGGAACTCACCGGCAGGGCGGATCGACCAGCGTCCCGCACGCTTCTCGTCGAGCAACGCCGCGAAGACCGCGGCCGAGTCGAACCGCGGCAGGCAGAGCCAGTCCATAGAACCGTCTTTCGAGACGAGGGCTCCGGAACTCGTGTCGCCTATGAACGCGTAGTCCTCGATGCGGGGCGCGCTGACCACCGGCGGGCGTTTCAGGACGCTACGCCGGGTACGCGATCGTGCTCAGCAGGGCGTTCTCGGCCTGGCGCGAGTCCAACCGCGTGTGTTGCACGACGATCGGGACGTCCGACGTGATGATGCTCGCGTAGTCGATCCCCGCGGGTACGGGCTCGGGCTCGTCGAGGTCGTTGAACCGCAGGTGTTTGGTCCTGCGCGGCTCGACACGCGCGCGGTAGGGACCCGCGGGTTCTCGGTCGGAGAAGTACAGCATGATCTCCACGTGCGCGGGCCTATCGTTCGCGTTGAGGATGCACGCGGTCTCGTGGCTGAGCATCTCGGGGGCAGGACCGGTGCTGGTCGGCGGGATGTATCCCTCGGCTATCGCCCACACCCGCCTTCCGATCTGTTCCATGTGCCCCGCTCCTAGCGCCGCGAGGTCCCGATGAGCGCGCCGGTAACCGCTGCAGCGGCACCGACGACGCCGGCGACGATCCGTCGATGCGTCGTCACCCACAGCTGGGGGCTGAACCCGTGCGCTTCGTCGTCGAACTCGCCGTGCGCGCCGTGGTCTCCTTCCAGCGGGTGGTAGAGGTTGTCGGGACGGTTGGGCTCTATCGGCCACGAGGCCTGTTGCGAGCTGACCCCCGTCCGCCCGAGATAGCGGTCCAAGAGCCCCGGGATGAACTTGTTCGCCCAGATGGTCGCGACGGTCGGAAGCCCCACGTGTACCTGACGCCGCGTGTGGTCTGCGGCCCACAGCACCGCACGGGCGGCAACCTCGGGCTGGTAGATCGGTGGGACCGGCTGTGGGTGCTTCGTCAGGCTCGTCTTCACCCAGTGGAACTGCGGCGTGTTGAGGGCGGGCATGTGGACCTCGGTGATCGTGACGCTGCTCTTGTGGTGCAACAGCTCGCAGCGGATCGACTCGGTGAACCCCTCGATCGCGTGTTTCGCGCCGCAATAGGCGGACTGCAACGGGATCCCGCGATACGCGAGGGCCGACCCGACCTGTATGACCTTGCCGCGGTCGCGTGGGAGCATCCGCTTCAGCGCGGTGCGAGTCCCATTCACGTAGCCGATGTAGGTCACATTCGTGACGCGCTCGAAGTCGGCAGGGTCGATATCGACGAACTCCTCGAACACGGACACCATCGCGTTGTTGATCCATACGTCGATCGGCCCGAGCTCGTTCTCGGTCACGTCCGCGGCGCGGTCCACCTGCTCGCGATCCGACACGTCCGTGGGCAGATCGAGCGCGGTTCCGCCCGCAGCTTCGATCTCGGCTCGGGTGGCCTTGAGGCCGTCACTCCCGCGCGCCAGGAGCGCGACGCGGGCTCCTCTCTCACCGAACACGCGCGCGACCGCGCGGCCAACCCCTGCGGAAGCACCGGTGATGACGACTACGCGTCCCAAGGATCCTCCCGACCAAGACGGCTCAACGCGCGCTTACCCGACGCCTTCAGCAGGGAAACGTACGTCGGGTCCAGTCTCGTAACCCAGGTCGCCTAGCTGCTCGCCCGCGATCGCTTCGAAGGTTTCTATGTCCGATGCCCGCCACGATCTCCACCGCCCTATGGGACTGAACCCGCGCGGCCGCGACTGCACCTCCCAGTTGATGTCGCTGCGACCGGGACCGAGATACGCGGACGATCCTCGCACGGGGATCTCGTCGAGTAGGTCGAGGTCGTAAGTGTCGGCGGGGAGGTCGAGGAACGACAGCACGTCCATCAACGCAGATTCGGTGTCCACGACCAGATCCTCGAACCGAACGACGCGAACGGAGCGACCCGTCGAGTTGTCGACGAAATCGAGGATCCTCTTCGTCGTCGACGACCAGCTACTCGCAGACTCCTCCAGCGTCCAACCGAACGTCCTCATCCCAGACGCAGCTACATCGCGCCCGTCGCGGACCAGAAGCAGCAGATGGGCGCGCGGGAAGACGTCGAAGAAGAGCTCGAGGTTCGCGACCGTGGGGCTCTTCGTCACGGCCCGCCGGTGTGGGTCGATAGATAGAAAATCGACCACGGCATCTCCGAGCTTCGCGAGGAGCTGGGGCCGGAGATGGTCCGTACTGCCCCACACGGGATCCCAGGAGCCTTGCACCTCGCTCGCGAAACGGTTCAGGAGCCCGGCGTTCTTCAGGAAGTAGTCCTCCCAGATGGGCGGCCGGGCAGAGGCGCACCGCGGATGGCGTCGCACGAGCTCCCACAGGAAGTTCGTCCCACTGCGGGGCAGGCCGGACAGGATGAAGATCGGCGGAGCGACCACGCGCGTAGCTGACACCTCCAAGGTCGATGGCCATCGGCCGACGGAACCGCCATCCTGTACGAAGCACCTCCAGCCCTGCACCTCGCGCGCCCCGTTCGAGCAGCGCGAATCTCGTGTCCGGTTTGTCCACATTCAACGACTCTGCGTAGTCTTCTAGTCACAAAGAGCTAGTCACTGGAAGATTTTTGGAGTAGCGTGGTCCCCGTACGACACGGATACAACAGGAGAAAGGGCATATGGCCTCAGGAGACAGGGCGCCGGGACGGCTCTTGATCATCGACGACTCCCCCTCCGATGCCCTCCTGCTCGAGACGATCCTCGACGAAGCCGGTTACGGGGACATCGTCAGCATCCACGATCCCCGTCAGTCGGTCGCCGTCTTCCGCAGCTATGCGCCCGACCTCGTCCTGCTCGATCTCCACATGCCCCACATGAGTGGGCTCGACGTGATGGACGCACTCCGGCCCGAGATCGGGTCGCACTACATGCCGATCCTGGTGTTGACGGCCGACATCTCGTCGGAGGCGCGCGTGCGAGCGCTGTCGATGGGCGCCAAGGACTTCCTCACGAAGCCGTTCGACCCGGTCGAGGTGAATCTACGGATCAAGAATCTCCTGGAGACGCGGCGGCTGTATCGCGAGCTCCGGGAGCACAACGAGATGCTCGAGCGGAAAGTCTCGGAACGAACGGTCGAGCTGGAGACCGCGAAGATCGAGATCCTGGAGCGGTTGGCGCTTACGGCGGAGCTTCGGGACGACGAGACGGGCGTACACACGCAACGTGTCGGGCGTATGTGCGCGCTGCTTTCGGAGGCGCTGGAGCTCTCCGACCGCAACATCGACGTGCTCCGCAAAGCGTCGCCACTGCACGACATCGGCAAGATCGCGACGCCCGACAGCATCCTGCTGAAACCGGGAAAGCTCTCGGCCGACGAGTGGAAGGTCATGAAACGCCACACGGAGGTGGGCTCGCGGCTGTTATCGAACAGCATCGCGACGACGTTGCAGGTCGCGCAGGCGATCGCCTTGACGCATCACGAACGCTGGGACGGGAGCGGATATGCCGGGCTTACCGGGAACGACATCCCGTTGTGTGGCCGCATCGTCGCGGTCACCGACGTCTTCGACGCTCTGACGCATCGGCGGCCCTATAAAGAGGCGTGGCCGGTCGACCGGGCCATCGACGAGATCGCGTCCCAGAGGGGTAAGCAGTTCCAACCTCGCGTCGTCGATGCGTTCCTCGAGATACACGAAACCTACGACCTGCTCGACCCGCAGGAGATGGACAACTACGCCGTCGTCGATCTTTCCTCCGCGAGCCAGGTCGTCGCCGAAGCAGACCTCCAGCGGGAGATCGCTCACTCCTAGGATCTCGGGTGAGCTCCTCGTTGGGCGCGACGCTGGAGGCGACGAGCGGAATCGAACCGCTGTGGACGGCTTTGCAGGCCGCTGCCTAACCACTCGGCCACGTCGCCAGATGTGAGCTCGTAAGGCTCCGGCGCAGGATAACGCCGCGCGGATCCCCGACCTTCCCGGCCAGCCGCGACCGGCACCTACCCGTCGCATAATGTGCCGCGTCAGCAGACCAGACAGATAGACCCGAGGAGGTAATCGGTGACCGCAATCGCGCAGTCGATCGGCAAGCGAGACACGCGTGCGACGGCCCTTGCGAGCGACATCCTGTTGGTGGTAACCGGCAGCCTGTTCGTCGCAGGGATGGCTCAGCTCTACATCCGTCTTCCCTTCACCCCAGTCCCGATAACCGGGCAGACGTTGGCCGTCCTGCTGGTGGCCGGAGCCTTCGGGGCCACACGCGCGGGGGCGAGCCTGGCTCTGTACCTCGGCTGGATCGCGATCGGCTTGCCCTTCGCAGCAGAGGGCAACTCCGGATTACAGATGCTGAAGGTATCGACCGCCAGCGGCGGCTACCTGTGGGGCTTCGTCGTCGCTGCGGTGCTCGTCGGGTGGCTGGCGGACAAGGGCTGGACCCGGGACCTCGGCCGGGCCATAGCAGCGATGTTCCTCGGAATGATCGTGATCTATGTCATGGGAGTCGCGTGGCTGTCGGCTGCGCTCGACGCACCGGTCGCGACTCCGAGCGAGGAACTACGTGCGGCCATCGGCTGCGGGAGCGGCCTGGAGTGCGGGTTCACGCCCTTCGTGATCGGCGACGTCTTGAAGCTGTTGCTTGCCGGGGTGGCGCTGCCGCTTACATCGAGGGTCGCCGGCCCCGACCGCGACTGAATCGCGCCTCAACCAGGGAGGAAGGACGCCGGCGCCCGCAGGGTTGCGGGCGCC
>DASZOC010000069.1:0-31660 GCA_035550975.1 Actinomycetota bacterium | reverse complement strand
GCCCGGCCTCCTCGAGAGCTTTACCTCTAGCTGGTTCGTTACTTGCCGAGCCACACCTTCAGCGTGACCTCGCCGCCAGGTGTCACTGCTCCGACGATCTCGGCTGTGAAGCCCTGGCAGTCCGCGGCTGGAACGGCGTTGACCTGCTCGTATCCGATCCCGGTTTCTCCACCCTCGCCGCCTGGGATTACCCAGAACCCAGCAGCGGATGCGGCGGGCGGTCCCTCTGGATACCTCCACCACAGGTCGTAGTCCCACGTAGGGACGGAGTCGACGCGCGCCGAGACGCTGGCACTCGGCGCCGCCGAGTCGATGACGAAGTTGTGGTACGTGTACGAAGACGCTCCCGTGCCGCCGTGCGGCTCCTCAGACGATGTCCCGACACCAGGAGCCGTCGAGATCTTTAGCTCGATCGGAGCGTCGGCCGTGGCCGCGTCCGTAACAACGGTGGTTTCGGCCTCGCCCGCCCATTCCGGCGTCGTGTAGGGCGCGCACTTCTTGACCTTCTTCTTTTTCTTCGCGTCGGCCGGCGCCACGAACGCGCCGAGCACCAGAGCAGCCGAGGCGACTATCGCCAGGCTCCTCAGGGTCTTAATCCCCATCGCTGACCTCCCACGCATAGATGTGTCTCCTGGAGGGAGTGGTTCTCGCCGCGATACGCCCATTCCTCCCTCGCCACGAGCTTGTCTTGCCCGGCTGGATAGACTCCCGACCCGATGCGACCCCGGCTCACCGCGGCGACCGCGGCTCTCGTCATGGCGATCTCCGGCCTCGCCGCGTTGCCGGCCCCTGCGTGGGCTGCGCTGCCACCTTCGGAGTGGGTGGTGGGCCCGCGCGAGAAGCTCGCCATCATCACGCTCGACGGGCAGCCGACGGTGGGGCAGCTGACGTCGGTGCTCGAGACGCTGGAGACGAAGAGAGCCAGGGCGTCGTTCTTCATCCCCGGCAGATGGATCAAGCGGCATCAGACGCGCGCGCGCCTCGTGCGGTTGGCGGGACACGCGCTCGGTAACCGAGGCCACGGCAAAGGCTCTTTCACCGCGCTGAGCGACGATGCGTTGAGGGCGTCGATCGCGAAAGCCCAGAAGGCGCTGAGCTCGGTCGGCGTCAGCGCACCACCGTTCCTTCGGCCGCCCGGCGGCACGCGCGATACGCGGGTGCTGCAGATCGCGGGGTCGATGGGTTATCGCTCGGTTCGTTGGACGCACAATCCGGGAGGTGGGAAGCCGGGCCGCGTTCGCATCGCCGTCCTGCGCAAGCTCCGGCCGGGGTCGATCATCTCGCTCGACATCGATCGCGTGAGTCATCGCGCGGCGCTGCCCGGGATCATCGACGGGTTGCGCAAACGCGGCTACGGCCTCGGCACGATCAAGCGTCTGCGGACCGTGCAGCCGGTCTTGTGGAACACGACGCTGCGGGCGGGGTCTTCCGGCGGCTATGTCACGTATCTGCAGAAGGTCTTGAAATCGATCTCGTATCCCGCGGGCACGGTCAACGGGACCTTCGGTTACGCGACGCTGCAGGCGGTGTACGCGTACGAGAAGACGTGGGGGCTGGTGCGCGACGGTGTCGTAACGCCGCAGCAGATGACCCGGATCGTCCGCGACCGGCGCCCGCCGACGCCACGGCGCGAGTATCACAACTTCATCGACATCGACATCTCGCGCCAGGTCCTGTTCGAGGTACGCGATGACAAGGTCGTACATACCTTGCCGGTGTCGACGGGGAGCGGCGAGTACTACGAGTCGGACGGAGAGCGACGGCGAGCCGTCACGCCGCGCGGCAACTTCAACATCACGCGCAAGATCAAGGGCAAGAGGGTCAGCGACCTCGGCACGCTGTGGTGGCCGAGCTATTTCGTCGGCGGCTACGCGATCCACGGGAGCGACTCCGTCCCGACCTATCCCGCGAGCCACGGCTGCGTCCGGATCCCGCGCTACGTCGAGAAAGCGTTCTGGTACCGGAACCCCGTAGGCCGCCCCGTCTTCGTCCACGACTGACGCCGGGCTCCTCCTCTCGGCGCGAACCGCTCCGATGCGACGTCGCTCCGGCGGCGACGCTCCCTCCCTACGCTCAGACATCCACCCGCCGGCTTCGCCGGGGGGCGTAACTCGCCGGGAGGGAGATCGCCGCCTGCGCTCCTCGTCTCGCCACGGCGGCGTCTCGGCAGGAACCAGTCGCCCAGGGCCGAACCTGTGGGTGGTAGATACCTGTCGTGACGGAGAAGGAGGAGATGCGGGTGCGCCGTGCTTCGAGCTTGATCCTCGTTCCCGCCCTGGTGGTGGCGCTGCTGCCGCTCGCGGGTGTCGCCCGGTCATCGACGCGCACCTGCCCGACCCCGAAGCCCCCCAAGCTCGACTTCGGCAAGCCGATCTACATCGACGAGGGCCGTGCCGGCGGCGAACCGGTCAGCCAGGTCGCCCAAGACGGCTCCATCATCGTGTCGTCCCACGCCGGGACCACTCACCTCTACAAGGACCCCCAGGCGGCTCCCGGAGCGGGTGACTTCCTGCGCAGCTACTACAACCAGACCCTGAACTGGCGTTCCACCGACGGGGGCAAGACATGGAAGTACGTCGGTCTGGCCGGGGCGCCCGAGGGGCCCCACAGCGCGACCTCGACCGGCTTCTCCGATCCCGATCTGACGATGGACGCCGGCGGACGCATCTACAACGTCGAGATCGATCTCGCGAACGTCGCGGTCTTCTCGAGCCCTGACGACGGCCAGTCGTGGCCCACCGCGAACCCGATCGCTGCGTCCGGCGACCGACCGTGGGTGACAGGCGCCGAAGCCGAAGAGGTCTTCCTCTACGTCAACCTGCCGAAGCAGCTGTGGCGCTCGACGGACGGGGGCCTGACGTTCTTGCCCGTCAAGCCGCTGGGAGGTTTCCCTGCCGATGGCAAGCTGCTGGTCGATCCCCTGAAGCCCAAGACCGGCCTGATCGGTCCCTCGGGCAACGGCGGCGTGGCGATCAGCCCCGACGATGGGAAGACGTGGGAGGAATATCCGGGGCTGCTGGGCGCGTCGACCCAGTTCTTCGGTGCGACCGCGGTCGACCGTGCGGGTTGGATCTACGCCGCCAACGCAGGTGGCTACCAGGGGTCCAACGACACGAGCTCGGACGGCGAAGTGACGTTCAACTACTTCAACCGCCAGACCAAGAAGTGGGCTGCGGCTCCTATCCAGATCCCGAACGGCGGTCACGACGCGTTGTGGCCGTGGATCATCGCCGGTGACGACGGGCGGGTCGCGGTGACGTGGTACCAGCGCAAGCCGGAGACCGACGAGTTCTATATCTATGTCGCGTACACGTTGAACGGCCATGGAACGACCGTGAGGTGCTCCGACGGGTCGAAGCAGTTCGTTCCGCCGCAGTTCGCGGTGGCGAACGCATCCGGCCGCCCGTTCCACGTCGGCAAGATCTGCTTGTCGGGCACCGCCTGTAACGCGAGCCCCAACTTCGAGAGTGGTGACCGGCGCCTGGGCGACTTCTTCACGGTCAACTTCGACCACAAGGGAAACATCTTCGTCGTGTCGTCCGACACGATGCTGAAGAGCCCGACCGGCGGGCCGAAGGCGATCTCGAACCCCATCTTCATCAAGCAGTCCAGCGGCGCGAAGATGCTGCGGAAGCCCGACAAGATCCGCAAGACCCGGTGCCTCTGGCCGCTGCCTAGCTGTTAGCTATCCTCTCGCCGTCTGATCGGACGGTGAAAGGAAGTGCGACGTGCTGAGGGAGTTCAGGTCTTTCCTGCTGCGCGGGAACGTCGTCGATCTCGCCGTAGCAGTGGTTATCGGCGCTGCGTTCGGCGCGGTCGTCACGTCCTTCGTCGACAATCTGCTGATGCCGCTCATCGGAGCCTTCGTCAGCTTCGACTTCTCGAACCAGGCGGCGACGATCAACGGCGTCGAGTTCGCGTGGGGTCTCTTCGTCAACGCGGTGATCGCCTTCGTGCTGATCGCGGCAGCGGTGTTCTTCCTCGTCGTCAGGCCCGTTACTGCGTTGATGGCCCGCAGCAAGACCGAACCCGACGTCGATAGTGTGACGAAGCCGTGCACCGAGTGCCTCTCGAGCATCCCGGCGGGTGCCAAGCGGTGCGCCTTCTGCACGAGCCCGCAGTGACCGTCGGCGGTCGCTAGGCCGTCTTCTCCAGGGCGTCGGACTCACGGCGATCCTCGATCAGGTCGATCACGGCTTCTTCCACCTGCTCCTGCATCTCGAGCTCGCCGAACGCGGCTGCATCGCCAAGGTGCTCGAGCGCGGGCCAGATCGTCCACCCGGACCGGAACCTGTCGAAGACCCGCGGATCGATGTAGGAGGCGCGGCAGACGGCGGGCGTGTTGCCGAGATAACGCGCGACGTCCTTCACCGCTTGAGAGATAGCGCGGTTGCGGGCCGTCTTGGACTTCGCATCGACGAACGGCACGAGGCTCATCGCGGCTAGTACAGTCGCATTCCACGTGCGGAAGTCCTTCGCCGTGAAGGTCTCGCCGGTGAGGCTCTTCAGGTAGTCGTTGATGTCGGACGACTTCACGTCCGACCAGCGGGTCCCATTCTTGTATGCGAGGAGCTCGGCGCCCCCGGACCGGCGCTTCTTCAGCTCGGTGACGATCTCGAAGATGACGGGATCCACGATCTTCTGGATGCGCCGCTTGCCGCTCTTCGCGACGTAGTCGAACGTGATGACGCCATCCGCAAGCGTCACGTGTGACTTCCGGATCGTCGCGAGGCCGTAGCTCTGATTCTGCTCTGCGTAACCCTCGGTCCCGATGCGGAAGAAACCGAGGTCGAGGAGACGGGCGGCGCACGCGAGGGTCTTCTCGCGCGGCATTCCCTCCAGCGCCAGATGCTGGTTCCAGACCCAGCGCATCTTGGGCAGTGCGCGCGCGAACTCCAACATGTGGTCGAACTTGCGCTGGTCTTCGCGCTCGCGCCACTTCTGGTGGTAGATGTACTGCTTCCGCCCCGCGGCATCGATTCCGGTCGCTTGTATATGACCCATCGGGAAGGGGCAGATCCACACGTCCTTCCACGCGGGAGGGATCCCGAGCTCCCGTATCCGCGCCAGGACGTCGGCCTCTTCGATCCGTTCGCCCGTTTCCCCATCGAGGTAGACGAAGCCGCGGCCGTGTTTCCGGCGCTCGATGCCGGGAGCCGAACAGTCGACACGTCGCAACCTAGGCATGGGGAGTTTGCTTTCCCGTTACCCTGTGGCCTCAATCCCACCCGAGGTCGGAGGAGGCGAAGATGCCCGAGACGGTTGCTCCCCGGGACGTTCCCGACCGCAACCTGGCGATGGAGCTGGTCCGGGTGACCGAGGCGGCGGCCCTCGCGGCGGCTCGCTGGATGGGCAGAGGCGACAAGGAAGCTGCCGACCAAGCGGCGGTCGACGCGATGCGGATCATGTTGGACACCGTCCAGATGGACGGCGTCGTCGTCATCGGCGAGGGCGAGAAGGACGACGCACCGATGCTCTACAACGGTGAGGAGATCGGGAACGGCGAGCCGCCCGTGGTCGACATCGCCGTCGACCCGATCGACGGGACGACCCTGACGTCGAAGGGGATGAACGGCGCTCTCGCAGTGGTCGCGTGTGCCGAGCGCGGCACGATGTTCGACCCGGGGCCCTGCGTCTACATGGAGAAGATCGCGACCGACGAGGAAGGCGCGGAGGTCATCGATATCGAGGCCCCGATCGCCGAGAACCTGAGCCGGCTCGCGAAGGTGCGGAGGACGAAGGTCGAGAATGTCACCGTCACGATCCTCGACCGCGATCGTCACGAGCAGATCGTCAAGGAGGTCCGGGAGGCCGGCGCCCGTATCAAGTTCATCACCGACGGAGACGTGGCCGGCGCGATCTCTGCGGCGCGCGGCGGAACCGGCGTGGACCTCCTGCTCGGGATCGGCGGGACGCCGGAAGGCGTTATCGCCGCCTGCGCGATCAAGTGCCTCGGCGGCGTGATCCAGGGGCGGTTGTGGCCGCGCAACGAACAGGAGCGCGACGCCGCCATCGAGGCGGGATACGACCTCGACCAGGTGCTGACGACCGACGACCTCGTTTCGGGAGAGGACGTCTTCTTCGCGGCGACCGGCGTCACCGACGGCGACCTCGTCAACGGCGTCCGCTACCGCGGCGACCACGCGATCACGCAATCGATCGTGATGCGCTCGCGATCGGGAACGGTCCGCCAGATCGATGCACTGCATCGAACGGAGAAGCTGAAGAAGTTCTCGGCCACGCTGTACTAGTGCGCCCGCGTTAACCGAGCGTGAACCGTAGGTTCTCCGCCGCGCTCGTAGACATCTCGCCGCTGCGGGAGTCACCCGCGTATCGCGCGTTGTGGCTGGGCCAGATGGTGTCCTTGCTCGGCTCGAACATGCGCTTGGTCGCGGTGGCGTGGCACGTCTACGCGCTGACCGGGTCGACGGTGATGGTCGGGCTCGTCGGGCTGGCCGAGGTCGTGCCGCTCATCGCGGTCTCGATCTTCGGTGGGGCGCTGGTGGACACGAGGGACCGGAAGAAGCTCATCGTCCGGGCGCAGCTCGGCCTGATGCTGAGCTCGGGCGGGCTCGCGGGCATCACTCTGGCCGGCGAGCCGTCGGTCGGTTGGATCTACCTCTTGACTGGGATCGCGTCGGCTTTCAATGCCATCGACCGTCCCGCCCGCAGCGCGTTGCTCCCGCACGTCATCGCGGCGGACAAGCTGACCGCTGCCATGGCGCTGCGACAGGTCCTGTTCCAGACGACGACGATCGTCGGTCCGGCGATCGGAGGCCTGTTGATCGAGGTCGTATCGGTCGGGTGGGTCTACGCGCTGGACGCCGCTTCGTTCTCTGCCGCCCTGATCGCGCTTCGGTGGGTCCCGGTCATGCCGGTCGCCGCGGCCGCGGGACCGACGAGATTCGCCGCGGTCAAGGAAGGCCTCGCGTTCGCGGCCCGCACGCCGGTATTGATGTCGATCTTCGTGATCGATCTCGTCGCGATGATCTTCGGGATGCCGAGAGCGGTCTTTCCCGCCCTCGCGAAGGAGACGTTCGGCATGGGCGCCGGTGGTGTCGGGATCCTGTACGCGGCTCCTGCGGTCGGTGCTCTCGTCGGAGCGCTCACGACCGGGTGGGTCTCATCCGTCAAGAGACAAGGCCTTGCGGTGATCGTGGCCGTCGTCGTGTGGGGGACGGCGATCGCGCTGACGGGGTTGTCGCTGTTCTCGCTCGCGCTGACGCTGACTTTCCTAGCCATCGCGGGCGCGGCCGACGTCGTCAGCGCCGTGTTCCGCGGGACAATCCTGCTGCAGAAGACGCCCGACGCGCTGCGTGGCCGGCTCAACGCGTTGAATATCATGGTCGTAACGGGGGGGCCGCGTCTCGGGGATGTGGAGGCAGGGCTGGTGGCCGGAGCCCTCGGCGCCCCCGCATCGGTCGTGATCGGTGGCATCGCGTGCGTAGCAGGTGCCGGGCTGGTAGCGCGGCTCTTCCCTTCGTTACGCGCCTACGTCTCGCCCGTGGGGGCCGAACCCGTCAGCGGGTGAGGCTGCGCTGGTCGTTCGCCCACGCCGAGAGCAGGCCGCGGTAGTGGGGGATGAACCTGTCGTGCTCGTGCGAGGGAAATGTCGAGCGGACGGTGTCGACGAGCAGGCGGTCGAACTCGTCGCCCTCGACGAACTCGACCATCACCTCGTCAACGTGCGGCAGATGCTTCGCGCAGAACTCGTCGTAACGATCCGTCTCGAAGTAATCGTCCACCAGCTCGCCGTACGCAGCGAGCTTCTCCTCGTAGGAGGCGTCGGCGCGGTCCCCGATCGCGAAGTAGTCGCGGGTGTTCTGGTCGATCCGCATCTCGCGCTCGGTGGCCGTGCAGAACAAAGACCATCGGAGCAGAGCCGTGATCGCCCACGGGAAGTAGTAGTGCAGGCTCGTTAGCGAGATGTCCGGACACGCGTTCGCGTAGTCGATCGGATAGACGTCGCTGCCTTTGACGAGCGTCTCGCACGAGTTGAACTCCCACCGGAAGAAGGCGTTGACGAGCCTGCCGATCGTGACGACCTCGCGCCCCGTCTCGGCGGTGAGGAACCCGTGGTCCACCTGGTAGCGGTCGTACATCGGCCGTGAAGGTTCGAAGTGCATCACCATCGTCTCGGCGCCGATCGACAGGCTGCGGGCGAACACGTCGAAGTCCTCGATCGCGGCCTGCAGGTGCATCAGGCGTTCACCTGATCGGTCGTACCAGTGGTGCAGCTCGGCGTCGTCGGCTATGCGGGTCACGCCGACCCAGGCGCCGCCGTCGAAAGGCTTCATGAACAACGGGTAGCCGATCTGGTGCGCGATCTCTTCGAGGTCGAACGGACGGTTGTATTTCGCTGCCGTGTACGGGAACCGTTCGTTCTCGGGAGGCTTCTTGTTCGGGAGCATCCACGTCTCCGGGACCTTGAGCCCGAGCCGGATCATGGCGCAGTAAGCCGCGTGCTTCTCCATCGACTGGAACGTGAACGGGTTGTTCATCAAGTACACGTCGTTCATCAACGCGACCTTCTTCAGCCATTCGCGAGGCTGGTAGTACCAGTGGGCAAGGCGGTCGATGACCAACGAGTGCCGCGGGACCATCCTCAGGTCGAACGGCTCGATCGTGATGCGCTTCGTCTCGAAGGTGTTGTGAGTCCCCTCGTAGGTGATCTCGGGGCTCAGCTTGCGCATCATGATCTCGAACGCGGTCGGCCAGTCCTCCTCGGCCCCCAGGAGCAACCCGATGATGTGGTGCTTGTCGAATCTCACCTAGCAGAACCTCTGCAGGTGGTGAGCGATCTGGTTGCGCCACGACGGCCAGTCATGTGGAACGTCATACCCCCATAGGTCGAGTTCGTGCCTGATGCCCTTCTCGGCCAGGAGGCCGGCGAACCGTCTCGTCGACTCCAGCGCGCCGGTGGTGTCCTCCCACTGCCCTTGGCCACAGACTAGAACCAGATTCGCATGGCGTCGCAGCCAGTCGAGGTGCTCGCCGCCCATGTGAGCGACGTAGTCCATGGGGTTGTTGAAATAGACATCGTCGCCACGCGCGCCGTCCCCGACAACGGATACGTCGTAGACGCCGCTCATGCATATCGCCACCGGGAACAGGTCGGCCCGCTTGAGCGTGAAGTTGGCAGCGTGGAAGGCGCCGAAGCTGCAACCGGCGAGGACGATCTCCTGGGGGCCGGCGCAGTCGTGGTGGATCCACGGAACCACCTGGTCGAGGATCCAGCTCTCGTAGAGCCGGTGACGACGCGCCCTCTCGTCGAGCGGCAGACCCTGGTCGTGCCAGCTCTGCGAGTCGAAGCTGTCGACGCAATAAACCTTCGCACGGCCGGATTCGATCAACCACGCGACCGACCCGATCATGCCGCGGTCTTCCCAATCCTCGGGCCGCCCCTCCTGCGACGGGAACGCGATCAAGGGACGGCCGTAGTCGCCGTAGACGATCAGGCTGCCGGGCGCTCCGATCGCAGGGGAATGCAGGCTGACGTGCTCGCGCCTCATCCCCACGCCTTCGCGAGGAGATCGACCAGATGCGTATCGAAGGTGTCGCGCCAGGCCGTGTAGTTGTGTGCGTCGCGGTTCTTCACGAAAGAGACGTCGTAGCCCTGGTGTACGAGAGCGTCGCGGATCGCGAGGTTGTTCGCGAGGTTCTCCTCCACCGTCCCGCACGTCATCGTCACCGGGATGGGATGCGGCGCCTCGCCGGCACGCAACACCTGACCTACGAAACGCGCGATTCGCCGGAACCGCGGGAACCCCGACTCTTGCTTGTCGAACCGCTGCCGGAAGAAGCTGCCGGACTGCAGGAAGAGCCCCCCGAAAGTGGCCGGATAGAAACGGTGCACGTGCAGCATGGCCAGCCCGCCGAGGCTCGCGCCCATCCCGACGCGCATCCCGCGGCCGTGGGCCGTCGGGACGCTCTCCGTCAGCTTCGGCAATACCTCGTGAGCCAGCGCCCGTGCGTATCCAGCGGAGGCCGAATACGTCTCGTTGCGATCGGCGGGTGGCGCTATGAGAGCAGCTCGCATCGCCGGAAGGCGACGCGCGACGACGCAATGGTCCAAGAACGTCGTCAGCGCCGATAGCCGGTCGTACTCCGGGCCGTCGTGGACGACGAGCATCGGCAGCACGTCGGAAGACGACGCGCCCGGGCTGGTCCAAAGCGAACCCGCAACGTGCGCGCGGACGGCGCGACTGCGAAGCTCGAACGCCTCGATCGACCCCCGCGGACCGTCGTAACCCAGCCACTCGGGGGCGCGATAGCCCCGCAGTTCGATAACGGACTTGTCTCCGAAGGCGCTGCCGACGCGTCGGTCGTTCCAGGGGTCGCAGACCCACTCCGAACCACGGTCGTGGTGAACCAGCTCGAGCTTGTACTCCATGCGTCCGACATCGAGGCGCGGGAAGTGCAACACCCATCCCTGCGTCCCGGGGAGAAGGACGAACTCGGGTCCGTTGCGAGGGCGTACGAGGTCTTGATTCAGTCGCACCGCAGCCAGGTCTCGCTCGGGATCGGGGAACGAGAAGCGGATCGTCTCGTCCAGGACCTGCGGCCCGCCTTCACGCGTCATCGTTCGAGGCTACTTGCGCGGCTCCCAGGTGAAGAACCGTGTGGCAAGCGCGACACCGGCGAGACCCCAGGCGCCGACTATCCACAGGTTGCCGCCTTCGAACGCTCCCGACGGCTCGAAGACCGTGAGCATCGCGTGGGAGTAGTGCCAGATCGGGAACACCTTCGCGACCGATTCCAGCCAGTCGGGTGCCGACGCGAGGGGGATGAAGACGTCGGAGATGAACAGCAACGGGAGGATCGTCGCGTTGACGACGGGGGGAGCCGCGTCCGCGTTCGGGATCATCGCGGTCGCCGCGAGGCCGAGAGCCGAGAACGTGAACGCGCCCAGAGCAACGATTCCGGTCAGCTCGACCAGGTTGGATGTTGGTACCTCGACGTCGTAGAGGAGCGCCCCGAAGACCACCACGATCGCGACGAGCACGACCGCCATGATCGTCGCGTGGAACATCCGCGCGAGCAGATAAGACAGCGGCGGCAGAGGTGTCCCTCGTACGCGTTTCAGAACGCCCTCGTCGCGCAGGAAGGTCGTGCTGATCGCGATGTTCGTGTAGCAGGCCGTGATGACGGAGAACGCCGCGATCGCAGGGACGTAGAACGTCGAGCCCGAGATCTCGCTGCCCGGGGGCCCGAAGTCACTGCTGCCGAACAGCAGGTTGAAGATGACGAGGAACATCAACGGGAACGCGAAGGTGAAGAAAGCCGACGCCGGGTTGCGCCAGAACGACTTGTTCTCGTAGCGCAGCTGGCGGAGGGTCAGCGCGGCCGTGCTCACTGGGCGCCGCTTTCCGGCTGGTCGTCTGCGGGTCGCGTCAGCGACAGATACACCTCTTCCAGCGAAGGTTTGCCCGTCGACACCTCGATCAACTCGATCCCTTTCGACTGCGCGAGCTGTTGGAGCTCTTGCGCCCGTTCGGGCGCGACGGAATACGTCGGTCGTGCGTCCCCGGCGAGCCCCTCGCGCAGCGCCTCGGGCGTTCCTTCCGCGACGATCTTCCCGGCGACGATGATCGCGACGCGGTCGGCGAGGAACTGCGCTTCGTCCATGTAGTGGGTCGTGAGGAAGATCGTCTTGCCGAGCTCGTTGAGGTTCTTGATCATCTGCCATGCGTTGCGACGCGCAGAGGGATCGAAGCCGGTGGTCGGCTCGTCGAGGAACAGCAGCTCCGGGTCGCCCGCCAACCCGACCGCTACGTCCAGACGCCGCTGCTGCCCGCCGGAGAGGCGTCGCACCAGCTCGTCCCGCTTGTCGGCGAGCCCCACCACCTCGATGATCTCGTCGCGCGGACGGGGGTCCGGGTAGTAGCCGCGGTACTGGTCGATCACCTCGGCCACCGTGAGGAACCTGTTCACGCCGGTGTCTTGCAACACGATCCCGATCCGCTCTTTCAGTGCCCGCTCGCGTTTTGCAGGATCGTGGCCCAGAACGGAAACGTCGCCGGAGGTCCGCGCGCGATGACCTTCCATGATTTCTACGGTTGTGGTCTTGCCGGCTCCGTTCGGACCGAGCAGGGCGAAGATCTCGCCCTCGTCGACCGTCAGGTCTACACCTGTGACCGCCTCGGTTCCGTCGTAGCTCTTGCGCAGACCGCGGACTTCGATAGCGGGTGACGGCATCACGAAAGAATAAGCTCGGGTACGTGAACGGGTTCCTGCAAACCGCGCCCGAGCTGCCCGACGCATGGGCATCCGATCACTCGCTGCGTGAAAGCCTCGCCTTCTATCTCGGCCCCGACCTTTTCGCTCCCGCGAACGACTTCCTTTCCGAGGTGGGTCATCTAGTCGTCGCGCCGACGACGCTTGCACTTGCAGCACGAGCGGAGGCGGAACCGCCGATCCACATCCCGTACTCGCCCTTCGGCGAACGTATCGACGAGATCCGCGTGTCCGACGCCTACACCGCACTTGGACGTTTGGGCGTCGAGCTCGGCGTGACGGCGCTGCCGTACGAGTCGACGAGCTTCGGCGCGAAGGCGCGCATCGTCTGGGCCGGACTCGTCAACCTGTGGAGTCCCTCTTCCGCGCTTTACTCCTGCCCGGTTGCGATGACCGACGCCGCGGCGCGCACCATGATCGACCACGGAGGCGATGCCGAACGCGATGTCGTGGCGCGCCTCACCACGCGTAACGCTGACGATGCCTGGACCAGCGGGCAATGGATGACCGAGACGATCGGGGGGTCCGACGTCTCTCGCACCCAGACGATCGCGCGACTCGAAGACGGGGCTTGGCGGCTGTACGGGACGAAGTGGTTCACGAGCGCGACGACATCCGAGATGGCGCTGACGTTGGCGCGTCCCGAGGGAGCTTCGATGGGCTCCTCGGGGCTCGGGCTGTTCCGGATCCACCGGACGCTGCCTGACGGGAAACGCAACGCGATACTCGTGAGACGCTTGAAGGACAAGCTCGGGACGCGGTCGCTTCCTACCGCCGAGCTCGAGCTGCACGGCGCGCTCGCACATCCCGTCGGAGACCCGCTCGAGGGCAGCGGGGTCCGCAAGATCGCAACGATGCTCAACATCACGCGTATCCACAACGCGATCGGGTCGGTCAGCTCGCTCGCGCGGGGGCTCGCATGGGCCCGTGCGTACGCGCAGGTGCGCCAAGCGTTCGGCGCGCGCCTGCGGGACCTGCCTGCCCATCGCGCGACCCTCACCGACCTCGCCGTCGACCATCTCGCGGCTCTCGCGCTCGCGCTTCGGTGCTGCGAGCTGACCGGGCGCGTCGAGCAGGCGACCGCCACCCCAGACGAGATCTCGCTGCTACGCGGCCTGACTCCGATAACGAAGCTCCTCACCGCGCGCTGGGCCGTTGCCGGAGCAGCCGAGGCGATGGAAGCCGTCGGCGGTGTTGGTTACTGCGAGGATTCCACGATCCCCGCGCTCGTTCGTAACACCCACGTGCAGCCCATCTGGGAGGGCACGACCAACGTCTTGTCGCTGGACGTGCTGCGGGCCGCGGTCCGCTCCGGCGCGGTGGATGCGTTGTTGGGCGACATCGAGGAGACCCTCGGTCGCGCCGGCGGTGAAGCAACGGTTGCGGAAGCTACCTCCGCGGTGAAACGCGCGGTGGGGGAACTGCGCGACAGGTGGGCGCGGATGGACGACGGCGAGACCGCGCAGCTGAACGCGCGCTCTTTCGCGATCGGTCTCGGCACCACGTACGCGTGCGCTCGCCTCTGCGAACAGGGTGCCTGGGCCGCGGCACGGGGTGACGTTCGCACCGCGGCGGCCGCCGATCGGTTGGCCGTACGCGGCCTGCTCCCACCTCTGCCACCGTCGGACACCTCGCTCGCGATGGGCGATCGAGGCGACGTGGAGCGCTTGGACAGCAGCTCTTAGGTTGCGCAAGCTCCTGGCGCTCGTAGTGGTCGCCGGTTTGTTGGTTGCGGGGGATGCGTGGCTGCGTTCGGCCGCGGAGGCGAGGGTTGTGGCGGAGCTCGAGCGGTCGTTGGACGCATCGGGCGAGACGGACGTGTCGCTCGGCGGGTTCCCTTTCGTGTTCCGCTTGGTGGCGGGGACCATCCCGAGCGCGCGGATCACGAGCGAGACAGTCGTACGCGACCGAGTGCGTCTGCGGGCTCTGCGAATGACGCTCCAGGACCTGACGTTCTCCGTAGGCGAGATCGCGGCAGGAAGAGCGGCATCGATCGCGGTACGAGACGGCCGCGGCAGCGCCCTTGTCGCTTCTGCGTCGGTGCGCGCTGCGTTCGCGCGGGTGCGCGCTCCGATCGACATACAGATCGGTGCTCAGGGGGTGAGGGCCTCACTCGGCCCTCGGTCGAGCCGCGGGCGCTTGTACATCGAAGGAAGCGACCTCGTGCTCGCTCTGGACGTGACGGACCGCACGTTCAGGGTTCCGCTCCCGAGGTTCCTCGATGGCCTCACCTACGACTCGGTGACCGTCGCCGATTCCCAGGTCCTGGTGGAGTTCTCTGTCACCGATGCAAGCTTGCGGGGCCGCTGAAGCCGCGTAGCAGGCGCGCTTCCCGCTGCGGCACAAAAGGGACGTTTCCGGCTCGTGGCTGCGACATGGAGGTACGCGGCGCTCGACGCAGAACCGTCACCTAGACCGCACCACCGAACGCACGAGGGGGAGTCTTGGAATCGATCCGCCGCAGGGCCGCACTTGCCACTTCCGCTCTGGTCGTGGTGTCCGTCATCGCCTCGATGGGCGCTCAGGCCGGAGGTACCTCTCGTGCCACGGGCGGGAAGGTCGTCGGTCACCGCAACGGCAAGGTCGTGCCCGTTTCGAACGCTCCCAAGACCCAGACGAACTCGATCGGCGGTACCGCGCTCGAGCCGACGCTGGGGCTCACCCCCGGAGGAGACGTCTTCTACGCGGCGGCCGGCTTCACGGCAGCCCGTGGCTACCTTGCGGCGACCCAGATCCTGCGGTCGGAGGATGGGGGCCGCACGTGGACCAACACCTCGCCGCGCGTTCTCGACCAGAACACCATGCCGGTGTCGCTCGACCCCTACGTCGTCGTCGACGACCTCGACGGGGATAACGCCCGGATCTTCTCGATCGACCTGACCGTCGCATGCTCCTATCTGTCGTTCTCCGACGACGGCGGCGAGTCGTGGATCACGAACCCGCTCGCGTGCGGACGCCCGGTCAACGACCACCAGACCCTGTTCACCGGCCCCCCCGCCACCAGTACGACGATCGGGTACCCGCACGTCCTCTACTACTGCTGGAACGACGTCGCCACGAGCTCGTGCAGCAAGTCGATCGACGGTGGCCTCACCTTCAGGCCGACCGGTTCGCCGGCATTCCTCGGCGCTAACGAGGACCGGCGGTTCTGTGGCGGGTTGCACGGTCACGGCGTCGTCGACAGCAAAGGCACGATCTATCTGCCCCGCGAGTACTGCGACGCGCCTTACGTCTCGATCAGCAAGGACGAGGGCGTCACGTGGACCAACGTGAAGGTCTCGGACGTGCCCGCCGACGGCGGCACCGACCCGAGCGTGGCGGTCGACAAGGCCGGCAACATCTACTACTCGTGGGTCCACGACCTGACGCGTCAGGTCATGTTGGCGGTCTCCAAGGACGGCGGCAACAAGTGGAGCAAGTCGGTCGTCGCGAGCCTGCCGCAGATCAAAGAGGCCAACCTGCCGACGCTGACGGTCGGCGCTCCCGGCAAGGTTGCGCTCGCCTACTACGGCTCGACGAACTCACCGTTCGCCAAGTGCAAGCGGGAGTGCTCGGCCGGCGACTACGTGAAGACGACGTGGAACGGCTATCTGGCGATCACGACCGATGCCTTGTCCGCGAACCCGACCTTCGTCACGGGCACCATCAACGACCCGAAGGACCCGCTGGTCCGCCAGCGTTGCGGGCCGGGACGTTGCAAATCCGTCTTCGACTTCATCGACGTGGCGATCGGGCCGGACGGGATGCCGTATGCGGCCTTCGTGGACGACTGCATGAAGGACTGCACGGAGATCACTCCGGACGCGAGTGACTACGAAGGTCTCGTCGCGAAGTTCGTCGGAGGCCCTCGCCTCAAGTAGCGCCCCCACCAGTGTGGTCGGAGCGGCGTCCGGCTGCTGATATCAAGTCCTGCATGCTCAACCGCAGGCTCATCGCGTGCGTGGTCGCGCTGTTAACTACCGCCTGCACGTCCGGCGCGAGCGATCCTGCGTCGGGCGACGCGTCGCGTCCTTCGTCGAGTGTGTCTCGCACAGACTCGGCCCGTAACGACAAGAAGCCGCTCATGTTGCCGCGCGGCGGCCGGCGCGTCTTCCCGCGCTACCGGGTCGTCGCGCACTATGGAGCTGCCGGAACGGACGAACTCGGTGTTCTCGGCGAGGGTTCGCCGAAGGAAGCGGCCCGAGCGCTCGCGCGGCGGGCGCGCCGCTATCGCCGGTTCGACAAGCCGGTCATGCCTGCGATGGAGCTGATCGCTACGGTCGCGCAGGGCGCGGCCGGATCCGGGGGTGACTATTCGGTCGGGAGCACGGACGCAGAAGTGAAGCGCTACCTGCGCGCGGTGCGCAAGATCGACGGGCTGTTGATCTTGGACGTCCAGCCCGGTCAGAGCGGGTTCCTCGAGGAGGTCAAGGCATACGAGAAGTTCCTGAAGGAGCCGGACGTCGGGGTGGCTCTCGATCCCGAGTGGAGCATGCACGGCGGCGCCGAGCCGGCCGAAGAGATCGGGTGGACGACGGGGCGAGTCGTCAACCGAGTGTCGGCTTACGTCGCGAAGATCGTCGCGGACCACGATCTACCGCAGAAGTTGTTCGTGATCCATCAGTTCACGCCTCGCATGGTCAGGCAACGGCACGTGATCAAGCCGCGCAAAGGGCTCGCGATCACGTTCCACATCGACGGCTTCGGGGGCCGGGCCGCAAAGTTGTCGAAATACCACGCTCTCAAGATGAAGCGTCCGTTCTTCAACGGGTTCAAGCTCTTCCTCGACGAGGACGTCGACATGTTCTCGCCGCGGGAGGTGATGCGAAAGCTGAAGCCGCGGCCCGACCTGCTGACCTACCAGTAGGGACCAACGACGAGATCGTCGACCCTGGGCGCGCCGGGTTCTACGGCTCATCGGAGAACGTAGGAGTTATGTCCAAGAGCATGACTCTGGCTCCTACGTCTCGCCGAACCGTGCGAAAACCCAACCGTTCGTAGAGTCTCCGCGCCGGATTGCCATCTTCGATGCTCGAGGTGACCCCGCGATCACCCCGTTCGATGACTTTGTCGATCAGAGCGCGCATGAGCGCAGTCCCTATTCCCGTTCCTCGGTGAGGACGCGCAACCGCGATCGATAGTTCGGGAACGTCCTGATCCATATAGCCGTAGCCGGGTCGATCAGGATCGAAATACCTGCACCACGCTGCCCCAAGTTTCTCGTCCGCGGTCGCGGCGATGAAGCCGAGATCCCCAGGTCGTCCCCAGTCCTCGACGTACCGGAGAGCCCGCTCATCCAGCGCGGACTGATCGTTGCCTTCGACGTTGGATGCCTCGTGCTGCCATCTGATGACCAGCAGGAGCATCCGTTCCAAGAAAGCTTGATGCTCCTGGCGCGCCGGGCGGACGTGCGGTGAAGTCGCGACGGGGTGCGCGAGATCTGGTGGCAACGGGAGCCCAAAACGGTCGTGCAGTCGCGAAATGTCGCCGATCTCCTTCTCGCCCCATTCGTAACCGAGGTGATGACGAAGCTGGATTGCCGCGGTGATACATCTGACGGGTCGGGGCCCGATCAGGCCCATCCCGTTTAGGCCGTTCGCTGTGTACAGACCCCACGAATTTTCGGTTAGTTGCTGCCATCCATTCTTGGCCGCGTCGAACGTCACGGGATGAAGATCGACCGTCATTCTTTGGCCGCGCATCAGCGTCCGAGCTGGCATGCCAGGCCATGCCCCCGCATCATGCGTGAGGCCACGCCTGCTCAGGATTTTCTTGGAGTCTTCAAGACGCCGTCTGTCGACGACCAGATCCAAATCCTCGTGAGATCGCGTCTGCTCACCAAGCAGAGCGTCGATCCCCCACCCACCTTCGACGACGGTCTCGATCTCGGCCGAAGCAAAAACGTTTAGGACGTTCAGAACGTCGCGTAAGAGCATGGTGAAGCACTCCTCTCTGCGCGCCGCAAGGGCGCGCGCAGGATCTGTGATTGCCGGAGAGGAGGGCAACTAATGCATGGGAACAGCGTACTCAAAGAAGAGACGTTTGCAGGCTGCCGTAGGAACATCTCGGGGTCGCCACCGTGCAGTGGTGAGGCTCTCAGCGCGGACGCGTTCGCAATCTAGGCCGATCGACGGTCGCCGGTGGTTGACCTGAAGGTGGTGCCGGTATCAAGTCGCTCGCAGGTATGCGAGCACGGCCAGGACGCGGCGCTGGATCTCCGTGGCGGGCTCGAGTCCCAGTTTCATGAAGATCCTGCTGACATGCGTTTCGACCGTCTTGGAGCCGAGGACGAGCTTTGCTGCGATGGCCTGGTTGGAGTGACCCTCTGCCATGAGGGCGAGAACCTCCTGCTCTCGATCGGTGAGGGTGCCTAAGGCGGCCGACTTCGCGGGTTGCTCGACGAGCCCACTGACCACCTGGGAATCAACGACCGACTCGCCGTGGGCGACGCGACGGATGGCATCGGTGACCTCATCGATGTCGGTGATCCTGCGCTTCAGCAGGTAGCCGATACCTCCCTCACCTTCAGAAAGAAGGGCGACGGCCTGCGCGGCCACAGGGTCTGCAGATAGTACGAGTAGCCCTACCTCTGGGAACTGGTGCCGGATCTCCTGGGCAAGAGAGGGTTCGCGGTCACCACCTATCGCGACTCCCGCGTCGAGGATCGCTACATCAGGGCGGTCATCACGAAGCAGACCCAAGACCTTCTTGGCATCACCGGTTCCGGCGACCACGTCGAGCCCGGCCTCGGTCAACAGTCGACCCAATCCCTCGCGGGGAAGGATCTCTTGGTCCGCGATCAGCACTCGGAGAGAAGGACCCCCCACTTCCTGCGCGAGACGAAGTTCATCGAGAACGATCGCAGCGAGTGAAGGCGGAAAGACGATCTCGCCCAAATGGATGCGACGAACCGCATCCACCAACTCCGAGGGAGCCGCGGTCTTGAGTAAATAGCCCGACGCTCCTGCGCGAACAGCGTCCACGACCTGCGCCCGATCGTCCGATGACGACAGCATGAGCACTTTGATGTCGGGATAGAGCCGCACCAATCGGCGTGTCGCCTCGATCCCATCGATCGTTGGGAGATTGATATCCATGACTACGAGATCAGGTGAGACGAGTGCCGCCTGTGCCAGGGCCTCGTCCCCGTCGCCGGCTTCGGCTACCACGGTTCCCACTTTCGAGTGGAGCAGCAGGTTCCGAAGCGTGTCGCGCCACATCGGATGGTCGTCGACCAACATGAGCTCGATCCCCGCGCTATCGGTCGCCGAGGACGAATCGGCCGAGGGCTGTTGCTTTCTCTGTCGCACAGCGGGAGTCTCCGACTTCGACGCACCGCGAGCAACCACGGAGCTCACCGCGCTGCGGGAGTGCGGGCCCGAGTCGGTTCAGGCGCTAAAGGGTCCCCTGCCTGTTCCATCGCGATCGGAACGCTGAAGGTGACGGTCGTGCCGACTCCTGGCTGGCTCTCGTAGGCGATCGTGCCTCCCTGCGCTTCAACCAGCCGCCTCGTCAGCGCCAGGCCCAACCCGGTGGAGGCTTCGCCCCGCTGTGAGCGCGTGCCCTTTACCCGGAAGAACGGCTCGAAGATGAGATCTCCTGCTTCTGGAGGGATCCCGACACCGGTATCGGAGACGGACACCTCGACACTGTCTCCATCCGGCGTGGCCGCCGCCTTCACGTCGACCTTGCCGCCGACCGGTGTGTACTTCACCGCGTTGTCGACGAGGTTCAGGATGATCTGTCTCAACCGGGTCTGGTCGGCCCGGACCTTCGGCATGTCTGACGGGACGTCGAATCTCACCTCCAACCCCTTGCCGCGCACGAGACCGACGACCGTCTGGCGCATGTCGTCGACGAACTCCAAGAGATCCACGTCCTCCGGGTTCACGTCGATCGAGCCCGCTTCTGCGCGTGCCAGGTCGAGGATGTCGTTGACGAGCGAAAGGAGCTGCTGCGCCGAGTCCTCGATCGTGTGTCCGCTCTGTTTGGCCCACCCGTTCTGCTTGGGGAAGCTCGAGTCCCGCATCATCTGGGCTTGTCCGAGGATGATCGCGAGCGGCGTGCGCAACTCATGCGACAGTGACGCGAAGAATTCCGTGCGCTCTTTGAGCAGGCGCTGAACTTCTTCGGTGCGCTCGTCCACCCGCATCTCGAGGGTTTCGTAGCTTGCCTGTAACTGCTCGGCCATCTCATTCACGCCGCGGGCGAGCTCACCCAGCTCGTCGTTGCTGACGACGGGAGCTCTGGCGGAGAGCTCACCTTTGCCGAGCGCGCGGTTGGTCGCAAGAAGCGGTCTTAGCTGCGCGAGGATGAAGCGAGAGAGAAGGGCGCCGATGCCGACGATCCCTGCCATCGCTATCAGAAGAAACACGGCGAGCCGCATCCCCGCGCCTCTTACCGCGGCTAATTCCGCCTCGGGAGAGAGACTGACCGCGATCATCCCTTTCTGGCGTCCTTGCAGCTCTAGTGGCGCGTAAAGCGTGAAGTACTCGCGTGACGCGATTTCCTCCGTACGACGAACGAGGTCGTCACGTTGCACGCGGATCGACGTCGTGCTCGGCCGCGTTCCCGATCCGGCAAGCCCTTCCCCTCGCGCGTCGTAGATCGTCACGATCGGCTCCGTGCCGGGATCGGACTCTCCCGCCGCCTCGCGTGCAAGAACACTGGTCGCGATTCCAACGATCGCAACCCCCGCCGTCCGACAGTCGCTGGGATCGGCGCAGATCGGGGTGGCGATCGCCAGAAGTCGCCTGTTGCCCAATCTGAGGAATCCGGCAGCTTTGGTGGCGTCGGGATCGTTCAGTGTCCTGGCGACGAAAGGCGTGCCGGCCCAACGGGTCGCGGCTCCGCGTTGGATCGAGCCGCCGGAACCGGCACGGTAGAACTCGATGAGCCCAACGCCCTTCCGGTCGGTGACCGCGAGCAGCGTTAGGTCGCTCTTGAGCGCGAGAACCGACTCGAGGAGCTCCGTCACCCCCGCCGAGTCGTGCGCCCTGACGCGCTTTGCCATCCCATCGAGGTTGGCCGCGAAGTTCGCCGATTCGAGGAGATAGAGCTCGCGATCCTTCAGCGTCGCACGCGCGTTGAGCGACGCCTGAAGCAAGTCTTGGTGCACGTTGGCGCGCGCTCGAGAGGAGAGATCCCGCACGATGAGGAATGCTCCGAACGCGCCGACGAACACGATCAACGCGAGGAAAGGGATCAGGAGCTTCCAGAAGAGAGGAAGCGAGCGGAACCCATGCAGCCCGGAACTGGGTGCGCGGAGGCTCACCGGAACAGCGAGAGCTCGTGAACCACGACCATGGTGATCTCCTCCGAGTCCGTCAAAGCGGAGCGGGTGTTCATGAAGACGACCGCGCTGCCGTCCGACGAGATGAAGGGGAGGCGGCTGTGGCCCGAAAGGGGCTCTCCGGTGGACGATACCGACACGAGCCTCGTGGCGCCGGTGAGGATGTCGTGCAGGAAGACCTGCGACGTGCCAGCCTTCTGGCGTGTGCTACCGACCGCGCCGGGCGCCAGATCGGGCGCGGCGGAGTCGAACACGGCGTAGCGACCGTCGGCGGACAGGTTGACCGAGCGCCCGAGGACGCCGTACTCGCGCCCCTCGAAATTCGGGTCGTGGGTCTGCTGGCCGGCGGACGTCACCGAGATCCGCTGGATCCGCCCGGTCGCCACCTCATACGCATATACGTCGGGGGTCTGGTTCGTGTCCTCGGGCACGAGGGGGTCGAGAGACACCAGCGCGACGCGGCTCCCGTCGAGGGATATCGAGGGACAGTAGGACCCTTTCGGCTTGGTCCCCTCGGGGACTCTCGAGACCAAGCGGCTGCGTCCGGTGCGCGCATCCCACAGGTACACGTGAGTTGTGTGACCGTCGCTGCCCCTTGTGGTGATGGATTGATCGGGGGTCCATATCCCCTCGGACTTGTAGGTCGACCTGTACACGACGTAACGGCCGTCGCCGGAGATGTTCCGGCCACTGATCGCGCAGTTGTCGGCCCTGTTGGGCCGGCCCCTCTCGTCGGTCGATACCAACCGGGTGATGCCCGTGACGCGGTCCCTCCGGTACACGTTCGTCTCGGCCGGCTCTACCGGAGCACCCATGTTGGCGCCGTCCGAAGTGAACGAGACATAGCGACCGTCCGCCGAGAACGACGGGCCGGACGAACCCTTGAAGTTTGGCCCACGGACCGGATCGCGTCGGGCGGGTTCACCCTTGGAGTTCCGGGACTCTAGTCGGGTCTGCTCCGTGATGCGGTCATAGACGTAGACGTTCCACGCGGGCCTATCGGCTTTGGAGGGGGCTGGGTATCCCGCGTTATCGCCATGCGGTACGCCGGAGAACGCTGCGAAGCCTACGTAACGTCCGTCGGGAGAGATGGAGGGAAAGAGAGGAGAGGTACTGTCGCGAAGGCCAGCGCCCTTCACCGATGCGATCAGGTGGGTCCGTCGGGTCACGCGGTCACGCAGATAGACGCTAGCGCAAGGGGACTCGTTAGCGCACTGCGGCTTGCGGCTCGACAGGTTGCGGGCCACGGACGTAAAGACGAGGTAACGCCCATCGCTCGAGATACCAGGCTTGTCGAAGGCGGTTCCATCAGGCTGTCCGCCCGAAGCGGACAAGCTCTCGACAGTCGTGCGGCCGACGGAGGCGAGCTCGAAGATCGTCGGGCCTCCTCGGACCATGGAGGTCACCTGGAAGTAGTAGACCCGCCCGGCCTTAGCGCGGAAACCCACCTGCGCGTTACCCAGCGCGTTCCTGTCGCAGCCGATCAGCTCGAGACCACCACTGCTATCGCGTGAGTAGATGCCGAGCGCCGTCGCACGTGGCGTGCCGAAGGTGTCGCTGAAGAGCGCGACATCCGTCGTAGGCCGGTAGCGGTACCACGCGGTGCCGCCGGCCGGGAAACAGTCGGCAGGTTCGTCGGCGCTCCGTGACCCGTCGCTCGTGTCGGTCCTGCCTCGGAAGGGCAGACTCGCGACCTTGTACGCGTTATCGACGTCGTCGTTGGTGAAGGGGTGCTCGACGTCCGTTGGCGCAGCGGCGGTCTCGGGAGATGTGGTCGTTCCGCCCGCGGCAACTATCTCAGCCTTACCGCGGGCGTTACCGGATCCTCCGACCCGCGCAGTGCGCGGGCCGTTGAGCCCCAGGATGTCCGCGATGTACTCGAGGCTCAGTGGTGAGAAGGCGGAGGCATGACTGGAATAGTCCAGCTTGGCGTTCGAGCCGAAACCACGCAGCAGCTCCTGTTGCGGCACGAGCATTCCGAGGCTTATGGCTCCAACCAACAGCATCCAAGAAAGCCCGGCGGCCAGCAGCCCCCGGAGGACGGGTCGGTCTCGGTTCAACTTGCCTCTCCCACGAACGCGTCGCGCCGGCGGATCGCGCTCAGCACTACTTGTGAAAGCCCCGCAGGGAAAACCAGCTCGCCCATGTTGATCCGTTCTATGGCGGCAACGATCTCGTTCGCGCCGGCCGTTTTCAGGAGGTAGCCGGACGCGCCGGCGTCCACCGCCGCGAGCACGGACTCTCGCTCGTCGGTGGAGGAGAGCACGAGGACCTTCAGGTCGGGAAGCTCCTCAGATATCCGCTGGGTAGCTTCGATCCCGTGCATGAGCTCGAGGTTCATGTCCATGAGCACGACGTCCGGGCGCCGCTGATGACAAGCATCGATCGCCTCCTGTCCGTCGCGTGCTTCACCCACGACGGCGATGGAATCCTCGTTCTCGAGGACCCCGCGAAGCGTCTGCCGCCACAGAGGGTGATCGTCGACCAGCAACACTCCGATTGGTGGCTGCATCGCGCGACCTTCGTCACCTGGCAGGTCCTCACCCATGGCTTCGACAGCGAAGAGGTGCCACCTTCCGGGAACGCCCTTCAGGACGTGAGACCCTCGCTCCCGCAGGCGGATGTCGGAGCCCTGGATCAGTGCGCGGACGGTCTTGGAGATGAGGATCTCGTCCGGACGGGCTTTTGCGGCGACGCGTGCTCCAACGTGAACCGCCAGTCCCCGCACATTTCCCGCCTGTCTCTCACACTCGCCGACGTGGACCCCGGCCCTGATCGCGAGACCAAGTCCCTCGGAGCGACGACCGATCGTCCACGCGCATCCGATCGCTCGGGCCGGGATATCGAAGGTGGCGAAGGATCCGTCACCCGCCGAATCCACCTCATGGCCTCCCCACCGGGCGATCTCGGTCCGAACCAGGCTTTCGTATGCGTGCATCAATTCGGTCCACTTGCCGTCCCCGAGCTGAGCCGCACGGCTGGTCGAGTCGACCACGTCGATGAACAGTATGGCGGTGAGGAAGCGGTCGGGGAAGTGGGAGGCGCCGCCGCTACTAACAGAGGTTCTGTCCATAGATGCGATTCTGGCGGAGCCGGGTGGCCGAGTCATCAGGACGAGCCCTGACGAATGAGGTCAGGAAAAACCTGAACCTGACTCTCCGCCTCAGGCATTCCCCTGGGGGTCATAGCAGGCGAAGTTCCCGGGGGTTCCCCAGCCCGGGCCGAACCCAGGGAGCCCGTGGTATGTCAGCGGGTCACACCCACCGTTGATCGTCGTCGATACCTTCTTGATCCGGACCGTGATCGCGAAGCATGAAGTGGATCTCCGCGCCAAGGGGGTTGAGCAGCCCGCGTCCGATGAGAGGTAACGCCCCGCTGGTAAATTCTGCTTGTATCCTCGGGGGGGAGGCGGCGATGGCACTGGACGGCGCGACACTCGATCCGTATCGGCTGCGCAGCGTTCGGGTTGGCATACAGGCGTCGCTGATGGTCCTCGTGGCACTGGTGATGTTCCGTGTATTGCCGGGCGGGGATGAGATCTCGGCCGGGACGTTCGTGACCATCTGGACGCTGACAGCTGTCGCCACCGTGATCGCCTTGATCCTGCCGTGGCCAAGCCTCGTCGAATCGGGCGCGGCGATGCGTGTGCTCTACGCGTGGTCGGTCGCAGACATCATCTTGATCACGATGGCGATCGCCGCTGCCGGGGCTAGTAGCCCTACCTTCTTTATGTTCTACGCGCTGACGACAATCTTTTTCGCCGCCTCTTATCCCTTCAAGAGTCAGGTTGGGTTGTTCGCGTTCACCTGTATCTGCTACCTCGCTGCAACTTCAGTCACGAATCCACCGGTATCGATGGCAGATCAGTTCTTGCGTCTCGTCGTGCTGGGCGTCGTCGCATTCATGGCGAGCTTCATGTCACGCGAATTGATGCGTCAGATGGCACTACACAAACATGCGCACTCGGGTCTCGAGCGCGAGTTCGAGGATCTCCAGAAGGCCGACGAGCTGTTTCGCGCGGTCTCGGAGTTGGCGTCGGACTACGTCTATTCGATGACAGTCAGACCCGACTCTTCATTGGAGTGGGAGTGGGTGTCTGGAGGCTTCGACCGAGTGACCGGGTTCACACCCGAAGAGTTCGAACAACGTGGTGGATGGACTGCTCTGTTACATCCGGACGACCTCGAACCAGCAACCAACGCCTTCGAGAAGGTGCTTGCGGGAGAGCGCAGGGTAGATTCGTGGCAGATCGTTACGAAGACGGGCGAAGTGCGATGTGTCCGCGTTTACGTGGCCCCAGTCTGGAACGACGAAGCGAACCGCGTCGTAAGGGTCTTCGGAGCCGTCCAAGACATTACCGACAGCAAGCGCCATGAGGAAGCTCTCGTACAGACCAACTCGCTACTGCACGCGACGCTGGAGTCCACCGCCGATGGGGTCCTCGTCGTCAATCGCGAGGGGAAGATCGTGGCGTTCAACCAGAAATTCGTCAACATGTGGCGCATCCCCCCTGATGTCATTTCGTCTCGCGACGACGAGCGAGCTCTTGAAGCCGTCCTGGACCAGCTTCGAGATCCCGCTGCGTTCCTCCAGAAGGTCCATGCTCTCTACGAACGGCCCACCGAGTCGAGCTCAGACATCCTCGAATTCAAGGACGGCCGAGTGATCGAACGGTACTCGAATCCTCAGTGGGTCGGTGGTGAGGTGGTCGGGCGCGTGTGGAGCTTCCGCGACGTCACAGAGCAACAGTTCAGTCACTCGAAGATCCACGACGCTTTGAATGCGTTGCAGCGCGCGGACGGCGAGAGGCGACGCCTCCTCACGCATCTCGTCAAGGCGAAGGAGGAAGAACGGAGTCGCGTCGCTGCGGATATCCACGACGACTCGGTGCAGATCATGACCTCGGTCGCGATCGAGATCGAGCGACTCTCGCGCCGGACGGCGGATCCTGAGACGAAGGAGAAGCTCTCGTTGCTCGAGGAGTCAGTGCGGGCAGCGATCGGCAGCCTCCGCGCCACGGTCTTCGAATTAAAGCCGCCAACTCTGGCGCAGGAGGGTCTCGGATCGGCCTTGTGCCTCTACCTCGAGGAGTTCCAGCTCGATACCGGCGTGCGTTACGAGTTCAATAACCAACTTGACGGTGAACCGTCGCAGGAGCTTCGCGTCGCGCTGTACCGCATAGCTCAGGAGGCGCTCGTGAACATTCGCAAGCACGCGCACGCGAATCACGTCTGTATCGACCTCATCCCGGATGAGCCCGGCATCCGCCTGCGCGTGACCGATGACGGCGTCGGATTCGACGCGAATCGTTTGAAGGGTGGACCCTCGTTTCGCGGCCACATCGGCCTAACGGAGATGCGAGAACGAGCCGAGATGCTCGGTGGGAACCTCAGGATACGTAGCGCCAAACCATCGGGAACGGTCATCGACGTATGGATTCCGAACGCGAATGCTGCTCCTATGGCCGACGTAGACGAGCGTGCCAGTGCGTGACGAACGAACGATCCGCGTCGTTCTCGTCGATGATCACGAGCTGGTTCGACGGGGGTTACGCGACTTCTTAACCGACGAACGCGACTTCGACATCGTCGGAGAAGCCGCGACCGCAGCAGATGCGCTGGAGGTCGTCGCGATGAACAAGCCCGATGTCGCGGTATTGGACGTTCGCCTGCCGGACGGCAACGGGATCGAGGTGTGCCGCGAGATACGCTCCCGCTGGCCAGAGGTCAAGTGCCTCATCCTCACGTCTTTCGCAGACGAACGAGCTCTCCTTAATGCCGTAGTCGCGGGAGCATCTGGGTACGTACTGAAAGAGACGAAGACGGTCGACCTCGTAAGCGACATTAGAAAACTCGCCTCCGGCTCGTCACTGATCGATGACGACACAACGCGTCGGCTCTTCGACCGGATCGCGGCCGGGGCGACGAGCGGCCCGATGGCGAAGAAGTTAAGTCCGCAGGAGCAGCGCATCCTCGCGCTGATCGCCGAAGGCCTGAGCAATCGAGAGATAGCCGAACGTCTGCACCTCGCGGAGCAGACGGTCAAGAACTATGTCTCCCGGCTCCTCGGCAAGCTCGGAGTTGCGCGGCGGACGCAGGCGGCAGTCTTGACCGCACGCGCCGGAGACGAGGACGCGTCCCTCGCGTAGATTGATTACCTAAGTACTGTGGAAAGAGGTACGTCAGTACCTACTGGATTGCCTTTATTTGGCTATCAAACGGGCAAGATTTCCCTGCTGGCGTGATCTGTGCGCCACTGGGAGGGCGATCGCGGTGACCTTTGAGGAGCAGCTGGATTCGCTGGGCCACCAACTGGCCGACGCACGTCGTTCGGCCGGGGCCGGCGATGCTCGCGGCACCGCGCATGCGTTGAGGAACCTGGCGACGAACGCGACGCTGCTGGCGACGGTGGTAGCTCTCCGACCGGCGATACGCGTGCGTGACACGCTCCGGCGACGGGCGGGATAGCGCGGTGAATCAGGCGGCGCGGAGAGGACCGGACACGAACTTCGGCGATCCCCTGCGGGGCGACGCGCCGGCGTCGGCTCTGCGGCCGCATGACACGCTGCTGATCGTCGAGGACGAGCCAGTGACCCGCGGCGTGCTGGCCGATGTGCTTGGCGGCGCCGACTATTCATGTCGGACGGCGGCCGACGCGCACGAGGCGCGGAACATTCTGGCTGCGCACGACATCCAGCTAGTGCTGACCGACATCAACATGCCGGGAGAATCCGGCCTCGATCTCATCCGCTACGTCCGTGCGCGCCAGCCAGAGGTAGCCCTATTGATGGTGACCGGGTACGATGACGCCGCTCTCGCGGAAACGGCGCTAGATGTCGGGGCGTACGGCTACGTCATCAAGCCGTTTACCGCGAACGAGATCCTCATCGCAGTTGCCAACGCGCTGCGCCGTCGTGAGCTCGAGATGGGGATGAGGAACCAGACCGCGCGGCTCGAATGGATGGTGCAACAGAGGACATCCGAATTGACGACCGCTCTCCAGGATCTCGCTCGTGCCGAGGAGGAGCTTCGATCCTCGCGGGAAGATACGATCAAACGCCTCGCGATGGCCGCGGAGTTCCGTGACTTCGGTACCGCTGAACACGTCGCGCGGATGAGTCGCTACTGCGCTCTCTTGTCTGAACTGCATGGGGAGCCGGAAGAAAAGTGCGATCTGGTTCGCGTCGCGAGCCTCATGCACGACGTCGGGAAAATTGGGGTTCCGGAGGAGGTTCTGTTCAAGAAAGGATCGCTGACAGCGGAAGACTGGGTCCTGATGAGGAGGCACGCCGAGCTCGGGCACGAGCTTTTGTCCGGATCGGGTTGCGACCTGCTCGATACCGCCGCGACGATCGCGTTGACTCATCACGAACGGATCGATGGAGCCGGATATCCACAAGGATTGACGGGTGACGAAATCCCGGTCGAGGGGCGCATCGCCGCCGTCGCGGACGTTTTCGATGCAGTCACCAGCGACCGCGTCTATCGGGACGCGTTCTCGGTCACGGAGGCGCGGGCGCTCATCGAGCAGAGCCGCGGAACCCATCTAGACGCGGAGATTGTCGATCTGATGATGGACGCGTGGCCGCGGGTGATCGCGATCCATCGAGACACGACCGCTAGGTCCGCCTGATCACGCTCTGTCGGATCATCGGAGTCCTACGCCGGATCGATGCGACGCGGCTAGATGTCTCAGGCTCCAACTGTGAAGCCGTCGAGTACGACGGTACCCCCGGCAGCATTCGCAGCCTTACCTTTCGCCATCATTGCGCGATTTTTGTGGCGTGGTAACGAACCTGCCTCCCGGCACTTCTCGCTGCGGCGCTCGCAAGTGCCGCCTCCGCTCGTCGGTGCCACCGGCAGGATGCGATGCGCGATGTGCGTGCCGCGGGACGATCCTGCCGGTCGCCAGCGCTGCGCGCTCGGTGCCCCCGGCAGGATTCGAACCTGCGCACCTCGCTCCGGAGGCGAGTGCTCTATCCCCTGAGCTACGGGGGCTCGTGGAGACGAACCACACTATCGGCGGTTGCGGCGAGGCGGAAGATAGCATCCGGTGCATGACACCAGGCGAGAAGCGGATCCTCATCGCGGACGACGATCCGGTGATCCTTCGATTGCTGCAGGTCAATCTCGAACTAGAGGGATACGAGGTAGTCACTGCGAACAACGGTCAGGAGGCGGTGGATGCTGCCGGCGTGCAGAAGCCCGATCTCGTGATCCTGGACATCATGATGCCGCGCCTCGACGGCTATCAGGCGTGCGAGAAGCTCAAAGCCGACCACACGACGAAGGACATCCCGGTCATCTTCTTGTCGGCGAAGGCGCAACAGGGAGACATCGACCGGGGCAAGTCCTACGGCGTGGTCGACTACCTCACGAAACCTTTCGACCCGAGCGAGCTCCTCGAGGTGGTCGAGCGGCACGTCTCCTGAGGTCCCGGCTGTGATCACCGATCAGCTGGAGTCCCTGGTCCGTGCGTCCCTGAGATCTGCCCGTCTCCCTGCCGGAACCGACTCCGCCACCACCGGTATCCGCTTCGAGCGGCCGCGACGGCGCGAGCACGGCGACTGGTCCACGAACGTCGCGCTGGCGCTCGCGCACGGCGGCGGGAACCCACGGGCGATCGCGGAGGCGATCGTCGCAACCCTGCCTGCCTCTGATCTGATCGAGCGCGTCGACGTCGCCGGGCCAGGGTTCCTGAATTTCACGCTGTCGGACCGGTGGCTCCACGACGTGGTGCGATCGGCTGCCGACCCTGATGTGGCATTCGGCCGTTCGCTCAAGCCGCTCGGGTCGATCAACGTCGAATACGTCTCGGCTAACCCAACCGGGCCGATCAACGTCGTCAGCGGGCGTCACGCGGCGGTCGGGGATGCGATCGCGAACCTGCTCGCGGCGGTCGGGCACGACGTGACGCGAGAGTTCTACGTCAACGATGCCGGTCGTCAGTCCCGCCTCTTCGGTGAGTCGATAGCAGCGCGTTACCTCGGTCTCTTCGGCCGCGAGGCAACGGTGCCGGAAGGCGGGTATCAGGGCGACTACGTGATCGACATCGCGCGGGCGATCGCGGAAGACGTCGGAGATTCGTTGGTCGACGCCGCGCCCGAACAGCGCAACGAAGAACTGCGCGCACGAGGCCTGGCGATGATGCTGAGCGACATGCGCGTCTCTTTGGAACGGTTCGGGACCGCCTTCGACGTGTGGTTCTCCGAACAGACCTTGCACGACGGAGGTGAGGTCGAGCGCGCGATCGACGAGCTGACCACGCGTGGCCTGGTCGAGGAACGTGACGGCGCGCGCTGGCTGTTGACGACGAGGTACGGCGACGACAAGGATCGGGTGCTGGTCCGCGCGAATGGAGAACCCACGTACCTCGCCGCCGACGCGGCGTATCTACGCAACAAGTTCGCGCGCGGTTACGAGCGCACCATCTATCTGTGGGGAGCGGACCACCACGGAGCGATCGCGCGTTTGAAGGCGGCCGCGCAAGGCTTGGGTTACGACGCGGACGCGGTGGAGATCCCGATCGTGCAGGTGGTCAGCTTGTCGAGCGGGACGGAAACCCTCAAGGGGTCGAAGCGCGCGGGCGTGATCGTCAAGCTGGACGACCTCGTCGACGAGGTCGGACGCGACGCGGCGCGCTACACGTTCCTGACGCGTTCCATCGAGGCGCCGCTCGATTTCGACGTCGAGGCGGTCAAGCAGCAGGCACCGGAGAACCCCGTCTATTACGTGCAATACGCGCACGCGCGGATCTGCTCGATCCTCGCGCGCGCAGCAGCCGAGGGGCACGAGCCGGATCCTGCCGGTGCTCCCCTCGAGCTGTTGGGTGAGCAGGCCGAAGACCAACTGATGCGCAAGCTCGCCTCGTTCGAGGAGGTCGTCGGCGAAGCTGCCGCGCAACGGTCGCCCCAGAAGATCACGCGCTACGTCGAGGAGCTCGCCTCGACCTTCAGCGCGTTCTACCGCGACTGTAAGGTCGTAACCGACGATGCTGCCCTGACGGCAGCGCGCCTCGTGCTCTGCGTCGCGACCAAACGAGTGATCGGCGACGGACTGGGATTACTAGGAGTCTCCGCCCCCGAACGGATGTGACGCGCAGACGGTGTGGTCTGTCCGGGCTCAATGGAAGTGAGAAAGAGAAGGGGGGGGG
>DASZOC010000068.1:0-12352 GCA_035550975.1 Actinomycetota bacterium | reverse complement strand
GGGTTAGCGGCGGGAGGTCGAGGGCGTCGAGGTGGGGGTGGACTTCGGCCGCCGCGCGTCCCGCGGCACGTTCCGCCCCCAGGCCCACGACTTCGAAGGCAGGATGACGAGCCAGCAGACGCAGTAGCTCCGCGCCTCCGTATCCTGATGCACCTAGAACCGCCGCGTTTAGCGCCATGGATGCATATTTATACACCAACCAGCTGCGACGGGCCGACCTGGTGCCGGTGCGCCCGGGTGTGCCGTGACGCTCCGGTCTCGGCTCCGGTGGAGCCAGGGAGGTCGCGCGCCCCCGTACCTCGATACTTTGGCGATGGGTCACACGCATGGTCACTCCGACGCCGACGTGCGTGTCCCTCCGAGGATCCAGAGGTTGTTGATCGCCGCCGTGATGCCGTTCATGGTTGCCACGCTGGTCGGCCTGGTCTTTCTGTGGCCGGCGGGCGACCCGAAGGTGGAACCCGGCGGCTTCGTGGCCGACGAGGTCCGCGGCACCGTGACGGCCGTCGAACGCGACGAGTGTCCCGACATACCCGGGCAGGAGGGGTTCAACTGTTCCCGCGTAACGATCCGCGTCGAGGAGGGTCGCGACGCCGGCGAGACGTTCGAGCTCCAGTACACGAGCGCGCCACGCGTGCGGAACATCCAGGTCGGCGACGGCGTCATCGTCGGCAAGGCGCCACCTCAACAGGAGGCCGCGGCCGGCGCGCCGGCGGCAACCCCGACCCCCGACTACTTCTTCGTCGACTTCGACCGGCGCGTCCCATTGCTCGCGCTATCGGTCCTCTTCTCTATCGTGGTCGTTGCACTGAGCCGCTGGCGAGGTCTGGCTGCGCTGGCGGGTGTCGCGATCTCGTTGACGATCCTGGTCAGATTCGTTCTTCCCGCCATCCTCGACGGCAAGGAGCCGCTGTTGGTCGCGATCGTCGGGGGGGCCGCGATCATGTTCGTTGCTCTTTATCTCGCGCACGGATTGAACGCCGCCACTACCACCGCGGTGTTGGGCACGTTGATCAGCCTCGTCCTAACGGGTCTGCTGGGACTCTTGTTCGTCGATCTCGCGATCTTCACGGGAGCCGGTTCGGAAGAAGCCTTCTTCCTGCAGATCAACCAGCAGCAGGTGAACCTGCAGGGGTTGCTGCTGGCGAGCATCATCATCGGGACGCTCGGCGTGCTCGATGATGTGACGGTCACGCAGGCCTCGGCCGTCTGGGAGCTGCACCGCGCCAATCCCGCCTACGGAGTCGCCAACCTTTATCGAGCCGGGGTCCGCATCGGGCGAGATCACATCGCGTCCACGGTGAACACGCTCGTCCTCGCGTACGCAGGCGCCTCGCTGCCGTTGTTGATCATCTTCTCGATCTCCAATCGGGACCTGTCCCAGGTCTTGAACAGTGAGATCGTGGCGGAAGAGATCGTTCGGACCTTCGTGGGCAGCATCGGTCTCGTCGCGGCCGTCCCCGTGACGACGGGCCTGGCGGCGTTCGTAGTCAGCGCCGCCGCCCGCTATTCCTCGACGGGAGACACCCCAGACGAAGAGCACAGCGAGGCCGCAGAAGATGTCGAACCTCCAGAACCAACCTTCCGCCCGTCGCGTCGCGAGCGGGAATGGCGCGAGGGCAATTAGCGACCGTCAGCGCCCGCCGGAGCCGAGCTCGAAGACCTCGACGCCGCCCTTCTTGCCGTAGTCGGATGTCCAGATCAGCCCGTCGGCCCAATACGCGGCCCACGGCTTGAAGTCCGACGAGATGTAGTAGCCGACCTCCTTCGGGTTGGCGAGGTCGCTCAGGTCGAGCACGTTGACACCGCCGTGGAACCACCCCGCTGCCAGAAGGCTCGTGTTCGGCTTGAAGTCGTACATGTGGGCCGTGCACCAGGTGTCGTAGGTAGCCCAGAAGGTCGACACAGTCGCGCCGCGGTCGATGTTGTAGTAGCTCTTCAGCACCGGCGACATGGGCTTGGAGATGTCGTAGAACCACAAGGCTCCAGTGGGGGTGCCGGCGCACGAGTTCACCGGGTGCGCCTCGTCACCGACCACGAGGATCTTCCCGTCGTCGCTGAAGCCTGCGGAGTGGTTGAACTGCGTGGGCGTGGGGATGCGTGCCACCGTCACCGGTTTCAGAGGGTCGCTGACGTCCCACAGCTGCGTTTCGGAGCCGGCGGCGCAGCCAGCCAGCTTGAGGTCCTTGCGGATGACGAACGCAACGTCGTGGCACCCGAGGCCCCTCGACCTGAACTCGACGACCTTCGGGTTGCGCGGGTTGCTCGCGTCGATGATGCGCTCGATCCCGCCCGCGAAGTCGCTGCAGCACCCATTTGGTGACGAATAGATGTAGGGCTTGCCGGGATACGCGGTCATCGTGTGAGGCCGCGTCCCGTCGGCCTTGCCGATGATCCGCGGCTGACGCGGATCGCGGACGTCGACGAAGAAGACGCCCCACTCCATCCCGCACACGCCGTAGCCGTCGATCGCGACGACACCCCTCTTCACGATCTCGACCTCGGTACCGCCGAAGACCTTCTTGCCGCACTTGAGCGTAGAGACGACCTCCATCGTTCGGCGGTCGATGATCGAGAGCTGGTCGCCGAAGGCGTAGGCCCAACGTCCGTCGAACGCGATCTCCGAGACCCACCCGACGTCCAGGTCGGCGACCTTCTTCATGTTCTCGCTCGCTGCTGCTGCGCTACCGGCCGCAGGCGCCGCAACGCCCGCCCCAATCATCACGGCGGCAGCAGCAGCGATCAGGAAGGCCTTCTTCATGATGACTCCTTCATCCGCAGGACGTAGATGCCGCGTTTTGGCGTGTGCCCACTACGTCTCGAGGGTTGGTTCGCCGCCGACCTGCAGGTCCCCTGCCGAGGCCGACCGGTGCGACGAGGAGCCGAAGCCGCGCCGGCGAGCGGGGCACAGGTGCCGAGACTTAGCACACGGCTCGGTGCCCCCGGCAGGATTCGAACCTGCGACACCAGGTTTAGGAAACCTGTGCTCTATCCCCTGAGCTACGAGGGCGTCGACACCGAGTCTAGTAACGGTGCGGGCCGCAGCAGGGTTGGGTTAGTCGTGCCGGTGACGAACCACCGTCGATGTCGCCCCAGCGCAGGTACCCATAGGAGTCTCGAGCTTCCTTGCAACGACGCGATACCGGCCGGCGCCGTCACCCAGTCGAGTCCGGAATGCTCCGTCCTCTGTCGTCGTGACATTGGCGACGGTCCTCCATGCCCCGTTACTTCGCCGTTGCACCTCAACAGGTACACCCCCCTGACACGCTGCGTGACCCCCGGTCGTCGTGACGATCCCCCTTGCCATGAGGTGCCTCTTCAGCGCCAACGCGACGGTCCTGTCGTGAACGCGAGTTCCCTCGCTGGACTCGGGGTCTGGCTCGGCCGGCGGATCCTCGGGGGATCCTGTAGACGGCGTCGATGTCGGAGGCGCCGGTGGTGCGGGTGAACTTCCCCGATCGGTGAGCACCGCGATCGCCGGCGATCGGTGGGCATCGTCTACGAAGGAGGTCACCAGCGTCCCATCCGGGAGGATAGCCACGCTTGCGAAGTCGTAACGCAGGCTCGCGCCGAACGAGCTCCCGAAGGCTAGGTCGCCTGACCCCACGTAGAAGACATTTCGAAGTGCAGCCTGGGTCCCGGTCACAGCGAGCTCGTAGAGGAAGTCTTGGTCCACGTTTCTCGCCGCGTCGTGAGCGTGTACCGCGAGTGCCGTGATCCCTAGCGCTCCGTTGGCTTTGAAATCCCACTCCTCGGCGACGAACCCGGGAGGCAGCAAAAGCGAAGCTGCCGTTCTCCAGCTGGCTCCGCTGTCGTCGGAGATGCGGTATTCGAAGCTGCCCCGACCCGGAATGGCGAGGGTCATGTGGTGCAGCTTTCCGGTCGAATCCGCGAGCACCCGCCCGGCCGGAAGCGTCTGCGCGAACCGGAACGAGTTCCACCGGACCTCTGGCGCGAGCATCAAGGCGAACGGATCACCAACATTCAAAAGATCCATATCCGATGCGATCGCGCCACCGCCCGGAAGCGGAGCGATCCCGGACATCGTCAGTGGTTGGACCCAGTCGATGGCGGCGTCCTTAGCCAACATAGGCGTTCTCTTCGCGATCGTCGCGAGTTCCTCGCTAATCTTGCTCGCCGGCCGTAGGTAGTTCAGACCGTCGTAGCTGTAGTACCAGATGTCTTTAGACGGCCAACCGGCCTTCAGTATCGAAAGATAGGGAAAAGTCTCCGCGCCGACCGTGAAAGGCCCCGGCACGACACTCAACCAAGGACGATCGTAGAACGGCGTCTTGAGCACGCCATGCGAGTAGAACCATTTTCCGCTCGCGGCCTCGTATTTGAATGTTTCCAAACGATCGCCCGTCCACGGATCCCAGTTCATAGCGACGATGTCGCCGTTGGGGGCAGGAACGACGGCGCCCTCCCCTCCGTCACCTATCGCTACCGGCAGTGTCGGGCGGATGGTTTGCCAGGTCGCGCCTTGGTCGCTGGACAGCCGTAGCCGCCCCGCACCGAAGTCGAGGATCTTTCCATCGGACGTGGCGCTCAGGTAGTTCTCGCAACAGTTACCAGTGTTGCGGACGACTCGCCACTGAGCGGTCTTCGCGCCGCCCTGACCGTCGACCGCGCGATAGGTCTGGCTCTCCACCGCCGCATTGGGGAAGGCTTGTGCGCCGGCGTCCAGGCCCCCTAGCGGGCCCGCGACAGAGACGGCAGAGCTCGACACCAGCAGGATCAGGACGGCGAGCATCGTCGCGGTTCGTTCAACGCGACTTCCCATCGCTTCTCCTGGTCTTCCCACGACTGGACGCGCGCGAGGAACTGCGCGTCAAGTGCTAGTTGGACGTTGGATACCGACCTCCTGCACGCCCGGTCCTCTTCTGAGTCCCGAGCAACGGATAGCCTCGCCGCCTATGCCCGAGCGACTTATCGTGATCGGCGGCGATGCGGCCGGGATGAGCGCTGCATCACAGGCGCGACGGCGGCGCGGCCGGAACGATCTCGAGATCGTCGCGTTCGAACGGGGTGACTTCACCTCTTATTCGGCCTGCGGGATCCCGTACTTCATCGCCGACACCGTCACCGAGCTCGATGACCTGATCGCGCGCAAGCCCGAGGTGTTCCGGGATAAGCAACAGATCGACGTTCGGATGCGGTGCGAGGTAACGGAGATCGATCTAGCGGCGCGCAAGGTGACGGTTCGCGGAGACGACGGCGCCACGAGTACCGAAGGCTTCGATCTGTTGATGGTTGCAACGGGCGGGACGCCGATCAGACCCGCGTTCGAGGGCGGGAACGCGGCCGGCATCTTCGGCGTGCAGACGCTCAACGATGGGATCCTCGTGCGAGAGGTGGTCGAAGACGAGCAGCCTCGGCATGCGGTCGTGGTCGGGGGCGGCTACATCGGGATCGAGATGGCGGAAGCGTTCGTCGTCCGAGGGATGGAGGTGGCGCTGGTCGAGGCGGGCGACCAGCCGATGCGCACCCTCGACCCGGACATGGGTGAGCTCGTGGGCGCGGCGATGGGCGAGATGGGCATCGCCGTCCACACCGGCGAACGCGTCGTCCGCTTCGAACAAGACGCCAAGGGTCACGTGTCCGGTGTCGTTACGGACCGGACGACTTTGCACGCAGACATCGTCGTGTTGGGCCTCGGAACCCGCCCGAACGTGGAGCTGGCGGCGGCGGCAGGTCTGACGATCGGTCCGGCCGACGGCATCGTCGTGGACCAGCAGATGCACACCAGCAACGACGGCGTGTGGGCCGCCGGCGACTGCGTCGAGAAGTTCCACCGGGTCGCACGCAAGCCGGTGTCGATCGCGCTGGGAACGCACGCGAACAAGGAGGGTCGCGTCGCGGGCATCAACATCGGTGGTGGCTACGCGACCTTTCCCGGTGTCGTCGGTACCGCCGTCTCGAAGGTCTGCCACCTCGAGGTCGCGCGAACGGGACTCGGCGAAGCTGAAGCGAGAGAGGCCGGTTTCGATCACGTCTCGTCGACGGTCGACTCGACGACCCGCGCCGGTTACTTCCCCGGCGCGGCCCCCATCAGAACCAAGATGATCGTCGAGAAACGGTCGGGCCGCCTGCTCGGCGCGCAGATCGTCGGTAAGGAGGGGGCGGCGAAGCGGATCGATGCGCTGGCAGCGGCGCTCTGGAACGAGATGACGGTCGACCACATGCTCAACATGGACCTGTCGTACGCACCCCCGTTCGCGCCGGTGTGGGATCCGATCCTGATCACGGCACGGAAGGCCTCGGAGAAGGTCGAGGAGACCCTGAGGGAAACCCTGTGAGCGAGCTGCGGGCGTTGGCGACGCGGGCCGCGCGTGAGGCGGGCGCCCTGTTGCTCGAACGGTTCCGCGGCCCGATCGCAGGTTTGGATACGAAGTCTTCGCCGACGGATCTCGTGAGCGATGCGGACCGGGACTCGGAGGAGCTCCTGCTGGACCTCATCGCGCGCGAGCGACCGGACGACGGGATCGTGTCCGAAGAAGGTGGCGACGAGCGCTCGCGCTCGGGGCTCGAGTGGGTCGTCGACCCGCTCGACGGCACCGTCAACTACCTGTACCGCATCCCGTGGTGGGCCGTCAGCATCGCGGTCGAAGATGACAAAGGCGCGGTCGTCGGCGTCGTATTCGATCCGGTACGTGACGCGTTGTACGAGGCCGAACGCGGTGAGGGTGCGTGGCTCAATTCGAGGTGCATCCGGGTCAGCGATACCGCCGACTTTTCCGGCGCCCTGATAGGGACCGGCTTCTCGTACGAGGCCGAGGCTCGCGAGGTGCAGGCCGCGACGGTGGCGCGCGTGCTTCCGCTCGCGCGCGACATCAGACGAGCAGGCTCCGCCGCGCTCGATCTTGCTGCGCTGGCGGCGGGACACCTAGACGGGTTCTACGAAGCCCCGATGGAGCGCTGGGACAAAGCGGCAGGCATCCTCCTCGTCGAGGAAGCCGGCGGCATCGTTACCGAGCTGCCCCCACCCCTGCCACACCTGTCCCCAGGCGTCATCGCAGCCAACGCCGAGCTCCATCGAGCGTTGAACGACCTGGTGCTCGGCGACTGAAGGAGGACGAATCGACGACGGAGCCGGGTCTCGACGAGGATGCTCGGCCAGGCAGGGGAGGAGACGGCCGCCGCCCGGCGAACGACCACCAGCAGGGCTTGTCCTGCCTTGCCGCGCCGACCCAGGAGATCGAAGCTGATGCGTTATGTCCCTCGTAAGCTCGCTGTCGTCGCCTGCGGAGCGCTGGCCGTGATGATCATGGTGTCGGGCCTGGGAAGGGCGTCCACCACCGCAGCGGGATGGACCGGGGCGTCGAAAGAAGTCGGTCTGGGCCCGCGGGCCCAGTTCCCCGAGGATCGTTACGCCTTGGCCGGCGGCTGCTACGCCATGTTCGAGGCCGGTGGGAGGTATGTGGCGCGCTCCGAGGACGGGTTCGCGCTCGGCGGGTCCAACCTCGACGCCGCAGAGCCGTTCTTCCTTCAGGCAACCGATCTCGGCCGCTACCTCCTGTTCGGCCGCGAGGGCGACTTCCTGGCGGCAAGCGAGGGCGCCCTTGCTACTGCGACCTACGCCGCCACCGATTCCGTCCCAGGTCAGATCGCCGGCGGCGTCGCCTTCGAGCAGACGGACGTCGCCGCTGACGAGGTCGCTGATAGTGCCGCGAACAGAGCTTCGGGGCGCGGCGCAGCGGTCGTGGCGGCCAGCGAGCCCGGCCCCCTTGCCGACTGGAAGGTCGTGCAACACGGCCTCAACACCTTCCGCCTAGAGCTTCCTGCTACGGATCAAGCCTTGGCGGCCAAGTCCGGCGAGTTGGTCCTCGTTCCTACCGGCGACGGCGATAGCTTCGGATTCGAGCTACTCCCCGACGGCTGCGCGACCTTCCCCGAGGTCGAGGTCAACGTCGACGGGCCGCTCATGGGCGGTCAGACCAGCTTCCAGGAAACCCGCGGGTTCATGGACCTCCATCTGCACGGGATGGCCTACGAGTTCCTCGGGGGCCGCGCACGTTGTGCGAAACCGTGGAGCCGCTATGGAGTTGCGCAGGCGCTCGTCGACTGTCCCGATCACCATCCCGGTGGGGAAGCCGCCGCGCTCGAGCAACTCCTCAGTAACACCCCGGGTAAGGGTCATTCTCCCGACGGGTGGCCGACCTTCAAGGGATGGCCCAAGCACAACTACCTGACGCACGAGCAGCTCTATTACAAGTGGTTGGAACGTGCATGGCGGGGTGGTCTGCGGCTCTACACGAATGTCTTGGTCGACAACGCCGCGTTGTGCAAGGCCTATCCGTTCAAGGATCGTCACGCGATCGAGTCGCGTTGCAACGAGATGGACGGCGTGCGTCTCCAGCACAAGCGAATCCTGCAGCTACAGGACTACATCGACGCGCAGAGCGGGGGCCCGGGCGAAGGTTGGTTCCGGATCGTGAAAGACCCCTTCGAGGCACGAGAGGTCATCAACTCCGGTCGGCTCGCGGTGATCATCGGCATCGAGGTCTCGACGCTGTTCGACTGCGGTCTGAGGTTCGGCCAGGCTTTGTGTGACACCGACGACATAGATCGTGGTCTCGAGGAAGCCTACGAAAAGCTAGACGTCAGGCAGATGGAGCTCGTCAACAAGTTCGACAGCGCCTTGTCGGGTGTGACGGGAGACGCGGGACAGACCGGCCTCATCGTCAACCAGGGCAACATGGAGGAGACCGGTCGTTACTGGCAGATGGACACGTGTCCCGAGGATGCCGGCCACGCGCACGACAAGACGCAGCACAACGTGCACGATTCGCCGCCTTACCCCAACGGATGGCCGCGCGAGTTCACCGGTCGCGATTCTCTGGTCGCAAGCATCCTTGCCGCCGCCGGCACGAGCGGCGCGGCCCCGCTGTATCCGCCGGCACCACACTGCAACGAGCTGGGTCTGACCGAGCTCGGGGAGTACACGATCCGCCAGATGGCGCAGCGCGGCATGATCTTCGACCCCGACCACATGAGCGCCCGCGCACGAACCAGCGCGATGGATCTCATCATCGACGAGCTTCAGTACTCCGGTGTCGTATCCAGTCACAGCTGGGCGGACGACACGATCTACCCGCGCATCTACGAGGCCGGTGGTGTGGTGACTCCCTCGGATTCCGATTTGAGGGGTTTCGAAGAGGACTGGATCAAGTCGAAGGCCTGGGCAGACGAGCGCTACTACTTCGGATTCGGTTACGGGTCCGACGTGAACGGATTCAGTTCCTCGGCTCCTCCGATCAAAGGGACGACCGTCTCCTACCCATTCGAAGGCTTCGGCGGGGCGATGGTTCACCAGCAGGTAAGCGGTGAGCGTATCTACGACATCAACAGCGACGGTGTAGCGCACTACGGTCTCTACACGGATTGGCTTCAGGGCCTCCGGCAGATAAACGACGCCCTGTACGAGGACATGACCCGTGGGCCCGAGGCCTATCTGCAGATGTGGGAGCGCGCCGTCGGCGTCCCCGGTGATGCGTGTCGCGCCGACGTCCCCGACCTGACCCAGGACCGGATCGACGCCGTCGCTCCGGGAACGTCCTGGAAAGACGTTCTGTTCGCGCTGGGCCAGCCGTCGTCCCGAGCAGGCAACGAGTTCACGTATTGCGTCGAGGGTGGTACGACAGCAGTGATCACTTTCGACGACGACGGTCGGGTAGCCGGGGGCAGCGAGACCGAACCGTCTCGTGAACCGAAGCCGTGTCCCGCGAACCGACGCCCGGTACCCTCTGGAGATGGACATCCTTCATCCCGCCGTGACGACGTACCTGGAAAGGCTTGCGGCCGGCGATGACGAGCCGGTACTGCTCGAGATGGAGCAGCTTGCCGAAGAGAAAGGCTTCCCGATAGTCGGTCGTCTCTGCGGGCAGTACCTCGAGATCATCGCGCGGTCGATCTACGCCAAGAGGATCTTCGAGCTCGGGTCCGGGTACGGCTACTCCGCTTACTGGTTCTCGCGCGCGACCGGGCCGGAGGCAGAGATAAACCTCACCGACACCGATCCGGAAAACGAGAAGCTCGCGCTCGATTTCCTGGCGCGAGCCGGTCTCGACAAGCCGATCCGCTATCACGTCGGCGACGCGCTCGAGGCGCTGGCGCAGACGGAAGGTGACTTCGACATCGTCTACTGCGACATCGACAAGGCGGGTTACCCGGACGCGTGGGCCGCCGCCAAACACAAGGTCAGGGTCGGCGGCTACTACCTGTGCGACAACATGCTCTGGTTCGGCCGCGTCACCGGCGAATCCGACGCGGACGAGCCGCAAGAAGGAGCGACCGAAGCCATAAAGCGGACGAACGAGATGATCGCCGGCGATCCGCACTGGCGCTCGATCATCAACCCGACGCGCGATGGAGTGCTCACCGCCCTGCGGATCGCGTGAAACAAAGCAGGCATCGCCTGCGTTTCAATTAGGCAATGCCACGAAGCCACGGCCTTGTCCCGCCCGACACGCCCGAGCGCCCCGCGCGACCCGGGACGTTCAAACGGATCGTCGAGACGTTCCGCCCGTACAGGCGCAAGGTCTACTTCGTCGCGATCCTGATCCTGCTGACCTCCGGGCTCGGGCTGATCAATCCGCTGCTGATCAAGGTGTTCTTCGACGACGTAGTGACGCCCGTCCTGCGCGGTGAGACCGAAGGCAAGCTCCGCCTTCTGTGGATAGTCGTCGGCGTCATGATCGCGACGCCGATCGTGAGCGGTCTTCTGGGCCTGTGGCAGACCTACACGAACAACATCGTTGGCCAGAGCGTCATGCAGGACCTGCGCAATTCCTTGTACTCGCACCTGCAGCACATGCCACTGAAGTTCTTCACGTCCACCCGCACCGGCGAGATCCAGTCTCGGTTGTCCAACGACGTCGGCGGCGTCCAGGGCGTCCTGACCGACACCGCGTCGAGCCTGCTGTCGAACGTTGCAACCGCGCTATCGACGCTCGTGGCGATGTTCATCCTCAGCTGGCAATTGACGCTGCTGTCGCTGGCGATCCTTCCGTTGTTCCTCGGGCTGTCTCGGAAGGTGGGCAAGCTCCGCCGGGAGGTCTCGGGTCAGACGCAAGAGTCGCTCGCGGACCTGACCGCGCACATGCAGGAGACGCTGTCGGTGTCGGGCATCCTGCTGTCGAAGGCGTTCGGGCGGCAGCGTTACGAGATCGACAGGTTCAGCCAGGAGAACCGGCGCCTTTCGGCTCTCGAGCTGAAGCGCACGATGGTCGGCAGAGGCTTCTTAGCGTTGGTTCAGATCTTCTTCTCGATCACACCCGCGTTCGTCTATCTCGTTGCCGGGATCCTGCTGTTGCGCGGCGATGTCGACGCAGGCATCGTCGGGACGATCGTCGCGTTCACCACGTTGCAGAGCCGTTTGTTCTTCCCGATGGGGCAGTTGCTGAACGTCAATGTCGAGGTCCAGTCGGGTCTCGCCTTGTTCGACCGGATCTTCGAATACCTCGACCTCGAACGCGACATCGTCGACAAGGACGGCGCGCTGGAGATCGAGCCCGACTCGATCCGGGGCGAGGTGCGCTTCGAGGACGTCTGGTTCCGTTACGAACGTCCGATCGAAGACGATCGCCTGTGGACGATCGCGGGGGTCGACTTCACGGTTCGACCCGGTGAGCTCGTGGCTCTGGTAGGCCCCTCCGGTGCCGGCAAGACCACGTTGACGTACCTGCTGCCCCGGCTCTACGACGTCGATCGCGGCGCCGTGCGGATCGACGGTATCGACGTGCGTGACATCCGCCTGGAGTCGATCGGCGAGATCATCGGCATGGTGACGCAAGAGACATATCTCTTCAATGCGACCGTGCGGGACAACCTTCGGTACGGGAACCCGGACGCGACCGATGCCGAGCTCGAGGCCGCCGCGCGGGCCGCGCACATCTGGGAGCGCATCGAGGAGATGCCGGAGGGTTTCGACACGATCGTGGGCGAACGCGGCTACAAGATGTCCGGAGGCGAGAAACAACGTCTTGCGATCGCACGCGTGATCCTGAAAGACCCGCGCATACTGATCCTCGATGAGGCGACGAGCGCGCTCGACACGATCTCGGAACGGCTCGTGCAAGAAGCTCTCACACCTCTGATGCAAGGGCGCACGACGATCGCGATCGCGCACCGGCTCTCGACGATCCTCGCGGCCGACACGATCCTGTATCTCGAGAAGGGGCGGATCGTCGAGCGCGGATCGCACGCCGAGCTGCTCGCGCGCGGCGGCGCGTATGCCGCGCTGTACCACGAGCAGTTCTCCGACGGGAAGGTCGAGACGCGGTGCGAAGATGGGCTCGTCCTCGCCTCGGGCGAGGTCGTGCCCGATCCCGGGGTAGAGGAGGCCGTGTGA
>DASZOC010000067.1:0-28555 GCA_035550975.1 Actinomycetota bacterium | reverse complement strand
CCCCTAGGTCGACCCGCGCCCCGACCTCGAGCGGCGCGCCGAACGACATGCTCACGACCGCGACCACGATGTTGGGCAGGAACGCGACGAGGTAGACGAGGTATGCGAACGCGTCGCCCGCCCCGAACTGATGCGCGGGCGCGCCCCGGATCAGGGCGATGATGATCCACAGGAGAAGCGCGCCGGTGCCGAGGACCGCCGCACCACCCACCATCGTTGCTCCGCACACGATGCCCTCGTAGGTCCGTCGCGACCTGGCGCGAACGCCACCCACGAGGCGCGCGATCACCGCCCGTAGCGGTTCGATGCGCGTTGCGGCGGCGATGATGCCGAACGTCGCGCCCCAGAAAGCACCCGCGACTAGTGCGACACCTGCGTCGGCCGCGACGGGATGATCGCCCCTGAACCGGAAGACGAGCGCGAAGAACCAGCACAACAACGCGGTCGGGACCGCGAGCTGCGCCCCCCAGCGCGCTGCAGCCACGAGGCTTCCCGTCGCAGGGGCCTTACCGGAGCTCGACGCGGCCCACGAGTAACCCGCGCCCGCGGCGATCAGCGCCCCGAGCGGGAGGGCGTATATCGCGACGCCGTCCACCACGATGGGGATCCCGAGCACGCCGAGCGCGGCCAGCACGACCGCGGTGAACGCCCCGAGGGCGTCGCCGCCACCGCCGAGCGCGGGGAAGTTGAGCTTCGCCGCCACGACGAGGATCGCCCCGATCATCAACAACACGAGGAAGCCCAACCCCGCGACCGCGGCGATATCCACCCAGCCGCTCGCCTCCAGGCGCGCGCGGACCGTGCTCAGGTCCACCCGGGGGCGCGTCGTGGACGGCTCCTGCCGCGCCGGCGCGACCGGCTCGAGAGACTCGGTCTCGGAGACGTCCTGCGCCGGCGACTCCGGTGGCTCCTCGCCGACATCTATCCGCGCTGTCGTCGCGCCTTCGTCGCCGGCCAACGGTGTCGCGCAGCGGGGGCAGAAGACCGCTGCCGGATCGGTGATGTCCGCGCCGCAGGAGGGGCACCGCAAACGCCGGCTACTCCGAGACGGTGATGGTGCCGGTCATGCCCGCTTCGTTGTGGTTGGCGATGTAACAGGCGAACCGGACCTCGCCCGCCTCCGGGAACTCCCACACGAGCGATGCAGAAGACCCAGGTTTGATCGCGCCCGTACCGGCGGAACCATCCGAATGGTCCATGCCCTCGTGGTGCTCGTGCTCCGGCCCGAGGACCAGCTCGTGCTCGACCTCCGCCACGTTGTTGACCTGGAACTCGATCGTCTCGCCGGCCGTCACCTCGATCGATGACGGATCGAACTCGAGCTCGTTCGTCGCGTCGAGAGTTATGACACGGTCGACGGCATCGGGGTCACCAGGGGCACCGATCACCTCGCCGGCCGCGTCGGAGCACGCGCCGAGCGTCACAACGACGACGAAGATGAGGACCGCGAACGACATCATCCTGCTCATAGGCGGCGAGGCTATCAGCGGGCGCGATGATGCCCGGATGTTCTCGCTCGGTCGCGGCTTCAGCGTCGGTCACTGGACGAACGACGACGCGAAGACCGGCTGCACCGTCGTCCTTCCTCCGCCTGGGAACGTGACGTCGTGCGACATCCGCGGGTCGTCGCCTGCGTCGCGCGAGTTGGTGCTGCTCGATCCGATACGCAAGCTCACGGAGGTGCATGCGGTCGTCGTCACCGGCGGGAGCGCGTTCGGTCTCGCTGCGGCCGATGGGGTCATGCAGTGGCTGGCGGAACGCGGCATCGGCTACGCAACACCTGCGGCGGTCGTCCCGATCGTGCCGGCCGCGGTCATCTACGACCTGGCCGAAGGAGGAGCAGATGTCCGTCCCGGTCCCGCCGAAGGTAGGGCCGCGTGCGACGCAGCGACGCCGGCATTCGAGATCGGAAGGATCGGCGCCGGCACGGGCGCGACCGTCGGGAAGTGGGCCGGACGCGACGGGGCCGTCCCCGGCGGGCTGGGGGCCGGACGCGCCGAGCGCGATGGGACCGAGGTCTTCGCCCTCGCGGTCGTCAACGCGGTCGGGGACGTGATCGGCCCCGACGGCAGCGTCCTTGCCGGCAGCACGTCGCCCCGGCGCGGCTTCGCGGCGGAGGTCGCGCCCGCGGAGGCCCCGCCCGGCAACACCGTGCTCGTCGTCGTGACGGTGTCCGCAACGCTCGAGAAGCGCGACGTCGCCTGGCTCGCCGCCCGCGCATCCGACGGCGTCACCTCCACGATCCGTCCCGCCCACACCCGCTACGACGGCGACGTGTCGTTCGCCATCGCGGCCCCCGGTCCGGTCCCCAGCCGGACCGACCTCGACCTCATGGGACACCTGGCGACCGACGCGGTCGCGGCCGCGGTCCGAGCGGCGGTCTCGTAGCCGGTTTGTTGTCACAGGTTGCTGTCACCCTGGTTGCGGGTCGCGCGCCCGGAGCCATGGAGGTGAGTCATGGCTACAAGCAGCAAGCCGCGGGGCGGCACCAAGAAGCCGCGCCCGCCGCGGTGCCACACCTGCGGCGCGGCGATCAGGGTGCCCGAGGGATGGTCGGCGGGGCCTGCCGTTCGCCGGCACTACTGGCGCAAGCACCCCGAGGTCATGCAGCCGAAAGGTTCGAAGCGATGAGGACCGCGGTCGAGCTGGACACCCCCGACCTCGGCGATCTCGTCGTCGTCTTGCTGGCCAGCACGCTTGCGGGCCTGCGCGATCGGCTAAGCAGTGACGGGTTCGAGCCGGCTGCGGAGCTCGTCGCAGATCTCGTCGAGGTGGTCGACGACTACCTCACCGGCGGCGCGCGCTAGCTACTCCCCGACCACCTCGAGCGAAGGTCGTTCGTCCGCGCCGTCGTCGGCGAGGTCGACGACCCGCTCGAGACGGTCGCGGAAGCGGTCGAGGCGCCGCGCGCCTTCCTCGTATTTCGTTCGGGCGTTGCCGATGTGTTTGCCGAGGGTGTCGTATTCGCTGGCGAACCGATCGATGTCCTGGCCGAGGCGGCCGCAGAAGTCGAGGATCTCCTCGGCGCGCTCCTCGATGCTCAAGCACTTGAGCCCGAACAGGATCGTCTGGAGGTAGCCGAACATCGTCAGCGGCGACATCGGGATGACGCGGGCATCCATCGCCGTCTCGAACAACGGTCGTTTGCGATGATGCAGCCGGAGCACCTCGGCATAGACACCTTCGGCCGGGACGTACATGACGGCGAAGTCGAAAGTCTCTTCGTCGGGGACGATGTAGCGCGAGGAGATGTCGCGGATGTGCTTGTCGATGTCCGCCGCCAGAGCCCGCTCGGCCTCCTTCCGCTCGGGGTCGGTCTCGGCCTCGCACATGAGCCGGTAGTTCGCGAGCGGGAACTTCGAGTCGATGCACACGAGTCGCCCGCCCGCCTTTACGACCGCGTCGACGATCACGCCGGAGGTGAACCGGTACTGGGTCGCGTATGCCTGCGGCGGCAGCACCTGCCGGAGCAGCTCCTCGAGCATCGCCTCGCCGATCCCGCCGCGAGCCTTCGGGGCGCGCAACAGGTCTTGCAGCGCGGTGAATTCCCGCGCCTGGTTCGCAACGGTGGCGGTCGCCCGTTGGACGTCGCCGAGGGTCGAGAAGATGTTCTGCGCGAGGTCGGTGTTCACCGAATGCGTCTGCGTCATCCGGGTGTCCATGCCCTCGAGGCGGCTCGACAACATGGTGGAGTCGGTGACGACGCGCTCGTTGAGGCGGCGCATCTCCTCGCGGAGGGCGCCCAGATCCTCCGCCAGCGCCTGCGCCCTGGCCACCTCCTCCGGGGTGGGACCCGTGGGACGGGCTGCCTCCAGGCGGGCACGCAGGTAGACCCAGGCGCCCACGAGGACGCCTACAAGCGAAGCAAGAACCAGCGCGGTGTCCATGCCGATGACCCTAGAGGGGCGGTGCGACACGTTTCCGGATTTATCCTTGTAGCCACGTGCGCCGCTCCTTCGTAGGGATCCCCTCGCTCTTCGTCATCGCCGGGTTGCTGTGCGTAGCCGCCGGGCCCGCCGCGCGCGCCCAGACCAGCTCGGCGTGCTTCGACGCGTCGGAGGAGACGCCGGAGCGTTACGGCCCTACCGACATCTCCGCGGTGTCGGGCAACGGGGGGTTGTCGGTGGCGCTGAACCCGGCGGGGACCGTGACCGTCCTCAAGTGGCCGTCACCGTCCTTCTACGACCACGTCAAGTACCGGACCACCGATCGGGCGGAGCCTCGCTACGGCGCGCTCGTTAACGAAGGCGCGTTCGTCGGCATCGCCACCCGCGCGAGTCGAGGGACGTGGAAGTTCACGTGGCTGCGCGACTGGCCCCAGCGCCAGCGCTTCTCTGACGACGACACCGACGAGGTCGTGACGATCTACGCGAAGCGTCGCCTCGGCGTCAGAGTGAAGCAACGCGATCTAGTAGCGCACGAAGAAGATGTGCTCTACAGGCAGTTGGTCGTGACGCGCTCGAAGCGTTCGCGCGTGCGAAAGGTACGGATCATCTCGTTCGCGAACTTCAACCCGGTCGTCTCGAAGACGCCTCAATCGCCGACGAACGACTGGTGTGAAGAGAACGACGAAGACGACGGCGCGCGTTACAGGCGCCAGCTCGACGCTATCGTCCAGGAGCGGTCCGGGACGGACGCTTCGACCGGCAACGCATCCGGCGTGGCTATCGCGATGGGGTTCCGCGCGCGCAGCCAGGCACACCAGATAGGAACCGACACCTACGCGGGCGAGATCGAGGGTCGCAGCGCCTACGACGACGCATCCGACGGCAAGCTGTCCGGTAGGAACGCGGCCCCCGGGCCGGTCGATGCCGCGATCGCCGACCAGCTGGCGCTGAAGCGATCGCGCCGAGCGGCAACCACGATCGTGATCGCGACGGCGTTCTCGCGGTCGGAGACTGCCACCGTCCTCCGAAACGCTCGTTCGACCGCATACGGCAAGGTGCGGCGCGCGAAGAACGCGTGGTGGAGGAAGTGGCTGCGTCGAGCGCAGCTCCCGCGCAACGCTCCGAACGCGGTCACGGACCTCGCGAAGAGGAGCCTCATCACGCTGCGACAGGCGACCGACGATGCTCGCGCCATGACCGTCAAGTCGATCTCGACCCAACCGCCCTACGGCGTTGACTCGATCAGGGAGGGCGCGTCGGTCAACGCGGCACTGCACAGAGCAGGGCACCCCGACATGGTGGCGGCTCACAACGTCCGCTACGCCGACCTGCAAGCCAGCGCCGGCGACCCACCGCAGGGCGGGCCCGTCATCCCGCCGGGGAACTGGGCCGACAGTTATTACGCCGACGGGGTCGACGGCGGGCCCCTCCCCTACGAGATCGACGACACCGGTTACGGGATGTGGACGTTGTGGGACCACTACGCGCGCACCGGTGATCGTGCGTACCTGTTCGAGCGCGGCTCTACCCGCATCTACGAGGCGATCCAGCGCTCCGCGCACTACCTCAGCGAGAGCCCGCCCTTCGGGTGCACCGATCCCACCACCGGTCTGCATTGCCCTGCCAACGAGGACGGAAACCCAACCGCGACGCAGACGCTGGTGGGGGCACAAGCAGTATGGCTCGGGCTAGGGGCCGCGGTGCTGGCCGCAGACGTCCGCGGGACCGAGGTGTCGGCACAGAACGGCGCGAAGTGGTCGACGCGGCGCGAAGAGCTGGGCGCCGCGATCGACAGGTACTTCTTCGACGAAGAGTGCAACTGCTACACGCGCGATCACAAGACCGGCGGTGCGTTCCTATGGCCGGTCGGCTACGTTCCCTACGGGTCCGGCCGCGCCGAGGCGCAAGCGGCGGTGAACTACGAGCACATGGACCGGATCTTCAGCGGTGAAACGACTTCCGGCAGCTACGAATCCACGATGCTTCTCGGCAACGCATACGCGTGGGCGGGAACCTCCAATCTTCGCAAGGTCCGCCGCGGACTGTGGTGGGTCGCGAGCGTCGCGACGACCGACGGGACGCGACTGCTCGGCGAAGCGTGGATGCGCTATCCCGAAGGCGGGCCTGTGACGACGATGGTGGCGCAGCCGCACGCGCCGAGTCACGCTCTCTTCTATCTCGCCGCGCTCAAGGCCTACGGAGCGAAGCCCTACTCGTTCGACTGATCGGGAGCGGCCCCCTTGACCAGGGGGACGAACCGCGCCGGCGTCAGGACGCGGGCGCGGACGAGGTGGTCGCCGTTCTTGACGAGCAACACGACTTCCTCCGCGGCCCCCTTCTTCAGCGGGATCACGATCCGGCCCCCGTCGACGAGCTGGTCGACGAACGCCTCCGGGACCTCCGGAGCACCGGCCGACACGATGATCGCGTCGTAGGGGGCGGCTTCGGGCCATCCCATCCAACCGTCCCCCACCACCACGCGCACGTTCTCGATACCGGCGCGGGCGAGGTTCTCTCGCGCCGCGCGGGCGAGTGACGGGTGGCGTTCGACGGACACGACCTCGCCTCCCAACCGCGACAGCAACGCGGTCTGGAACCCGAACCCGGTACCGATCTCGAGCAAGCGATCGCCCGGCAGGACGTCGGCGGCGTCGATCATGCGAGCGATGAGGCTCGGCTGGCTCGTCGTCTGCCGCTCGAGGATCGGAACGGGACGGTCGGAGTAGGCGTCGCTGCGGTACGCGTCGGGGACGAAGTCCTCTCGTGCTACCTCGCGGAACGCCCGCACGACCCGCGGCGCAACACCTTCGCGGTCGACGAGCCGCGCTAGGCCCTCTTTGCTCCTCGGCATATCCCGAGCCTAGGGGGCGGGCGTTAGAGTCACCCGTCGATGTCGAGATACAAGCGGTTGTCCGTGCTGGACGAGCTGTTCCTCCACCTCGAGGGGCCCAACACCCACATGCACGTAGGGGCTGCGACGGTCTTCGAGGGCCCGGCGCCCGACTATCACGAGTTCGTCGCCTCGTCGGAGAAACGGCTCCAGCTGGTCCCGCGCTTCCGCCAGAAGCTGGTCACGGTCCCGTTCGGCGTCGGCCGACCGGTCTGGGTCGACGACACGCATTTCAACATCGAATACCACGTACGCCACACCGCACTGCCGCCGCCGGGCGACGACGAGAAGCTGAAGCGCCTCACAGCGCGGATCATGAGCCAGCAGCTGGACCGGTCGAAACCGCTGTGGGAGATCTGGTTCGCGGAGGGACTCGGCGGCGACCGATGGGCGCTCATATCGAAGACGCATCACTGCCTCGTCGACGGCGTCTCCGGGGCGGACGTCATGTCGGTCATCCTCGATCTCACTCCGGAGGGCCAAGACCTCGAGCCGCAGCACTGGATCCCCGATCCGGAGCCGACGCAAGACCAGCTGCTGTTGGACGCCGTGAGGGAGAGACTGACGTCGCCGACCGAAGCCGTGCGCATCCTGCGCTCGACGATCATGGACCCTACGAAGGTCCCCAACCGGTTGGTCGAGGGAGCGAAGGCGCTCGGCGCGTTCGTGGGCGGGACGCTCGACTTCGCGCCCGCGTCTTCATTGAACATCCAGGTGGGGCCGCACCGGCGGTTCGAGACGATCCTGGTCGAGCTCGCCGAGCTCAAGAGGATCAAGAACTCGCTCGGGGGCACGGTCAACGACGTCGTCCTGTCGGTCGTGTCCGGTGGGCTCCGTCGTCTGCTGCAAGCGCGGGGCGAGCGGGTCGAGGACCTCGAGCTGCGCGCGATGGTGCCGGTCTCGGTGCGTGCGGATCAGGACAAGGGCTCGCTCGGCAACCAGGTGGCGTCGATCTGGGCCCCGTTGCCGGTCTTCGAAGCCGACCCCGTAGCGCGTCTGAGGTTCGTCAGCGAACGGATGAAGGATCTGAAGAGCTCGGGTCAAGCGGTCGGCGCGCAGCTGCTCACGTCCCTCGGCGAGTACGCGCCACCGACGATCCTCAGCCAGGCGGCGCGGCTCGTGGCGCGCCAGCGCGCCTACAACCTCGTGGTGACGAACGTGCCCGGGCCCCAGTTCCCCCTCTACAGCTTGGGCCGCGAGATGAAAGAGGTCTATCCCGTCGTGCCACTGTCAGACAACACGACGATCGGCATCGCGCTGATGTCCTACAACGGCACCGTTGGCTTCGGACTGTTAGGTGACTTCGACGCGGCTCCCGACCTGGCGGTGCTGGCCGAGGGCATAGAGAAGTCACTCGCCGAGCTGGGCTCGAGGGCCGAGTAACGCCAGCGATCTACCTCTTCTGAAGAGCGGGCGCCAGCGCTAGCGGAGGCGCGGCCCGAACACCAAGCTTCCGACCACACCCGCCGTGAGCGTCTTGCCGCCTACGCACCCCATCGTGCAGCTGTCGGCGAACGCCCCGTACGGGATCCCGCTGCGGCTGATCACGACGTCGATGAAGTCCACCGCATCCTGGCAGCGGCGGGGCCCACAATCCCCGCGCGTGAACGGGTCCTTCGGGTCGTTCACCGTGCCGGAGTAGAACAGGGGCTTGTCGGCGAACACGTTCTCCGAGATCGTCAGGAAGCCGTCCCACGCGACCTTGTCGACGGGGTACTTGCGGTCTTCGATCTTCCCGTTGACGTCGTCGGTCCCGTAGTAGGCGACGGCAACGGCACCGGGCTTACCAACGTCGAGCGTGGCGTGAACCGTCTCGGTCAAACCAGGGGCCGCAATCATCATCGGCTTGCTCCAGGTCTTGCCCTCGTCACGCGAGTAAGTCAGACGCGGCATGCGCATCTCGTCGACGTAGACGTAGTAGATGTTGCCCTTCTTGTCGACCGCGACGCTCGGGTCCGGCCCCCATATCGCGGTGTCCTTCGCGACCCTTACGTGTGTCCACGTCTGCCCCTCGTTGCGACTGATCGACAACCACGGCTGCTCGCAGTGCTCTTTCGGGAGGTAGACGGTCCCGTCGTGTCCGACCACACCGTGACCGTGAAGCCCACCGCACTGACGCACCGGCTCGTCACCGGCGTCATCCGCCGGGTGGAACGCCGGGCTGCCGGTGGGCGCGAACGTGATGCCTCCGTCGGTCGACTTGCTACAGGATGACGTCGCGACGTCGTTCCAGCAGTAGTAGACGAGGTTGTCGTAACCAATCGGATCGCTCGTCACGGGGGGGCCGCCGAAGAGCGACTGGTGATCGTTGACCGGGCGGCCACACGCGAGTGGGTTCGTCGTCCAGTCGATCTCGAGGTCGTCGGTGAACGACAGATACGAGCACGCGACCGTCAGGTCGATGTTGAAGATGCGGCCCGTCCAGGGATCGACCCAGATGTAGGGGTCGAGCGAGAGGCGGTGCGCGTTCTGCCCCGACGGCAGCTTCGGCGACTTGTCATCCCACGTGCGACCGCCGTCGGCCGAGCGCATGACGTAGATAGAGGTGCTCGACTCGAACGCGGTGTAGACGAGCTCGCCGTTCTTCGTCAGCCCCATCGTGGGCTCGATCGCGTTCTTGCCGACCTGGTAGAGCCGCGCATCGGGAGCCTTCGATGCCGCGGCCTTACTCGCGATCCGTTTGCCGCCGCCGTGGTGTGCGACGGCGCGGCCCCCGGAGCCGTCTCCGCCGGCGGTGGCGACCTGCGACCCGGGAAGGCTGGAGCCTGCAAAGGCTAGGGCGACTACGAAAGAGGTGAACAGCGAGAAACGTGCGAGCCGGACCACGGTGTCCTTTCCACGGGCGTGCGGAATCTACAGGGGGATTCGGCCGCTGGCGCCTGAATCCTGCCTAAATCGGGCAAAACGCCACCGCGGCGCGCTGCGGAGCGGGGCTAGGTCGTCGGGTCGTAGGTGTCGAGGCGGCGGCAGACCTCAATGGCGCGCCGCTCCAGCTCCTCGTAGTCGCCCTCGGCCGCGATGTCGTCGTCGAACACGGCGTCGGCAAAGCCGCACAGCTCCACGCCGGCGCGGAGGTATCCGATGTAGTTCTCGGCGGTGAGGCCCCCGCTCACGAGCAGCGGCGTGCCTCGCAGCGGGCCGAGGACGTTCTGGATGTAGGCGGGGCCCCCCAGCTGCTCGGCCGGAAAGACCTTGACCCAGTCGGCGCCGGCCCGGCGAGCCGTGAAGATCTCGGTCGGTGTCGATGCTCCCATGACGATGGGGATCGACAGCTCGTGAGCGGCCTCGACCGCCTCGGGGATGACGACCGGCGTGACGACGTATTCGGCGCCGGCGTCGTAGGCCTGCTTGACCTCCTCCGCGGCGGTGATCGTGCCGGCCCCGACGATGGCGTCGACCCGCCCCGCCACCTCGGCGATCGCGTCGATCGCATCGGGCGTGTTCATCGTGATTTCGACCGCCTCGAAGCCTCCGCGTACGGCCGCGCCCACCGCCTCCACGGCGTGCTCGGCCTTCTGCATGCGCATGACGGCGACGACGGTCGCATCGCGCAGGCGCTTGGCGCGGGCCTCGAACAGTTTGGCGTTCATCGTCGTCCCAGGGTACAGGCGGCGACGCCGCGGCAGGCCCGGCGTTCGGCGGCCGAGGGTTCCTCGCCCCGTGCCGAGACCGCCCGGCAGGTCGAGCTTGGTTCGCCAACCGCAGAGCGCGAAGTTCCGCCAACGCCGGGTTTGTGTCACAGCCCCTGACTAAGCTGGCAGCGATGGCCAGCGAACAAGATCCGGGGATCCTCGGGCGCGTCCTCGGAACCGAGGATTCGACCCCCTTGGACTTCTGGGTGGGGTTGGCGGAGGGGCGCTACCTCCAGCTCGACGACGTGGTCGCGACCGAGCGCACCCCACCCGGCGGCGACGCAGTGTCCATCTACGGCGTCGTGTCGCAGGTGCGGGCGCGGTACGAGGGGGCTCGGTTCGACTCCGACGTGTTCCTGATCGAGGACGGGGTGCTGCCGGGCGAGGTGACGGAGGCCGCCCAGGTCACGCTGACGAGGGTCGAGCCGGAGATCTTCATCCCGCCGCTGCCCGGCGCCGTCGTCAGGAAGGCCGAGGGTAAAGAGCGCGACCAGGCCCTCTACTTCGACCAGATGGACAAGCGTCTCCCCGCGGGCCTGACGCGCGACGACGAGCCCATCTACATCAACCTCGAGTTCCTCGACGGGACCCGCGGCGCGCACGTCAACATCTCCGGGATCTCGGGAGTGGCGACCAAGACCACCTACGCGACGTTCCTGCTCTACAGCCTGTTCAACTCGGGCGCGCTGGGCAAGGACGCGATCAACACGAAGGCGTTGATCTTCAACGTCAAGGGCGAGGACCTGCTGTTCCTCGACCACACCAACATTCAGGTCTCGGACGAGGACCGGGCGCGTTATCGCAAGCTCGGTCTCGAGCCCGGCCCGTTCGCGAGCGCAGGTTTCTTCGCTCCCCCGCGCATCGGAGACGCCAACGCGGCCCCCGACGTCGCGTCGCGCACCCAGGGCGTGACCTCTTTCTTCTGGACGATCGCCGAGTTCTGCACCGACGAGCTGTTGCCGTTCCTGTTCGCCGATGCCGAGGACGAGCGCCAGCAGTACACGATGGTGATCTACAACGTCGCCGCGAAGCTGCGCGACGCGGTTCCGTTGCCGGACGGCGGCGTGAAGATCGAAGAGGTCACGATCCGCACGTTCCGCGAGCTCGTCGACCTGATCGTCGCGCGCGTGCAGGACGACCTGGCGGACTGGCGCGGGCCCGCGGTCGGCATGGGCACAGTGAATGCTTTCATCCGCCGGCTGTATGCCGCCGTCGGGCCGCTCGAGCGCCTCGTCCGCGGCGACATACCCAACGCGGACAAGCACAAGGTCAAGCTCGACAAGCAGGTCACGGTCGTCGACATCCACAACCTGCCGGACCGGGCGAAGCGATTCGTGGTCGGCGTCGTCGTGAAGCGAACGTTCCAGGAGAAGGAACGCCAAGGCCAGTCGCGGCCGTTGCTGTTCTTAGTCCTGGACGAGCTCAACAAGTACGCGCCGCGCGACGGCTCCAGCCCGATCAAAGAGATCCTGCTCGACGTCGCCGAACGCGGCCGCTCCCTCGGCGTGATCCTGATCGGTGCGCAACAGACCGCGAGCGAGGTCGAGGGGCGCATCGTGGGCCAATCGTCAGTCCGCGTGGTCGGTCGTATCGACCCCGCCGAGGTGGAGCGCGGGCAGTACGGGTTCTTGCGGGGTGCGCACCGCGATCGGGCGACGATCATGAAGCCCGGGACCATGATGGTCAACCAACCCGAGATCCCCGTTCCGCTCGTGGTCGAGTTCCCCTTCCCGGCGTGGGCGTCGCGCCCCAGCGAGGCGGGCGCGAACCCGGCCGCCGGCGACCAGCCCGACGATCCTTTCGAGGGGCTCCCCGGCGACACGAGGAAGTGAGTGAAGATCCTGCACACCGCCGACTGGCACGTCGGCAAGACGTTAGGAGGACGCTCCCGCGCCGCGGAGCACGAGGCGGTGCTCGACGAGATCACGCTCGTGGCGCGCGAGCGCGAGGTCGACCTCGTCGTCGTGGCCGGCGACCTGTTCGATTCCGCGGCCCCCTCGGCCGATGCCGAGCGCATCGTCTACCAGGCGTTGCTGGGGCTGTCGGGCGTCGCCCATACCGTCGTCGTCCCCGGCAACCACGACAACGAGCGGCGCCTCGCGGCGGTCGCTCCCCTGTTCGCGCACACCAACGTCACCGCGCAGCCGTTCCTCGCGCGCGAGTGCCTGAGGCACACGACCGGCGACGGCACCGAGGTTCGCATCGCGCTGCTCCCGTGGTTGTCCCAGCGCTACGTCGTGAAGGCAGACCAGCTGATGCGCAAGGACGCGGACGAGCATTCGGGCACCTATGCCGAGCGCGTCAAGCGGATCGTGGCGCAGCTGGCTGAAGGCTTCTCGGACGACGCGGTCAACCTCGTGGTCGGGCACGTGACGGTCGCGGGGGCCGCGCTGGGCGGTGGCGAACGCACGGCACAAACGATCTTCGACTACTGGGTCGACCCGGCGACGTTCCCGGCGGATGCGCACGCGGTCCTGCTCGGCCACGTCCACAAGGCCCAGAAGATGGCAGGCCCGTGCCCGATCCACTACTGCGGATCGCCGTTGCAGCTCGACTTCGGCGACACGCAGGACACCAAGCAGGTCCTCGTCGTCGAGGCCGAACCGGGCAAGCCGGCGACGATCGAGCCGGTAGACCTGACGTCCGGTAAGAAGCTCAAGACGATCGAGGGCACGCTCGCGCAGCTCCGCGGCATCGATGTAGGTGATGCTTATCTGCGCGTGAAGCTGCGCGAGCCGTCGCGGATCGGCCTCGGCGACGAGGTGCGCGAACTGTTCCCCAACACGGTCAAGGTCATCGTCGACTCGGGGCTCGAGCCGGCGCAGACGTCGCCCGAACGCGACGCAGCCGCATCGCCTCATGAGCTGTTCCGCGCCTATCTCACCGAGAAGAACATCGCGGACGAACCGCTCGTCCGATTGTTCGACGATCTCTACGAGGAAGTTAGTGCGACCGATAACGCTTGAGCTCACGGGTTTCGGCACCTTCCGCAACCACACGGAGGTCGGCTTCGACGACGCGAACTATTTTGCCTTCGTCGGCCCCACCGGCTCCGGCAAGTCCACGATCATCGACGCGATCTGCTTCGCGTTGTACGGCTCGGTTCCGCGTTACGAGAACGAGAACCTGGTCGCGCCGGTCATCAGCCAGGGCGGTCTCGAGGCGAAGGTGCGTCTGGACTTCTCGATCGGGCCCGACACCTACACCGCCGTGCGTGTCGTGCGGCGCAGCGGCAAGGGAGCGACGACGAAAGAGGCGCGGCTGGAGCGCGACGGCCAAGTGCTCGCCGGAACGGCAGACGAGGTCACCGACGAGGTCAAACGTCTGGTCGGGCTTTCGTTCAACCAGTTCACGAAGTGCGTCGTGCTTCCCCAAGGTGAGTTCGCCCGCTTCCTGCACGACAAGCCCGCCGCGCGCCAGGACCTGCTCGTGCGCTTGCTGAATCTCGACGTCTACGAACGCATGCGCTACCTCGCGAGCCAGCGCGCCGCCGAAGCCAAGAGCAAAGCGGCAGTCCTCGAACAGCGCCTCGAACAGGATCTGAGCTTCGCCACCGAAGACGCGCTGAACGAGGCGACCGCGAGGTCGAAACGTGTCGACGCACTGCGCGGCCGCGTCGCGCAGGCGATGCCGGCGTTGAAGGATCTGGAGAGCCGACTTGCCGAAGCACGCTCGCGGCTCGAAGAGGACGCGCGCTGGATCGAGATCATCGACGGCTTGGAGCTGCCGGCTGAAGTCGCCGAGCTGTCTGCGGCCGTGAAAGACGCGGGCATCGCAGTGAAAGCCGCTGAGAAAGAAGCCGCGGCGGCGCGCAAAGCCGTTGCCGTCGCTACGAAAGCCAGGGCGGCGCTGCCGGAACGCGACCCGTTGCTCAAGGTCGCCGACGCGCACGAGCGGAAGGAGCGCGTCGAGAAAGATCTGGCGGACGCCACGAAAGCGCGCGCGAGCGCCGAGGCGACGCGCGAGAAGGCTCTCGCGGCCCTGCGTCGGGCCGAGGACAACCTCGCCGCGGCGGTCGCGGCACAGAAACAGATCGAGACGGACCATGCCGCCCACCACATCGCGGCAAACCTGAAGAAGGGCGAGCCCTGCCCCGTCTGTGCGCAGGTAGTCACGAAGGTGCCGCGGCGCGCGGCTCCGAAGGCGGTCGCAACCGTTGCCAGAGAGGTGACACAGGCCGAAGCGGCCGTGGCAGATGTGCGCGAGCGCGCCGACGAAGCGGCGCACGAGCTCACCCGGTGGACCAGCCAGGTCGAACTCGCCGGCAGAGAGATCGAGAGCCTCGTCGAGCTCGTCGCGGCGTATCCGAAGCGGACAGACCTCGACGCGCAGCTCGAGGCGATCGCCGCCGCCGACGACGCCCTCGAGAACGCGCGCGATGACGAGCGGGCCGCCTACGACTCGCTCGACGAGATCCGCAAGATCGCAAACGAGGTCATCGAACGCGAGGCAGACGCTCGTTCTTGGTTCGCGACCGCCCGCGACCAGCTCGTAAGCCTGGGAGCCCCCGCAGCAGGTGGGAAGGACCTCGCCAGCGACTGGCAGGCGTTGATCTCATGGGCCGGCACGCAGCGGCCGCGGCTCGAGAAGAGCCTTGCCGAAGCCGCCAAGACCAGCGAGACCGCGGCGAAAGCTCGTGCGGCGTTGGTCGACGAGCTCGAGGCATCGTGCCGCGATTGCGAGATCGACCTCGACGGACGGGACCTGCTGGACGTCGTGTCCGCAGCGCAGGCCCGCGCGACGGCCGAGGTCGAGCGGATCGCGAAGGCGATCGCGGACGCGCAGAACATCCGCACAGACCTGATCGACCTGCAGCGCGAGCACGACCTCGCGAACGGACTCGCGCATCACCTCTCCGCGCGCGGATTCGAGAAATGGCTGGTGAACGAGGCCGTGCGACGCCTGGTCGTCGGCGCGAGCGAGATCCTCGGCGAGTTGTCCGGCGGGCAGTACGCGATCACGATCGACGACACCGGGAACTTCCTGGTGACGGACCACCACAACGCGGACGAGCAGCGGTCGGCCCGAACGCTGTCGGGAGGAGAGACGTTCCTCGCATCGCTGTCGCTCGCGCTGGCGCTGGCCGATCAACTCGCCGAGCTGGCGACGAAAGGCGCGGCCCGTCTCGACGCTATCTTCCTCGACGAAGGCTTCGGGACCCTCGACCCCGAGACGCTAGACACCGTCGCAGCGACGGTCGAGAACCTCGCTGCTCGCGGCCGCATGGTCGGCGTCGTGACGCACGTGCGCGAGCTCGCGGAGCGGGTCCCCGTCCAGTTCCGGGTCAAGAAAGACCTGCGCGGGTCGACCGTCGAGCGGGTGAACGCATGAAGTTCGCGGTCGAATCGTGGGCTCCCGAGTACGGGGCGCCGATCGAGGCGGCCGAGGGACTGGACCCGACGTCGGTACAGGTCGACGCGTCGATCGAGATGCCGGTGACGGTATGGCGCCCCGTCGAGCCACCCGCGACGACGACCGTGCCCGACCGGACGTTGTTCACCGACGGGATCCGGCGGGTCGATGCGCGGGTGTGGGTCGACGGCGATTCGGGTTCGCACGCGGGGTTGTGCGCGTCGTACGCCGCTGGTGCCGTCATGTGCGACGGGCGAGCACGCATCGTGGCGGCCGAGGTCGAACGGGGGCTGTTCACACTCGCGCGCGACGCGCAGGCGATCACGTGCAGACACGCCATCTATCCCGTGCGGCGCCCCGAGACGGAAGCGACGCAGGACCTCGTCCTGAGCGTCCACTACCGGATGGGCGAGCTCGAGATGGCGCTCGCTCAGGCGCAACCGGCCGACCTCGTCATCGTCGATGGTCCGCTCAAGGGCCGCCACGGGATGGCGAACGTGGTCGGCTACGTCAAGACGCACCACGTCTCGTACCTGCCGCCCGAGCTGGACGAGGTCGTGGCGCGACTGGAGTGCGGCGAGCGAACGCCGGTGTTCCTGATCGGGGGGAAGTGGAGCAAACATTCCTGGTACATGCGGCTTCCTTGCGACAAAGGACATACGTGGACAGGTGTCGTCCGGTGCGAGGTCACCGGCGATGTCGAGGTCGCCGATGTGGTGACGACGGCCGATCGCGTTACCGGGATGCTCCCCCGCTACTCCTCGCAGTCACACAAGGATGCGCGTGCGCCGCAGAACCTGCATCCGATCGCGGGCCTCGAACGCGAGCTACGCCGCCGGCTTGGCGACGTGAACCTCCTCTATCGCGGGCTCAGGATCGCGTCGATGAACGGGGATCGCCCCGCCGCCTGACGCGGCTACGCAGCGAGTGAGTCGGCGACGAGGCCGACGAGGCGCTCGACCATCTCGTCGGTCGCCGTCGCTCCCATCAGACCGACCCTGATGACCTTCCCGGTCGTCGGTTCGAGCCCCGCAGAGATCTGTATCCCGTTCCCGAGCAGGTGGCCGATGATCTTGTTCGGGTTGTCGCTCCACGCGGCGGTGACGAGATTCGCCTCGTAACCCGGAGGGGCAACGGGGCCGAGGCCCACCTCGTTCAGGCCCTCCCGCAGCTTCTTCGCAAGGTCGGCGCGTCTGCCGACCCACGCTTCGAGACCGGCCTCCTGGATCCGCTGGATGCTCGCCGCGAGCGTCAGGAAGAGGTTCGTAGGCATCGTGACCGGGTGAGGGTGGTGGGGCCACTCACGCCGATACCAGTCCCACCGCTTGAGGTCGAGATACCAGGAGCCGATCGGCTCGGCGCGCCGGTCGACCACGGCGCGGCCGCGTTCGCCTAGGGCGAGGATCCCGATACCCGGCGGCGCCTCGAGCCCCTTCTGCGTTCCCGTCACGACCACGTCGAGCCCCATCGCATCGACGTCGAGCAGCTCGCCGCCGACCGATGCGATCGCGTCGACCATGTACACGGCTCCCGCGTCCCGCGCCACCCGCGCGATGTCTTCGATCGGGAGCCTCGTGCCGGTCGCGGTCTCGACGTGGACCGACAGCACCCCGTCCGCGCTCGCCGCGGCGTCGGCGATCCGGTCCATGTCCACGGTTTCGCCCGGGGCAACGGGCACCTCGGTGATCTCGAGCCGGTAGATCGACGCGATCTCTTTCAGGCGGATCCCGAAGAAGCCGGTATTGACGATCACGACCCGCTGACCGGCGTCGAAAAGGTTCGCGACCGCGGCCTCGAGACAGGTCGTGCCGGTTCCGGGGATCAGGTACGGGAGGTTGGCCGCGCCCATGAGACGTCCGACCGCGGCACACGTCTCTTCGTGTATCGCCTGCCAGATATCGCCGTAGTGCGCGATCACCTGACGACCGAGGACGTCTAGGTCCTCGTCATGCAGCTCACCCGGCCCCGCGATCATCAGCGAGGGCATGTCCGGAAGCTTCCTTGGATCCGGCATCTCTAGATGCTAAGCGACCCGCGGGCCGCGTTTGGCTTGCTAGCTCGAGCTCGGTGACGGGCTGGCGCTGCCGCTCGACGAACCGCTGGGCTTCGGTGACGGAGTGGTCCCACCACCGCCGTCTCCTCCTCCGTCGGCTGCGGTCGCTTTCCGCAGGATCTCGACCACGTGGTTGTGCGTCCCGCGGTTCTGCCACGGAATGGGGTCGGCCGAACCGAGGCCGAGCGACGCGAACTTGATCCACCACGCGTCGGTTGTCCATTTCGCCATGTCCGCGCCTTGGTCACTTTCGAGCTCCTTCAACGCCGCGTCGAGCGCCGCGACCACCTGCATGCCGCACGACTCGGTCTTGCCTGTCGTGATCACGTCACAGTAGTTGCGCGCGAGGGCGCGACGCGCCTTGACGTTGAAGACGTTCGCTATGAACGACGAGAAATCGTGCCACATCGACGTGCCCGAGATCGGCGTCGGAACGAGGTCGTAGTCCTCCGGCCCGATCTCGTCGTCGAAGATCACGTGGACGAGGTTCCGGTACCAAGCATCGAAGATCGCCGCCGCCGCGCCGTTGTCCTCTTGGTCGTCACCGTCGCGCCAGTTGAGGTTCTGACGATGTCCGCCCGACTTGATCCAGGCGCGCACGAGATCGACGGCTTGCTTCCTCTTCTCGTCACTGCCCGCGGCCCTCGCAGCCTTCCGCACCATCTTCGGGCCGAGATAGACCACACGAGCGTCCTGCGTCGCAGCGACGCGGATCACGTCGACCAAGTCCGACAGCCTCGCCTTCTTCGTGCCCGCGGTGTACCGCCGCATCTGGTCCTGGAGCAGCTGGACGCGGTGGATCGGTCCCCACTTGATGCCGTCGTAGTTGTCCCATCCCTTCGACGGCTTGTTGTTCCAGTTCGCGACCCACCCCTGATCCGGGTTCACGGTCTTCGGATGACGCCGGAACGGGATACGGCCGCCCCATTCCCACCGGCCCGTCCCCCACGTGGGGAGACTCGGGTGATAGCCCTTGGGGCGCTTCGGATAGAAGCCGAGGTGGAAGTAGCCGATGTCCTTGTGGTCCGCGTAGAAGGTGTTGAACGACATCGTGAACTTGGACGCCGCGGCCTTGAAGTCGCGGATCGAGTCGACCTCGACGTTCCACTTGTAGAACTGCGGGATCGAGTCGAGCTCGCGCTTCCAGAAGAAGCGCTGCTTCACGAACGCGACCGGCTTACCGCGGACTTTGCCGCGGGCGAATACGGGCCCGTGGACGGTGCGATAGAAGGTCCGTTGCTCAAAGCTCGGCGCGCCGGCCGACCCTGCGGACGGCTTGACGATGAACGTCTCGGTACGGGATTCCATCTCCTTGCACTCGCCCTTGAACAGGTAGTGGTTCGAGTCCTCGCTTACCTCTTCACCTTCGGGTGCGCAGAGCTTCTCGACCTTCGTGTCGACGGCGTCGGAGTACCCCGTCGTCAGCGACCACGCATAATCGGGGCCCCGCCCGAGCGGGACGAGGGCCGAGGCTCCGGGGACGGCGGGCCCGCGGAAGTGCGCTTCGTCCTCACCCGAGATGTGAACGTCGACCTCCCAGAAGAACGAGGGAACCGCATACCCGACCTGAGGTGCACCGATCTGCAGTGGGTTACCCGACTTCGATTCCTTCGCAGCAACCAGCAACGCGTTGGAGGCCGGAGCCCTGAAGCCCATCCCGTCGAGGAACTCCTTGTACATCGCAGACTCGGCGCGGCTCTCGCGCGCGAGCTTCACGGCGCCGTCCGGGACGGCGAACGACTTCGCGCTTGTGCGCCCGAGTGACTGCGAAGGGAAACGGCCCTGCGACGCGGGGATGGTCGTCGGCGAACGCGGATCGTTGCGTCGCAGCAGGTCTTCGTAGACCTTCGGGCCGACCTTCGGCCCGAGCTTCTTCTTCAGGTGGGCGTACAGACCTGCGTTGTCGAGCTCTGCGCCGGCCGTCTCGCCGAACACCCGCAGCTGCAACACCGCGACGAACAGCGTGTCGGTCGGGGTCCAGTTGCCGGGCTCGGGCTCGGGACACGGGTTGCCCAGCGCCTGGTACTCGGCCGGGCACTGAGCGGGGTTCGTACGCAGCTCGGAGATGTATTTGTTCACGCCGTCCGCGTACGCCTTTAACCCGTCCTGGATCTTCTTACCGAGCGCACCGAACTTCTCGTCGAAGTCCTCGTACATCTTCTGCACTTCTTCCTCGGTGTAGCCCTCGCGGCGGGACACGATGTCCATCTCCAGGTAGTCGGGTCCGACGAGCGTGGACAGCTCGCCCCTCGCCGCGTGGCGGAAGACGTCCATCTCCCAGAGACGGTCTTCAGCGGTCGTGTATCCGAGCGCGAAGCTCGCGGCGTTGAAGTTCTCGGCATAGATGTGCGGGATCCCGAAGTCGTCGCGATACACCGTCACGCCCTCGGTCGGCGAGTAGTCCTCCTCGATCACCTCGGGGCCGAACTGCATCGTGTGGAAGTAGCCGCCGATCGTGCCATCGGTGACGTCGTCGGTCTCGATCAGCTTGGCGTAGAGATCGAGCTGATCGGTGAAGTGCTCGCCGTAGTTGCCCGAGGCAGCTTCGGTCGCCGTGACGTTGCCTTCCTGGCCGGGCGGGACGATCGAGTAAGCCTCCATCGTGTCCGGGACCGGTGGGGGCCCGGGCTGCGCACCCACCTGAGCCGGCACCAGGGCCGCAGTGACACACAGCAACAAGATCGCAACCAGACAACGACGCATCGATGAACCTCCCGGTGGGTGCCTTTTCCGCCAGCGCGAACAGTGAGGGTACGCCGACGCCACGGTGATTCCCTGCCCGGAGGTCGTCCGGCGTCACGGTGGCGTCGTCGGGCTGTCTCGTTTGCACTGCTCCTGGAAGGGAATACCTTTTCCACGTGAACGCGGGCGACACGGTCCACAGACGGTACGAGCTGACGAACCTGCTCGGAAAGGGCGGGATGGCCGAGGTGTGGCGGGCCGTCGACTCGCATCTGAGCCGCCCGGTGGCAATCAAGTTCCTCGTGCCGCAGCTGGCGGAGGACCCCGAGTTCCTCGTACGGTTCTTCGCGGAGGCCCAAGCCGTCGCTCGGATCTCGCACCCGAACGTGGTGAAGATCCTGGACTTCGGCGAGCACGACGGCAGCCCGTTCCTCGTGATGGAAGCGGTCGCCGGCGGCTCTTTGACCGAGCTCGTGGGCGAACCGATGGACCCCGCAAGGGTGCTGGAGATCGTTGCCGGAGCCGCGGCGGCCGCGGGAGCGGCACACGATGCGGGGATCATCCACCGTGACATCAAGCCGGCGAACATCCTGATGGACCCGGACGGCGAGGCGAAGCTCGCAGACTTCGGGATCGCGTCGTCTTCGGGGCGGTCGGAGCGATTGACCGCGACGGGGGCCGCCATCGGGTCGCCGCATTACATCTCGCCCGAACAGGCGTCCGGCGGCATCGCCACGCCGGCCTCGGACGTGTACGCGCTGGGGATCGTTCTCTACGAGCTGCTGACGGGCGTGAGGCCTTTCGACCGCGACAACGTCACCGCCATCGCGATCGCGCACGTCGACGAGCAACCCGCCCCTCCCAGCAGCCACATCCCGGAGGTTGCGCCTCTCGACGCGCTGGTCCTGAGATGTCTCGCGAAGGACCCCGCGGCGCGCTTCGCAGACGGTAACGAGCTGGCGGCCGCGCTCGGCTCGTTCGACCTCGCCGCGCCCGTCGCGGTGGGGCGCGACGAGGCCTCGCGCGGGTGGTGGGCGACCCGGCGCGGCCTGGTCACGGCGGCAGCCGCGGTGTTGCTGATCGGGGTTCCCGTAGCGGTCGTTGCCGGCGGCGATTGGGATCGGTCCACGCCGGCGCTCGACGACGAAGCAGACGAGCGGCTTCCGAACGTTGGAGGTCTGGACGTGACGAGAACCCCGTCGGCATCGCACAACGCGCCCGAGGCCGCGGCAGCGGAACCGACACCCTCTCCAACCAAGAACGAGGAGCAACGACCGAAGCGCGAGAAGCCAGCGACGAAGACCGAAACGGTTACGGAAGAAGAGACGCTGACCGAAGAGGAGACCGAGCCCTCGCGCGAGCCGACGCCGGAGCCGACGGAAGAGCCGGATCCCGAACCGACGGCGGACGCCTCGCCAAGCCCCTAGCCTTCGATCGGGATCGACACCGGGAGACGCGGCCACTGCGTGATCGCCGCGCGCATCCGCTGGCGTAGCTGGTAACGGCGGATCTCGTAGCCGACGCCGCGCGCGTTCCTCTCGCATAGATCGAGGATGCGCCCGAGGGCGGGTCCGTCTACGCGGTCGGCCCAGTCCACGGTGGCTCCGGACAACCACGCCTTGGCCCGCGCCGCGAGCGCCGCGATCCGTGACTCGCCGCGGCCGATGCGATACGCCGCGACCGAGGTTACGAAGGGTCGTCCCTCCCACCCGATCTCGTTCGGCTCGAAATGACAGGTGAGGCCCTCACGCGTGACGAGCACCGGCTGGTCGCGCAGCTGCTCCTCCCGCTCTTCCAGAACCTCTCTGGCCTCCTCTTGGGTCAATCCCCCGACGTCGATGTCGGCAACCTTCACGCCGTAGTGGATCCGGCCCGCGTTGACGCCATAGTCGAGGATCACGAAGTAGATCGATAGGCCGACGATCGAGACGATCGCGAGCCCGATCTTCGCGCGCAGTGAGAGGACCATCCGGCGACGATGCTACGCGGAATCCGGGGCCGTCGACGCTCTCTCGCCCCTGTAACACGGCGTCAGACCGCTCCGAAGATGTCGTCGGTGTCGGTCGGATCCCAGGTCGCCCACATCGCTCCCTGGCCTCCGCCGAGCGGGTCCCACGTCTTACCACCGTCCCTGCTCTCGACCGCGCCCGCTTGCATGTCGGGCGCGACCACGTGGTCGGGGTCGTCCGGGTCGACCAGGATCTTGCCCATGAAGCCGCGGCCGACGTCTTCGTTGCGGACGGTCCATGTCTCGCCGCCATCCGTCGACGCAAACAACCCCGCGCCGGGGGAGGCCCCGTAGATGCCTCCGGCACCCGCGCCGAGCGCGTGGACGTCGCTGTTCGGCAGGCCCTCATTTCGCTGCTCGAACTTGTCGCCACCATCGTTGGAGACGTAGAGGCCGGGATGGCCCCCGACGAGGATCGTCTCGTCGGTGAAAGCCCATCCCATCGCGTCGGCTCCGTCGAGGCTGTCGACGACCTCGCAGGTGTCGCCGCCGTCGGTCGACGCCGTTACCCCCTGGTGACTGCCGATGAACAGCCGCTCTGGGTCCGTCGGGTCCATGACCAGGGAATGGAGGTCGGCGCCGACGACCGGCAGGGCGCGCGGACCCTCCGCCACGTCGTCGCCCCTGCTCAGCAGGGCGAACATGACGACCACCACCGCGAGACCGGCAACGATCCAGGTAGCGAGGCCGACCCGCTGGTACCAGAGTTTCGGCTGCGCCTTCTTGCTCTTGCGCTGTGCCCCGCCCTTCCTCGTCACAGGCATCGGGCGGCGGTTCGGGCTCTTAGACATGCGTCACCTCGTCATCTGCCGCACAGATCGATAACCGTTCCAACAAAAACCCTCCAATCGAGAACGTCCTTCGTCGCGAGCTTCCCCTAGAACAGATGTCACCGAGTGTGGCGGCGGCTCACGAATGTCACGGCGGTAGCCGCCTACTATCTTCCTTATGAGGGGTGCGCCTGATCGAAACGTTCCACGACCGGCGGGCGACGGAACCGAGAAAGACGAGACGTCTTGGCGCTGGCAGGAAGGTGACGAGATCGTGCCCGGGCGCTACGCGCTCGAGCTGCTAGGCGGCGGTAGCGACTACGAGGCGTATCTAGCGTGGGACGAGACGATGCTGGCCCCCGTCGTGGCCAAATGCGTGCGACCCCACCTGCTGGACGACACGCATCTGTTGAGGGCGATGCGACGCGAAGCGGATCTGCTGCTCGGCCTACGCCATCCCGTCGTCGTGCGCGGATTCGACGTTGTTGCACAAGGCGACCGCCCACACGTGGTGATGGAGCACCTCGAGGGGCCGAACCTCGCGTCGCTGCTGCGGCGCCACGGCCCGCTTCCCCTCGAGCAGCTGCTGCCGCTCATGGTCCAGGTCTGCGCCGCCGTGCACTACCTCCACGCTCAGCGGGTGGTCCACCTCGACGTCAAACCGCGCAACATCGTGATGGGCGTCCCCCCGCGCCTGATCGACCTCAGCATCGCTCGAAGCTTCGATGCTGCGAAGAAGATCAAGGGCTACGTTGGAACCGATGCATACATGGCCCCGGAGCAGTGTGACGCGGGCAGCGGCGAGCTCGGACCCGCGGCCGACGTGTGGGGAATCGGAGCGACGCTGTTCCACGCGGTGGCAGGTCGGGTCCCATTCCCGCGCCCCCACTACGACAAGGAGCAACACGAACACGTGCCGGAGGTGCGGTTCCCGCAGCGAGCTTCGGATCCGCCGGCGCCACCACGGAATGCCCCGGAGCCGGTCCGCGACATCCTCGTCGCCTGTCTGCAGAAAGAACCCGAGGCGCGACCTCCTGCAAGCGAGGTGGTAGCGATGATGGAGCCGATGATCGGAATGCTCCCGACAAAACCGATCCTCGGGCGCATCCGGCCGCGGCTCGGCGGCCGCCGCCAGAGATAGAAGAGGGCCGGCGAACCGGCCCTCTCTCGTCGATCCCCGTAGCGGCCTTAGTCGTTGGCGCCCGTCGCTCCAGATTCATCGCCGGCGGTGGTGCCGGCAGAGTTGTCGCGGCCCGAATCACCGGTCTTGGCGGTCGCACCCGACACGTCGCCGGCGGTGGTGCCGGCAGAGTTGTCGCGGCCCGAGTCACCGGTCTTGGCGGTCGCACCCGACACGTCGCCCGCGGTGGTGCCGGCAGAGTTGTCGCGGCCCGAGTCACCCGTGGCCGCGGTCGCCGCCGAGACGTCCCCCGCGGTGGTCCCGGCGGAGTTGTCCCGGCCGGAGTCGCCCGTGGCCTGCGTCGCCGCCGAGACGTCCCCCGCGGTCGTGCCCTCGGAGTCGTCATCGGAGTCTTCGTCGTCGACGTCTTCCTCGCTCTCCTCTTCGCGCGAGACACCGTCCTCGACCTGGGTAGCGGACTCGGATTCGGTGGCCAGTGCCGGAGTTGCGGCAGCGAGCATCATCGCCACTAGAGCGGTGAGGCCGACCACGAAGAGCGCCACGAGTCGGTTGGGTGCCAGGTGCTCCTGCTCACCGTGACCGAGTTCCATCGCGGCAGAGACGATGCGACGATCCATAACCACTCCCTTCGATAGCTGGGCGATCCCGGACTTTCCCGAGATCCCTTGCTTTGCGCGCCCGGGTTTGCGCCCCGGGTTTGCCCGCACGCGGCTCGTTTGTCACATTCCTCATCGGCATCCCGAGGGTTCTGCTGAAGAGGTTGACCCCTGATCGCTTTACCGTTTGCCGCTGTGGCTATTGCATTCCTGCTACAGCGGCAAACGAGCAGAAAGGCGATGCATGTGAACCTGCCGAGGCACCCGGAAGTGGGTAAATCGCTCATTTGAAAGACCTGCAATGGTGAGCGACCGGCTTGTCGTCGTGACCTGTCTGCCGGATCCGAAGACCTCCAGCGGATCCGTGACTTGATGACGGTTGCGTTTCCGGAGGGCTTCTCAGAAGAGGACTGGGAACACACGATCGGAGGGCGGCATTTCTTCATCCGTCAAGAGAGTCTGATCGTCAGCCATGCTGCTGTCGTGAGAAGAGATATCGAAGAGAACCACCGGATGTTTAGGTGCGGCTATGTCGAGGGGGTCGCGACGCACCCGGAGCTGCGGCGACGAGGACTGGGAACGGTCGTGATGAGCAAAGCAGCAGAACACATCCGTGCCAGCTACGAGCTCGGCGCGCTCGGGACGGACGTCTTTGACTTCTACGAGCGACTTGGATGGGAGCGATGGCAAGGTCCTACCTTCGTCCGCCGCCCCGACGGGCTGTTCCATTCCGAAGAGGAAGACGGCTACGTCATGGTCTTGCGCTTCGGTCCGTCAGCGAACGTGGACCTCAAGAGCGAGATCTCGTGCGACCCCCGCAGCGGCGACGACTGGTAGGTCACCGCTGCCCATTACGCGTCTCGGCAGACCAGAGACCTGTGTGCTTCCTCTCCGACCTCCCGCTCCAGCCGCACAAATAAGTCGGGCGTGAGGCACGGGAGGACGGACTCGGTCTACGCTCGAGTCCTGATGACGCGCTCGATGAACGAGGTAGTTCGTGCCGTCGCCACCGTTGTTGTCCTGCTGACGTCGCTGATCGTTACGACCACGCCTGCAGCCGCTGAAGGAAGCGCCGACCTCTCCGTCACGGTCACCGTCTACAGGGGAGACCGGACCTACGACCGGATCCACGACGGGGCCCTCGTCATCGGCCGTGAATACACCTTCGTCATCAAGGTTCGCAACGACGGTCCCAATCGCACGACCGCGACCGTGCGCTACGACTTCTTCCCCACAGAGCGGAACCCTGCCTACACCTGGTGGTCCGTTCCCTCCGACTGGGATGGCTCCATCATCTACGACGACGCAACGAGCTGTAACGACTTCCGTTGCAGGCTAGGGATCGGGCCCGGTCAGGAGCGATGGGTCGTCGGGGTCTACGCCGACGCGAACGCCCCCGGGCCCGCAACCGTCGAAGCACGCGTTTCCTCGAGCGTGGAGGACGCCGATCTATCCAACAACAGCGCTCGTGAGCAGCGGCGGGTGACGTGCTCCATCACGGGGTCCGACTCGAGCGACACCCTGCGGGGGACGGAAAACCTCGACTCCATATGCGGCGGGGGCGGCAACGACACCCTGATCGGCGTCGGAGCCGGCGACAAGATCTTCGGCGGCGCGGGCAACGACCTGATGAAAGGAGATCGCGCGCGGCAGATCTTCATCGGGGGCCGCGGCACCGACACCATCAGCTACAGGAACGCCGGCTCAATGGTGTTCATCTTCCTTAGAGAGATGACGAGCAACGGATGGGCGAAGGACCAGCTGATCCAACCCGAGATCGTCATCGGTTCGCGCTATGCCGATTACATGGAGGGTTCCGGCCGCGGCGAACGCATCGACGGTTGGTCGGGCAACGATGAGATCTACGGCGATTCCGGCGGCGACGTCCTCGTTGGTGGGACCGGCAACGATGAATTCGACGGTCACGACGGTGCGAGAGACGTCATCCGCGGGGGCCGCGGGAGCGACGTCGCATACACCGACAGCCGCGATGTGCGTCGCAGTGCGCGCTACTCCTCCTACAGGACGTTCCCGGACCGTTCCTGAGCGCAAGGGCGGCTATGTGGTCCGTTCTGCGATCGACAGGAGGGTTTTGATTCGTCGCGGCGAAAGGCCAGGCATGAGGATGCGGGTTTGGACGGTCATCTTTTTGATTGTCGGACAGGTTGTCTCCCTCTCGCCTTCTCACGCCGCCCCTACCCGATGTCGTCCGTATCGAGCCGTGGAGCCTGGCGAGGACAGCTACAGCAAACAGAAGCAGCGTGCGGTGAAAGCACCCGTGCTCCCAGTCACAGAGAAAGCGACCCCGAAGAAGCCGCTCGTGATCGAGTACGAGCACGGACCTTCGCTCTACGCGCTCACAGAGCCCGTGGTGGAGGACACCCGATTCTTCAACATCCAGATCGCCACCAGTAGCAAGGAGGCGGAGTTGACGATTCGGCAAGAGTGGGAGTGGCCTTCAGCCCACGACTTCGATCTCCTGCTGTTCACCAGCAGTGGGCAGCTCGTTGCGGAGTCGTCGAATGTCGGTCTGTTCCCGGGTGCAGATCCGTGGAATCCCGATGCCGGACCCGGCTACGAGAGCATCAAGTATCTGCGCGTCGAGAGGTGCGACGGATACACGATCGAAAGCAAACCTTTCTTCACGCCCGGTGCCAACGTTCGACTGCTTATCTGGCTGGACTAGGTATCACTTCTTGTAGTGGTTCAAACGTCGGAGCTATTCGCAGCGGATGACGACTTCGCCTCCGGTGCAGGTGTCGGTCCCGCTGCCTCCATCGATCGTGTCGGTACCCGCCCCACCCTCGATCGTGTCGTCGCCACCTTCGCCATACAACGAGTCGTCGCCGCCTCGACCCTCGATGTGATCCGCCGCTCCGTGTAGCGAGCCGGCATCGGCATCCGACAGCTGGCCATCGCCGTAGATGACGTTCGCACCGTCGTCGCCGAGGATGGTGTCCTCGGTCTGCGGGGGGCTGGTGACGTTTTCGAGCCCCGACATCGCGTCGGTGAATGCGCAGTACGGGTTGTCGGCCATGGATGGCGGACCGCTTGTGGTTCCAGCCGCAAGGTCGATGACCATGCCGTGGGCGACACAGACATCCGTCGCCTCCCAATACGCGACGTCGATCCCTTCGCCACCGAAAAGCTGGTCCGAACCGCTGCCACCTTGGATCGTGTCATCTCCGGCTCCGCCGCGAACGGTGTCGTTCCCGCCGTAACCGTCGAGATGGTTGGCGCTGTCATCCCCGATCAAGGTGTCGTCGCCCATGCCACCACGAGCGTCCTCGATGCCCGCCAGCCTGTCCGAACCGAGACCGCGAACAGTGCCTGCAGCTAGGTCGATCGTCAGACTCATCCGCGCCCCCGCCGTGAGCGCGAGCAGATCTCTTCCGGGGCCGCCGGCATAAAGGTCGTCGTCGGAGCGGGTGCTAAGTCCGCGGGAACCCACTACGTTCTGGAGCGTGTCATCGCCTTCTCCCCCGTCGGAGGAGTCGTTCCCGAAGCCGTCGTAGAGGTAATCGCCTCCCCCGCCCCCCATGAG